>NZ_AGFG01000028.1 GCF_000226255.1 Desulfovibrio sp. A2
AGGGAACCTTTTGGAAAAGGTTCCCTTCCCCGCCCCCCGGAATCCGAAATCACTTACCTGAATTGGGACAGGAACCTGACATCATTCTCGAAGAACATGCGCAGGTCACCAATGCCGTACTTGAGCATGGCCACGCGTTCGACGCCAAGGCCGAAGGCGAAGCCGGTGTACACTTCCGGGTCGTAGCCCACGGCGGTGAACACGGCGGGGTCCACCATGCCGCAGCCCAGGATTTCGACCCAGCCGGTGGTCTTGCACACCCGGCAGGGTTCGTTGCCCACGTGCCCCTTGCCGCCGCAGATGCAGCACGAGATGTCCACCTCGGCGCTGGGCTCGGTGAAGGGGAAGAAGCTGGGGCGGAAGCGGACCCGGGTATCGCCGCCGAACACGGTGCGCAGGAACGAGGTGAGCGTGCCGCGCAGATCGGCCATGCTCACGCCCTTGTCCACCATCAGGCCTTCGATCTGGTGGAACATGGGGGTGTGCGTGATGTCCGAATCGCGGCGGTACACCTTGCCAGGGGCGATGATGGCCACCGGGGGTTTGCGCGAAAGCATGGTGCGCACCTGCAACGGCGAGGTGTGGGTGCGCATCAGAATCGATTCGGTGACGTACAGGGTGTCCTGCATGTCGCGCGCCGGGTGTTCGGCGGGCATGTTCAGCGCTTCGAAGTTGTAGTGGTCCATTTCCACTTCCGGCCCGGTCACGATGTCGTAACCAAGGCCCCGGAACACGGAGCAGATTTCCTCCATGACCAGGGTGTCCGGGTGGAGCGAGCCGCGCCACGGCGCGCGGCCGGGCAGGGTCGGGTCGAAGCGCGACAGCGCCTCGGCCTCGCTTGCGGCCTCGATGGCGGCCTTGCGGCCTTCGAAACGCTCTGTGAGGGCCAGCTTCACGCCGTTGGCGGCCTGCCCCAGACGGGGCCGGTCCTCGGGCGAAAGTTCGGGCAGGCGGCCCATGATCTGCGCAAGACGCCCCTTGCGGCCAAGGAAGGCGACGCGCAGTTCCTCAAGCTCCGTCAACGACGAAGCCTGGTCCAGGCCTCTTTCGAGTTCCGGGACCAGGCTTTCCAGTTCCTTGAGAAGGTCCATGCGTAGAGACCCCGTATGGGGTTAGTTGAGTTTCGAGGCGGCGAGTTGCGCCAGCTTCGCGAAATCTTCCTTCTCGCGCACGGCAAGGTCGGCAAGCACCTTGCGGTTCAGGGAGATGCCGGCAAGGGTGAGGCCGTGCATGAACTTGCTGTACGACAGGCCGTGCATGCGGGCGCCGGCGTTGATGCGCAGGATCCACAGCTTGCGGAATTCGCGCTTCTTCACCTTGCGGTCGCGGAACGCGTACATCCACGAACGTTCCACGGCCTCGCGGGCGGTGCGGTACAGCTTGCTGCGGCCGCCACGGAAACCCTTGGCCGCGTCCAGATACTTCTTGTGACGCCTGTGTGAGGCGAGACCTCTCTTCACGCGCATGGAATACCTCCATCGTGATCTTGACTCCGCGAGGCGAGAGACCGGGCCAGCGGAGCGGATAATGTAAAGTGCGGGATGCGCTCTCGTTGTTCAGAGAGCACGCCTTGCCGGGGCACAGGCCCCGACGAAGGCGATTCAAAAAAAGGAATTTTGTTCTCCGGCAAGGAGGACGCGTCTTTTGCGAAGGGAGTGTACTCTTAGGTACTCGACCGGAGCAAAAGGCGGGTCCGACGCAGCCGGAGGGCAAAAGTACTTTTTTGAACGCCTTCGTTAGGCGTAGGGCATCATCCGGCGCACAGCCTTCTCATTGGTGCTGTCCACGGTGGCGGACTGGCCGAGGCGCATGCGGCGCTTGGCGTTCTTCTTCGTGAGGATGTGGCGCAGGTTCTGCTTGCGGCGCTTGAACTTGCCGCTGCCGGTCACGGAGAAGCGCTTGGCGGCGGAACGCCGGGTCTTCATCTTGGGCATTGGATACTCCTTGCCGTTCTCTGCTCGCGCCGTGGCCGCCGGGGCGGCGACGGACGCATGACGAAGCCCCCCGCGAGGCGGAGGACCCGGTTTGCCTTCTCAAGGACTGGATCGTCGAAAATTCCCGGTCGGTTGCAGCGGCGCAAGCGACCGCACCCCCGGCGAGAGGGGGCATAATGCGATAAAAACGCGCCGGAAGCAAGGGCCGATACGGCCTATTTCTTCGGCAGCGGAGCGAGCATCATGAACAGGGTGCGGCCTTCGGCGCGGGCTTCCTGGTCCACCTTGGCGATGTCCTTGGTATCCTCGACGATGCGGTCGAGAATGGACTGGCCGCGATCCTTGTGGACGATTTCGCGCCCGCGGAAGAAGACGGTGACCTTGCAGCGGTCGCCTTCGTCGAGGAAGCGGCGGATGTGCCTGACCTTGGTGTCGTAGTCATGGTCATCCGTCTTGGGCCGGACCTTGATCTCCTTTATCTGGATCACGGTCTGGTTCTTCTTCGCTTCGGCCTTCTTCTTCTGCTGCTCGTACTTGAAGCGCCCGTAGTCCATCACGCGGCACACCGGCGGATCGGCCGTGGCGGCCACCTCGACGAGGTCGAGGCCCAGCTCCTTGGCGTGCGCGATGGCGTCGTTGCGCGACAGGATGCCGAGCTGTTCGCCGTCCGCTCCGATGACCCGCACTTCGCGGGCACGGACCTGTTCATTACGCCGCACGGTGTCCTGCGGGATATCGCGGCGCATCCTGTTGTTAGGAGAAGCTATAGCTCATTCCTCCACGTTTGAACGGTTCCTGGCAGTCCGCCGTGATCATTTCCGCCACCTCGGCAAGGGTCTTGAGGCCAAGGTTTTCGCCGGTGCGCAGACGCACGTTGACGCTCCCCGCCTCCACTTCCTTGTCCCCCACCACGAGGATGTAGGGGATCTTTTCCAACTGGGCTTCGCGGACCTTGTAGCCCAGCTTTTCGTTGCGCGTATCGGCCTCCACGCGAAGACCGGCGGCGACAAGCCGTTCACGCGCGCCCAGTGCGAAATCGTTCTGGGCGTCGGTGACGGTCAGAAGGCGGGCCTGAACGGGGGCTATCCACGTGGGGAAGGCCCCGGCGTAATGCTCGGTGAGCACGCCGACGAAACGTTCCAGCGAACCCAGAATGGCCCTGTGGACCATAACCGGGCGATGGCGCTCGCCATCCTGCCCGATGTACACCAAGTCGAATCGGTCAGGCAAGGTGAAATCGACCTGAATGGTGGACAGCTGCCACTCGCGGCCGATGGCGTCGGTGACCTTGATGTCGATCTTGGGACCGTAGAACGCGCCGTCGCCCTCGTTGATGGTGTACGACAGGCCCGCCGTGGCCACCGCGCCGATGAGCGCGTTGGTGGCGCGGTCCCAGTCCTCGTCCGAGCCGATGGACTTTTCCGGCCGGGTGGAGATGACGATGCGGTAGTCGAACCCGAACAGGCCCATCAAGTCGCGGACCAGGGCTATGACGCCGATGATCTCGGCTTCCAGCTGATCCGGCCGGCACAGGATGTGCGCGTCGTCCTGGGTGAACTGGCGCACGCGCAACAGGCCGTGCAGCACGCCCGACTTCTCGTGGCGATGCACCACGCCCAGCTCGAACATGCGGCGCGGCAGGTCTCGGTAGCTGCGCAGGTGGCTCTTGTAGATGAGCATGTGCGAGACGCAGTTCATGGGCTTCACGCCATAGGCGTTGTCATCGATGACGGTGAAGTACATGTTCTCGCGGTAGTTGTCGTAGTGGCCAGACTTTTCCCACACCTCGCGGCGCAGAAGCTGCGGCCCCTGCACCAGTTCGTACCCGCGCTTCAGGTGTTCCTTGCGCAGGAAGTCCTCGAGGATGGTGCGCAGCAGCATGCCCTTGGGATGCCAGTAGACCATGCCGGGGGCCACGTCTTCATGGAAGGCGAACAGGTCCAGCTGCTGGCCCAGCTTGCGGTGGTCGCGGCGCTTGGCTTCTTCGATCTGGTGCAGGTAGTCCTTCAGCGCCTTGGGGTCGGCGAAGGCGGTGCCGTACACCCGCGAAAGCATGCGATTCTTCTCGTCGCCGCGCCAGTAGGCCCCGGCCACGGAAAGCAGCTTGAACGCCTTCACGAAGCTGGTGTCGGGAATATGCGGGCCGCGGCACAGGTCCACGAAGTCGCCGCTGCGGTACACGGATACCGTGTCCGCCGGAATGTCGCGCACGATCTCGACCTTGTAGGTCTCGCCCATGCCCTCGAACAGGGCCACGGCCTCGTCCTTGGTCATTTCGGTGCGCGTGAAGGGATGGGCGGCGGCCACGATCTTCTGCATCTCGGCCTCGATGGCCTCGAGGTCGTCGATGGAGAAGGGGCGCTCGTAATCGAAATCGTAGTAGAACCCGCTGTCGATGGCGGGACCGATGGTCACCTTCACGCCGGGAAAGAGCTTCTGCACCGCTTCCGCCATGATGTGCGCGGCGGAATGGCGGATGAGCTCGACGCCTTCCGGCGAATCGGCGAAGACCGGTTCGATGGTGGTGGTGTCGGCGGGCACGGCGGCGGTAAGGTCGAGCATGTCGCCGTTGCAGCGGCAGGCCACGACATTCTTGAATTTCTTCCCGCTCAGGGCGCCCTTGAGGGCGTCACGGCAGGAGACGCCGGACTGCACGTCGAACACCTGTCCTTCGATGGTCACGTTCACGCCGAATCTCCTCGGTGAGTTGGTTGTTGCCGCCGCGCGCACCATAACAAGAAAGGGAGGCCGGAACCTCCCTCTCTGGGCTTTCGGTGTGGTAGGCACGAGCAGATTTGAACTGCTGACCCCTTCCGTGTCAAGGAAGTGCTCTCCCCCTGAGCTACGCGCCTACACCTGCGAGGCAGGAGGGGTATCTACATGGGCACGCCGTCACCGTCAAGCGGTTTCTTTCGCGAGGCCCGGAAAAATGGAAAAACCCGGTTCCGGAAGCGACAGCACAGCCCCGGCGGAGCCCTGCGCCCGTCGCGGCCTCTCGCGCGTGCGCGTTACAATATAAACGGCCGAAGCATCCCCGGCAATGCCATGCGCCCCGGCGCCCGCCCGCATGGCCCTCCGTGCGCGACCCTTCCCTGCCCGGGGTCCGCGTTCGCGGCCCGGCCGTGCCCGCCGCACCGCCCGCCTCCACCTTCCAGCCCGCGCGCAGTCCCCGCATATCCACACGCCCTGCTCCCGGCCTTGTTACCGACGACCGTAACGCCTTGTGGCGCACGGCTTTTGCGCCCCATTGACAGCATGCCCCGACAGGCGTAGCCCCTCGTCGAAATCGCCGAGTTCCGCCCTGGGGGCGGAAGCGGGGGACCCAACAACCGGTCCGCCGGTACGGGGCGCATCGCCGCAAGGCGTAGGGCAATCTCTTCGGCCCGAGCCCGTCAGCTAACCTCGCAGGCGTCGAAGGGAGAGCACCCCTCCGAGCACCTTCCGTGCATCCGTCCGTTGCCATGCAGCGGGCGGCCACCGCCGGATGGACAGGCCTCGGGGTGGGGGAAGCTTTCCCCACCCTTTTCGGAGGCCTCATGTCCACCGGTTCCGATCCGTTGGGCGAAGCCGCGTCCGGCAGCATGCCGGACGGCACCGCGTGCGCCTCGCCGCGCACCGATGCCGTTGCGTCCTCGTCCGCCACTTCCATCATCACAGGGCAATCCGCCCAGCAAGCCTCCGCCACCGGGGGCGCACCGCCCGTGCCTTCCGACGGGTCCGCGCCTGTTGCCGGTCATGAGTCCATGTCCACGCACGCATCGATTTCCGCCTCTGCCGTGTCTTCCGGCCCGACCGTGCCATCCGCCCAGCCCACGCCGTCCGCTCAATCCGCGCCGGCCGCCCCGTTCATCGAACCCGGCGCAACGGTGCCCACCCACGCCGCCAACCGCCTGCTGCCCATGGCCCTGGCCGCGCTGGGCGTGGTGTACGGCGACATCGGCACCAGCCCGCTGTACGCCATCAAGGAATGCTTCCACGGTCTGCATGCCCTGCCGGTGACGCCCACCAACATCCTGGGGGTGCTTTCGCTGGTGTTCTGGGCGCTGACCGTGGTGGTCACCCTCAAGTACGTGCTGTTCATCATGCGCGCCGACAACGACGGCGAAGGCGGCATCTTCGCCCTGCTGGCCCTCCTGCGCGACGGGTCGCGCGACGGAGCCCGTGAGAACGCGGCCCGCCAGGCCGCGGGCAGCGACGACACGACGCCGGGGGGCTCGGCAAAGCCCGCGCAGGCCCCGACCATCTCGCGCTTTCGGCGCATGCTGCCCGTGGTGGGCATTTTCGGCGCGGCGCTGCTGTACGGCGACGGGGTGATCACCCCGGCCATTTCGGTACTGTCCGCCGTGGAAGGGCTGGAGGTGGCCACCGAGGCCGCCGCGCCCTTCGTGCTGCCCATCACCATCGGCGTGCTGGTGGGCCTGTTCATGGCCCAGCGGCACGGCACGGAACGCATCGGCAAGGTGTTCGGCCCGGTGATGGTGGTGTGGTTCGCGGCCATCGCCACGCTGGGCATCATGGCCGCGCTGCGCAACCCGCAGGTGTTCGCGGCCATCAGCCCGACCTATGCCGTGCGGTTCTTCATGGAAAACCACCTGCACGGCATGGTGGTGCTGGGGTCCGTGGTGCTGTGCATCACCGGGGGCGAGGCGTTGTACGCCGACATGGGGCACTTTGGCGCGCGGCCCATCCGCCTTTCGTGGATGGCCGTGGTCTTTCCGGCGCTGATGTGCAACTACCTGGGCCAGGGCGCCATGCTGCTGGCAGACCCGGAACTGGCGTTCAACCCCTTCTACGCCCTGGTGCCGCGCCCCCTGCTGTACCCCATGGTGGCGCTGTCCACCGTGGCCACGGTCATCGCCTCGCAGGCCATGATATCCGGCGTGTACTCGCTGACGCAGCAGGGCATCCAGCTGGGCTTCGTGCCGCGCATGCGCATCGTCCACACCTCGGAGGAAACGCGCGGGCAGATCTACCTGCCCACCGTGAACTGGATGCTGATGATCGCCTGCGTGGGGCTGGTGCTGGCCTTCCAGGAATCCAGCCGACTGGCCGGGGCCTACGGCATCGCCGTCACCGCCACCATGGGCATGACCTCGCTGCTGTACTACGCCGTGGCGCGCCAGCGCTGGAACTGGCGGGCCTGGCAGGCTTTGCCGCTGGTGGCGCTGTTCCTGGTCTTCGACGGGGCGTTCCTGTCCGCCAACCTGCTCAAGATCATGGACGGCGGCTGGTTCACCCTGCTGCTGGCCCTGGGCGTCATGACCCTGATGCTGACTTGGCGCGACGGCCGGGCCGCCCTTTCCGCCCGCTTTGCCGCCGCCTCGGTGCCCTTCGGCACCTTTCTCGAAGGCGTGCGCCGCACCAAGCCGCTGCGCGTGCCCGGCACGGCGGTGTTCATGTCCGTGAACCCCACGGGCACCCCGCTGCCCCTGCTGCACCATTACAAGCACAACCATACCCTGCATGAAACCGTGATGCTGCTGACCATCGTGGCCGAGCCCACGCCCTTCGTGCCACGGCCCGACAGGCTGGTGGTGCACAAGCTGGGCGAAGGCTTTCACCGCATGGTGGCCCGCTACGGCTTCATGCAGACCCCGCGCGTGCCCGAACTGGTGCAACTGGCCGCCGCGCGCGGCCTGCCCATGCGCATGGAAACCACCACCTTCTTCGTGGGCCGCGAAACCCTGCTCACCAGCGGCGCCTCGAACATCGCGGGCTGGCGCAAGGCGCTGTTCGCCTTCATGTCGCGCAACGCTTGGAACGCCACCACCTTCTTCGGCATCCCGCCTGGGCGGGTCATCGAAATCGGCGCGCAGGTGGAATTGTAGCGCCACAAGGCGCACTGGAATCAAGGGGTGCGGCGGTCCGCAACGCCACACCCCGCCGGGACGGGCATGCACGCGTGCACGACGCCCTTCCGCCGGAGGCATGCCGCTCCTCGCTTCCGTCGGGTGTCCGTCCCGGCACCCCCTCATCGCCCCCCTGGAGTTCGCACCGCATGCGAACGCCGGGGGGCGATGTCGTTGCGGCCGATGGTCGCCCGCCACGGCAAAGGGGCCGCCCTTGCGGACGGCCCCTTGTACACATTGTACATCCCGGACGCGGCGGCACGGGCAACGCCCGTGCTGCACCCGCCACGAATCTAGGCAATCATTTCCAGAAACGCCTCAATGCGCACCTTGAGCTGTTCGGCGTCGGCCTCGGAGTAGTCCGTCTCGATGTGCAGGCTGGGCAGGTCGAACCGGTCGCGCAGGAAGTTGCGCACCTTGTACGCCTCCACGTTGTAGGTATGGCAGGCCTGCCAGGTCAGGTCCACCACGCCGTGCGGCCTGAAGTCGGCCACCAGCCGTTCCAGCAGGTCGAAGCGGCCCTGGTTGGGGGCCATGACCGAACACGGCGTGGACAGGTACCGGCGCGCCAGCGCGGTGAGCGGGTCGCCTGTCTCGTCCACCAGGTCGGCCTTCTTGTAGCCGGTGCAGTTTTCCATGCACACCACCTGGCCGCCGCATTCCTCGATGAGCCGCACCACCTTGTGCGAGCCCATGCCCACCGGCACGCCGGTCAGCAGTATGCGCGGGCCGCCCTTGCGTTCGGACAGGGTTCCGGCCTTGGCCGCGGACTGCACCTCGGCCACCACACCTTCGGCCAGTTCGATGATGGTTTCGCGGTCGGAGAAAAAACCCAGCTTGAAGAGCATTTCCAGCATCTGCATGCCGGTCACCGGGGCCGGGTCCATCTGCGGCAGGTCCATCAACGCCTTCAACGCGCGGCGCTCGCGGTTGGCCAGTTTGATGGCGTCGGTCAGGTTCTGCTCGGTGATGGTCACCCCGAAATCGCTCTCCACCCGCTGCACCAGACCTTCCAGCTGTCCGCGCCAGAAGGGCAGCGCCGCCTCGTCCGGCGTGGACGGCAGGTGCAGCAGGTGCACCGGCTTCATCTCGCCCAACAGCTCGAACATCTTCTTCTTGCCGTCACAGGTGGTGTCCGCCACCACCAGATCCGCCGCCGACAGGTACGGGCACGAACCTTCCATGGCAAACCCGAAGCTGCTCTTGATGAGCGGGCACAGGTTGCGCGGCAGCACCTGCTCGGCCGTGGCAATGGGGTCGTTGCGCGTGCCGCACAGCACCACCGGCACCGCACCCGCCGCCAGCGCGATCTCCGCCGGCGAGTACAGACAGTACAACCCCACCACCTTGCGGCCCGCCGCCTTGGCCTCGCTGATGGCCAGGGCATTGCGCTCCGCCGCCGTCTTCAGCCGTTCGATGCTCTCCCACGTCATGTGCCTGCTCCTTTTTGAAAACTCGTTAAAAGAAAAACGTCATGGGAGGTGAGAACCGGGGAGGGGACCCTTTAACGCTCTGCGGTCGCCATCCGTAAGGCTCGCGCTACGTGCTCACCTAACGGCTGCCGCAAAGGGTCTCCCTCCCCGGACCCCACCCCCCTAAATTTTTTCATCGGGCATTCTTCTCCCACGACGACATCCGCACATGAAAACGACTGTTATTCGGTGGTTGTTCACTTTCCCCTCGTCAGAATTTCCTCCCGCAGCTACCCCGCCGCCACATCCTGCGCCGCGATGAGAGCCGCGCCGAGAGCCCCGGTGGCCTGGGGCATGTCGGAAACGGTGACGGCAAGGCCGAGGGTATCGGAAAAGATGCGGGCGAAGGCGGGATTGGTGGCGAGGCCGCCGGTAAAGGCGCAGCCGGGCACCAGGGGCACGCGGCCGGTCAGGGCTTTCAGGCGGCGGGCCACCGAGGCCACGATGGAGGCGGCCAGGTCGTCTTTGGAAACCCCTTGGGCGATGAGCCCGATGACTTCGGTTTCAGCGAACACGGCACACATGCTGTTGAGGGGCACGGGGGTGCCGCGCAGGGCGGCGTCGCCCATCTCGTCCAGGGTCATGTCGAGCACGCCGGTCATGACCTGGAGAAAGCGGCCGGTACCGGCGGCGCACTTGTCGTTCATGACGAAGTCGCGCACGTTTCCGCGCTCGTCCACGGCCACCACCTTGCTGTCCTGGCCGCCCACGTCGAGCACGGTGCGGGTATCGGGCGCAAGGTGGTGCGCGCCGCGCGCATGGCAGGTGATTTCGGTGACGGTGCGGTGCAGGAAGGGCAGGGAGATGCGGCCATAGCCGGTGCCCACCACGCGGGCAACCCGGTCGATGCGGGTTCCGGCCTCTCGCAGGGCGGCGTCCAGCACCGCCTGGCCGGTTTCACGGGGGTTCCAGCCGGTGGGGGTGACGGCCACGCCCAGCACGGCGCGCGTCGCGCCGTCGAGCACCACGGCCTTGGCGGCGGTGGAGCCCACGTCCACTCCGGCGACCAAGGCAGCGGCGGGTCGGGCAACGGGCATGGGGCCTCCTGCGGAAAAACTGTGGCCACGCGCGGTGGCGACGGCTTGCAACTGGATAGCCCACCCGCCAAGTTCCGGTAAAATCGATACTTTCTATCCTGACACCACGAATGCATAGACGGCGGCCCGCATATCTTGCGGGCGGCATGTCGGCGCGTTCCCTACTGGCAGGGGCGGGGCTCGCCGGGGCCGGTGGGGGCGTCCTGCATGCTCCGCCCGGCGAAAAAATACTGCCCCTTCACGCGCCCGGTGCTATCATGAAGAAGATGCCCGCATCGCTTCGCCGTCGGACCAAGGTTTGCCGGGCATTCGCCATCGGCAAAAAAAATCACATTCCGCGCGAAATTCCCCGTGGTTTTGATGCCCGTCACATCGCGCCTTCCCCCCCCGGACTATTGTGCACTCAACGACGGGGCGAAAGGCCACGACGGATGCGGCGGATGCGCCGATCCGACGACGCCGCCCCGCCGAACCACAACCACGACGGAGCGAGCCATGGTCCTTTCGAAGATTTTAGGCCTGTTCGGCCACAAGAATGAACCCCAGAAAAAGGAGAGCCCCATGTCCATGTTCTGCAACCAGTGTGAACAGACCGCCAAGGGTACCGGCTGCACCACCATCGGCGTGTGCGGCAAGCAGCCCGAAGTTTCCGCCCTTCAGGATCTGACGGTCTACGCCCTGCGCGGCCTGGCCCTGGTGGCCCTGGAAGCCCGCAAGAAGGGCATCGTCGATCCCGCCATCGACCACTACGGGGCCAAGGCCCTGTTCACCACCCTGACCAACGTCAACTTCGATCCGGCCCGCTTCCAGGCGTACATCAACGAGATCGTGAAGCACCGCAACGCCCTGGCCGCCCGCGCGGGTGCCTCGTTCAGCACCGGCCCTGCCTCGTTCCAGCCCGCCGCCACCCTGGAAGCCCTGGGCGCGCAGGCCGACGTGGCCGCGCTGACCGCCGACAAGAGCGACCCGGACATCGTCTCGCTGAAGCAGACCCTGCTCTACGGCATGAAGGGCCTGGCCGCCTACGCCGACCACGCCGCCGTGCTGGGCCAGACCGACCCCGAAGTGTTCGCCTTCCTGTTCAAGGGCCTGGCCGCCGGGTACGACGGCGTGCAGCGCGACCTTGGCCAGTGGGTGGAACTTGCGCTCGAATGCGGCAAGACCAACCTGCGCGCCATGGAACTGCTGGACGCGGGCAACACCGGCACCTACGGCCACCCCGTGCCCACCCAGGTGCCGCTGGGCCACCGCAAGAACAAGTGCATCCTCGTTTCCGGCCACGACCTGCGCGACCTGCACGAACTGCTGAAGCAGACCGAAGGCAAGGGCATCGACATCTACACCCATGGTGAAATGCTGCCCACGCACGGCTACCCGGAACTGAAGAAGTACCCCCACTTCTACGGCCACTTCGGCACCGCCTGGCAGAACCAGCACAAGGAATTCCCGGCCTTCCCCGGCGCCATCCTGTTCACCACCAACTGCATCCAGAAGCCCCAGGATTCCTACAAGGACCGCGTGTTCACCACCGGCCTGGTGGGCTGGCCCGGCCTTGTGCACTGCGAGAACTACGACTTCTCGGCCGTGATCAAAAAGGCGCAGGAAATGCCCGGCTTCACCGAAGACGCGCCCGGCAAGAACGTGCTGGTGGGCTTTGGCCGCAACACCGTCATGAGCGTGGCCGGCCAGGTCATCGACGCGGTGAAGTCCGGCGCCATCCGCCACTTCTTCCTGGTGGGCGGCTGCGACGGCGCCAAGCCCGGCCGCAACTACTACACCGAGTTCGTGGAAAAGACCCCCAAGGACACCGTGGTGCTCACGCTGGCCTGCGGCAAGTTCCGCTTCTTCGACAAGGAACTGGGCGATATCGGCGGCATTCCGCGCCTGCTGGACGTGGGCCAGTGCAACGACGCTTACTCGGCCATCCAGATCGCCGTGGCCCTTGCCGGCGCCTTCGAGTGCGGCGTGAACGACCTGCCCCTGTCGCTGGTGCTCTCGTGGTACGAGCAGAAGGCCGTGGTCATCCTGCTCACCCTGCTGGCCCTCGGCATCAAGGACATCCGCCTCGGACCGTCACTGCCCGCGTTCATCACCCCCAACGTGCTGAACTTCCTGGTGCAGAACTACAACATCAAGCCCATCACCACCCCGGACGAAGACCTGAAGGCCATTCTGGGCTAATATCCGGACGACGGAAGCAAGCGACGGGGGGCGGCACGGGCCGCCCCCCCCATTCCGCCCCGGCGCGCCCCGCCAGGGCACGGCATCACCAATCCGGCGCACCACGCCGGGGCACGGCATCAGCGACGCACCCGACAGCACCGCCAGGCACCGCGACCGCAACGACCCCCGCCACGCCCGACATCACCCACAGGCCCCATCCCGCATCCACGGGCAGCCGGGGCCGCCCGCGCTCCAACCCGCGGGCAAGGATCACAGACATGAAGACCACCCGGAACATCCTGGAAATCGACGAGGAACGCTGCGACGGCTGCGGCGCGTGCGTGCTGGACTGCGCGGAAGGCGCCATCGCCATCGTGGACGGCAAGGCAAAGATCGTTTCCGACAGCTTTTGCGACGGCCTTGGCGCGTGCATCGGCAGTTGCCCGCAGGGCGCGCTGCGCATCATCCAGCGCGAGGCCGTGCCCTTTGACGAAGACGCCGCCATGGAACACGTGCGCAAGCGCGACGGGGCCGAAGGGGCCGAAGCTCCCCAGACGCCTTCCGGCGGCCACCACGCCCACCATGCCCACCACAACAGGCACGACGGACACGGCGTGCACGGCCAGTACGGCCTTGGCGCGCGCCCGGCAGGACATGGCGGCGGCCACGGCGGCTGCCCCGGCTCCATGATCCGCAGCTTCGCCAAGGCCGACGCCCCCACCTTCGCCGTGGCCGAAGGCCCGGTGTCCGGCCCCGGCCACTGGCCGCTGAAGATCCGCCTGGTGCCGCCCACGGCCCCCTACCTGAAGGACGCCGACGTGCTGGTGGCGGCGGACTGCGCGGCCGCGGCCTCGCCCCTGTTCCACAGCCACTTCGCCAGGGGCAAGGTGGTGCTCATCGGCTGTCCCAAGTTCGACGACACCGAAGCCTACGCCCAGCGGCTGGCCGACATCCTGGCCACCAGCGGCATCCGGTCCATGACCGTGCTGCGCATGGAAGTGCCCTGCTGCCGGGGGCTTACCGCCGCGCTGGCCAAGGCGCGCGAGCTTTCCGGCACCAATGTGCCGCTGAACGAGATGGTCATGACCTGTCAGGGCGCACCCGCGCCCACCCCGCTGGCCTGACGCGCCAGCGTCAAGACTTCTGGCCTGACGCGCCAGCGTCAATACCTCTCGCCTGACGCGCCAGCGTCAATACCGCCAGTCTGACGCGCCAGCGTCCGCAGCGTAAACCGCAGGGCGCTCCGCGCGCCATCCACCCACCGCAGACAACGAACGGCCCGCGCTCGCGGGCCGTTCGCCATTGTGACATTATGTCAAGGCAAACGCACAAAAAGGGTGGCGAACAGGCCCCGGCTTGCATACAGTGGTGATACGGGGAATCACTGGCGGCGCTTTCTTTGGGGAAAGGCGTCGCATGGCGGCATCGGGGGCGTTCCATGAACGACTACGAACTGCGTAAATTCGTCGCGCCGGAATTCGTCTTCGGCTACGGCGCGGCTGGCCTGGCGGGTCGGCACGCGCGCAATCTGGGCGCATCGCGCTGCCTCGTGGTGTCCGACCACGGCGTGGCCGCGGCTGGGCACACCGAAACGGTGCTGGCTACCCTGCGCGAAGAAGGCATCGCCTGCGCGACCTTTCTGGGGGTGTCGGAAAACCCCCGCGATACCGAGGTCATGCAGGGCAGCGAACTGTTCCGCGCCGAAGGCTGCGACGCCATCGTGGCCGTGGGCGGCGGCAGCCCCATGGACTGCGCCAAGGGCATCGGCATCATGGTGGCCAACGGCGGCCACATTCTGGACTACGAGGGGGTGGACGCCATCCCCAAGCCCATGCCCCCGCTGGTCTGCGTGCCCACCACGGCGGGCAGCTCGGCCGACGTCTCGCAGTTCGCCATCATCCGCGACACGCCGCGCCGGGTGAAGATCGCCATCGTCAGCAAGGCCAACGTGCCCGACGTGGCCCTGGTGGACCCGCTGCCCACCCTGACCAAGCCGCGCGACCTCACCGCCGCCACCGGTCTCGACGCCCTGACCCACGCCGTGGAGGCCTACGCCTCCAACGCCCACTCGCCCGTCACCGACATGTTCGCCCTGGAGGCCATCCGGGGCATCGGAGTGGCCCTGTTCGACGTGCTGGACAACCTGCACGACAGGGACGCCCGCGCGCGCATGGCCCTTGGCAGCATGAACGCGGGCCTGGCCTTTTCCAACGCCATCCTGGGGGCGGTGCACGCCCTTTCGCACAGCCTGGGCGGCATGCTGGATCTGCCCCACGGCGAATGCAACGCCCTGCTGCTGCCCTTCGTGGCGCGCCGCAACTTCACGGCGGCCCCGCAGCGCTACCGCAAGGTGGCCGAGGCCTTGGGCGTTGCCGATGCCCTGTCCGCGCCCGACGACGAAGTGCGCGACGCGCTGTTCGCCCGCCTTTCCGACATGCGCCGCCGGGCCGGGTTCGACAAGGGCCTCGCGCAGTACGGCGTCACCCGCGAACAACTGGCGGAACTGGCGCGCATGGCCCTGGAAGATCCCTGCCTTTCCACCAACCCGGCCCCGCTCGGCGCGCGCGAACTGGAAGAGCTGTATGCCGAAGCGTTCTGACGAGCTGCGGGAAAAGCTCATCGGGCTGGGGCAGGGCTCGACCCGCAAGAGCTACTACCCGGAACTGCGGGAGCGCATCCAGCAGTTGGAACTGTTTCGCGCCCTGCTGGAAAGCGCGGGGGACGGCGTGCTGTTGCTGGCCGCCGACACCCTGATGGTGCTCGACGCCAACGGCGCGGCCTGCCGCTTCGCCGGGCTGCCGTGGGAGGCCCTGACCGGCCGCCCGCTGGCGGCGGCGTTTCCCGAACTGGCGGGATGGAAACCGCACCTCACGGGCCTCACGGAGCGCCCCCCACAAGACGGCCCGCGCGACCGCGCGTGGCCCCTGGCCGACGTCCTCCACGCCACGCCCCCCCCATCCGGCCCGCCCCCGGTGGGCGGCGAAGAACGCCGCCTGATCCGCCAGCCCGCACCCGGGGCGGACCTGTGGCTGGAACTGGCGCTGAAGCGCCACGACATCGGCGGAACGCCCTACGTTTCATGCATCGCGCGCGACGTGTCGGAACGGCTGCGCGCCGAAGAAGAACTGCGCGAAAGCGAGCGCAAGTACCGCGCGCTGTTCGAGGCGGCCAACGACGCCATCTTCCTGATCCGCGACGGCCTGGTGCGCGACGCCAACCGCAGGGCCTGCGAACTGTTCGGCAGGCCCATGGACCAGTTGACCTCCATGGCCCCGCGCGACCTTTCGCCGCCCGTGCAACCGCTGGGCGGCCCCTCGCCGCAGCAGGAGGGCATGCGCATCGCCAAGGCCCTGGCCGGGGAGCCGCAGTTCTTCGAGTGGACCCATCTGCGCGCGGACGGCACGCCCTTCGACTGCGAGATTTCCCTCAGCCGGTTCACCCTGCGCGGCGAACCGTGGCTCATCGCCATCATCCGCGACGTGACCGAGCAGAAGAAACTGCGCGAGATCATGGTGCAAACGGAAAAGATGATGTCCGTGGGCGGCGTTGCGGCGGGCATGGCCCACGAGATCAACAACCCGCTTTCGGCCATCGCGCAGTCCGCCCAGAACCTGCAACGCCGCCTTGCCCCCGGCGTGCGGGACAACGAGGCCGCCGCCCTGATGTCCGGCGTGGACCTTGAGCGCGTACAGCACTACTTCGAGTTGCGCGGGCTGGCCAAGCTGGTGACCAACATCCGCGAGGCATGCGGACGCGCCGCCGAAATCGTGCGGCACATGCTGGATTTCGCCCGGCGCAGCGACGCGGAGCGCGCCGAATGCGACCTTGCGGCGTTGCTGGACCGGGCCGTGGAACTGGCGGAAAACGATTACGACCTCAAGAAGCGCCACGACTTCCGCAACATCCGCATAGTCCGGGAATACGCCCCCGGCACGCCCCCGGCGGAATGCGCCGCCACCGAGATAGAACAGGTGCTGTTCAACCTGCTGAAAAACGCCTCGCAGGCCATATCGCAGAAGGTCTACCCCGAGGGTGAAGCGCCGCGCATCATCCTGCGCGTGGGCGTGCAACGCGGCGCGCCGGGCATGCCCGGAGGGGCCGACGGTGTTGTCGGCATCGGGGACGGGCGGGCCGACGCCGACTACGTGCGCATAGAGGTGGAAGACAACGGCCCCGGCATCGACGAGCGGACGCGGGTGCGGGTGTTCGAGCCGTTCTTCACCACCAAGCCCCCGGGAGAAGGCACGGGGCTTGGCCTTTCGGTCTCGTACTTCATCATCAGCCGCAACCACGGCGGGCACATTCTCGTGGAATCGCAGCCGGGACAGTGGTGCCGCTTCACGGTGCTGCTGCCCGCGGCGCGCCGCGCGGCGTAAGGTTACGCCGACAGGGCTTTCACCGGATGGCGCTTCGGCAATCCGCAAGGCGAACGTTCAGGCGGGCCTTCCTGGCCGCAGCTCCCGCGTGCTGCGGTAGCCCGCCAGCAGCAGGAACCCCGCCGTATGCATCACCACGGCGGGCGGCCCCACCACGAACGCGCCATAAGCCGCGAACTTCCAGATGAACACCGACGGCAAGGCGTCCAGCCCGCCGGACAGGGCAGCCACCCCGCGCCCCACGGCGAACACCCCGGACACCACGTTGCTGCCCGCGATCAGCAGGGCGGGCCACGGACTGCCCGTGCGCCAGGCCCGCCAGGCCACCTGTGCCAGGTCGGCATAGACCACCAGCATGTGCAGGCTGAACACCAGCACCCGCGCGGGCACGCTGAACCGCACCCAGGTGAACCACGAGGCCCAGCAGACCAGGGAGACCAGCACCACGGCAAAGACGCGCCACGGCACCCGCCTGCCCAGAAACCGGCGCAACCCCGCGGCCGCCAGCATGCCGCCGCCCACCAGGCACAGGTTGGCCCCGATCACGCTGGGCAGCAGCGGCCAGACACCCTGTTGCAGCATCAGGAAGATGCCCGTGGCCATCATGAAGCCCCCGCCTGCCCAGGTGAGCATGCCGGGGTACCGGCGCATGCCCAGCGCAAACACGAAAACGGCAAGGGCGCACAGCGCCATCGCCACCATGAGCACCAGCGCCCAGGCATACGCCTGAGGGTGTTGCATCGTTCCTCCACAACGGATTCGCCGCGCGCGGCGAAGAGAAGCGCCGGGCATCCATTCCCCGCCGGGCGGGCCGACAACGGACGCGGGACGCGGATCGCGCGTCCCCGCGCCCGCGCGCACGGTCCCCGGCGCTACAGCGTCTCGTCTCCGTCAGCCAAGGCCTGCAGATAATCCCGGTCGACGATGGTCACCTCGCGCCCGTCCACGGAAACAGCCCCCCGCTCCACCAGCTTGCCGAGGCAGCGCGAAAGCGTTTCGCGCGCGGTGCCCAGCATGCCCGCCAGCACCCCCTTGGCCATGTCCAGCCGGAAGGTGTCGGCATCGCCCTTCAGTTCGCTGGCGTGCAGCAGGTAGGCGGCAAGGCGCTGCGGCGTCTCGTGCAGGGTCAGGGATTCCACCTTGTTGGTGAACACGCGCAGCTTGCGCGACAGCGCGGCCAGCATGTTCATGGCCAGGGTGGGGTCGCGGGTGATGCGGTCCACCAGCCCCTTGCGCGGCAGAAACAGCACGCGGGCGTTTTCCACGGCCATGGCGTGGGCGGGAAAGGTGCCGCCCTGGAACACGGCCACCTCGCCGAAGGTTTCGCCGGGGCCCATCACGTGCATAACGGCCTCGCGCCCGTCTGGCGCGGTCTTGAATATCTTCACGCGGCCCTCGGCCACCACGTAGAATCCCTCCGCCGGGGACGATTCGAAAAAGATCATCTGTCCCTTGTCCACGCGGCGGTCTACCACGATGCCCGCAAGGCCCTCCAACTGGGCGTCGGACAGGCCGTCGAACAGGGGCAGGCGTTCGATGATGCGGCGGTTCTGCTGGGTCACTGGCGTTCCTCTGGTTGCTGTCGTGGGGAGGTTGCAGCATAGGACACGTCGGGCCACTGGGCAAGAACGGGACGCGCCCGGACACGGGGAAGACAACAAGGAGGCCATGACGAGGGGCCGGGACCGGCGTGCGACTGACTGTTGCGGCCGTGCGCGGGGTGCGGTAAGCGGTGAGTGACCACGGGCGCGCGCGCCCCATCCACAGGAGACAATCCCATGAAATACGGCAGCAAGGTGGCGGCCCGCGTCGAGGAACTGCTGCGCGAGCAGTTGGAAGACCTTGGCGAGAACCCCGGAGCCATAGACGCCCACGCCATCGCGGCGCACATGCGCTGCGAGATATGGCCGGACGACACCATGATCTACATCTGGAAGGAAACCCCCATCCTGCGCGTATCCTCGGAACAGCACGAGGACGGCAGCGTGACCTGGCGCATGTTCACCCGCGACGACGAAGGGGACGGCTTCGCATCCGACCCGGCGGACCGGATGACCCGCGACGACGGCCCCCTGCTGGACATGGACCGCGCCTACGGCAGCGGTGATCCGGACGAGGGCGACGATGAGGACGACGACGATCTGGACGAGGACATCCTTGCCAGCCTGCTGGACGACGAGGATTCCGGCAACGACGACTTCGACGACGAGGAAGACGAAGACGACGGCGGCGATGCGGCCACGCGGCGCAACGGCGGCTATCCGGTTCAGTAGCGCGCGGGCCGCCCGGCGCTGGCCGGAGCTCGCCCGCACAGACAGATGACGAAAAAGGGGACGCCGTACGGCGTCCCCTTTTTGACGTCCAAAGCCATCAGCAATCAGCGGGACTGGGGCGCTGGCGGGACAGGCAGCATCCGGCAGCACCCGGGCCCGGGCCAGACCGGGCCGCGCCGTCTCAACGCCCCAGATGGCGCGAGAACTTGTTGCGCGCCTCGCGCTGGGCCGCGTCGGAAATGTCGATGATATCGTCGCGCCGCGATTCCAGCGTGGCCACCACGGCCTTGTCCAGCAGGCCCCGGCGCACGCCGTCGCGCAGCACGTCGATGATCTCGTCGCGGCGCATGCCCCGCCGGTAGGGCCGGTCTTCGGCTAGGGCGGTGCACATGTCGGCCACGGCCATGATGCGCGAGCCGATGCTGAGCCCCCCCGCGCCGATGCGGAAGGGATAGCCGGAACCGTCGAGCTTCTCATGGTGGAAGGCCGCCCATTCGGAAATGCCGCCAAGCCCCTTCATGGAATTGAGCACCAGATAGGTGTGGTAGGTGTGCTGGCGCATGACGGCGAATTCCTCGTCGGAGAGGGGCCCCGCCTTTTCCAGGATGGCGTTGGGCACCACCATCTTGCCAAGGTCGTGCAGGTTGCCCGCGATCTCCAGCAGCCGCGCCTCGGGCTCCGGCAGGCCGAAGGCCCGCGCCAGCGCCCCGGCCGAGGCGGAAACCCCGGCCGAATGGGTGGCCGTGAACGGAGAACGGAAATCGATGATCTCGCGCACCAGCAGCGACCACGTGCGCACGCCGTCCAGGTCCAGTTGCAGGCGGCGGCAGGGGTTGCGCTCGCTGAGAAAGGCGAACAGGCGCGGTGAGACGAGGTTCAGCCAGAATTCGTCGCGGCCGGAAACCAGCAGGAATGCCTCCACCACCCGGCGGTCGATGGCGCAGCCGGACATGCGGCGGATTTCGGCGGTGAGGTCGTCGTGCTGGTGCAGCACGTAGATGCGCCGGTCCATGGAGCGTTCAAGCGTGTCCGCCAGCAGCACGATCTGGGCCAGCAGGGCCACCCGCTGGTCCGGCCCGCGCACCTCCAGTTCCGGCAGGATGGCGTGGTGCAGCCGCACCACCTCGGCCGCCTCGGCCAGGCCCGGCCCCTGCGCCAGCAGCCCCGCGCCCACGGCGCAGTGCTCGTCCATGCTTTCCACGCGCGAGGCGCGCACGTCCATCTTGTCTTCCGGCGACAGCGCGCCCACGTCGTGCAGCAGCGCCGCGATGAACAGCGTCTCCTTGTCCTTCTGCGGCAGGTCCAGCGCCTCGGCCAGTTCCCACGCCACGAAGGCGACCCGCAACTGATGCTGCGACAGCGAAGGGCTCGCAAGGTCGAGCGCTTCCGATATGGACAACAGCATGTCCGACAGGTCGACCGAAATCCCCGAATACATGGCCCCCCCGGCATGAAACCGCGCGCTGCGGACGGCTTGCGGCCGCTCCCCGCCGCCCGGCCTCCGCGTCGGAATGCCTGACGCTGGCCGGTCACTTGGATGATTGCAGACTTTATCGACCAGCAAATGGCGATGTCAACAAGCAAATGACGATTTACCGGATTCCCCTACCCCCGAACGGAGGAACAGGGAGCAGAGCACGGCGGGGCATCCGCACGCGTTCCGTCAGGCCCGCGCTTGGCCCAATGCGCACGGCATAACGACAAGGGGCCGGAAGCATTCGCTTCCGGCCCCTCTGCAAGGCATGCTTCATTCCGCATCATGCCCGCGCGCGGCGCGATGCCGGGCTTTGCGGCGCTTTTCCGCGGCCCCGGCATGCCGCCATTGCCGCGACACAGGCGCGATGCGCCCGGCGCGCGGGCCGCGGTGCATGGCGTTGCGGAGCCGACACTGTGACGGAGCGGCCGCGCTGCGGCGGCACTACGATCTTCCGCCCCTTTCTGAACGGCGTCGGTCCCCGTCCTGTCCGGCCAGCCCCGGCAGCCCCAGCCAGCCCCAGCCAGCCCCGACCAGGACACGGTCAGAACAAGGTCAGGCCAGCGCCACGGCCCTGTCGAGACGGGCCAGCGTTTCCGCGCGGCCCAGAAACTCCATGATATCGGGCAGGGCGGGGCCGCCCATCGCCCCCACCAGGGCCGCGCGCAGCGGCGGCCCCACCTGCTTGAACTTCAGGCCGCCCTGCTCCACGTAATCGTGCACCACCTTCTCCAGCGCGGCCTTGTCGAAGGGCTCGGCCGTCTCCAGCAGGCCGCGCAGGGCGGCAACGTGGGCCTTGCCCTCTGCGGTCAGGGCCTTGGCAACGGCGGCGGGGTCGTATTCCAGCGCGGCGGCGTCCACCAACATGAAGCGCATCACCCTGGCCAACTCGGCCAGGTTCGAGGCGCGCTCGCGAAACAGGGGCACCAGCGCGGCCAAGCGTTCCGGGGCCACGTCGAACCCTTCAGCCTTCACGAAGGGGGCGGCAAGGCGCGCCAGTTCGTCCACCGGGGTCTCGCGCAGGTAGTGGGCGTTCAGCCACTGCAACTTGTCCGGGTCGAAGGCGGCGGGCGCGCTGTTCAGGTTGTCTGTGGTGAACTTTTCCACCAGTTCTTGCAGCGCGAAGATTTCCTGGTCGCCGAACGACCAGCCCAGGCGCACCAGATAGTTCACCAGGGCCTGGGGCAAAAGGCCGTCCTGCTCGTACTCGATGACCGCGCGCGCGCCGTGGCGCTTGGACAGCTTCTTCTTGTCCGGGCCAAGGATCATGGGCACATGGCCGAACACCGGCAGGGGCAGGCCCAGCGCCTGATAGATCAGCACCTGCTTGGGGGTGTTGGACACGTGGTCGTCGCCGCGCAGCACATGGGTGACGCCCATGGTGGCGTCGTCCACCACCACGGCCATGTTGTAGGTGGGCGCGCCGTCGGAGCGGCGCAGCACCATGTCGTCCAGTTCCGCCGCGTCGAAGGCCAGGGTGCCCTTGACCAGGTCCTCGAACACCACGCGCCCGGTCAGGGGAGCCTTCAGGCGCACCACCCGGCCGGGGCCGGGGCCAAGGCCGCGCTCGCGGCAGCGCCCGTCATACTTGGGCTTCAGGCCGCGCGCGCGCGCCGTTTCGCGCATCTGCTCCACTTCTTCGGGCGTGCATTCGCACCAGTAGGCGTGGCCGGTTTCCAGCATGCGGTCGATGTAGCCGTTGTAGATGTCGAAACGCCGGCTCTGGTAGATAAGGTCGCCGTCCCAGTCCAGGCCCAGCCAGCGCATGGAGGCCAGGATGGAGTCGGTGTACTCCTGCAGCGAGCGTTCCTGGTCGGTATCCTCGATGCGCAGCAGAAAGGTGCCGCCGAAGTGGCGGGCCAGCAGCCAGTTGAAAATGGCGGTGCGCGCCCCGCCGATATGCAGGTGCCCCGTGGGGCTCGGCGCGAAGCGCGTGACGACCTTGGTCATGATGTTCTCCCCGTTCTTCGGGTGTCGATATGGCGTGGAAAGCGTGCACGCACCGGTCGGACCGGGTCAGGCCTGGCAGGCAGCCGGACAATGACGGCACAACACGGACGGCGTGACGAAGGAAAGCTGCGCGAATCCGGAACGCGGACGCGCCCGGCGTGGAAACGATGCGGAAAAATCGCGGAAAACGGCGCGCGGCGCGGAGGCTACACTGCCTCGACGCGCTTCACCTCGGCCACTTCCTTCAGCACCATGCGCTCCACGCCGCCCTTCAGGGTCTGCTGCGACATGGGGCAGCCCTTGCACGCGCCGGTCAGGCGCACGCGGACCACGCCGTCGGCGGTGATGTCCACCAGTTCGACGTCGCCGCCGTCGCCCTGCAAATAGGGACGGACCTTGTCGAGGGCAGCCTGCACTTTTTCGCGGATGGCATCGGACATGGAAACCTCCAGGAATTCCCCCGCATGGGGGCGGATGGCGCGCCCCCCACGGGCCAGCGGACGCCGCGCCCTTCTACTGCCTTCGGCGGCGGGGTGTCAAACCACGGGCGGGGGGCGGGACGGTACAAAGAAGCTGACCAGAAACATATGGCCACTTCACGCCCTCTTCCCACTCATTCAAAAAATGCCTTTCTTCCTTACACTCCGCGCCGGGCTTCCGGCGCGGATGGCTGGTGCGGGGACAATGCGAGGAATTACGAGTTTTGTCCTCCGGGCAAGGCGAATTTGCGTTTTTGAGCGCAACGTACTTTTGTACGTGAGCATCAAAAACGCAAATTCAACGCTGCCCGGAGGCAAAAGCGGCAGCCGTTATGTGAGCGAAGCGAACATTACGGATGGCGACCGCAGCGCGTACGGATTCCGAACGCAGTGTACCCGCGCTACCCTGTAAGCTGCCTGCGCCTCTCCCCATCCTTTCCCTACGCCGGGGCCACGTCCACCGCGAACTTCTTCAGGAAGCCCACGGGATTGTAGCTCTCCTTGGCCTGCCGCAGGCCCAGGTCGTCCAGATCCTGCTCGCGGTTGATGTACCGAAAGCTCATGGCGTGCTCGCGCGCGTACAGGTTGTTGATGGCCTGATACACCCCGCGATACTCGGGCTTGGCCTTCTCGAAGTGCACCACCAGGGTCTCGTCGTCCAGCCGTTCGCCCACGGTGTAGGCGATCATGGCGCCGTCCACGTACAGCGCGCCGCCGGAAAGCCCGGGAATTCTGTCCCAGTGCTCCAGCACCCGGCGCACGGCGGTGTTCTCGGCCACCAGCGCGTGCGACTCGTCGCACTCGCGCCACTTGCACCACTCCTCCTGCATGTCCAGCACCGCCTCGATGCAGTCCGGGGTCATGGGGTGGTACTCGTGCGGGTAGGCCTTCAGAAAGCCGTTCACGTGGTTCTTCTTCTTGTGGAACCTGTTGCCCTTCAACTCCGCCAGGTCCTGCGCCCCGTACAGGTAGTCCCACTGGCCGCGCGACTCGGTCAGCGTCACCCGGTCGCCCAGGGTCTGCTGCCAGTGCACGGCCAGCGACTCGGGCACGCGGATGAACCGCGCCCCCGCGCCCAGCAGCGCGCATCTGCTCCAATCGGCGTCCAGCCACGGCCCCACGGGGGCCCACCACACCGGCTCGGGCCGGGTCTGGCGCAGCCAGCACAGGCCGTGCGCAAAGGTCCATTCCAGGCCGTAATACTCGGCCCAGCCCCAGACGTTGGTGAAACTGTAGTCCGACGCGTGCTGCGGCGTGCGGGAGAAAAGGTCGAGATACTCGGCCATGCGGTCGAGCGAGACGGGCCGGAACTCTCCGGGGGTCAACTCACTGTCGGTCATGCGAGGCAGCTCCTTGTGGCGCGGCCGTGCGGCCGTTGCGCCGGATCATGCTGAACCGGCTCCAGTCACGCGTGTAGAACAGCCACAGCATGACCGAAGACTGGAACACCTGGGAAATGAACATGGCAAGAAAGATCCCCGCCGCATCCTTCCACACCATGTGGCCCATGATCCATGCCAGCGGCAGCCGCACGAACCACGTGGCCGAACCGTACACCAGGAAGGAATACAGGGTGGCGCCCGCGCCGGTCATGACCCCGCCAAGGGTCATGCTGGCCACGGTGAAGGGGATGGAGACGAGGTTGTAGCGCAGATAGCTGACCACCTGCGCGGCCACGGAAGGTTCCGGGGCAAGCCAGGCGGCGATGTCCGCCGTCCACGGCCACAGCAGCACGGCGAACACGCTCATGGAGGCGCAGCCGGTGACCAGCAGGCGCAGGCTTACCCGAATGGCCTCGGGCTTGCGCCCCGCGCCCAGCAGGTGGCCCACCAGCACGGAGGCAGTCATGTTGAAGGCCAGCGCGGGCAGAAAGATGAACGACTCCACCCGCATGCCCGCCGTCATGCCTGCCAGGGCAGCCACGCTGTCCATAGGCAGCGAGGCGGTGATGGCGAACAGCACCAAGTAGCCGAGGTTCCACATGATCTGCAGACCGGCCGCCGGAGCGGCCACGCGGATCAGGTAGGGCGCGCCGCGCCGCATCCACCGCAGCGGGGGAAACGAGGCGCGTTGCAGCAGTTCCCTGTCGCGGGCCAGCATGAGCATGTTCAGCGCGGCCCCGATGATGATGGCCACGAAGGTGGCCCAGGCCACCCCGGCATACCCGTAGGAGGGCAGGCCCCACAGCCCGAGGCCGAAGCCCAGGGTGGCCCCGGCGTTGACGACGCAGACCGCCACCATGGACACCAGCGGCGCGATCATGCGCTTGCGGGCGCGGAACACCGCCCCGGTGATGGTGAACAGGTAGTTGGCGGGCAGGCCCAGCAGGTACACCTTCCAGAAATACGAGGCCACCGGCAGGATGGGGTCCGGCACCTGCAACAGGCGCAGGAAGGGATCAATGGTAGCCAGGCCCAGCAGCATGATGCCCACGCCCACCGTGCAGCCCCCGGCCAGCACCATGCCCACGTACCGGCGGGCGCGGGGCAGCAGGCCCGCGCCCAGCGCCTGGCTGATGGCCGCCACCCCGGCGTTGGCCCCGGCCACGGCCACCACCAGCAGAAAGAACAGGCACTGCGAAACAAGGCCGATGGCGGCCTGCACCTCTGGCTGGATGCGGCCGGCCACCCATACGTCGGTGAAACCGATGAGGAAGTGGAAGACCATCATCAGCATCTGGGGCCATGTCAGCCGCCAGATGCCGCGATAGGAAGCGTCGTCGCCGCCGGGGCGCGCGTGTTGCGACATCTCGTGCCGTCCGTTCGGTTCGGTGGTGGGCGTCGCACCCGCCCGCAGGCATGATCCGGCGCGGGCCACGGGACGCCGCCGCGCGCATGCACGGCTGGCCTCGCCCGGGGCCGGGCGCGCCAAACCACACGGCCGCGCCGGAAAAACCGGCGGGCCGACGACAAGGCGCGCCGCCGCGCCCCGCGCCGGTGCGTCACACCGGCCGGTCGCGGCCCCGAAGAGATAGGTGCTTACGGCCTGCTGTCAATGACGTCGCCCGCATGCAGGCGATGTTCGTGCCCCGTGGCGTCCACCAGCCGCAGCAGGCCGTTTGGGTCCACGTCGGCCACCAGGCCCTCCACCACGCCGTGCGGCGTGCCCACCCGCAGGGGGGTGCCCACGATGGCGGAAAGTTCCTTCCAGCGGGCGATGACCGGGCCGGGGTCGCCCTCGCGCAGGGCCGTGTACCAGTGCTCGGCGCGTTCCAGAAAGGCGCGCAGCACCTCTACCCGCGACACCGGGCGGCCCAGCTCGATGGCCAGCGATGTGGCCTTGTCGCGCAGGTCTTCGGGCAGGTCCTCCACGCGGGTGTTCACGTTGATGCCCGCGCCGGTGACCACGTGGGACACCGCATCGGCCACCGTGGACACCTCGGTCAGGTTGCCCGACACCTTGCGGCCGTGCAGCAGAACGTCGTTGGGCCATTTGGCGCGCGGGGCAAGGCCGGTGACCTCGGCCACCGCCTCGGCGACGGCCACGGCGGTCAGCAGGGTGACCAGCGGTGCGGCCTGCGGGGCCAGACGGGGCCGCAGCACCAGCGAGACGTACACCCCCACCCCGGCGGGCGAAGCCCAGGGCCGCCCGGTGCGGCCGCGCCCGGCGGTCTGCTCCGACGCGACCACCACGGCGCCCTCGGAGGCGCCGCCCAGGGCCAGCAACGCGGCCTCGCGGTTGGTGGAGTCGGTGCGTTCGAGCAGGACGAAGTCGCCCTGCCCGAAGCAGACGGTGCGCAGCCCCCGGCGGAGTCCGCCCACCGTGAGCACGTCGGCCTCGGCCAGCAGCCGGTAGCCCCTGCGGGTCATGGCCTCGATCTGGTGCCCTTCGCCGCGCAGCGTGCGCACGTGCTTGGCCACGGCGGCCCGGCTCACGCCGAGCAGCCGCGAAAGTTCCTCTCCGGATCGCCAGTTGCCGCCCGCTTCGAGCAACATGGCGAACACCCGCCCCTTCGTGGTCGTCCTGTCAGTGTCCACGGCGATTGTAAACCACTAGGCAATTGTTTGGTTGACAAAAAGGAACACGCCCGCTACTCGCCCTGAACTGCCATTCAACAGGAGCGATACCGGTACATGAACCCCCTGCTGGAACGTCTGCGCGCGCGCCTTTCGGACACCATTCCCCCCGGAACGGAGACTCCGTGCGCATCGCCCGGCCGCGCCCACGCGGCGGCCCCCTCCATTCCCTGCGGCATCACCGGGGAAGAGGCGCTCGCCGTGGCGCGGCTGCCCGCGTCCGACATCCTGGACATCCTGGCCGTGGCGCAGGCCGTGCGTTCGGCCCGCAAGGGGCCGCTGGCGACCACCTGCGGCATCGTCAACGCCAAGTCGGGCCGCTGCGGCGAGGACTGCGCCTTCTGCGCCCAGTCGTCGCACCACGACACGGGCGCTCCGGTGCATGCGCTGCTTGGCCCGAACGCGCTGCTGCGCCATGCGGAAGAACTGGCCCGCGCCGGGGTGCGTCGCTTCGGCATCGTGACCAGCGGCAACGCCCTTTCGGAACGGGAATTCGACGCGGTCTGCCATGCGGCGCGCCTGCTGCGCGAACGGGTGGACATCGGCCTGTGCGCCTCGCTGGGGCAACTCGCGCCGGGGTCCGGAAACCCCGGGGAACGAGCGCTCCGCCTTAAGGACGCAGGCATTTCCAGCTACCACCACAATCTGGAAACGGCCAGAAGTTTTTTCCCGCAGGTATGTACCACGCACCCCTACGACGACGACCTCGCCACCGTGCGCGAGGCCGCGCGGGCGGGGCTGCGCACCTGTTGCGGCGGCATTCTGGGCCTTGGCGAAACGTGGGAACAACGTGTGGAACTGGCCCTTACCCTGCGCGAACTGGACGTTGATTCCATCCCGCTGAACTTCCTGCATCCCATTCCGGGCACACGGCTGGGCCACCGCAGTCCGCTGCCGCCCATGGAGGCGCTGCGGACCATCGCCGTGTTTCGGCTGTTGCACCCGGCGCGGGACGTCCTGGTCTGCGGCGGGCGCGAGGCCACGCTGGGCCCGTGGCAGGCGTGGGTGTTCGCCGCCGGGGCCAACGGCCTGATGGTGGGCAACTACCTGACCACGGCGGGCCGCGCCCTTGCCGACGACATGGAGATGCTGGCCGCGCTGGGCGTGGGGGGCCTTGCCGCCAACGGCGGGGAGGCGCGGGCATGAGCGAACGGAAGACGGCAAACGGCATGCCCGCAGAAGCCATTACGCCCACCGCCGCGACGCAGCGGCTGCGCGCGCTGGACAAGGCCCACGTCTGGCACCCGTTCACCCAGATGCGCGACTGGCTGGCCGCCGACCCGCTGATCATCGCCGCCGCCGAGGGCAACCGGCTTATCGACACCGACGGCGCGTCCTACCTGGACGGCGTGTCCTCGCTGTGGACCAACGTGCACGGGCATCGCCACCCCCGGCTGGATGCGGCCGTCCGCGCGCAACTGGACAAGGTGGCCCACACCACCCTGCTGGGCCTTGGCAGCGAGCCATCCATAGAACTGGCGGCGCGCCTTGCCGCCATCGCCCCGCAGGGGCTGACGCGGGTGTTCTATTCCGACAGCGGGTCCACGTCGGTGGAAGTGGCGCTGAAGATCGCCTTCCAGTTCCACCGCCAGGCCCCGGCAGAAATCGGCGGCGATGCGCGGCGCACCCGTTTTCTCAGCCTGCGCAACGCCTATCACGGCGACACCGTGGGGGCCGTGGCCCTGGGCGGCATGGCCCTGTTCCACTCCATCTATGCGCCGCTGCTGTTCGACACGGTGAAGGCCGAAAGCCCCCACTGCTACCGCTGCCCGTTCGGGCGGCAGGCCGGGGCGTGCGAGCGGGAATGCATCACCCACATGGAAACGCTGTTCGCCCGCCACGGGCACGAACTGTGCGCCGCCGTGGTGGAGCCGCTGGTGCAGGGAGCGGCGGGCATGCTGTTGCAGCCCCCCGGCTGGCTGCGCAGGGTGCGTGAGTTGTGCGACGCGCACGGGGTGTTCCTGGTGGCGGACGAGGTGGCCGTGGGCTTCGGCAAGACCGGCACCCTGTTCGCCTGTGAGCAGGAAGGGGTGACCCCCGACTTTCTGTGTCTGGCCAAGGGCATCACCGGCGGCTACCTGCCGCTGGCCGCCACCCTCACCACCGAACGGGTGCACGACGGCTTTCTGGCCCGCCACGAGGAACTGCGCACCTTCTTCCACGGCCACACCTACACCGGCAACCCGCTGGCCTGCGCGGCGGCGCTGGCCTCGCTGGACGTATTCGACGAAGAGCGGGTGATGGAACGGCTGCAACCGAAGATCGCCCGGCTGGCCGCCCGGCTGGAAACGCTGCGCGGCCTGTCCCACGTGGGGGATATCCGCCAGCGCGGGGTGATGACCGGCATCGAACTGGTGCGAGACCGGGGCACGAAGGAAGGCTACGACCTGGCCCAACGCATCGGCCACCGCGTCACGCTGGAAGCCCGGCGGCGCGGGGTGATCATCCGCCCGCTGGGCGACGTGATGGTGCTCATGCCGCCGCTGTCCATCACCGACGAGGAGATCGACCTGCTGGTGGACGCCACGGGCGAGGCCATCCGCGCCGTGACCGAGCATGGCGCCACCGGCGGGTTGGACGTGCCGGGGTCGGCATGACCGCCGCGCAGGAAGGCAGCGGAACCGTGCGGAGCGGGGTGTTCCGCTTCGACCCGGCCCACCCGCTGTTCGCGGATCATTTCCCCGGCGCCTCCGTGGCGCCCGGGTCGTGCATCGTGCAGGCCTTTGCGGACGAAGCGTCGCGCTGGGCCCACGAGAGCACTCGGGGGGACGGAGGGGCACCGGCAGGGAGGCAGGCCGGGCGACAGCCAGCACCGCTGGCGACGCCCCTGGCCGTGTCCGCCGGTGTCCCTCCGCATTCCGCCATGCACGGGCACGACGCGAATGCGGGCCGGAACGGCGAACGGGGTGAAGGGGACCATGAAACGCGGCCCTTTCCGTTTTCCGGACCGCCGCGCGCGGTGCGCGGGTTCCGCTTCCGGCGCTTCGTGACGCCGGGCGACTACACCTTCCGCATGGAATGCACGGACGACGGGCTGCGCTGCTCGCTGCACGCACTGGAGGACGCCACGGCAGCCGCAAGGTCCGGGGCCGCACAGTCGGCTCCGCTGGTGACGGGAGTGCTGGCATGGTAGCTGGCGCTCCCCCGCAGGATTCCCCTATGCGCGGCCCCGTGCTCATCGCCGGGGGCTCGTGCGAACTGGGGCTGGCCCTGGGGGCGGCGCTGGCCGCCGACGGCATGGCCGTGGCCCTCACCGCGCGCGATGCGGCGGGCGCGGCGCGCATCCGCGCGGCCCTGCCGGAGGCGGCGGTGCTGCCCTTGTGCGCGCGCGGACCGGAACGTGGTGGCGCGCACGAAGATTTCGCGCCAGCGGCGGCAGAAGGGGACGACGCCGAAGACGACACCCCGGAAACCCTGCCCGAACGCGCCCGCGCGGCGCTGGGGGCCGCGCCCCGGCTGTTCGTGGACCTGCTGCACTCGCGCTTCGAATGCCTGCTGGCAGGGGCCGACCCCGCCGCCATCGACCTGTGGGCCTCGCGCGACATCGCCTTCCGCGCCCGGCTGCTGCGGGCCGTCAGCCGGGCCATGCTGGCAGCGCGCGACGGGCGGTGCGTGTTCGTCTCGTCCTCCGCCGCCGAGCGCGCCGCGCCCGGACAGGGCTACTACGCCGCCGCCAAGCTGGCCGGGGAGGCCCTGTACCGCGCCGTGGGCGTGGAACTGGCCCCGCGCGGGGTCACCGCCGGCTCGTTGCGGCTGGGCTGGCTGGACGCGGGCCGGGGCGCGCCGTTCCTGCAATCCCGCGCCGCAAACGCCCCCCTGCCGCCCACCGGGCGCACGGTGACCGTTACCGAGGCCGTGCAGACCCTGCGTTTTCTGCTATCCGCCCCGGCCACGGCCATCAACGCCACCACCCTGACCTGCGACGGCGGCTTCGGCGCGCTGAAGCCGACGGGCTGATCCACCCTTCCATGCGCACGACCGGCCCGACTGCATGAACTGGCCAGGCTGGACCGGCTGCCCCGGCTGGCGCGCATCCCGGCGCGGGACCAGCCGCCACACTTCCCATCATTACCCACAGGCAGAAACACCATGCCCGAACACATCCGACACGAACCGCACGACATCGCGGCGGCCATAGCCACGCTGGTGGCGCCCATTTTCGACGTGGACGCCGCCACCCTGTCGCCCTCCACCCGGCTGATGGCCGATCTGCCCTGCGAATCCATCGACCTGCTGGAAATCGGCGCGGGGCTGAATCGCCGCTTCGCCATTCCGGTGCGCGACGCCGCCGCCTTTCTCACCGACCTGCGCATCCACGTGCTGGAGGCGGAACGCACCGGCGAAGCCCCCGAAGCCCGGCTGGCGCGGGAATACCCGCACCTGTCCGCCGCACGCGTGGCGGAGGTGCTGGCCGCCGTGCGCGTGCCCGGCGCGCCGCCGGTACTGACCATCGGCGACGTGGCGGCGTATGTGGCGTGGAGCCTTGCCCGGCACGCGGGTACATCGGCCTGAGCGGCATCGCCTGCTCCCCTGCCAGCCAGACATATGCAGTCTTTCTCTTCTCCCCCTCATCATTCCCGTCGTGTGGTCATCACCGGCGCGGGCGCGGTGACCCCGCTGGGGCACACCCCGCGGGACATGGCGCGCGCCATCCGCGAGGGGTACAGCCCGTTCCGCCACGCCGCTGGCCTGCCCGGCGCGGCATGTGCCCCGGTGCGGGACTTCGACGAGGCGGCCGCCACGGGCCGCTGGCGACACCGCCGCTATCTTTCGCGCGGGGGACTGCTGGCGTTGGCGGCGGCCCTGGCCGCCGCCGGGCAGGCCGGATACGCCTGCACCGCCACGCCCGGCATGCCGGGCGTGGCGACGGACGGCGACGCCCCGCATCCGCAGCCCTTCCCTGAAGACACCGCACTGGTGGCCGCCAGCGGCCCCAACATGGACGTGGGGGCAGACTTCCCCGCCGCGTGCGCCCCACGCACCGGGGACAGCACCGTTGCGCCCGGTCTGGAACACCCCGGCCTGGACGCCCTGTGGATGCTGCGCTGGCTGCCCAACACCGCCGCCTCGGCCGTGGCCATGCGCTGCGGAATCCGGGGCGAGGGGCTGGTGCTGGGCACGGCCTGCGCCGCCTCATTGCAGGCCGTGGGCGAGGCCGCCCGGCGGGTGCGCTGGGGCCTAGCCCCGGCGGCGCTGGCCGTGGGCGGCGATTCGCGCCTATCGGAAGGGGGGCTGCTGAGCTATGCCCGCGCCGGGGCCATCCAGCGCGACCTGAACCCCGCCGATGCCGCCGCCCCGCACCACGCCTGCCGCCCCTTCGACGCCGCGCGGCGCGGCTTCGTGCCCGGCGAAGGGGGCGCTGCCTTCGTGCTGGAGCCGCGCGACGCAGTGCTGGCGCGCGGGGCCGCGCCGCTGGCCGAAGTGCTGGGCATGGGAGCCACGCTGGACGGCCACGCCCTGACCGCGCCGGAGCCCGACGCCCGCCGGGCCGAGGCCGCCGTGCGCGGCGCACTGGCCGAGGCGGGCCTGTCGCCCGGCTACGTGCACTGGGTAGCCGCCCACGGTACCGGCACCGTACTCAACGACGCGGCAGAAATCCGCCTGCTGGAACGGATGTTCGCCGACGCGGGCCACGCGCCCGCCGTCACCGCCGTGAAGTCGTGGACCGGGCACTGCGCCTCGGCCTGCGGCGCGGTGGAACTGGCAGTGCTGCTGGCCTGCGCAGCTGACGGCTTTCTGCCGCCGGTGCGCAACCTGTCCGCGCCGGAAAGCGACCGACTGGACTTCGTGCGCGAGGCGCGCCCCCTGCCCGGCAACGGGAATGGCTCCATCGGGCTGCTGCTCAATTTCGGCTTCGGCGGGCAGAACGCGGCATTGGTGGTGCGGTTGTGACACCCATCGTCGCCGCCCTGCCGGAAAATACCCCCGCCCGCTTCCTGCTGCTGGACCGGGTGGACCACTGCGACGCGGCGGCGGCCACGGCCCGTCGCGCCTTCACCAGCGCCCCCGCATGGCAGGGGCTGGAAGCCATGGCCCAACTGGCCGCCCTGCACGCCCGCTGGGCAGCCGGATTCGCCCGCCACGCCTTCCTGCTGACGGCAGATGAATGCACCTGGCCGTCCGCCGGAGCACTGCATGGTGCTCTGTACATCCGGGCCGATCTGCTGGCCGAAAGCGACAGTGCGGCCACCTATGCCACCAGCATCACGCCCGCACCGCACGGGTTCGGCGGCGACACCGCGACAATGGGCACCTGCATGACCGCCACCCTGACCATCGGGCGCACGAACTACGACACCCGCTTCAACGGCGACGTCCTCGCCGCCCGCTACCAAGAGACCTTCGCATGGCTGACCAGAACCGCCTGACCGCCGCCTTGGCGGACGACATTCCCACCGCGCCACACCTGGCCACGCCCGGCCTGCTGGCCGCGCGTCTGGCCCTGCGGGTGGGGGAATTGCGCGCCGCCGGGCTTGGTCGCAGCGCCCCGCTGCTGGAAGGACTGCCCGCGTCCGCCCCTTCCGCACCCTTCGCCGGAGCCAGCGTGACCGCCAGGAAGGCGGATTCCCCCTCTCCGGCGCTGGTGCGCATGGATGGCCGTCCCCTGCTGCATTTCGCGGGCAACGATTACCTCGGCCTGGCCGCCGACGGGGAATGGCGGGCCACGGTGGCCGCCTGCTTCGCGCGCCACGCGCCCTCGGGCACGGCCTCGCGCCTGGCCGCCGGGCACACAGCCCTGGCGGCGGAGGCGGAGGCCGCCTGGGCCGACTACTTCGGCTACGCCGAATGCCTGTTCCTGCCCAGCGGCTACCAGGCCAATCTTGCCCTGCTGTGGGGGCTGCTGGGGCACGGCGATGCCGTGTTCCTGGACCGGCGCGTGCACGCCAGCATGGCCCACGCCCTGCCGCCCACCGGCGCGCGGCTGCACACCCACCGCCACGGCGACATGGACGACCTGTCGCGCCGTCTGGCCGCGTGGCGGGCCGAGGCCGACGGAGGGAACGGCGTCCCGCCCGCCTGCGGGACGACCGCCGACACGGGGGCCCCGCAGCCCGTTATCCTGGCCGAATCGCTGTACAGCATGGACGGCACCCTGCCGGACATGGCGCGCCTTGGCGCGGTGGTCCGCGAGCACGGGGCCTTCGTCATCGTGGACGAGGCGCACGCCTTCGGCGCTCTGGGCACGGGCGGGCGCGGCCGGGCGCATGGCGTGGCCGACGCCGCCGTGGGCACGCTGGGCAAGGCGCTGGGGCTGTTCGGGGCATTTCTGCTGTTGCCGCGCGGTACCCGCAATGCGTTGGAAAACCTAGCCTCCCCGGTGATCCATTCCACCGCCCTGCCCGAGGCGCACGCCGCCTGCTGTCTGGCCCTGCTGGACCTGCTGCCCCGGCTGGACGACCGCCGCCACCACCTTGCCGCGCTGGGCGCGGCCCTGCGCGCCGGGCTGCGCGCCGAAGGCGTGCCGGTGCGCGAGGGCGCGCACGTGGTCTGCGTGGATGTGGGCGACGAGGAGCGCTGCACGCGGCTTGCCGCGCAACTGCGCGAACCGGACGACGGCGGCCCCGGCGTGCTGGCCCTGGCCGCGCGCCATCCCACCGTGGGGCGCGGCGCGGCCGTGCTGCGCCTGGGGCTTACCGCCCTGCACCGGGTGGACGACGTGGCACGTTGCGTGGAGTTGCTGACCCGCGCGTGGAAAGAAGAGGAAGCAAAGCGGGGCGGTGCCCCCGGAGATCAATCATGAACGCAATGAACATCCCCCCCTCCCGCGCCCTGTTCGTGGTGGGCACGGACACGGGCGTGGGCAAGACGGTGGTTTCGATGCTGCTGGTTCGCGAACTGTTCGCGCGGGGGGAGCGGCCCTTCTACGCCAAGCCCATGCAGACCGGGTGCACAAACCCGTACGACACGGACAGCGACGCGGCCTTCGTGTACCGGCACGTTCCGGAACTGGCCGGGCGCGACCCGGCGGAGGCGGTGGGGTGGTGCTTCGCGGCGCCTAAGGCTCCGCTCCACGCCGCGCGGGACGAAATGCGCGGCGTGGAGACGGAAGACCTGGTGCGCAGTCTGGCATGTCTGCGCGGTGAACACGCCTCACTGATCCTTGAAGGCGCGGGCGGTCTGATGGTGCCGTTCACGCCGGAGGCCCTGTGCATCGACTGCATCCGGGCCGCCGACGCCCGTCCCGTGCTGGTGGCGCGGGCGGGGCTGGGCACCGTGAACCACACGCTCCTCTCGGTGGAGGCGCTGGTCCGGAGAGGGATGGAACCGGCAGGGATCGTTTTCGTTCACACCAAGGAACGTTCCGCATCCCCGGACCTTGTGCGGGACAACATGGAGGCGGTAGCCATGCTGTCCGGTTTTCCGGTGAGCGGCGTGGTGCCGCCCATCGAAAATCTGCGTAATCCGCCCGACGCCGCCTTCGCGCCCTTGCGGCGCATGCTCGACGTGCTGGACGGGGTGGAAATCAGCTAACTCCCTTAGGGGTTAGCTCCAGAGTTCAAACCCTGCATAACTTCCCGTTATTCCCGTCTTCTTCCTTACACGCCGCGCCGGCTTGGCGACGCGGCTGGCTGGTGCGGGCTTGATGCAGCGAAGCACGAGCCCTACGGATGGCGACCGCAACGAGTACGGATTCCGACAGCAGCGGGCCCGCGCATCCCCGCCGCCTACGCGTCGGGGAACAACGCCATCAAATCCGAAAGCTCTTCCCGGCGGCGGATCAGCCGGGGCTGGCCATCAAGACCGATGAGCACCTCGGCCGGGCGCAGCCGCTGGTTGTACGTGGAACTCATGGCGTAGCCGTAGGCCCCGGCGTCCAGCACGCCCAAAATGTCGCCCTCTTGGATGGCGGGCAGCTGCCGTTCCTTGGCCATGATGTCGCCGCTCTCGCAGATGTTGCCCACCACCGTCTGGGGATGCAGGGCCGCGTCGGGGGTGCCGCCCGTGCGGTACACCTCGATGTCGTGGTGCGCGTCGTACATCATCGGGCGGGCCAGCACGTTGAAGCCAAGGTCGGTGCCCACGTAGCGGGTGGGGCCGTTGTTCTTGGTGGCGTGCACGGTGCCCAGCAGCAGGCCGCATTCGGCCACCACGTAGCGGCCCGGCTCGATGTAGAAGCGGCCCTTGTAGCCGGTGCGTTCCGCCCAGCCGCTGATGAGCGCGTGCAGGCGTTCCGCCGTGGCGGCCAGGTCCAGCCGGGGCTGGTCCTCGTACTTGCGGTAGGGAATGCCGAAGCCCCCGCCGAAGTCGATGACCTCCACGGTGTCGAACTTCTCGGCCACGGACAGCAGGAATTCCGCCGCCGCCACGTACCCTTCCGGCTCAAGGAACAGCGAGCCGATGTGCTGGTTGATGCCCGCCAGGGTCATCTCGTGTTTGGCCAGGATGGCCCGCAACTCGGCCAGCGAGGCGTCGGACGGGTCCACGCCGAACTTGGTGGCCTTGCCCGCCGTGACCACCTTCTGGTGGTGCCCCGCTCCGATGCCGGGGTTGAAGCGCACCATCACCTTGCCGCCCCGGTTCACCCTGCCCAGGGTGTCCAGCTGCGACAGCGAATCCACGCTCACCAGCAGCCCGTGCGACACGGCGTTGGCCAGTTCCGCCTCGGACACGTTGTTACACACGTACAGGATCTGGTCCGGGGTGAACCCGGCGGCCTTGTTGACGTGGATTTCGCCGGGCGACATGGCGTCCACCACCAGCCCTTCCTCGCGCACGATGCGCAGCAGGGAAAGGTTGGTGTTGGCCTTGGCCGAATAGTTCACGAAAAAGCCGGGGTGCGACGAAAGGGCCTTCATCTCGCGACAGCGCGCGCGCAGCATATCCTCGCTGTAAACGTACAGGGGGCTGCCGTAGGCGGCCACCAGTTCTTCGGGCGTGGTCCGGCCGAAGAAGCCGACCGCATCGGTGTACGTGGAACGGACGTTGGGCATGAAGGTCTCCGTCGTGTTTCCGGTGCGCGGGTCGCGTTGGCGCGTGGCCCGGTCCGGTGGTGCGTCAGTTGTCCGAAACGGGGTCCGCTGCTGCGCCCGGCATGGCCGCGCGGATGCGGATCAGCTCCATTTCGTGCAGTATGGCCTCGCGCATCAGGTACACGAGGTGCTCGTTGCGCGAATACAGGCAGCGCCCGCTCACGCCCGGTTCCAGCAGGCCCGCGATGACCTCGCTGGTGTCGGCGATGAGCTTCACGTGGCCGCTGCCCGCCTGGTTCTTCAGAAAGGTGGCCCCGGCGATGCCCGGATCAGCGTTGGACAGCAGCACCACCTTCAGCCCCCGCGCCACGCAGTCGTCGAACTCGCGCCGGAACAGCGCCACGTTGTCCGCATGCATGGAGGCGTACACCCGCAGCCGCGCCAGGTGCAGCATGTTGCGGATCTTGTCCTCGGTGTTGCGCAGCCCCGCCACGGTCAGGTAGGGCGTCTCGTCGGGCTCCGTCTCGGGCAGGTGGGCTTCAAGGAAGGCCAGCGTGCCTTCGGCGTCGCGCCGCAGGTTCAGCAGCAGTTCCTCGCGCGGGATGGCCATGTAGCGGCTGGTGTCGCCGCTGGCCACCACGGCCCCGCCCTTCTCCACCAGGCTCGACAACGCCGCGTAGGCGTTGGAGCGCGAAATTCCGGCGGCCTTGGCCGCCTCGTACCCGGTCATGGGATTCTGGCCCGCGTGCCGCAGCAGGGTGAGGTACATCAACGATTCCTGCTGGGTGAAGCCGAACTTCCGCAATGCCTGAATGAGTTCCATGCGCATCCTTTCAAAAGCCCGCCGGAACGCGGCGGGGTACCGGTGCATGAGGGCCGCCGGACGGCAATACGGCGGCGGGGCTGACGGCGATGCCGCCTTGCGCTACACTGTGCCCGTGCACCGTCCGTGGCGTTTCTTCGCCCGCTCCGTGCGCCTTGGCAGTTGTTGGCCAGGGCGGCACCGGGTCCCGTGCGGGACGAAGGAAACCTCATGCGTGGTACTGATTGGTACCACTAACCCTGCGGACGCGGATTGTCAACGCCAAAGCCGCACATCCGGCCGCCTCCATGACGGCAGCGCGGCACTGCCGTGGTGCCCCGCGCCATCCTCTCCACGCCACCTTCCGGACTGCGGACTGACGTGGCGCGGCGTCATCGGCCGTGCTCCCGCAGGGGCAGCGGCACCGCATACCGCCGCCCCCTTCCGGGGATGCGGCAGGAGACTTCATGGATTCCCTTTCCGCCCGCGTCCGCGCTGCCACACCGCACATCGTGGAACTGCGCCGCCGTCTGCACCGCATCCCCGAAACCGGCTTCAACGAGGTGCGCACCTCCGCCCTGGTGGCTGAAGAACTGGCCGCGCTGGGGCTGCCCGTGCGCACCGGCATCGCCGGAACCGGCGTCACCGCCCTGCTCGATTCCGGGCGGCCCGGCCCCACGGTGATGCTGCGCGCCGACATGGACGCCCTGCCCATCACCGAAGCCACGGGGCTTCCCTACGCCTCGGAACACCCCGGCCGCATGCACGCCTGCGGGCACGACATGCACATGGCCATGCTGCTGGGCGCGGCGCGGGTGCTGGCAGCGCTTGCCGCCGAAAGCCCCACCGCGTTGCGCGGGCGCATCCTGTTCCTGTTCCAACCGGCGGAGGAAGGCCCCGGCGGCGCGCAGCCCATGATCGACGCGGGCGTGCTGGACGCTCCGAAGGTGGACGTGTGCCTTGGCGCGCATGTCTGGCCCGAACTGCCCGCCGGTTCCGTGGGGGTGAAGCCCGGCCCGCTCATGGCGGCCATGGACCGCTTTGAACTGACGGTGCTGGGCAAGGGAGGGCACGCCGCCAACCCGCACCTGTGCGTGGATGCGCTGGAAACGGCCACCCAGGTGGTGGGCGCGCTGCAACGGGTGGTCAGCCGCATGACCAGCCCGCTGGAGCCGGTCATCCTGACCATTGGCGAGCTGCACGCGGGCACGGCGTACAACGTCATCCCCGGCGAGGCGCACATGGCGGGCACGGTGCGGGCCTTTGCGCCTGAGGTGCGCAACCTGTGGGAGCAGCGCATCAACCAGGTGGCGGGCGGGGTGTGCGCGGCCATGGGAGCCACGCACCGGCTGGACTTCCACTGGTGCCACCCGGCGGTGATCAACGAGCCGCGCGCGGCGGCCGTGGTGCGCCGGGCCGCGCTGGACGCCGTGGGGCCGCAGCACGTGGTGGAGCCGTTGCCCACCATGGGCGGCGAGGATTTTTCCATGTTCCTGCAACGCGTGCCGGGGTGCTTCTTCTTCGTGGGGTGCGGCGGGCCGGGCGTGGCCCCGGTGCACAACCCGCGCTTTGCCCCGGACGAGGCCTGCCTGCCCGTGGGGACCGAGGTGCTGTGCCGCGCCGCCGCGCTGCTGTGCGCTGGGTGGGATGCGCCCGCCGCGACGGGGCAGGACCGCCCCGGCATGGCCCCGCGCCAGAATAAGTTTTGACATTCCGCACCCGGCGGGCGATGGTCCACGGGTCCGCCCGGCCGCCGCGTTCTCCGACATGGCTGGCGGACACCCACCACAGATTCTCCCTCAAGGAGCCCCAAATGGCACTCAAGAACGGCGATACCGTCCGCGTCCACTACACCGGCACGCTGGACGACGGCACCGAATTCGACTCCTCGCGCGACCGCGAACCGCTGGAATTCACCCTGGGCGAAGGCATGCTCATCCCCGGCTTCGAAAAGGCCGTGATCGGCCTTGGCAAGGGCCAGTCGGTGAAGGTCACCATTCCCGCCGCCGAAGCCTACGGCGAACACGTGGAGGAAATGGTCATCACCGTGCCGCGCGACCAGGTGCCCCCGCACATCGAGCCCGAAGTGGGCCTGATGCTCCAGCTCATGACCGACGACGGCGAACTTGACGTCACCGTCACCGACGTCACCGAAGAGCACGTCACCCTCGACGCCAACCACCCGCTAGCCGGCGAAGACCTGACCTTCGACATCGAACTGGTCGAAATCTGCTAGCGCGCCGCCTGTCCGGACTGCCCGGCCCCACGGGCCGGAACGCACGGCGGGTCATGAATGCAAAGGACGGCGTCCCCACCCGGGGACGCCGTCCTTTCACGTTCACGCGACACGCATGGGCGTCCCGTGCGGTCCATAATCCCGTGCGGCCTCTGTGTCCCATGCGTCTCGGGGGCGTCCTATGCGTCGGGGGCGTCCGGCGGGGCGTGCCCCGCGCCCCCCGCCGCCCGGCCGGGGGAATCCTCCACCCACGGCGACACCCGGTTGCGCCCCTCCTGCTTGGCCCGGTACAGCGCGTGGTCGGCCTTGGCCAGCAGGTCCTCCAGCGGTCCCGCGCCGTAGCGCTGCCCGCCGGACATGTCGGCCACGCCCACACTGATGGTGGCGGGCACGGCCATGCCCCCCCGGCGCAGGTCGATGCGCTCCACGGCCTGGCGGATGCGTTCCGCCAGCACCATGGCGTGGGCGGCGTCGGTATTGGGGGCGATGATGGCGAACTCCTCGCCGCCCATGCGCACCGCGAAGTCGGACGAGCGCACCGTGGCCGCGATGGCGGCGGCCAGCCTGCGCAGCACTTCGTCGCCGGTGGCGTGCCCGTACACGTCGTTGATATGTTTGAAATGGTCGAGATCCAGCATCAGGCAGGCGCACGGGTGCCCCGCCCGGCGACAGATGCTGACGATGCGCGCGCCCTCGTCGGCCAGCAGGCGGCGGTTGGCGAGGCCCGTCAGGGCATCGGTGCCGGAAAGCCGTTCCAGCTCGCCCACGTGCGTGCCGATGCGCTCGGCCATGCGGCAGAAGTTGCGGTACAGGCGCTCCAGTTCCGGCGTCATGGCGGCAACGTCGAGGCCGGGGCAGGCGCTGCCGTATTCGCCCGCCATGATCCGCTCGGACATGGCGGAAATGCCCTCGATGGGTTCGGTGACGCGCCGGGCAAGGCGCAGCAGGAAGGGCGTGAGCACGGCGATGGTAGCGCCCGACAGCGCCAGCAGAAGCAGCAGCAGGCGGTGCATGTCGCCCAGCACGTCGGCCACGGCGCGCTCCTGCACCAGCAGCCATTCACCGTTCTTGAGCGGCAGGCCAACCCCCAGCACGGGAGAACCGTCGCGATTCGGATAGGGGGTGGGGCCATCGGCCAGGGCGGCGCGATCCGGCAGCGGGATGGGCGACGCGCCTTCCGGGGCCGACAGCGGCACGCCGGTGGCCGCGTCCACCAGAAAGGGCGGGTCCACGGGGGTGCGCCGCAGGCTGCTGACCATGTCCAGCAGCGCGTCGATGCGCACGGAGCCGAAGACCAGCCCCGCGAAGTCGCCCTGCGGGTCCAGCACCGGCGCCGAAAAGATCACGATGGGCTTGCCGGAAGTGCGCCCCACCAGCACGCGCGAAATGAACGGCTGCCCCTGCCGCGCCCGCAGGTAGTATTCGCGGTCGGACAGGTCCACCCCGCCCTCGGGCATGTCCAGGTCGAGCGTGGTGCGTCCGGTGGCGTCCACGTAGACCAGCGACCGGAAGTCGCCGTGCGCGTCGAGAAACGCGTGAAAGTCACGCGTCATGGCGGGCAGGTCCACGCGGCGCACCGCATCGGTGCGGGCCACGTGCGCCACGTCGGCCAGGCGGTAGGCCAGCCACTGCTCCACGTCGAAACGGTGGTGGCGCAGTTCCGCCTGCATGTCGCGCTGGGCCCTGCTCAGCCCTTCGGTGCGCAGCACGCCGTAGAACACGGCCAATGCCAGCCCGAGCGGCAGCAGGATGAGCAGCAGCGAATAGAACCTGAGTTGCGCCTTGATGCTACGGTCGCTCCGCATGGCGTCGTCCCCCCCCCGAAAGCTTGTCCCCGCGCGTCCCTCGCCTGTGCGGCATGCCCCCCGGCGCGCCACACAGTGGAAACTCGGCCAATGTAAACGGCACGATACCGACGCGCAAGCGGACATGTGCGGCGGAGCCGGACCGGAAGCCGTCACAGTGCGGGTCGACGCATGCCCTCCGATGCAACGGCCCAACGCGAACGGGGCGTCCATAAGGACGCCCCGTGTGGTTGCGAAGGAAACGCGGGCGCGGGCCCGCCAGGCCGCGCCCGGCTAGCCGCCGGACAGCATGGAGGTGCCGATCTGGTACACCGCCACCGCAAGGCCGAAGGCCAGAATGGTGCTGAACACGGTGCTGAAGATGGCCCAGCCCCACGAACCCGATTCCTGCTTGATGGCCACCACGGTGACGAAGCAGGGGGCGTACAGCAGCACGAAGACCATCAGCGCGGCGGCCGCGGCCGGGGTCCAGTGCGGGTCGGCCTTGATCTGCTCGGCCAGCGGCGCGGCGTCTTCCGCGTCCACCTCGCCCAGCGAGTAGGCCGTGCCGAGGGTGGAGACGATGACTTCCTTGGCCGCGAAGCCGCCCACCAGGGCGATGTTGGTGCGCCAGTCGAACCCGGCCACCTTGGTCACCGACTCGAGGGCGACGCCCACGCGACCGGCGATGGAGTATTCCAGACCGGCGGCGGCTTCGGCCGCGTCGATGGCGGCAAGCTGCGCGTCGAACGGGTTTTCTTCCTCGTCGGCGGCTTCCTCACCGGCGGGTTCCCCGGCCGGGGCATCTGCTGCGCCAGCGGGGGCTTCGGCAACTGCCTCGCCAGAGGCATCGGAACCGGCTTCCTGCCTGGCCGTGGCTTCCACCGCTTCCTTCTGGGCGGTAATGGCCGCGCGCTGTTCCTCGAACGCTGCCGTCTTGTCTTCCGGCAACTGCGGGAAGGTCATGGCCGCCCACAGCAGGATGGAGATGGCCAGAATGACGGTGCCGGCCTTCTTGATGTACTGCCAGGTGCGCTCCCAGGTGTGGATGAGAATACCGCGCAGGGTGGGCAGGCGGTACGGGGGCAGTTCCATGACGAAGGGGGTGGATTCGCCCTTGATCACCGTGGAGCGCAGCAGACGCGCCACGATGAGCGCCATGCCCCAGCCCAGCAGGGTAAGGGCGAACATGGCCTGGGCCTGCTGCTCGGCGAAGAACACGCCCACGAACAGGATGAACACCGGCAGCTTGGCGCCGCAGGTCATGAACGGCGCGGTGAGGATGGTGGCCAGCCGCTCGCGCGGGCTGCGCAGGGTGCGCGCGGCCATGACGCCGGGCACGGCGCAGCCGCCCGCGATGCCGCCGGACACGATGTAGGGCATCACCGAGCAGCCGTGCAGGCCGAACATGCGGAACACCCTGTCCAGCATGTAGGCCACGCGGGCCATGTAGCCGGAGTCTTCCAGGAAGGCGATCATCATGAACATCAGCATGATCAGCGGCACGAAGCCCATGACCCCGCCCACGCCGTCGATGATGCCGGACACCACCAGCGACTTCAGCAGACCGTCGGGCAGCGCGGCGGACGCCGTCTCGTTCAGCCAGCCGAAGAACGCCTCCACCCAGCCCATGGGGTATTCGCCGATGGCGAAGGTGACCTCGTAGATGCCGTACAGGATCGCCAGCATGATCACCGGGCCGAGCACGCGGTTGGTGAGCACGCGGTCCATGCGGTCGGAGGCCGCGAGGCGCTGTGAAAGTTCGTCGTGGCGGATCAGCACGCCCTGGCGCAGCACGCCGGAAATGTACCCGTACCGGTAGTCGGCGATGACGGCTTCGGGGTAGCTGTTCAGGGTCGCGTCGAGGTGGCGGGCCACTTCGGCGGCCATGGCTTCCAGCTCGGCCGAAAGGGGGCCTGCGGCGCGGCCAAGGGTACGCATGTCCTCGTCGCTTTCAAGGTACTTCAGGGCCACCCAGCGGGCCGGGTACTTGTCGGTGAGGAAGCGCGCGGCCTCGATGCGTTCCACCATGCGGGCGATGACGGGATCGAGGTCGGGACCGTAGGAGATTTCCAGCGGCTTCCAGGGGGTGCCGCGCCGGGCGTCGCCATGGGCGATGGCGGCGGACATCAGGTCCTTCAGCCCTTCGCCGGTGCGGGCCACGGTTTCCACCACGGGCAGGCCCAGCAGCTGCGACAGGCGCGCGGCGTCGATGCGCAGGCCCTGCTTGCGGGCCTCGTCGATCATGTTCAGGCCGAGGGCCACGGGAATGCCCAATTCCATCAACTGTACGGCCAGGTACAGGTTGCGCTCCAGCGCGCCCGCGTTGAGCACGTCGATGACCACGTCGGGCCGGTCTTCCACCAGCACGCGGCGGGCCACCACTTCTTCCTGGGTGTAGGCGGTGAGCGAATAGGTGCCGGGCAGGTCCACCACGCGCACCTCGCGCCCGTCCACGCGGGCGATGCCTTCCTTCTTTTCCACCGTGATGCCGGGGTAGTTGCCCACGTGCTGGCGCGAGCCGGTGTACTCGTTGAACGCGGTGGTCTTGCCGGAGTTGGGGTTGCCCGCAAGGGCGACGATGACGTTGGCGGACATGCTTACTCCTGCGGACGGGGCTGGGCGTCGGTCTCGACGGCGATGAAATCGGCCTCGTTGTTGCGCAGCGAAAGGGTGAACCCCTTCAGGCGCAAGGCCACCGGATCCCTCAGGGGCGCGCGCCCCACGACTTCCACTTCCGCGCCGGGGATCAGCCCCATGTCGCGGATGCGCCGCCCGAGTTCGCCGTGCGCGTCCACCTTGGCGATGCGCGCCCGCTGGCCCACGGCCAGTTGCCGCAGGGGAATGGTTTTGCCCATCTTCGTGTGTCCTCCTCAAGCTGCGCGAGGGCTGGCTGCTCTCGCGAAATTGAAAATCTTTCTCATCAGCTGGCGTTAAAAAAAAGGCGCGGCCCTCGGGCCGGCCATTTCCAGCACTGTCAGCGCTACTTGCCGCAGCCGCATGATGCGCCCGGCTTGGAGGCGATGTGCCCCCCGCCGCCGCAGCAACCCGAGCCGCCGGAACCGCCAGAGCAGCCGCATCCGCAACCGCCCGACTTTCGGAACAGGTAGCGTCGCGCGACATACCCCGCCGCCGCCACCACGATGGCGACAACCACAAGGGTGTCCCAGGTCATCAGCATTCTCCTTGCGTCAGCGCGCCGCTATCGACGCGGCGCATCATGTGCGGAGTCCAGCGGCGCGGAGGCCACCGGCTCGCAGTAGACGTCGCAGGCAAGCGTGTCACCAAGCACCAGCGAGGCGTCACGCACCCGTATGCAACACGAACCCGACTGCGAGCAGACCTCAAGCTCCGTGCCGGGCGTTATGCCCAGCGCGCACAGCCTGCCCCGCTCGCCCTGCTTGTCGCACAGGCGACGCACCCGGACCCGGCACCCGGCGGGAACATCGCTCAACTTGCAACAGGGCATATGGAACTCCTTGGTTCGGTCAGCGGCCGTCGCCGCACCGTTGCCGCCCTGCCCCTGCGCCGCGCATGCGCTGTCGCGGGGAACGGGACGACCGCCGGACGTGCACGCCCGACGCCCCATATCTGCACCTCCTGAAAATGATTGTCAAGTTCCTTCTCGACAAAGCCGCCTTCTTCTGGGCAGCAGGCGGCTACTCGTGCACGGCCGCAGGCATTCCGCCCGCCCTGCCGTCAGAGCACGGCCTTGCCGCGCCCCCGCCATCAACCTTCCCCCGCCCCGGCGAACTGGACGCGCCTCGCCCGCTGCGGTAGCCTTGCGGACGGACCGGCCAGACCCGCGCAACATACGGAAAGCCCGCACCGGCCCCACATCGCATCCACGGAGCCTTCACCGAAATGCCGCATCGCACCGCCGACCGCGCCGCCGAAAACCATACCGTCATCGGGGGCGAGACCACAGCCGCAACTCCCAACGCCTCCTTCACCACGTTCGCCGAACAGGCCCGCGCCTGCCTGCCCCCCGGACTTGCCCTCGCCACTGCGGAAGACATCGCCGACATGGTGGCGCTGACCGCCCGGCTCATGGCCATCCGCTCCACCGCCTCGCGCCCGGCCGAGGTGGGCCGCTGCGCGGACGTCATCGCCGCCTGGCTGGCCGACAACGAAATTCCCTGCACCCGCATGGAGCACGAAGGCGTGCCCTCGCTGCTGGCGGGCAACCCCGCCCATGCCGCGCCGCTGGCCTTGCTGGTGCATTTCGACGTGGTGGACGGCGCGGACGAGATGTTCACGCCGCGCATCGACACGGCCACCGGCGTGCTGCACGGGCGCGGCGCCATCGACGACAAGTACGCCGTGGCCATGGCCCTGGTGTTGTGCCGCCGCTGCTTGCGCGAGCTTGCCGCGCGCGGCCGTGGGGCGGAGTCCCTGCCCCTGGTGCTGGTGATCACCGGCGACGAGGAAACCGGCGGGCGCAACGGCGCGTTCCGCGCCCTGCCTCACATCCGCGCCGACTTCTGCGTGGCGCTGGACGGCGGCGCGCCCGGCTCCGTCATTACAAGGGAAAAGGGCGTCATCGACCTTGTGCTCACCGCGCGGGGCAAGAGCGCCCACGGCGCGCGGCCGTGGCTGGGCGAAAACGCCGTGGACGCGCTGGTGCGCGATTACGAGGCGCTGAAGCCGCTCTTTCCCGCCCAGTACCCCGGCCTGCACTCGGGATGCCCACCCGAAGGGGCTGCCATCCCTGCGGCCGACCACTGGCACCGCACCATGAACCTGGGCCTGCTGCACGCGGGCACGGCGGTGAACCAGGTGCCCGGCGAGGCCGTGGCCCATCTGGACGTGCGCTACACCGAACACGACGACCCGCAGCGGCTGGTGGCCGACATGCGCGCCGCCGTGCAAGGGGAACTGGCCGTCACCCGCATGGAGCCGCTGTTCGTCACCGACGACACGCCGTGGTTGGGCAGGCTGCTGCATTGCGCCCCCGGCGCGGCCCCCGGCTGCGCCCACGGGGCCAGCGACGCCCGCTTCCTGACCGACCTTTCCATGGCCGGGGTAGTCTGGGGCGCGGAGGGCGAAACCAGCCAGCATACCGACCGGGAGCACCTGCTGATCCCCAGCCTGGTGCCGGTGTACGAGGCCTTGCTGGCCCTGGCGCGCGAGGCGGCCGAAACGACCGAACCGCAAGGACAGCCGCACCGGGCCGGGGCATAGCCGCCGCCCGCCCCTACCGTTGCTGGCAACATCCGCAGGAAACAGCTACAGGCCAGACATGACCAACGCCAACACCTCCATGACCGACGCAATGCCCGGCCAGGCTCCCTCGCCCGCGCCTCGCGCACAGGCACCCGCCGGGGTTCAGCACCTGTCCGGCCCGACGCCCCGCCCCCTGCTGGACGTGCGCGAACTGACCGTGGAGTTTCCCGGCCGCCCCGGCGCGGGCGGCGCGGGCGGCGCGGGCGATGCGGCAGACGCCGCCCCCCTGCAGGCCGTGGCGGGCGTCTCCTTCGCCATAGAGCCGGGGCGCACCCTATGCCTGGTGGGTGAATCGGGCTGCGGCAAGAGCATGACGGCGCTGGCCCTGCTGCGCCTGGTGCCGGAGCCGGGGCGCATCGCTTCCGGCTCGGTGCGGCTGGAAGGGCGGGAGTTGCTGACCCTGCCGGAACAGGACATGCGCGGGGTGCGCGGGCGCAGCATCTCCATGATCTTCCAGGAGCCCATGACCTCGCTGAACCCGGTGTTCCGGGTGGGCGAGCAGATCGCCGAGGGGCTGCGGCTGCACCTGGGCCTTTCGCGCGGCGAGGCCGCCGCCCGCGCCGTGGACCTGCTGCGCCAGGTGGGCATTCCCTCGCCGGAACTGCGCGCCCGCGACTTTCCGCACCAGATGAGCGGGGGCATGCGCCAGCGGGTGATGATCGCCATGGCCCTGGCCTGCGACCCGCGCCTGCTCATCGCCGACGAGCCCACCACCGCGCTGGACGTGACCATCCAGCGCCAGATACTGCGCCTGATGCGCGAACTGGCGGCCCGCCGGGGGGCGTCCGTGCTGCTGATCACCCACGATCTTGGCGTGGTGGCGGAAACCGCCGACCACGTGGCCGTGATGTACGCAGGGCGGATAATGGAATACGCGCCGGTGGGCGAGTTCTTCGCCCGGCCGCTGCACCCGTATGCCATCGGGCTGATGCATTCGGTGCCGCAGGCGGTTTCCGGCCCGCGCGCCAACCGTCTTTCGGCCATTCCGGGTACGGTGCCGCCGCTGTGGGCCCTGCCCACGGGCTGCACCTTTCGCGACCGCTGTCCGCACGCCTTCGCGCGGTGCGCGGAAGAAGAACCGCCCCTGCTCGCCCCCGACCGCGAGGTGGGGGAGCCCCCCAATGCCGCCCCCCATGCACGCGGCGTGCGCTGCTGGCTGCACGCACAGGACGCGCAATAGCCGGACGGCCCGCAGTGCCGCCCGCATAGGGCTGGAACGCGCGCTGCACGCACCCCGCGCCGCATGCGCCGTCACAGCAGCGCACAGGCGCGCCGCTCCATTTCCCGCAGCGTTGCGGTGGCGCGTGCATGCATGCCATGGCGCGCGCCACCGCCCTACGTTATAATGGGGAATAACCCTACTGCGCCGAAAGCAGGTTTACAATTCCAACCGGGGCACATATAAGGTATCGTGTTATTTTCAGACCAGCGCACATCATAGTCAAAGGCTGCCAACATGTCGAAAACCGTTGTGCTCGTTGAAGACCTCGATATCGTCCGTGAAGGGCTGAAGGCCCTGCTCGGGGCCTATCCCGCGTTCACCATCGTGGGTGAAGCCCCGGACGGCATCCAGGCCCTGAAAATCGTCGAAAAGCACACGCCGGACATCGTGTTGATGGATCTGACGCTGCCGCTCATGGACGGCACGGAAGCCATTCGCGAAATCAAGCGGCGCTGCGAGCACACCAAGGTGCTGGCGCTGACCGCCCACAAGAAGGACAGCCTGATCTACCGCACCCTCAGCGCGGGCGCCGACGGCTACGTGCTGAAGAACGTCTCCAGCGACATCCTGGTGCAGGCCATGGAGACGGTGCTTTCCGGCCGCCGCTACATCAGCCCGGAAATCTCCGAGCTGCTCATAGAGGATTTTCTGCGGCACGGACGCCGCGAAAGCGGGTCGCTGCTCGACCTGTTGAGCGACCGCGAAAAGCAGGTGCTGAAGCTGGTGGCCGAGGGCCACGGCAACAAGATGATCGCGGACAAGCTGTGCATCAGCCACAAGACCGTGGAAAAGCACAAGGCCAACCTGAAGCGCAAGCTGGGCGCGGACAGCACGGCCGAACTGGTCAGCTTCGCCATCGAGCACGGGCTGACCGTCACGCCGTAGCCGGGCACGGTGCGGCGATGCAACGCGGCCCGCATGCCGGGCTCCATCGCGCCCTGCATCACGAAACGACACTGACGACGGGCCGGACTCCCATGGGAGTCCGGCCCGTCGATGCGTTCGCGCCCCAAGCCCGCCGGAACCGCCGGGTTCACCAGGGCATCCGGAAAGGCATCGGAAAAGGGTAAGGAGAAAATCGCCGAACCCTGGCGGCGCTGACCGCTTGCGGCGGCGCCGCCGAAGAGCGCGACGCTTAATCGCGCTCCGGAATCCCCGCCTCGCGGGCCATGGCGACCAAGGAAGCCAGGGCGGCCACGGCCACCCGCAGCCACGCCAGGGCGTCTGCCGCCGCATCCACGTCGCCTCCATGGGCCGAGCGTTCCAGCGCCGCCGAACAGGCAGCCAGTTCCGCCATGGCGTAGTTGGCCGCCATGCCCCGCAGGGTGTGTCCAACGCGGGCCAGCAGCGCCTGGTCGCCCGCCGCCAACGCCGCCTCCGCCTGCCCCACCAGGGCGTCGGTCGTGCGCTGCACGCCGGGCAGCAGCGGGCGCATCACTTCAGGCACCCCGGCGGCCAGGGCCGCTCCGGAAAGCCCGTGGCCGGACGACGCATCCGGCACGACCACCCGTCGCAACTGGCCGCAGCGCGCCAGGGCCAGCGCCAAATCGGCAAGGTCCACGCGCCCGGCCGGGGGGGCATTGCGCCTTGTGACCGCACGGTCTCGCGGCGCGGCGACGGCTCCGTCGCCGTCCACGTCACGGGGACGCACGTCGACCACCGGAACACCCTCCCAGCCCGGGGGAATGGGGATGCCCCCATCCGCACTGCGCACCACCAGACGGGCGGCCGGGTCAAAAGAAGCGGCCGAACCAGACGGGCCAGACTGACCACACGGGCCAGCGGAGGCTCCGCCAGCGACGGCATCCCCTTCCGTGCCCGAGGCAGGCCGCGCCCCCGGCAGCAGCAAGGCCACCTGCGCCGCCAGGGCATCGCGCGTGGCCGGGTGCGCGTCGAGCACCAGCACGAGGCACCCCGCATGATCCCCCATGCCGGGGCGTGCGGCATCCATATCACCCACGGCGGCGCACCGCGGCTCGGGCGCATCCGTTCCGGCATCATCCCTGTGCAGGGCCAGCGTGTCGCCCCCCTTCAAGACCTTTGACATCGCATCTCCAGTTCCCTCGTGCCGGGCGACGCTGTCGCGCCTGTCCACATGCCCGCCCCGGTGCTATCGGCAGGCATGACGCATTGCCTTAGCCCACGCCCGCAGCGCAAGTATTTTTCCGCGCCCGCCAACGACACATGGGGAGACGGCAACCAACTTTGGCCGGAATTCCCACGGGCTTTGAAAAAAACGCTTGCCAACCTCCCCCCCTTTTGGCTAGAAGACCCTCCTGCGCCGAAGTGGTGGAATTGGTAGACACGCTAGGTTCAGGGTCTAGTTCCCGCAAGGGAGTGGGAGTTCGACTCTCCCCTTCGGCACCATCGCACGCAAAGGTCCCGGCATCCGCCGGGACCTTTCTGCATTTTCAGCCCGCCCATCGTGCCACCCCGCGCCTTTCCCCCCGCATTCCCTTCCTTGCGCGAAAATCTCTAACCGCGTTGCCGCTACCCTCAAAATCATGCATGGCACAAGAGATTTCCATTCAATCGCGCCATGATGAAAGGGAGTGACCATGCCGTTGCCCGCTGATCGTCCGCCGTTGCGTTCCGCCGTCGCCATCGTGCGCGGGGGGCTGGGCCTGGGCCTTTCCATCGCCTGCGTGTGGTACCTCATGCGCGCGGGCCTCTTGCGCGCCCACCTGCCGCAGGTGCTGGCCCTGCCGGAGACCGCCGGGGAATGGGTGATGCCCATCGCCATCATGACCATGCTGGCCTGTTCGCGCTGCGTGGCCCTGATGCCGCGCGCCACGCATCTTTCACGGGTGCACGACGCGGCGTTGGCCGCGCTGCTGCTGCCCCTGCTGGGACTGGTGCCGGGCCTTGGCCCGCTCGCACCGGGCATCGGGATACTGTGCGGTGGGCTGGCCGTGGCCGGGGCCACGCTGCTGTTCCACGGATGGGGCGTGCGTCTGGCATCCCTGTCCAGCCTGGACGCCGCGCTCTGTTTCGCCATGGCCACCTTCGTGGCGGAATCGGTGCTGGCGCTGTCCATTTCCGGGCTGGGCGGCGAAGCCGCCTGGCTGGCCGTGGGCGTGGGCCTGCCGCTGGGCGCGCGCCTGCTGCTGGGCAACGTATCCCTGCCCGGAGTGCCCGACGGCAGGGAACCCGCTCCGCTGCGGCCCCTGCCCCCTTCGCTGCTGGCGGCGCTGTTTTTGGCCAGCGCGGCGTGCGGACTGTTCTACCAACTGCTGGATCAACTGCCCCCGGAAAGCGACGCCACGGTCATGGCCTCCAGCGCGGTGTTCTGCGGGGTTGCGCTGTGCGCTGCCACCCTGCTGCGTTTCCAACCTACCGTGGCTCCGCGCCATCTGTTCCGCCTGGCCCTGCCCTTGCTGGGCCTTGGCTTTGCCACGCTGATGCTGCTGGGCCAGCGCATGCCGCGCGTGCCCATGTTCATCCAGCTTTCGGGCAGCGCGTTGCTGGACGTGTTCATGTACACCTCGCTGCTGCACAGCGCGGGGCTGCACGCGAGCCGTAACCGCGCGCGCATCGTGGCATTGTACTGGGCCCTGATCTTCGGGGCGCAGTGGACCGGCAGTCTGCTGTCCATGGGACTCGGATTGCTGCTGCCGCCGGATATCGCCCACATCCAGATCATCTCGCTGGCGGCGGTGTGCGCCATCATTTCCATCATGCTGGTGGTGCGCCCCGACCCGGCCACCTACATGGGCTGGCGGCTGCCAGGCCACGTGCCGGACGACGGCGCATCCGACATCGCCTGCCCGGTGGACGACGCCGACTGCGATGACAACGCCACGCTACGGACCATCCTTTCCGACATGGCGACGGAAGCGGAAGAAACGACGGCGACGGCCGCCTGCGCCGCGTCACGACGACAGGCCACGGACAGTGCGCTTGCGGATGCCGCAATCACGGACGCGCCCCCCCAAGCCTGGTCAACCGAGTCGGCCCCCGTTCCCGGCGCGCCCGCCCCCGGCGAGCCCTCGCGTTCCGCCCCCATCGAGCCCGCCGCGCCGGAACACCCGGTCATGCCGCGCCACCCCGCCCCCGTGGGCGCGGACGGCGCGGAACTGCCGCTGCCCACCCCGTTCACCCTGCCCGGCATGGGGGCAACGATAAGTGCGCCAGCCCACGCATCGGCCAGCGGCCCCGGCGACGCGACGCAGCCCGCGCCACCGGCCCGCCCCGCCCCATCCGCCTCGGCCGCGCCGCGCCCCTACCCTTCGGCCCCGCCCGCCGAGTGCCTGGCCGATTCCCTGCGCCGCATGGGGCTGACCCGGCAGCAGGTGGCCGTCACCCTGCTGCTGGCCGACCGCCACTCCGGCCCCGAAATCTGCGACCGGCTGAACATTTCCTACAACACCCTGAAGACCCACGTGCGCAACATCTACCGCCAGCTCGGCGTGGCCAACCAGCAGGAATTGCGCAACGCCGTCACGCGGTTCGACCCCGCCCGGCCAAGCGCGTAGCAACCGCTCCCGCCGCAGCGGTCCCCGTGCTGGCGGTCGGCCATGTCGCGCAACAGGCGCGCCACCGTTCGCAACGGGTCGCAACGGGTCGTTACTGACCGCAAGTGTTCGCGACAACGCGCAAAGCGCCCTGCCATGGCCCGCGCCGCGCCACCCCCCTGAAAATCACCCCAAATTTCACCCGCCGATTCCACGGCGGGTGATTGTTTTTTTCCTTTCGACGGATATCTTGGCAGCACCGTTACCTTTCCATCGCCAAGCCCGACCTGCGGCCGACGCCCGGCAAACCGCCTGCGCGCCCGGCCAGGGCCGCCCGGCCGGTCAAATGATGTAACGGTGTGTGGCCTTTTCTCTAGAAAAGTTTTAACACGCTTGCGCGTCAGCAATATGCTGTAGCAAGGTCGCAGCCGCATTGAGGGGGGGATACGCCGGGCCGCAGGGGGGGCCTTTCGTCCCGGCGCATTCCAACGTTTCCACACATGCAGCACCGGACGGACACCTCACCGTCATGACCTGGTGGCACCTATGGGGCCGCCGGGAAATGACAAGCGGTTGAGCATGGCCCGCGCGGCAGCCAGCCGTCGCCCCGGCGACGGCCAGCCACGCGCGCCGCGCATCGACCTTGCGATACGGCACGACAACCACGGGCGGCTCCGCGCCGCCCGGGAAACCGTAATCGGGATGGTGGCTTCATGGGTCTGCACGCCAATGCGTCCTCCACCGGGCGTCTGCTCGAACTCATCCGCAAGGGCGATTCCGCGCGCCCCGCGCCACGGCCCGAGCCGGGGCCCGGCAAGTGGAACATCCCGCTGCTGCGCCCGCTGAAGGAACGCCGCGTGCTCGGCGTGGAATGGCGCGGCCGCTGCCTGTACCTGGCGGAAAGCCGCCACGGCCGCATCGGGCTGCCGGTGCTGCAAGGGGTGCAGGCCATCCGCATTCCCGCAGGCATCCGCCCCGGCGACGACGCCTTCTCCTCCTTTCTCCGCCAGCAGATACTCGATTTCTGCGGCCCCGCGCCCGACCTTGAGGTGTGGGCCGCCCTGCCCGACGAACACGCCGAACACTGGCACTTTCGCATTCCCAAGGTTGCGGCCAAGGAACGCGACGACGTGGCTTTCTGGACCGCCCGCAAGGAACGCGAGTTCGACGAGCGGCAGTCTGTGTTCGACTGCACCATCGGTGGCGAGATCATCGAAAAGGGCGTGCCCAAGCTCCCCGTCACCGCCACCCTGGCGGTGCGCGCGGCCCTTGGCGAAGTGCGCAACATCGTGCAGCGGGCGGGCTTTGCCCTTGCCGGGGCGGCCACGCGGGTCATCGCCTCGCACAACCTGTTCACCACCGGCTGGCTGGACCCGGCCACCGAACAGTTCGCCGTGCTGCACATCGACGAGGAATCGACCCGCATCGACATCTACTCCTCGTCGCAGGTGGTGCTGAGCCGCATGGTCAAGACCGGCTTCGCCAGCCTGGCCCGCGCCCTGGTGGAATCCACCGCCGCCACCGCCCACCCCCTCGCCGACGCCGAAGCCCGCGAACTCTTGCTGCGCAACGCCTCCTGCACGCTGGCGGGGCCTGTTGCCGCCCACGCCACGGGGTCCACCGGCCAGCCCGTGCCCGTGCCCGCCGCGCCCACGGCGCAAGCCGCCTCACCGGCGGGGCCGCCGGTGGCGGACATCGGCGCCAGCATCGCCTCTGCCGTGGAACGGCTGGTGCGCCAGTTGGAACGCACCATGGACCACTTCGCCAACACCCTCGGCTACCCGGCCGTGTCGCGCATGTTCCTTTCCACCCCCGGCGGCTGCCTGCAACCGCTGGTGGACGAATTCGGGCGGCAGGTGGGCATTCCGTGCGCGGCGCTGAACAGCCAGCGCGGCCCGGCCACGCCCGGCGCGGAACTGGACATCGCCAAGCTGCCGTCCGACTGCGCCGAGGCCCAGTGGGCCATCGGGCTTTCGCTGTCGGACGACGCCCGCACCCAGAACTGCGTGAACACCTTCCGCGAGCGCAAGGAAGCCCGCAAGCGCGAACGCATCCGCATGGCGGTGGCCGTGGGCAGCATCGTCGTGGTGCTGTGCACGGCGGTGTTCGCCAGCTTCCAGGGGGCGGCCCTGCTGTCCGCCCGGTCCGACCGCGACGCGCTGCGCCAGCAGCTTGCCGCCTACGGCGAAACCCTCGACAAGCCGAAGCTGCTGGCCGCATCGGCCAAGGGCAAGGCGTTGCGCCTTGCCGTGCAGTCCATGAGCAGGCGGCAGGTATCCGTGGCGCTGCTGTCGGAACTGGCGGCCGTCACCCCTTCGGGGGTGCGCCTTTCCGGCCTGCGCCTTACCCAGCTCGACCAGCCGGGGCAGACCCAGGGAGCAAAGGACGCCAGGGGCAAGGCCGCGCAGCAGCAGGGCAAGCCCGAAGACGCGGCGGCCCAGGCCACGGCCATGGCCGTGGTGACGGGCGTGGTTTCCGGCGACATGCTCCAGCGAGAAGCCATGCTGGCCGACTTCCTGTATCGGCTTGAACGCTCCCCCATGGTGCTTTCGGTGACGGTGGAGAAAAAGACCCCGGAAACGGGCGCTTCCACCGAATCGCTGCAGTTCATAGCCACCCTCAAACTGGTGTGACGGGCACAGCCATGCAAGCATCCAAAAGCACATCGCCCTTTCTCGTCCCGGGGCTGTCCCTGGCGGCCATCGTGGGCATGGCGGCCCTGCTCATCGCGCCCGCCATGCGCGAAACGGCCCGCGTGCGCGAAGAAACGGCGCAGGTCCGCGCCATGTTGCAGATGCAGCAGGCCTTCGCCCCGGTCATCGCCGAAATGAAGGCCGACGCGGCCCGCTTCGACGCGCCCCTGTCGCGCCGCACCGCGCTGGCCTCGCCCAACCCGCCCGCGCTGGCCGAGGCCATCGGCACGCTGCAGGAAATGGGCAACCACGCCTCGCTCAAGGGCGTGCGCTTCGTGCCGCTGGCGGAATCGGTGCTGGGCGGCAGCAACCTGGTGCGGCTGGACGGCGTGATGGACGGCCCGCTGGAATCGTTCCGCGCTTTCCTCATGCAGGTCACCGCCCAGCCGTGGCTGGACAGGGTGGAATCGATGGAAGTGGCCGCGGGCACCCAGTGGCCCGGCTACAAGGTGTCCATCTGGGTGAAGGTTAACGGCGGCGCGACGCGCATCGGTGGATAACGGCATGACCACCAGGGAAAAGATTTTGCTCGGCATGGCGGGCGTCGCGGCCATCGCGGCGGTGGTCATCCTGTTGATTCCGTCGGGTTCTTCGCGGCCCGTCCCGGCCGCCGGAGCCCCCGGCTCCATGTCGTCCAGCCTTGCTGGCCCGACGGGTGCGACCGGTGCGACGGGCGGCGCGGAAGCCTCCGGCCCCCCGCAGGCCCCGCAGGCCATTGTCGAGCAGGCCCGCAAGACCCTGGCCGAGGCGGTGGTGACCCAAAGCCAGCTCTACGTGCTGGACGCGGCAACCCGGCAGGCGGCCCCCAACCCCTTCCACCCCGTGCCGGGCAAGGGCGACGGCACGGGCGGCACGGGCGGCGGGCAGTATGGAAAGGACGGCAAGAGCGCCGCGCACGACATCGCCTTTACGGGCTACGTGGCCATCGGCAACAGCGTGCTGGCCATACTGGACGGGCTTGAATACCGCGTGGGCGAAACCGTTGCGGACACCGGATACGTGGTGAAGTCGATAACGCCGGGCAAGGTCGTCCTGGCATCGCCGGGCGATGTGACCGACAGGGAAATTCCCTACTCGGGCGACGACCTGTAACCTGCGAGCAGTACGGGAGAATTCTGATGCGCTCCATGAGAAGACACGTTCCCCTGGCCTTCGTCGTCCTGCTTGCGGCGGCATTCATCGTCGGCGCTCTGGGTTGCGCCCAACGCAAGGAAGAGGCCGACCCGTTCTTCGACAAGTGGAAGACCATGGCCACCAACTCCACGGGCTTCTCGCCCTCGCGCGAAACGCGCGACCTCAAGCCCCGCGCCGTGCTGCGGCAGGAAAAGGTGGCGGAAGAGCAGGACCAGCAGGCCCGTCCGCTGCCCACCGTGCCGGTAACGCTGAAGCTCCATAACGTGGACGTGGGCGTGGCCCTGCGCAGCCTGGCCGCCGCCGCTGGCCGCAACATCATCCTCAGCCCCGGCGTGAAGGGCGCGGTGAACGTCAACGTCAACCGCGTGCCGTGGGCCGACGTGTTCAAGGGCATGCTGGACAGCAACGGGCTGGACTACGCGTGGCAGGGCGAGCTGATCAAGGTCATGACCATGGCCGACAAGAAGGCCGAGCTTGAACGCACCACCCTGGAAAACCAGCGCATGGCCCAGAAGCTGAAGGGCCGCAAGGTTGGCCCGCTCATCACCTCCGTGCTCGACGTGCGCTACGCAGAGGCGGCGGAACTGAAGAAGAACCTGGAAGGCTTCCTTTCCAAGGACGACATGGGCAAGCCCGTGGGCTCGGTGGTGGTGGACACCTTCACCAACTCGCTGATCATCCAGGCCGTGGAAGACGACCAGCGCAAGCTGATGACTCTGGTCGCCAACCTCGACAAGCCCCGTTCGCAGATCCAGCTCAAGGCGCACATCGTGGAAGCCACCAAGGAAACCGCGCGCGACCTGGGCATCCAGTGGGGCGGCGTGAACCGCGTGGGCAACATGGCGGGCAGCAACAGCCTGTGGATCACCCCCGGCGGCACCAACGGCGCGCCCAGCACCACCTATCCCGGCACATGGTCGTACAATCCCTTCTTCGGCTCGCCCGGCGTCAGCGGGCAGGGCAGCGGCATCAACTTCCCCATCGACACCACGGGCAAGTCGGGCGCGGGCTCCCTTGGCCTGATGTTCGGCACCATTGGCGGCAACATCCTGGAAATGCAGCTTTCCGCCCTGCAGGAAAACAGCAAGATCAACATCCTCTCGTCGCCCTCCATCTCCACGCTGGATAACCAGATGGCCTTCACCGAAAACGGCGAGAAGGTGCCCTACGTTTCCACCAACGCCCAGGGCGACCGCGAGGTGAAGTTCGAGGACGCGGTGCTGCGCCTTGAAATCACCCCCCACGTCATCGACGAAAAGAACCTGAAGCTGAAGGTGCTGGTGAAGAAGGACGAGGTGGACCTTACCCGCACGGTGGAAGGCAACCCCTTCATCATCAAGAAGCAGACGGAAACCACCCTTATCGTGCAGGACGGCGAGACCATCGTCATTTCCGGCCTGACCAAGGACCGCAAGACCACCAGCCGCGAGGGCATTCCCGGCCTGCATGACGTGGAAGGGCTGGGCTGGCTGTTCGGCCGCGACGCCAAGGGCAGCAAGCTGGAAGAAGTGCTGATCTTCATCACCCCCACCGTGCTGCCCTACCGCGAACTCGCGGAACAGGGCGGCACCCAGAGCATCACCGTGCAACCGGGCCAGATCGGCCAGATCGGGCAGACCATCCAGTCCGGCCAGCAAGGCCAGTCCCCCGTGGTCAGCCAGCCGGTGCTGCCCCGCCAGTAGCCGCAGGAACGCGAACCATGACGCCACACCATCACCCCGTAGCAAGGTAGGAACGCCGTGCGTCAGCGTGTACGATTGGGCGAACTGCTGGTGCAGGCCGGGCTGCTCACCGACGAGCAGCTCAAGGCCGCCCTGCGCGAACACAAGAAAAGCGGGCTGCGCCTTGGCCAATACCTGACCAAGACCAACCTGTGCCGCGAAGCCGACGTGGTGGAACTGGTCAGCCGCCAGTTGAAGATAGACCGGTACACCCCGCAGCAGTACCCGCTCAGCCTGAACATGGCCGAGCGCCTGCCGCTGGACGCCGCGCAGAAGTGCAGCGCCGTGCCCATCCAGCAGCACGGGCACGTGCTGGTGGTGGCCATGGTCGACCCGCTGGACATCGACGCGCTGGACACGCTGGAGTTCATCACCAACAGCGAGGTGGAGCCGCTCATCTGCACCGAGCAGGAGTACAACCAGCTCTTCAGCGCCATCTACGGCATGTTCACCAACCTTGACGGCGTCATCGAAAGCCTGGGCGACCTGCAAACCGCCGCCGCCAGCACCACAGACGCCGCCGAGCGCGACGTGGCCGTGGACGAACTGGCCAACCAGGCCGACCTTGCGCCCATCGTGCGGCTGGTCAACTCCATTCTCGCGCAGGCCGTGCGCGAAGGCGCGAGCGACGTGCACATCAGCCCCGAAAAGGACAGCGTGCAGGTGCGCTTTCGCATAGACGGCAAGCTGCGCGAGGCCCCGGCCCCGCCGCGCAGCGTTGCGCCCGCCGTTGTTTCGCGCATCAAGATCCTGGGCAACATGGACATCGCCGTCACCCGCGTGCCGCAGGACGGCCGCTTCACCATGCACCTGGACAACCGCGAGATAAACGTGCGCGTGTCCAGCATACCCACCATCTACGGCGAAAACATGGTGATGCGCCTGCTGGACATGAGCGGGCGCGACTACACGCTGGACATGCTGGGCATGCAGCGCAACGACCACGTGACCATCGAAGGGGCCATCCACAAGCCCTACGGCATGATCCTGTCCACCGGCCCCACGGGCAGCGGCAAGTCCACCAGCCTGTACGCCATCCTGAAAAGCATCAACCGACCGGACATCAACATCATCACCCTGGAAGACCCGGTGGAATACCGCATCCGGGGCATCCGCCAGGTGCAGCTCAACCGCAAGGCGGGCATGACCTTTGCCAGCGGCCTGCGCTCCATTCTGCGGCAGGACCCGGACGTGGTGATGGTGGGCGAAATACGCGACGCGGAAACCGCCGCCATTGCCGTGCAGGCCGCCCTTACCGGGCACCTGGTGCTGTCCACCCTGCACACCAACGACGCGGCGGGCGCGGTGACGCGCCTCATCGACATGGGCATAGAGCCGTTTCTGGTGTCTTCGGTGCTGCTGGTCTCGTTCGCGCAGCGGCTGGTGCGCCGGGTGTGCACCAACTGCGCGGAACCCTACGAGCCGCTGCCCGCGGCCCTTGCCGCCTTCGGCCTTGCGCCGGACACGCCGGGGGCCACCTGGCTGAAGGGGCGCGGCTGCCACCACTGCGCGCATACCGGCTACCGGGGGCGCACCGGGGTGTTCGAGATACTGCCCATGACCCAGACCATCCAGGATCTGGTGATCAAGCGCAGTTCCACGCAGGTCATCGCGGAAACGGCCATCGAGGCCGGGCTGATGCGCACCCTGAAGCAGGACGCGGCGCAGAAGATTCTGCGGGGGACGACCACCGTTGAGGAGGCCGCCACCTCCGTCATGCTTTAGCGCTCCAAAGCGTCCTTTTGCCCGTTGGCGTCGTCAACCTTCGCCTGCCATTTCGGTCGAATACAGCAAGAGTATACTCCCTCATGGCAGGCTTGGTTTCCTCGCCAGCGAACAAAAATCCTGCTTTGGAAAAAGGCACTCAAGAAACAAGAGAAGAGTTTGAGGCCACGGGCCGGACTTCGCACCATAACTGGTAACACTACTGACAGGCACGACATGCCCACCTACGTCTACACCGCGCTGAACGAAAACGGCGTGAACATGCAAGGCGCCATCGACGCGGACACCGCAGACGCCGCCCGCGCCCTGCTGCTGTCGCGCGGCTACGTGCCCATGAAGGTCAAGGCGCAGGGGGCCAGCTTCGAGTTCGGCGCGCTGGGCGACATCCTGAACCCGGTAAAGCCCAAGGAACTCATCCTGTTCACCAAGCAGTTCCGCACCCTGTTCCAGGCGGGCATACCCATCACCCAGCTGTTGCAGGTGCTGCAGAACCAGACGGAAAGCAAAAAGCTCAAGCGCGTGGCGGCGGACATGGCCCAGTCCATCGTGGGCGGCAGCACCCTGTACGACGCCTTCAAGGCGCACCCCCGCGTGTTCAGCGAACTGTACTGCTCCATGATGCGCGCGGGCGAGGCCAGCGGCGCGCTGGGCGACGTGATGGAACGCCTTGTCTACCTGCTGGAGCACGAGCACAAGATACGCTCCGACATCAAGTCGGCCATGCGCTACCCCAAGATGGTGGTGAGCGCGCTGGTCATCGCCTTCTTCGTGCTGCTGAACGTGGTCATCCCCAAGTTCGTCATCATCTTTTCGGCCGCCAAGCTGGAACTGCCGCTGCCCACCAGAATCGCCATCGGCATGCACCATGGCATCAACACTTACTGGCCGTTCATGCTGGCGGCGCTGGCGGTGCTGGTGGCGGCCTACAAATGGTGGACCCGCACGGAAACGGGCAAGTACTGGCGCGACAGCCTGCTGCTGCGCATGCCCATTACCGGGCCGGTGTTGCAGAAATCGGTCATGGCCCGCTTCGCGGCCATATTCTCCATCATGCAGTCCAGCGGCGTCAGCGTGCTGGATGCGCTGGACATTCTGACCAACACCATCGGCAACGCGGCCATCGCCCGCGAATTTCGCAGGATACAGGACAAGCTGCGCGAAGGCCGGGGCATTGCCGACCCGTTGAAATCGGCCAGATTCTTCACCCCGCTGGTCATCAACATGGTGGCCATCGGCGAGGAATCGGGCAGCCTGGACGCCATGTTGAAGGACGTGGCCACCCACTACGACGAAGAAGTGGAATACGCCGTGGCGGGCATGGCCGAGGCCATCGGCCCCATCCTCATCATAGTGCTGGCGGCGGTGGTGGGCTTTTTCGCCCTCGCCATCTTCATGCCCATGTGGGACCTGACCAAGATGGTCAGGCGCTGACAACAGGCAAACAAGCCCATGCATGCCGGGGCGCGGGGCACGACTCGCAGGGGGGGCGCTGCCCGCCCGCACCGGCGCCACATAGGGAGGGGGACGGACTGTCCGGAACCCACGTGGAAACAGAGATTCACCACATCGTAACACCACGCATCAGGAGGAACACCCCATGACCCAGAGCAGGAAGGATCGAAAGAAGGAACAGGGCTTCACCCTCATCGAAATCGTGGCCGTGCTGATCATCCTCGGCATTCTCGCCGCCGTGGCCGTGCCCAAGTATTTCGACCTGCAGGCCGATGCCCGCTCCAACGCCGCCATGGCGGCCGTTGCCGAAACCCAGTCCCGCCTGAACGCCGAGTTTGCCCGTCAACTGTTGCAGGGGCAGGCATGCAGCGCCGCCACCATCGCTACCGCCATCGCGGCCGCCGAGGGTGACCTTGGTAATGGCTGGACCTCCGACATTGGCACCATTAACGGAGACGTCGCTCCTGTCACCCTTACCTTTGACCCCGGCACGGGCACGGCCGCTGCCGTTACCAACACCTCGGGTCGGGCTTGGAACGTCGCCATTCCCGATTGCGACTAGCAGTTGAGTTGCCTGCGGCGGCGGCGCACAACGCGCCGCCGCCCTTCCCCTCTACGCACGGACGCCCGTCATGAACGAAGCATTCAGCCGCATCATCTCCCAGGCCGTGGCCCTTGGCTGGTCCGACGTGCACATCACCGGCGGCCACCCGGTGGCCTACCGCAAGGACGGCGACATCGGCATGCTGCGCGATACGGTGCTGTCGCCCGTGGAAGTGGACGGGCTGGCCCGCGACCTGCTGACCCCGCACCGGGCGGACATACTGCGCCGCCGCTGGTCGGTGGACTTCGCGCATTCCGTGGCGGGCATCCGGGTGCGGGTGAACATCTTCAACACCACGCGGGGCCTCAGCCTGGCCGTGCGGCTGCTGGCCGGGCGCATCCCCACCCTGGCCCACCTGAACCTGCACCCCTCGCTGGAAGAATTCACCCGCCTGCGGGCCGGGCTGATACTGGTGTGCGGGGCCACGGGCAGCGGCAAGACCACCACCATGGCCGCCATGCTGGACGAGATAAACCGCAACCGCCCGGCGCACATCATCACCCTTGAAGACCCCATCGAATACCGCTTCGCCTCCAAGAAAGGCTTCGTGGAGCAGCGGGAACTGGGGGCGCATTTTCCCAGCTTCGAGCGCGGCCTTCTGGACGTGCTGCGCGAAGACCCGGACGTGATCCTGGTGGGCGAACTGCGCGAGGCGGAAACCATCCGCCTTGCCCTTTCCGCCGCGGAATCGGGCCACCTGGTCATTGCCTCGCTGCACTCGGCCACGCCGGAAGAAGCCCTGTACCGGCTGTGCAACGCCTTTCCGCTGGAGGCGCAAGACCTGGTGCGGCACCAGTTGTCGTCCACCCTGCACGCCATCGTGGTGCAGCAGTTGCGCATGCACCCCGTGGCCCGCTTCCGCGTGCCGGTACTGTCGCTGCTCATCGGCACCCACCCCGTGCGCATGCTGGTGCGCGAGGGCAAGTTCGCCCAGTTGCACAGCATCATGGAAATGGGGCGCGGCGAGGGCATGTACACCATGGACGCCTACTACGACGACTTCCTGAACCGGCCGCAGCGCTTTTCCGCCCCGTCCAACGTGTTCCGCCCCGCGCCGGAGGAAGACCAGCAGCCGGACTACGATTCTCCGCTCATGGACCGGGGCTTGGGCACCACCCACTACACCCCGGAATCGGCCCGGCATCTGGCCCGGCCGGATGGACCGGCCCTGCACGCGGCCATGCACGCGTCCGTGGACGCGGCCCAGCCGGGCGCGGGCCACATGGGCATGGCGCGGCCCGACGAACCCGGCGAGCCGGTGTACACCCTGACCGACGAGGGCAGGCTGGAGGATGTGTTGCGGGAGTTTACCGAGCGATAGAACACGCTACCGGCAGGCGCGGGGCGGGCACAAGGCAGGGGGAAGGCCGCCACAGCCCGCCACGCGGCAGCACGAATCTTTTCACGCCTTACGGGCGGGCCAGCGCCCGCCGCAACGGCCGGGCCAGCGCCCGGCGGGCACGCACATGACGACGCGCACTCCGCATACCGCATCCACGCCCCCCGCCGGGCAACGCGGCTTCACCCTGATCGAAGTGGTGACCGTGCTGCTCATCATGGCCGTGATCACGGCCGTGGCGGTGGAGCGCATGTTCACCCAGGACGACGCGCAACTGGGGGCCATCGCCGCCAGCGTGCGCAACAACCTGCGCTACGCCCGCACCCGGTCCATGAACAGCGACGAGGTGTTCGGGGTGCAGATCATTTCCTCCACCACCTATGCCGTGTTCCGCGATGGCGACACCAGCGACCGGGTGCTCATGCCCGGCGAGGTGAACAACGGCATCATCACCCTGGAAGCCGGGGCCACCTTCACCACCGCCGCCACCATCATCAGCTTCGACGAATGGGGGCGGCCCTGCTCCAACGCGGCGGGCACCACCCTGCGCACGGCCAACGTCACCGTCACCATCAGCTATCAGGGCCAGACGGAAAGCATCGTCGTCGTCCGCAACACGGGGTTTCTGCAATGAAACGGCACACGCCCCCCGCCACCCGCCGCCCCGCGCAGGCAGGGTTCACCCTCATCGAGGTCATCGCCACCCTCGTGCTGCTGGCGCTGATGGGCATGGGCATGGCCGCCGTGACCGGCACGGCCCTGCGCGGCAGCGCCGAAAGCCTGGTGCGCGCCACGGCGCAGGCACGGCTGACGGACGCTCTGGAATCCATGACCGCCGACTACCGTGAACTTTACGCCACCGCCAACGACCCCATCGCCACCATCATGACGCGCATCGGCGGGGCCGGTTCCAGCCAGTCCAACGCCTACGGGGCATACACCGTGGTGGTGAACCGGCGCATCCGCTTCACCGGCGCCGCGCCCAGCTTCAGCGAACAGGGCGACAGCAACGGCGACATCCTGCGCGTGACCATAAGAGTGGACGGCTCCACCGCCACCGTGCTGTTCGCGCGATAGGGGGCATGCCATGAATACCAAGGGCTTTACTTTCGTCGAAACCATCGTGGTGCTGGTTCTGTGCGGTGTGCTTGCCTCGGTGGCGGGCACCGGCATCGTGGTCGGCGCGCGCGGCTTTGTCGCGGCGCGGGACGGCAGCGCCATGGCGCAGGAAGCGCAGCTGGCCATGGACCGCCTGACCCGCGAGATTGTCGAACTGGTGGACGTTCCGGCCAACAGTTCCTCCACCCTGCTGGTGGTGCGCAACGTGGGCGCGGAAGGCACGGCGCAGGTCAGCCGGTCCATCCAGTACGTGGCCAACGCCGGTGAAATACGCATCGCCACGGGCACCGGCGGTGCGGCCAACGGCGATACCCTGCTTGACGGCGTGTCCAATTTTTCGCTGACCTACTGGCAGGAAGACGTGTCGAGTTCGTCGTGGGCCTCGACCAACGACGTGCGGCTGCTTTCGGCCATCGACGTCACCTTCACCCTTACCTCGCCAGCGGGCACCACGCGCACCTTCACCAACCGCATCGTGCCCCGCAACAACGAGAACCGGGGCGGGGCCAGCCCCAATGCCGCCCCCCCCTCGCTGGCGCGCTACGACGTGTGCTTCGTGGCCACGGCGGCGGCGGGCGACGGCAGCCACCCCGTGGTGGTGCAACTGCGCGAATTTCGCGACAGGCTGCTGCTGCCGTGGGAAGGCGGGCGGGCGCTGGTGCGCGCCTACTACGCCGTGGGGCCGGACATGGCCCGCGTGGTGGCCGCGCACCAACCGCTGCGCAAGGCCACCCTTGCCGTGCTGACGCCCGTGGCCGCGCTGGCGGGCATGGCCGTGCACGCCCCCGGCTGGCTGGCGGCCACGATGGCGAGTTCCGTGCTGCTGGCGGCCCTGCTTGGCCGGACCCTGCGCCGTGACCTGCCAGCCATGCGCGCCGCCATCGGCAATGCGGCCATTGCCGTGCGACGAGCCGGACAGCGCGGGGCCGTGCTGCTTACCGTCATCGTGACCATGGTGGCCTTTTCCCTTCTGGCCGCCCTGATGGTGCCCATGATGACCGGAGCGCTGTTCGGCGAAATCGCCGCCGTGCAGGGCGACCAGGCCTACTACCTTGCGGAATCGGGCTTTGGCGCGGCGGGCAGCATGTTTCTTGCGGCGGGCGACGAGCAGGCCCGCAAGGACCTGCTGGAAACCATGGACGGCTCCACCTACACCCTCGCCAGCAACGGGGGGGCCTTCCGCCTGGCCATCGAGCCCTACTGGTACGAGGTGACCAACAACACCGGCACCACCCTGACCACGCGCGCCTATGGCACGCCGCCCACCCTGCCCACCAACACCACCGGGCGTCTGCGCGTGGGCACCGGGTCCACGTTTTACACCTACAGCAACATTTCCGTTTCGGGCGACACGGTAACCTTCACCCTTACCAGCACGCCCTCGCCGCTCATCGCAACCGGCAGCGACGTCTATTTCAGTTCACAACCCAGCGGGACGCAGACCGTGACCCAACGGGGCAGCCTTACCCTGACCAGCAGCCACGCCGCCGCCTTTCCGCTGGTGAACGGCATGTTCACCATTCGCGACGGCACCACCCACACCGGCCGCGTGGCCTACGTGTACCGCCGCAAGACGGGCAACACGCTGGAAGACGTGCGGCTGGTGGAAGGACAGGGGGTGTCGTGGTCGAACGTCACGCTGAGCGCAACGGCCAACATCACGCTGGAGGCGTACCTGCGCCTGCATTCCACAGGCATTCCGCCCAACGGCCTGCCGCGCGAAGTGGTCTACAGCGTGCCCATCGGCTGGATTCTGGGTGGCGGCAACTTCAGCAAGGAACAGTACCAGGACACCTTCGCCAACCTGAACACGTGGTACACCGGCAGCGCCAGCGAAGGGCACCTGGGCGGGCACCAGATCGCCCAGGTGGATGGCAACTCGGCCCTGGACATCACCGGCATGGCCACGGCATCCACCAGCGGACTGGGTGCCTTCGTCTCGTGGCTTACGGGCAGCAACCAGTGGAGCACGCTGTTTTTCCGCTGGGATGCCACCAGCACCAACGCGGCCCGCGCCTGGAGTGATGCCGAAGGCTTCATGAGCTACGACCTGCAGTTCAAGACCTACGCCTCCAACCAGAGCAACGAGCAGGAGTTCTTTGCCGGTGCTCTGTTCCGTTCCCGCAACAACGCGGCGGGCGACGATCTGGACACCTTCGGCATCGCGCTGGTGCGCTACCGCATGACCAGCGTGCTTGGCGGCGACTGGTACTGGGAAGGCGACGTGCCCTCGTCGCTGGTGCCGGGCTATGTCAATGCCGACAACCCCGGCCCGCTGTTCCTTTCTGACAGCAACAGCGAGATACGTTCTTCGCTGTTCGGCATCATTCGCTACAAGTATTCCGTGCCCGCCATCGTGCTGTGGGAACGGCGCGACGGCGTTTTCCGCTGGCTGGCCTACAAGGCGCTTTCGGGCAGTTCGTCGGGCATCGTCACGTACAACAACAGCAACAAGCGCTACCGCCTCGTCAACTGGCCGACGATCCTGGTGCGGCTGGTGGAGGGGCAGGCGCTGGCCTTCCAGAACGGGGGCGGCCCGGACGGCCTGGGCGGCTACCTGCGCATCAACTACGGCGACGACATCACCACCGGCTCCGGGGCCAAGGCGCGGGTCATCGGGCAGCCCATCGTCACCAGCGGCTCCTGGGCGGCGGGCAATGCCGCCGGAACGCTGGTGCTCAACAACATTGACACGCCGACCGGAAGCAGCTTCGGCAGCGGGCAAACGGTGATGATCGACAACGTGCAGCACGCGCGCATCGCCACCACCGGCCTTGGCAGCAAGACCAACTACATCCGCATCTATTATTCCGACGCGGGCAGTTCGACCACGGGCAACGCCATCGCCTACGACGACATCCGCCGTTCCAACCAGCGCCTGAGCACCACCGATTCCAAGCTGAACTGGATACCCGACGACTATGAACAGTGGGCATCCGCGACAGACTATTTCACCCTGGTGCAGTGGGACGGCGTGAACACGGTGGGGGTTACCGGCCTGAACGAACGGCTGGACGACAGCACCGACCGGCTGACCATCGTGCGCAGCACCAACATGCTCTCACCCGCATACGACGCAAGCAACCCGGTATACTCGCCCGCGGAAGGCATTGCGCTCACCACGTCCGGTCCCAGTGGCGACAGCATCTACTTCGACGATTTCGGATTCCAGTTGGACCTGCGCGGCGGCAAGGGCTTTCTGCCGCCCATCCAGCAGTAGGCGGCAGGGAAAGGCGCGGACGCCGAGGACAGGCAAGATAAGGGCAAGAACAGGGCAAGAAAAAGCGCGCCCCCCGTTGTTCGAGGGGCGCGTGGTTGCTGAATGTCTGGGGGGACGGCCGACAAGCGACGCGACGCCGGGGTGAACGAGGCGGATGGCTACGTGGGGGAGAAGGGCCGAAAGGGCATCCCGCTACTGGCCGCCGCCCTCGCCGGATGCCTCGGCCCCTTCGGGGGCCAGCAGCTTGAGGCGGCTTTGCACCTCGTTGATGCGCCCCTCCACTTCATTCTGGTAGTAGCGCGACCGCTGCTTGGCGTAACCGTCGCCAGCGGAGCGGGCCCGGCGGTTGGCAAGGTCGTAGGCCTCCTTTTCCTTCTGGAGTTCCTCCAGACGGCGCTGCAGGGCCTCACGCTCCTGGACCTTGGGGTCCGGCCCGGCCTGAATGGCCGGAAGCAGCTGCCCATCGGAATCCATTGCCGGCTGGCCGGGTGCGGCAGGCTGGCCGTCGGGGGCGATGCGCACGGGTTGGCCGTCCGGCCCCAGCACCACGCCGTCAACGACATGCGTGCCGCCCTCGCCCGGCCCCGTAACGCCCGGCACGGCGGGGGCGCCCGCCGGGGTGCCAAGCGAGGGGTCGGACGGGGTATCGGCCCGCCCCGCGTTGGGCGTGGCGGAAAGACTTTTCATGTCGGCGGGCGCTGCCGCCGGGGGCGTGTCGGAAATGTGCTTCACGCCCTTCTCGTCGGTCCATATGTACACCTTGCCGCCAAGGGCCGTGCCCGGCGCAAGCAGCAGCCCCGCCACCAGCAATGCCGCAAGCGGCAAACCCGGCTTTTTCGGTGAGAACATCGGCACCTCCCATGCATCCCGTACAAATTTCGTCGCAGCCCTGGGCATCCGCCCCGCAATCCGGACCATACACCATGGACCCCGCATCAGCCACGCCCATTAGATGGCGCGGGCGGGGCCGCGCGGCCGTGGTGGCCGCCGCGTTGCTGCTGGCCATGGCCGTGCCCTTCGACGCGTGCGGCGTGCTCGTCCGCCCCGCCGCCGCCGCAGAAGTCGTCACCATCTACCGCTACGTGGACGAGGACGGCGTGGTGCACCTGACCGACAAGCCCAAGGGCGATGCGCGCTACCGGGTGTTCGGGCGGTTTCGGGTGCAGGAACTGGTGAAGGCGGTGGGGCCGGTGGGCATCAAGGGGCTGGCCGCCCGGCACGGCGCGCGCCACGGCGTGGACCCGAAGCTGGTGGAGGCGGTGATTGCCGTGGAATCGAACTACGACCCCACGGCCGTTTCGCCCGCCGGGGCGCAGGGGCTGATGCAGATCATGCCCGGCACCCAGCGCGACCTTGGCGTTTCCGCGCCGTTCGACGCCGACGCCAACGTGGAGGGCGGCGTGCGCTACCTGAAATCGCTCATGGACCGCTTCGGCGAGCTGCCGCTGGCGCTGGCCGCATACAACGCCGGGCCGGAACGGGTGGCGAAGCACGGCGGCATCCCGCCCATACCGGAAACGCAGCAGTACGTGACCAAGGTGATGGATACCTATGCGCGGCTTTCGCGGTAAAAAAAAGGATGGCTGCCTGCCAGCTACGCGGGCTTTCCGGTGACGAACCCGAACCACCAGCGCACGATGGCCGGGCCGTACAGCATGTAGACCATGGCCCCCAGGCTGAGGAACGGGCCAAAGGGAATGGCCACTTCGCGGGCCGACTGCCCCGCTTCGCGGCGGCGCAGGAACCACGCGGCGGCCAGCAGGGCCGAAAGGCCCGCCAGCAGCGTAACCACGGGCAGGGCCTGCCAGCCGCACAGCCCGCCGATGAGCACCATCAGCTTCACGTCGCCAAGGCCCATGCCGTCGATGCCGCGCACCCGCTTGAAGCCCGCCAGCACCAGCCAGAACGCGCCGCCGCCCGCCGCCGCGCCGATCAGGCTGTCGGCCACGGGCATGTCCAGCAGCAGCACGGCGGCCAGCGGGGCGGCCAGCGCGCCGGACAAGGTGATGACGTCGGGCAGGATGAACGTTTCGAAGTCGATGAACGAGGCCACCAGCAGCGCCCCGCCGAACACCATGTACACCGCGAAGGGCCACGTGGGACCGAAGCGCAGCGCCAGCAGCAGCGCCAGCAGACCGGATGCGGCCTCTACGATGGGATAGCGCGGGCTGATGCGCTGGCCGCAGGCATGGCAGCGGCCGCGCAGCACAAGATAGCTGAAGATGGGCACCAGATGCCACGGGCGCAGCCGCGCCGCGCAATGCGGACAGTGCGACGGCGGCCACAGCAGCGATTGGCCCTCTATGGCGCGGTGGATGCACACGTTGTAGAAGCTGCCGAGCACAAGGCCCAGCACCAGCGCCAGCCACGGAAAGACGGCGGGGTCGGTGAACGGCATGGGTGTCGGTTCCTCCTGCGCCGTTGCGCACCCGCCTTCTAGCAGAAGGGGCCGCGACACGCCATTAGTATACGATGCTTGATTATTCCGCCCATCCGCATAGGATCGGGCCAGCCTGAAAACCGGGCGAGCGAGCGACGCGCGGGCCTTGCGCGCCCGCAACGGCAGATACGCTTCGCCACGGCGGCAAAGGCCCGAGGCACACCGGCGCACGACCGACATGACGGGCACCACCGGCCCGACCGGCCCGGCCGCCCGACCGGCACCACCGCCCCCGCGCACGCACATCCCCGCCGCCGCCCGCGCGGCGCAAGGAACCACGCATGGCACGCATCGACCAGTTCTTCCACATCCTGCACGGGCTTGGCGGCTCGGACCTGCACCTTTCCAGCGGCTGCACCCCCATGGTGCGCGTGCACGGCACGCTGCAACGGCTGGATCAGCCCGCGCTGGACGACGCGGACCTCGCCGCCATGCTGGACGAGATCATTCCCCCGGCCCGGCGCGCGGAATTCGCCGAAACAGGCGACCTAGACTTCGGCTACGCCGTGCCCGGCATGGCCCGCTACCGCGCCAACTTCTATCGCCACGAGCGCGGCGTGGGCGCGGCATTTCGCGAAATTCCCGGCAACATTCCCTCGGTGGAGCAGCTGGGTCTGCCCACGCTGCTGCGCGACCTGGCCATGCTGCCCAAGGGCCTCGTGCTGCTTACCGGGCCCACGGGCAGCGGCAAGTCCACCACGCTGGCGGCCATGATCGACCACGCCAACACCCACCGCCGCGACCACATCATCACCATCGAAGACCCGGTGGAATTCGTGCACGAGCCGCGCGGGTGCCTGATCAACCAGCGCGAGGTGGGCCGCCACACCAGAAGCTTTGCCGCCGCCCTGCGCGGGGCCCTGCGCGAAGACCCGGACATCATCCTGGTGGGCGAAATGCGCGACCTGGAAACCATCAGCCTGGCGCTGGAGGCGGCGGAAACCGGGCACCTGGTGCTGTCCACGGTGCACACCATCTCCGCGCCCAAGACCATCGACCGCATCGTCGAGGTGTTTCCACCGGAAATGCAGGCCCAAATCCGCACCAGCCTTTCGGAAACCCTGCAGGCCGTCATCTCGCAGGTGCTGTTTCCGCGCGCCGACAGGCCCGGCCGGGTGGCCGCGCTGGAGATCATGCTGGGCGTGCCCGCCGTGCGCAACCTGATTCGCGAAAGCAAGACCTACCAACTGCCCAGCGTGCTGCAAACCGGCAAGAACGCGGGCATGCAGACCCTGGACGACGACATCCTGCGCCTGCTGGGCGCGGGGCTGATCCACCCGCGCGACGCCGCCGTGCACGTGGCCGACAAGCCGCGCTTCAAGCCGTATCTGGCCGGGGTCGGCCCCACCGCCATGGGCCGCGCGGGAAGCGCGGGAGACATCACGGACGACGATTTCTGATCGGCGGCCCAACGGGCTCCGAGGACACGCCATGAACTATCTTGAATTGCTCGGCCTCTCGCGCGAGCCATTTTCCACCTCGCCAGACCCGCTCTCGTACTACCGCGCGCCCGGCCACGAACTGTGCCTGCACCGGCTGGAAATCGCCGTGCGGCTGCGGCGCGGGCTGAACGTGGTGCTGGGCGAGGTGGGCACCGGCAAGAGCACCCTGTGCCGCTGCCTGCTGCGCGCCTTTGCCGAACAGCCGGAAGTGACGACCCACCTGATCCTGGACCCCGGCTTCGCCAGCGCGGAAGCCTTTGCCCTGCATCTGTGCGAACTGCTGGCCGGGCCTTCTGCCTGCCCGGCCGCCAGTCCGGCGGGGGGGATCAGCGCGAGGGCGGCCGAGCCCAGCGCCGGAACCGGCAGCGCCCGTGAAGACGACGAGTTCGGCCCCACTCCGGCGCACATCACCGTCACCAGCGCCCCGGTGCAAGCCCCGGGCGATGCCGCGCGGGTGGCCCCCGGCAGCGAACTGCGGCGCGATGCTGTGGAACGCATCCAGACCGCCCTGCTGCGCCTGACGCAGGAGCAGGGGCGCATCGTGGTGCTGTGCATCGACGAAGGCCAGAAGCTGCTGCCCGAATGCCTGGAAGTGCTGCGCGAGTTGCTGAACTTCGAGACCAACACCGAAAAGCTGCTTCAGATCATCCTGTTCGGCCAGCGCGAGCTGGAAGACACCATCGCCGCGCTGCCCAACTTTCGCGACCGCATCAACGAATACCTGCCCCTGCGCCCCCTTTCGCCGCGCGAAACCATCCGCCTGGTGCGCCACCGGCTGCGCCTGGCGGGCGGCCCCGCCGGGGAACGGCTGTTCACCCTGCCCGCGCTGCTGGCCGTGCACCGCGCCACCGGCGGCTACCCACGCAAGATCATGCGCCTGTGCCACCAACTGGTCATGAACCTGCTCATCAACAACCGCCGCCGCGTCACCTGGCGCGAGGTGAACGCCTTCGCCAGCCGCGACGCCGGGCTGGGCGGCAGGCTGGAAACCGGCCCGGCGGGACTTGTCGGCCTTGCGGGCAGGGGCGGGCCGGGGCCGCTGCGCGTGGCGGGCTACGTCGCGCTGGCCGCCCTGCTGCTGGGCGCGGGGATGTGGACGGGCGAGCGCATGCTGCGCGGCGGCGAACTGCGCCTGCCATGGGTCGACAAGGGCGTACAGGTGGCCGATGTCGGCATGGCGGGTTCCACGCCCGCGCCCGCAGAAGGAGCAGCGGACGGTGGCATGGCGGGCTTCCTGCGCCCGCTGCTGGCCTCTCTGGGGCTGTCCGACACGGAAACCGGCCCCGGCACCGGAACAGGCAAGGACGCCGCGCCAGCCAACACGCCCGGCGCGGAAACGCGCGCCAGCGCATCGGCCCGGCCGCAGGCGGCAACCCCCGCCATGGCTGGCCCGGCATCGGCCGCGCTGCCCGGCCAAGCCCCCACAGGCCCCACGGGCGCGACAACCTCGCCGCCCGCCCGGCTGGGCATGGTGGTGCTGCCGCGCGGCGAAACCCTGCTCAGCCTGCTGGACGCCGTGTACGGGCGCGCCGCCGCCGTGCTGGACCCCGTGCTGCAGGCCAACCCCGCCATCACCAACCCCAATCGCCTGCCGTCGGACACCATCCTGGCCCTGCCCGCCATCGCCACGGAACCGGGCATGGAGCGGCGCGGCCAGTGCGCCCTGCTGCTGGAAAGCCACCCCACGGTGGAAGAAGCCTACCGCGCCCTGCGCGCCAAGGGCGGCGGCAAGCGGGATGTGGTGCTGGCCCCGGTGTGGAAGCCCGACCGGGGGCTGCGCTTCTACCTGATGCCGCCGCGCTTCTACGCCAGGCCCGCCGAGGCCCACGCCGCGTCGGAGCGGTTCATCCAGCGCTTTCCCGCCGCCACGGTGGAGCCCGCCTTTGGCGACGGCGCGGTGTTCTACCGCAACTTCGACTGATCCGGCCACGTTCCCGGCCATGCGGCGCGCACGAACCCACGCGGCCCGGCAGCACTGCCGGGCCGCATTCCATTCCCCCCTACGCGGCGTGCAGCCCCCCGCACAGCGCGCCACCATCACCCATCCCGCCTATGCCACGCGCCGGTCACGCGCGCGCGACGTATCCGGAACCGCGCCTTCACGCCCTTTCAACGCGCGCCCGCGCCGCCGTCACCGCGCCGTCACCATATCCTCACGCAACGCACGCCGAGGGGTGCTTCCTTATTTGGTGAAACCGCGCTAAAGATTTTCTAGAGTCTCGAAATAGGGAGCGCACGTCGCCCCGCCCATTCCGCCTCGTGGCCCCCAACCCAGGAGCACCCATGGCGAAGAAGAAGGTGGACGCAGGCAACGGCAAGCGCCGCAAGGAACGGGTTGCCCCCGTCACCGGCGCCACATCCGTCCCCGCGCCTTCTGCGATGCTGGAAGAGGCCCCGCCCCTGCCGGAACGCAACGGCAAGATCAAGCTCACGTCACTGGAGGATTTCGAGGAACATCGGCAGTCGCACCACGCCGACCTCAGGAACGCCGCACGCACGGCGCCCCGCCCCACAGGCAAACCGGGCGGCAAGACCACCGCGACAGGCGCGACCACCGCAACTGGCGCTCCGGGACGCCGCAAGGCCGCCATACGCCCCGCCGCCGGTGAAATCCGCAAGCATTACGTCATCGACACCAACGTCCTGCTGGAAGACCCCGGCTGCATAGAGCAACTGCGCAGCGGCAGCGAGAACGCCTGCTACCTGCCCCAGACCGTCCTGCAGGAACTGGACAAGCTGAAACGCCAGCCCGCCAAGGCCCATCTGGTATCCCGAGCCGTATCCGCCGTGGAGGCAGCCGTCACCCAGGGGCATCTGCGGGTGGTCACCGGCGACTACCAGGCCCTGGCCCTGCCCTCCTCCGCGCCGGAGGTCAAATCCTCCCCCGACCAGTACATCATCGCCGACGCCCGTTCGCTGCTGGCCACCGTGCCGCGCGAGGAACCCGTGGTGCTGGTTTCCAACGACCGGCTGCTGCGCATCATGGCCGACACCAGTTCCGGCCTGCGCAGCGAGGAATACCGCTGTTCCATCCCCTTCCGCTCGGAATCGGAACGCTACACCGGCTTCGTGCCGCCCGCCGACGTGGTGCCCAACAGCTTCACCTGGGAAGGGGCCTACCCCCTGTTCCACGACCGCGCGCTGGACACGCACGAGGTGAAGTTTGCCGCCACCCCGTGGAACATCGTGCCGCGCGACGTGTACCAGGCGCTGGCCATGCGCCTGATGCTGGACCCCGGCATTCCGCTGGTCAGCCTGCAATCCACGGCGGGCAAGGGCAAAACCTTTCTGGCCCTTGGCTGTGCGCTGGAAATGGTGCTGAAGGAAAAGCGCCACAAGCGCATCTTCATCTCCAAACCGCTGGTGGAAATCGGCCCCAAGCTGGGCTACCTGCCCGGCGACCTGACCGAAAAGACCGACCCGTACATGGAATACATCGTGGACCTGATGCTGAAGCTGCACAACGAGCACCGCCGCGCCCCCAACGCCCTGGCGGCCACGCCCAATGGCACCAGCCTCAGCCGCCTGAACCCCAAGGTGATCCAGGTGCTGCCCATCAACTACACGCGCGGCCGCAACCTGGAAGACTGCGTGGTGATCCTGGACGAAACCCAGAACCTCTCGCGCGAAGACCTGCGCACTCTGCTCACCCGCATGGGCCGCAACGTGAAGGTCATCTGCATGGGTGACACCCAGCAGGTGGACGCCCCCTTCAACAGCCCGGAGAACAACGGCCTGAACTGGCTGGTGCGCCTGCTGCGCGGCAACCCCGGCTATGCCCACCTGGTGCTGCGCGGCCGCAAGAGCCGCGGCCCCATCACCGACATGGTGGTGGCGGCGGGGTTGTAGAACTAACGACCTGCCGTAAGAACCGCGAAGGGCGGATGCCGCGAGGCGTCCGCCCTTTGTCGTGATGACGCCCGGCCCGGCGGCGAGGGACAAAATGACCTCACGGGTCCCTTGCGCGCCCGGTGCGGCACGGATAGCATCCTTGCATGTCCAGCCGCCACACTCCCCACCGGCACCATGCCCCCGCCACGTCCGCAGCCGATCTGCCGGACATCCAGTTGCCCGCCCCGCAGACCGAAGGCGGTCTGACCGGTCGCGCCCTGCACGGCGCTGGCTGGCTAGCGGGCCGCGTGCTGCGCGGACTGGCGTTGGGCCTGACGCTGGCGGTAACGGCAACAGGCCGGGGGATATTCGGCGCGGCGCGCTGGCTGGCCGAGTCCTTGTGGCGCATGGCGCGCGGCCTGTGGGCGGTCATCGCCCACGTGGTGGGCGCGCTGCTGGGCCGCAAGGGCGGCAAGGCGGCTGGTTCGCAGGATACGTCCGGCGTATCGGGCACATCCGGAATGTCGGGTACAGGGTCGGGTTCCGGTGACGGCCGGGGAACCGGGACGCACGGCGGCCCCATCGCATCGCCGCAGGACGCCGATCACCGCTCCTCACCCTACCTGAGCATGCAGCCGCCCGGAACGCCGCACCCCACATCGCGAAAAACCCCGCAAGGCCCCACGCGCCCGCGCGCGCCCCGCTCCGGCTGGCCGCTGGCCGTGCGGCTGGCGCTGCTGGTGGCGCTGCTGGTGGGGGGCGACATCGCCCGCTACGCGGTGTGGCCGCCCGTGGAACGGCTGGAGAAACAGAACCCCGCCGTCACCTCGTTCATGGAATACCGCCAGGACCAGAGGGCGCGGCAGGGGCGCGGCCCCAGCTACCGCCAGAACTGGGTGAGCCTGGGCAGCATCTCTCGCAACCTCGTGCTGGCCGTGACCATCGCCGAGGACGACAAGTTCTGGCAGCACGAAGGCTTCGACCTCGACGGCATGGAAGAAGCCTTCCTGCGCAACATCGAGGAAGGGCGCATTGCCGCCGGGGGCAGCACCATCACCCAGCAGCTTGCCAAGAACCTGTGGTTCACCCCGGAAAAGAGTCTGTCGCGCAAGGCCAAGGAGGCCATCATGGCCTGGCGGCTGGAGCGCGAGCTGTCCAAGAAGCGCATCCTGGAGCTGTACCTGAACGTGGTGGAATGGGGCGACGGGGTGTTCGGGGCGGAGGCCGCCGCGCGCCATCATTACGGCAAGTCCGCCGCCGCGCTCACCTCGTGGGAGGCGGCCCGCCTTGCGGCGGTACTGCCCAACCCCCTGCGCTGGTCGCCCACGGGCACGTCGCGCGGGGTGCAGGTGCGAGCGTCGATCATCCATTCGCGCATGGAGCGGCGGATGGGGGGCGGGTAGCGCAAGCGCATCCTGACAAGAAAGCGCGACGGTTACCCGCCGCGCTTTCCATTTCTTTCTTCTTCCCTTTTCCCTACTTCCCCAGCCATTCCCTGACCAGTTCGGGGTGTTCCTTCATGAACCGCCGGGCGTTGGCCATCAGGTCTGCGCCCTTTTCCTGATTCCAGGCCATCAGCGTTTCCAGTTGGTTGGCGTCGGCATAGCGGAAGCGGTCGAGAAAGGCGTAGACGTCGGGCATGTCCTTGTCGAGGCCGTTGCGCACCACGGTGTGGATGCGCTCTTCTTCGCCCAGGGTCTTCTTGGGGTCGTCCAGGTAGTGCAGCTTCCAGCGGCCGAACATCCAGTGCGGCGACCAGGCGGTGACCACGATCCACTCCTTGCGGCGGATGGCGTCGTCCAGCGCGGCGGTCATGGTGGCCCCGCTGCCCTCCACCAGGGTCAGCTTGTTCAGCCCGTATTCCTGCATGGCCTTTTCGGACAGCTTCATCAGGCCGGAGCCGGGGTCGATGCCGATGATCTTGCCCTTGAACTTGTCCGCGTTAGCCTTCAGCTCCTCGATGGACTTCAGCGGCACGTAGTCGGGCACGGCCCAGCCAAGGCGCGCCCCGCCCACCAGCGGGCCAAGGTCCTTCACCTTGCCGTCCACCTTCTTCAGGTAGTCGCCGTGGGTCACGGGCAGCCACACGGTGACCATGCCATCCACGTCGCCAGAGGCCACGGCCATCCACATGGCGGCGGCGCTGACGGGCAGCACTTCCACCTTGCGGCCCAGTTTGTCCTCGATCACCGCCTTGGCCAGATGGGTGCTGGCCGTGGCGCAGTCCCATTCCACGTAGGCAAGGCGAACGGGCTTGCCGTCCCCCGCAACGGGCGCGGGGGCCGCAAGGGCCTGCGACGTCAGCAGCAGGGCCGCCACGGTCATCAGCAGTATCTTCTTCATGTCGTGCTCCTCTGTTGGAGGTTATGCCGCGCACTGCGGCGATGTGATGCGGGGCGTGTGGGCGGGGCCTTAACAGGCAGTTGGAAAAATCTGCTTTGGGACACCTCCAGCGGCCAAGTGGCTGTCGCCTCTTGGAATCCCTTTTTCTTTGCACTCCCGTAAGGTACGCAGAATACAAATAAAAGTTTTAGGAGGAGGGGGTTCGGGGGAGGAGACCCTTTTCCAAAAGGGTCCCTCCCCCGCATGAACTTGGTTTTCCAACAGTCTGTTACCCGCCCACCCGCTTCCCCACATGCTGCAATATGCGGTCAAGGCAGATGGCCACGATGACGATGCCGATGCCCGCCTCGAAGCCGTTGCCCATTTCCAGCCGCTGGATGGCCTTCCACACCTCGCCGCCCAGGCCACGCGCGCCGATCATGGCGGCAATGACCACCATGGACAGGGCCAGCATGACCGTCTGGTTCACGCCCGCCAGCATGGTGGGCGCGGCCAGGGGCAGTTCCAGCTTCACCAGCCGCTGGAAGCGCCCGGTGCCGAAGGCTTCCGCGCATTCCACAAGTTCGGCGGGCACCTGCCGGATGCCCAGACAGGTAAAGCGGATGGCGGGCGGCATGGCGAAGATCACCGTGGCGAACACGGCGGCCACCTTGCCAAGGCCAAAGAAGGGAATGGCGGGAATCAGATAGACGAAGGCGGGCATGGTCTGCATCACGTCCAGCACGGGCATGACCACGGCGCGGGCCCGGTCGCTCATGGCGGCGGCGATGCCCAGCGGAATGCCCACCAGCACCGCCAGCAGGGTGGCCACCAGCACCAGCGCTAGGGTGCTCATGGTGGCCTGCCACAGGCCCATGTTCCAGACCAGGGCCAGCCCGGCCACGGCGAACACGCCAAGCCCCACCTTGCGGGTAACGCGCCACGCCGCCAGCCCCACGACGGCGATGACCAGCGCGGGAGGCAGCGCGTCCAGCCCGGCCTCCAGCAGGTTCAGGCCGCTTTCGGTCACGGCGGAAAAGGCCCGCGTGGCCGGGGCCAGGTGGGTGACCAGAAACTCGATGGCCGCCTCCAGCCATTGCCCAAGGGGAATGCGTGGGAAGATGGCCGCCATGTCCGGCATGCCCGGCATATCCGGCATATTCAGCCAACCCGCCATGCTCGCCTGATTCGGCATACTCGTCACGCTCGTCATGTTCGTCACCTCCATCAGGCGTTCCCTCCGCGTTCGGCCAGCGCCCCCAGCAACAGTCCGCGCACGATGACGCCCGCCAGCCGCCCGCGCTCGTCGGTGACGGCCAGCGGGTGGGGCAGCCCGGCCATGAGGGGGATAAGTTCGGAGGCGGGGGTTTCAGGCGGCACGGTGGTGATGTCCGTGCGCATGATGGCCGCAAGGTCGCGCACGCCGCCCGCCATGTGGTCGGCGATGTCGTCGGCGGTGACCAGCCCCACCAGCTTGTGGTTGCGGTCGAGCACGAACAGGGTGGCGATGGCGTGGTTGCGCATCTTGCGCAGGGCCGTGCGCGGGCCGTCCACGCCCAGCACCGCCACCGCCTCGGACCGCTTCATCACCGTGCCCGCCGTGAGCACGCGGGCAATGTCCACGTCGGCCACGAAGCGGGCCACGTAGTCGTCCGCCGGGCTAGTCAGAATGTCTTCGGGCGTGCCCACCTGCACCACGGCCCCGTCGCGCATGAGCACGATGCGGTCGCCGATCTTCAGCGCCTCATCCAGGTCGTGGCTGATGAACACGATGGTCTTGCGCACGTCGTCCTGCAGGCGCAGCAACTCGTCCTGCATGTCGCGCCGGATCAGCGGGTCCAGCGCGCTGAAGGCCTCGTCCATCAGCAGGATGTCCGGGTCCAGCGCCAGGGCGCGGGCCAGGCCCACGCGCTGCTGCATGCCGCCGGAAAGCTGGCCGGGCCGGGCCGCTTCCCACCCGCCAAGGCCCACGCGGGCCAGGGCTTCCGCCGCCTTGTCACGCCGGGCCGCTTTGGACGCCCCCATCACCTCCAGCCCGTATTCGGCGTTCTCCAGCACCGTGCGGTGCGGAAACAGCGCGAAGTTCTGGAACACCATGCCGAAGGTGCGCTGGCGCAGGGCGCGCAGGTCCTTCACCGAAAGGGAGGTCACGTCCGCGCCGTCGATGCGCACCATGCCGTCGGTGGGTTCGATGAGCCGGTTCAGGCAGCGCACCAGGGTGGACTTGCCGCTGCCGGAAAGGCCCATGACCACCACGATCTCGCCCTCCTCCACGTCGAAGGTGGCGCGGTTGACGCCCACGGCGTGCTTGGTGCGCTTGTATATCTCGTCCTTGGGCTTGCCCTCGCGGACCATGGCCAGCGCCTTGTCCGGCGCAGGCCCGAATATCTTGGTAAGGTTGCGGATTTCTATCTTGGCCATGTTGCCTCCTGTGGGCGCGCGCCACCGGTGTCCCGGTTCGGAAGGCCCGCGCCGGACCTGACGGGCACGGGCGAAAGCGGACCGGACCAGATGCACCCGCCATGCATGGTGCGGGCGGTGCGGCCCCGCCGAAGCACCGGGGCAAACCCGCCGCCAGCCATGCCGTGCGTCATCCGCAAAAGGGCGGACACGGACGAACCGGCCGGGGGGCAACACCCGGCGAGGGCGCGCGTCATGTTTTCGTGGGGATGCACGGGAGGGAGACACGGAACGGATGCAGTACGGCGGGGAGCGTGAAGCGGACCACGCGGGTCCCTGCGGGCACGCTGCGGAGAATGCCGCCCAGGCCGTCCCCGAAAGACGACACATGAAGGGTGGCTCGACGCGGCCGCCACCCACCGGGCCACAAGGGCACACCGGAAGAAACGGACCGCGCAAGGCGACTGCATCCTGAATATCGCGCACCGGAAAATCACACTATTCCGGAGGCCATCATCAAACCGAACTCATGTGCGTGCGGGCAGGCATTCCTTGGCCCTGGCCCGTGCGCTCAACATCCTCCCGGACATCGAAGCATAAGATTTCCATTTTGTGCGGCAGCATGTTTTAGTTGCATGATGTAATCAACTACCGGCACTATTTTTTAAATATAAATCAAAAAAATCCCTGTGTCCATCCGCAATGTACTTTCATGACAATCCCAGATATTTCAGACGTACCACGCAACCTCGGAAACGGTTAGCCAATGCGCCCAAGGCCGTTGCACCCAGGCGGAAAACATGCCATCCATGACGGCAGCACGCTGCGGAGGTGAGCATGGCCGTGGACAGTTTTTCCTTGCGACAGGCGGCGTTACGGTGGGGGGCAAGTCTGTTCGGCGTGGCCGACCTGGACCGCCTGCGCACCCTGCCCACCCATCCGGCAAACCTGCTGGACGGCTGGTCGCGGGCCATCAGCCTGGGCGTGCGCCTAGCGGACCCCGTGCTGGACGGCATCGTCGATGGCCCCACCCCACTCTACGCCCATCATTACCAGGCCGTGAACACCCGGCTGGACGACACGGCCCTGCGCCTCACCCTGCTGATCCAGGAATCGGGCGGCCGCGCCCTGCCCCTGCCCGCCTCGCAAACGCTGGACCCCGTGGCCTGCACCAGCATGCTCTCGCATAAGGCCGTGGCCGTGGCCGCCGGGCTGGGCTGGCAGGGCAAGAGCCTGCTGACCATTTCGCCGCTGTACGGCCCGCGCATCCGTCTGTGCACGGTGCTCACAGACCTGCCCCTGCAGCCGGGCCGCCCGCTGATGAACCGCTGCGGCAACTGTACCCGCTGCGCCGACGCCTGCCCGGCCGGGGCCATCAAGGGGGCGGCGCTGCCCAACGAGCCGGGCGCGCACTACGAAAGCCGCGACGAGGCCCTGCACTTCGAGCGTTGCCGTACCCTGCTGCGCGAAGACTTCGCCAGGCGTCCGCTCATCGGGCATTCGGTGTGCGGGGTGTGCGTGAAGGTGTGCCCGTGGGGCGCACGCGGCAAGGGCGTGCTGCACGGGCGCGACGACGTGCCCATGACCATGATGGACGACCAGTTCACCCTGTTTCCGCAGTCGTCCTGAACGCACGGCGCGGGCAGCCCGCAGGTTTTCCGCGCATGCGACGACCCCGGGGCCACGGCCCGGCCGATGCGCCGAACCGTCACAGCCGTGTGCCCGCACGACACCGCAGCCCAGGGAGGCCCCCATGGTCCGCGCCATCACCCCCCGCGAACTCGACGACGCCCTCTGCGGCGAAGAGCGCATGCTGCTGCTCGACGTGCGCAGCCAGAGCGAACACGCCCTGCATCCAGAGGCCATCCCCGGCTCGCAATGGCGCGACCCGGCGGCGGCCGACACGTGGCTGCCCTCCATTCCGGAAGGCACCAGCGCCGTGGTGTACTGCGCGGGCGGGGGCGAGGCCAGCCGGGGCATCCAGTCGCGCCTGGCGGCGCGCGGGGTGGCGGCGCGCTATCTGGAAGGCGGTCTGGCCGCATGGCAGCGGCAGCACGGCGGCGAGCACGGCGAGCCGGGAGGGCTCGGCGCGCAGGGCCTGCGCGCGGGCGAAGGCTGCGCCCATTCTCCAGTGCGCGGCGAACCCGGCGGGCACATCCCCGCCGGGGGTGAAAGCGGGCTGCACCACCCGCCGGGCAACGGCCCCAATGGACAGTCCGGACAGCCCGGCCAGACCGGTCAGACCGGTCAGCCCGGACGGCGCGGCAGCGAGGCCGGTGGCCATGAACACGCGCGCGCCAAACGGCACGACGCGCCGGGCGGCACGGGGGGCGGTTCCACGGGCGGCGAAGGCGGCGGCGCGCACTAGGCAGCCCCCACCCGGCGCGTCCGCGTACCGGCCCTTTTCCTCTTCTTCCGCCAGTCACGTGCAGTGCAGGCGGCTCGCCCCAACCGAACGGAGCCGTCCAGCAGCCGTTTACCCCCACCCCGGCGCGTGCTATGCCCACACCTTCGACGCGGCGCCCGAACGCGATGCGTTCGCCCCGTTCCGCAAGCCGCCAGCAGCCGCACACCCGGAGTGACCATGACCATATCCCGCCGCATCGCCGCGCGTTCCCTTTCGTTCCTGCCCCATGCCCCCGCCGAGCCCGGCCGCGCGCGCCGTTCGGCGCGCCCCGCCCTCTGCGCCCGGCTCGCGCTGGTCGCGTTGCTGGCGGCGGGTGTGCTGCTGGGCGGCTGCAAGCCCCCCAGAAAAGGGACGGCCGCACTGCCGGAACGCCCCACCTACGTGCGCGAGGCCACGGAACAGGACGCCGCGGCAGATGCCGACGGCAAGGCGGCTGAAGAGGCCACGCCGCCCGCCCCGGCTCCGGCCCAGCCCGCCACGTCCGATCTTGTGGTGCAACCCGAGGGCATGGCGGACGCCGACAAGGATCGGGCGGGGCAACGAGATATGGGGGGACAGGCGGCCCCCACGGCGCAACCGCCCCTGAACGCCACGACGCCCCCCCTCGCCGCCCCCGTGGGCGAACTGGTGGAACTTTCCGACGGCACCAGCATAGAGGCCCCCACCCGCCCGCAGGACCAGTTTGCCTTCGCCATGGCCCTGCTGCAGGGCGCGGACGGCCAGCCCGACCCGGCCCGCGCCGCGCCGTGGCTGGAAAAGTCCGCCGCGCAGGGCTTTGGCCCCGCGCAGGACGTGCTGGCGCGCATGTATCTGGACGGCGCGGGCGTGCAGAAGGACGAGGCCAAGGCGTTCTCGCTGGCCATGTCCGCCGCCGAGCAGGACATCGTCAACGCCCAGGCCCTGGTGGGTGTGCTGTACACCTATGGGCGCGGCACCCGGCGCGACTTCATGCAGGGCGAGAAGTGGCTTTCGCTGGCGGCCGAGCGCGGCCATCCGCAAGCCTGCGACCTGCTGGCCGAATACCATCGCAAGGGGCTGGCCGGGCCGGAAGACCAAAAGCAGGCCTTCCGCTGGACGGAGCGCGCCGCCGCGCTGGGCGTGCCGCGCGCCCGGTTCTGGCTGGGCGTGCACTACCGCTACGGCATGGGCACCGAACGCGACGACGCGAAAGCCCTGCAACTGCTGCGCGAGGCCGCCGACACCGGCAACCCCGACGCCATGGGCCTGGTGGCCGAAATGTTCTACCGGGGCCAGGGCACGGAGCCGGACCTGGCAAGCTCGGTGCGCTATTTCCAGATGGGCGAGAAGGCGGGCGAGCAGCATTCGCGGCTCAACCTGGGCATTCTGCATCACGAGGGCAAGGGCGTGCCCAAGGACTTCGGCCGCAGCCTGCAACTGTTCGGCCTGTGCGCCGAAGGCGGCCACCCGCGCTGCATGACCCTGCTGGGCAGCATGCTGGCCGGGGGAGAGGGCACCCCGGCGGACACCGTCACCGCTCACTCGTGGCTGACCCGCGCCATGCTCTTCGGCGATGGCGACGCCGCCCCCGTGGCGGCCGAGGTGCAGCAGCGCATGACGCCCGACCAGTTGGTGCATTCCAAGAACATCGCCGCGCAGTGGATGCAGGCGCATCCGCAGTTTCAGCCCGCCGTTCCCGGCCTGCCCGAGCCGCAAGCCGCGCCGGGGCATCCCGAAGGCGCTGGCGGACAGGGCATGAGCGACATGCCCGCCACGCCCGAACAGCCGGGGCAGTCCATGCAGCCCGCGCAGTCCATGCAAGAGGACGCCCCCGCCGTGCAGGCCGCACCCGAGACCTCGTCCGCCAAGGTATCGACCAACGGCACGAAATCGTCCGCCCCGGTCCAGAAGAAGAAAGCCAAGAGTGCCAAGACCGGCAAGGCCGCCCGCGCCACCAACTGACGCCGCACGTCCGGCGGGCGGCAGGCGCGACGGCGCTGCGGCCCCAGACAGGACAGGCACGACGGGCGCGACGGGCGGGTCAGGAAAACGGGTACGGCAGCCCGCAGGATACGCCATGAATGCGCCCCCGCTGGCGCGCCATGATGTGCTGTTACGCAGCCTCCTTCGCACGCCAAACGACCACGGACCCCCACATGCCTCCAGTGCACGATCCCCACGCCCATCACGCCCCCGGCGAACAGGCCGGTCCGCCGTCAACGGCGGGAGAACCGGCGCAGGCCCCGCCGCCCCCCGGGGACAACGAGGCCGCCAGCCGGACTGGCGCATCTGGCCGTAGCGGCCTGCTGCGCGTATTCCGCCACCGCAACTACCGGCTGTTCTTCGCCGGGCAGGCCGTATCGCTGCTGGGCACCTGGATGCAGTCCATGGCCCAGGCGTGGCTGGTGTACCGGTTGAGCGGTTCCAGCCTGGCCCTGGGCACGCTGGGATTTGCCGGGCAGATACCCGTCTTCGCGCTCTCGGTGTTCGGCGGCGCGCTGGCGGACAGCCGTGACAAGCGCGCCATCCTCATCGGCACGCAGGTCGTCTCCATGCTGCTGGCCCTCGTGGCGGCCGTGCTGACCATGACCGATCTCGTGCAGGTGTGGCACGTGTTCGTGCTGGCCACGGGCCTCGGCATCGTCAACGCCTTCGACGTGCCCGCGCGGCATGCCTTCATCATGGACATGGTGGGGCGGGAAGACCTGCCCGCGGCCATCGGCCTGAATTCGTCCATGTTCAACGGGGCGCGCATGGTGGGGCCCACGCTGGCGGGCCTGCTGGTTGCCGCCGTGGGCGAAGGCTGGTGCTTTCTGCTCAACGGCGTCAGCTTCGTCGCGGTCATCGCCGGGCTGCGGCTGATGCGCCTGCCCGCGCACGTGCCCCCGCCGCCCGGCCCTTCGACGTTGCAGCGCATCCGCGAGGGCCTCGGGTTCGCGGCGCGGCACGAGGGCATCCGCATCATCCTGCTGCTGGTGGGGGCCACAAGCCTCATCAGCATCACGTATTCCGTGCTGATGCCCGTGGTGGCGGACAAGGTGCTGGGGGGGGACGCCTCTACCCTGGGGCTGCTCATGGGGGCCGTGGGCATGGGGGCGCTGGCGGGCGCGCTGGGCCTTGCCTCGCGCGGCAGCGGCAAGGGGCTTTTCCGGTGGGTGCTGTACGCGGCCACGGGCCTTGGGGCCAGCCTCACCGCCTTCTCGCTGTGCCGGTCGGTGTGGCCCGCGCTGGCCGTACTGGTGCCGCTGGGCTTGAGCATGGTGGTGCTGATGGCCTCTGCCAACACCCTGCTCCAGACCATGTCGCCCGATGCCTACCGGGGACGGGTCATGGCGCTGTTCTCCATGATGTTCATCGGCATGGCGCCGTTCGGCTCGCTGCTGGCGGGCGCGGTGGCCCACGCCGTTGGTCCCTCGCGGGCCATCATGCTGGCGGGCGTGGCCTGCCTGGGCAACGCGCTGTGGTTCGGGCTGTGGCTGCGCAGGCGCGGCGCGGCCATCGGGGGCATGACCCGGGGCGGGCGCTGACGCGCATGGCGAAGCCCGATGGGTTCGCCTGCTCCCCCGCCGATCATCCTTGCGGCGTGCCGGCCCAGGGCCGCAGGCCGCCGCGTCGCACGCGGAACCCGGCCAGCCGGCGCGCGGCCCGGTGCAGCCCGGCTCCCCCTACACGGGTACCCGCAGCCGCTCCAGCAGCGCGGGCAATAACGCCCCGTTGGCGGCGGCAAGCCGGTTGGCGTGCAGCGGGTCCGGATGCCCATCGATGTCGGCCACGCACCCTCCCGCCTCCTGCACCAGCAGGGCTCCGGCGGACAAATCCCATCGCTTCAGACTGACCACGAAGAACCCGTCCAACCGCCCAGCGGCAACGTAAGCCAGGTCCAGCGCGGCCGCGCCGCCACGGCGCATTCCCGCCGCACCGCGCGCCACGGCGCAGAACTGCGCTAGGTACGCCTCCATGCCCGGCCACTTCGGCGGCGGCACCACGGTGCCGATCACGGCCTCGTCCATGCGGGCACGCCCGGACACGCTCAGCGCACGCCCGTTGCAAAACGCGCCACCGCCGCGCACGGCCGTGAAAAATTCGCGCCGGGCCGGGTCGGCCACCACGCCGAGCACGGCCGCCCCGTCCACTTCCAGCGCCACAGACACCGCGTAGTACGGTATGTCGTGCACATAGTTCACCGTGCCGTCCAGCGGATCGACAATCCAGCGGTACGGCGATGCCCCGGCATTGCCTGATTCCTCACCCGTCTCCTCGCCCAAACGGGCATGTTCCGGATAGGCCTGCCGGATACGCGCGAAAATGGCCGCCTCGGACTTGGCGTCCAGTTCCGTGGTGATGTCGCCGGGGCTTTTGGTGGCGGTGCGCAGCCCGGCAAGCCGCGAACGGCCGCGCGCCAGCACGGCGCATCCGGCCTTGGCGGCCTCCAGCGCCACGGACAGCGCGGCGTCGAGATCCAGATCGTGAACGGCTTTCGCAGTCGGCAAGGAATGAGGAGAGCAGGACGGCGCGGGGGAAGACATGTGGATATCCCATGCTGAAGGATTGCGAGACGGCATGCCCGGACATTGGCATCGCGGCACATCTGGCGCGGCCCACAAGACCGCCTCACTTCCCTACCACCTGGAGTTCGTGGAGGGAACCACGCCATCACCTTGCTTATAATGGCATTCGATACCCGCTCACCCTAGAGGGGAGAAATGCTGTCGGCCATTCCGGGGCAGCGTCATCCGCTCTTCACAGGAGGGCAGCACCATGTTCCATGGCAAGGTGTCGCCGCAGATCGCGGCCGGTCTTCTGGAACTGCGCACGCGCATAGAGGCGGCCAAGGTCCCCTCCTCGCGCGTGGACGAAACACTGAACATCGCCACCTGGAACGTCCGCGAATTCGGCAAGAAACGGCGGACCGAACCCGCCGTGCACTACATCGCCGAGATCGTCGGCCAGTTCGATCTGGTGGGGCTGGTGGAACTGCGCGACAACCTGACGGACCTGAAACGCGTGCTGGACATTCTGGGGCCGTACTGGCGGGTGGTGTACTCGGACATGATTCCCGACGCGGGCGGCAACCGCGAACGGGTGGCCTTCATTCACGACACTCGCTGCGTGGCCTTCAAGGGCATGGCCGCGAACGCCACGCCGCCGCGCAAGAAGACGGGCACGCAATACCTGCCGGAAACCTCGTGGTGGCGGCCGCCGTACATGGCGTCGTTCGCTTCCGGCAACTTCGATTTTCTGGTCATCACCGCGCACATCCAGTGGGGCACGGAGGAAGGGCGAGAAGAGGAACTGCGCCTGCTGGCGGAATGGGTGGAGGCCAAGCGCTCGGAAAAATGGGCCGTGGACCGCGACGTGATCGTCATGGGCGACTTCAACGTGCCGGACACCACGGGACCGCTGTACCAGGCCGTGACGTCGAGGGGGCTGTGCCTGCCCAAGGGGCTGGCCGGGCTGTCGCACGGTTCCAACCTGGAAAAGGACAAGCGCTACGACCAGCTCCTGCACTACCCCACCTACCCGGAAAACTTCGCCAACACGGGCGGGGTGCTGGACTTCTACGGGAGCGAAGCAGGCATCGACGCCCTGTTCCCCGGCATGAGCAAGACCGACTTTACCTACCAGATGTCCGACCACTTGCCCCTGTGGCTGCAAATGCGCACCGACATCGACGACATGGTGCTCTCGCAGCTGATCCGCTGAACGGTAGCTGAAGGCACATTTCCAAAGGCAAAGGGAAGGCGGAGTGTGCGCCTTCCCTTTCAATTTCCCGGCTGACAGCCCAGGAGGCATCCCTCGTGCCGCCTCGGCCCCGTTTTCGTCCCATCCGCAACGACGCGGAAGTGGGCAGACGCCATAGCAGGCCGACAAGCACGCCCAACACGTTCCTAACCACCGTCCCCTTGCCCGCGCCCCATGCTCCATTCT
>NZ_AGFG01000027.1 GCF_000226255.1 Desulfovibrio sp. A2
CGGGGCGGCGTTCTTTCGAACGCCGCCCCGTGGTCCTTTCGTGGGCAAAAAAGCCCTTGCAGCTAGTAGCTTTCCACCGCGTCGGCAAGCGCCTCCGGCAAATCGCACGGGTCGTTCAGCAAGAGTTCCTGCGGCATGTCCATGGGGTGCCCCACCTCGCGGCCCTTGCGCACGGCGATGACGGCGCGCAGCTGCTGCCCTTCCTCCAGCCGGGGGTTCAGGGTCAGGGCCCGGCACAGAAAGCCGTTGGCCTTCTCGTAGTCGCCAGACTCGAACAGGGTGCGGGCGATGTTGTACAGCAGGTGGTCGTCCTTGGGCGCCAGTTGGGCGGCGCGTGCGTAGAAGCGCAACGCCTCGCCGAACATGCGGCTCTTGCGCAGCTTGATGCCGAAATCGTTGAACATGTGCTTGTGGCGCGGGTCGAACGCGCCGGGCAGGGCAATGAGCCGCTGGAACACCTCGCGCGCCTTGTCCAGGTCTTCGCGGGCAAGGTAGGTCAGCCCCAGCCCGAAGGTGGCGCGCACGTTCTGCTCGTCGATGGCCAGGGCGTTCTGGAACTCGAACTCGGCGCTCCAGGTCTCGCCGCGTTCGCGATGGCGTTCGCCGCGCGCGATGTGTCCGGCCAGCTCGCGCATGGCCGGATAGACCTTTTCGTGGTAGATGGCGGGTTCGGGAATGTAGTCGAGGAGCAGATCCTCGTAGGTGATGATGTCCGGATCGCCGGTGGGCACGAAGTTGTCGTTCAGCACCTGCGTGTCGTAGCGGCCGTCGTCGCGCCGGACGACATAGATCATCACGTTCTGCTGCACGGTGCGCCGCGTCCCGCCGAAGCCGATCTTCATGTCGGCAGTCGTGGAAAAGACCCCGCGCATGGGCTTTTCACCCATCACAGGGAAATTCTTTGCTATTTCGGCATCGCCATGCACGACGGACCCCCGTGGGACGGACCCTCGACCAAGTACGTTGTGATGATAGCCTCGCATCTGCCCCCCGTAAACCCTGCTTGTGCCCCCATCATCGGGTGGGGTGCCCTTTCCCCGTTCGTCCAACCGGTATATCCTGCTGGAAAAGAGGAGGTCGCCATGCCCCGCAGCCTGTGCATCCACGGCCATTTCTACCAGCCGCCACGCGAGGATCCGTGGCTGGATGATATTTTGCCCGAGGCCAGCGCCGCCCCCGCCCCGGACTGGAACACCCGCATCCTGCGGGAAAGTTACGCCCCGCTGGGCTGGGCACGCAGGCTGGACCGCGAGGGGCGCATCGGCGACATCCTGAACTGCTACGAATGGACCAGCTTCAACGCCGGGCCAACCCTGCTGCGCTGGATGGACCGCCACGCCCCCGAAACCCTGTGCCGCATGGTGGAAGGCGACCGGGTAAGCGCGGCGCGCTGGGGCCACGGCAACGCCATGGCCCAGGTTTACCACCACGTCATCATGCCCCTGGCCACCCCGCTGGACCGCGAGGTGGAAACGGCCTGGGCCGTGGCCGACTTCGCCGCGCGGTTCGGCCGCGCGCCCGAGGGCATGTGGTTGCCCGAAGCCGCCGTGGACACGCTCACCTTGGAAACGCTGGCCGAGGCGGGCATCGCCTTCACCGTGCTGTCACCCAGGCAGGCGCGGGCCGTGGCCGCGCTGAACGGCATCGCCCCCGAAAACGCGGCCTGGCACCCGGTGCACGAGGGCACGCTGGACATCGGGCTGCCCTACCGGGCGGAACTGCCCTCGGGCCGCCACATCGACATCTTTTTCTACAACGGCCCCATCTCGCGGGCCGTGGCATTCGAGCAACTTTTGCGCGACGGCGAAATCTTCTGGCGCAGGCTGGCCGACGCGGCCCGCGACCTGCCCGCGACCCCAGCCGGCAAGGAAGGCGAAAACGCCCCCGCCGACAGGCTGCTGGCCGTGTGCACCGACGGCGAAACCTACGGTCACCATTTCACCTTCGGCGAGATGGCCCTGGCCCACGTGCTGGCCCAGGGCTACGCCGGGCGCGACGACGTGGCCCTGACCAACTTCGCCGCCTTCCTGCGCCGCAACCCGCCGCGCATGCGCGTGCGGCTGCACGAGCCCTCGTCCTGGAGCTGCGCCCACGGCGTGGAGCGCTGGCGCTCCGACTGCGGCTGCACCGACGGCGGCCACCCCGGCTGGAACCAACGCTGGCGCGGCCCGCTGCGCCAGGGGCTGGACGCGGTGAAGCAGGGGCTGGACGCCCACTTCGCCGCTGCGGGAGCCGCATTGTTCCGCAGCCCCAAGGCCGCGCTGCTGGACTACGGCCAGGTGCTGGCCAGCCAGGGGGACACCGCCGCGCGCGAGGCCTTCGCCGCCGCCCATCTTGCCCCCGGCATCGACGGGCGGCAGGCCGACGCGGCCTGGAAGCTGCTGGCCATGCAGGAGGCGGGCCTGGCGTCCTTCGCCAGTTGCGCCTGGTTCTTCGACGAAATCTCGCGCATCGAGCCGGTGAACGCCATGACCTTCGCCCTGCGCGCCCTGGACCTGTGCACCGCCACCGGCGGGCCGGACCTGCTGCCGCGCCTGGCGGAACACCTGGCCCGCGCCGCCTCCAACAAGCCGGAGGAAGGCACAGGGGCGGACATCCTTGCCCGCACCGTGCTGCCCCGCCGGGGTACGGACGCCAGCCTGGTGCTCCAGGCGCTGTGGCGGCTGCGCGCCAAGGGCGGCCTGCCCGCGCCGGGCGCGACGGCCACCCAGGCATGGCCGGGAGCCGAGGTGGACGTGACACCGGATTCCAATGCCGCCGCCACGGGAACAGCCGGGAATCCGGACGACACCATCACCGGCGTGGCCGCCCTGCGCCTGCCGCTGGAGGCGGAAGGCCGCACCGTGCGCTTCACCTGGAGCCCGCCGGGGCCAGGCTCGCCCGCCCGCGCCTCTCGCGTGGCGGTGCGCCCGGCGTCGGACGCCGACGCCGCCGAAACATCCCTGTCCGTGGCCGATCTGCCGACGAACGCCCGCCAGGCCCTGCTGCTGGCCCTGCTGCACGGCGAGGAACACCGTGAAGGCCCCCGCCGCGCCGCGCTGGCCCGCCACGCCCTCGGGCTGGTGGACCCGTGGGAGGAAGCCCAGCACGACATGCCCGACAGCCACCTGTGGGCCGACCTTGCCCCGCAACTGGGACTGGCGCTGGTGGCCGACGCCCCGACCTCGCATCCATCCGGCGAACGCACCGGCGGCGAAGCACGCTGGCGGCAGGGGCTTGACCTGTTGCGCGGCCTGCAAGCATCTCCCCGGCAGCGGCGCGGTCTGCATCTGCTGGTGCAGCGCCACCTGCTCGACCTGCTGGGGGCATCAACCACCGACTGGCCCGCACTGTGCGCCGCCATCCAGCGCGCCCGCGAGGTCGCGCCCGATTTCGACTGGTGGACCGTACAGAACCGGATGTGGGAACTGCTGCAAACGGGCGGCCCGTCGGGCGGACCCGCATCGTCGGAAGACGCCCGGCGCTGCGCCGCCCTGTTGGGCTTCCGGATATGAAGCAAGCCGCCTTAAAGGCGACACCCCCGAAACGCCATGACGTTACGGGGGTGTTGTCACTCAAGTGATAATGAATGTCAATCGCGCAAAAGGGGCCGTGCGACAAAAGCCCTTTGCGGGTGCTGCGCCTACACGGCGGCCTGAAGCATGGGGTCGCGGTCGATGCGCGCGGCGGAGCGGGCGTAGGCCCGCGCCCCGGCGGCCGGGGTGCGCGTGGGGGCGGCCTCTCCGGTCAGAGAGGCCTGGGCTGCCTGGGCGGCGCTGCCGTCCGCGCCGAGAGCGCCAGTCACGCCAGCGGCTTCCAGCGTGCTGTCGGCGGGGGCCAGTTCCGCCAGCAACTGCTGCGTTTGCAGGCTGTCGGCGAAATTGAAGGCCCGCATGCGCTGCAACGATTCGGCGGCCTGTACGGCCGCGTCCTCGGCGGTGGGAGAGGTTTCGGTCTCGTAGCTGACCGTCAGCGGCCCAAGGGAAAAGGCCGTCTTCGTGCGGCGCGCGGCAAGCAGCCCCAGCGCATCGCCCGCATCGCGGGTCAGTGCGCGGCTGTACGCGGCAAGGCCGCGTGACGAGGTTGCGTCGCCGATATCCATGCAATGGTCCCTCTCCGCCATGCCGTGGGCCTGCCGGACGGTCGTCCCGCTCGCGGGGGCCGCCTTCGGCCTCTGGCGTGATACACTAATTTACATATCTCTCCACGCCCGCGCAACCCGCATTTTTCTTGCATTGCGTGGACGCAGAACTTACGAAGGTCGCTGGCCGTTCAACCGGTTGGCCCGGTTTATACCGGTGCGCCGACCACGGTTTTTCGCCACGGTTCGCCGCTGACAACCCGCGTGCCGCACCTGCGCGCCAGTTCATCGCAGCGGTCCGGGCACGGCAGACAGCAATCCCCGCAAGGAAGGAAGCACGCGCATGCCCTGCAAAATACTGGAAAAAGAGCGCCTCATCCCCGGCCAGACCAGCAAGTTGGTCATTGATGCGCCGCACATCGCCAAAAAGGCGCAGCCGGGCAACTTCGTCATCCTGCGCGTCTGCGAAAAAGGTGAACGCATTCCCCTCACCATCGCCGACGCCGATCCCGAACGCGGCACCATCACCATCGTCTATCTGGTGATGGGCAAGTCCACGGCCCTGCTGGAAACCCTGGACGCGGGCGATTCCATCCTCGACCTGTGCGGCCCGCTGGGCAAGCCCACCCACATCGAAAAGGCGGGCACGGTCATCTGCGTGGGCGGCGGCACGGGCATCGCGGCCATGCACCACATCGCCAAGGGGCACCACAAGGCGGGCAACCACGTGGTGGCCGTCATCGGGGCGCGCAGCAAGGATCTGCTGCTCTTCTACGACGAACTTTCCTCCTTCTGCCCCGAGGTGCTGGTGTCCACCGACGACGGCAGCTTCGGCCACAAGGGCCTGGTGACGGACCTGCTGCGCCAGCGGCTGGAAACGGACAAGTCCGTGTCCGAGGTGGTGGCCGTGGGCCCCGTGCCCATGATGGCGGCGGTGGCCAAGACCACCGAGCCCTTCGGCGTGAAGACCACGGTCAGCCTGAACTCCATCATGGTGGACGGCATCGGCATGTGCGGCGCGTGCCGCGTGAGCGTGGGCGGCGAAACCCGCTTCGCCTGCGTGGACGGCCCCGAGTTCGACGGCCACAAGGTGGACTTCAACGAGCTGCGCCAGCGCCTTGCCGCCTTCAAGCCGCAAGAGAAGGCATCGTACGACCACCACTGCAAGTGTACCTGCGCGGGGGAGAAGTAAGACCATGACCGCGACCGCCGAACGCAAGCCCGCCGGGGGCCGGAAGATCGCCCCGCGTGTGGACATGCCCTGCCAGCCCGCCAAGGAGCGCATCCGCAACTTCGAAGAGGTGGCCCTGGGCTACACGCAGCAGATGGCCACGGAAGAGGCCAAGCGCTGCCTGCAGTGCAAGAACCCCAAATGCGTCAAGGGCTGCCCGGTGGAAGTGCCCATCAGGGACTTCATCGGCCAGCTTGCCAAGGGCGACCTGGAAGGCGCGTACCGCACCATCAAGTCCACCAACAGCCTGCCCGGCGTGTGCGGGCGGGTGTGCCCGCAGGAAAACCAGTGCGAGGGCGCCTGCGTGCTGAACGCCAAGGGCCAGCCCGTGGCCATCGGCCGCCTGGAACGCTACGTGGCCGACACCTACATGGCCCTCGACGCCTGCGAACATCTTTCCGCCAAGCTCACCTGCCCGGCGGTGGACCCGGAACTGCGCGTGGCCTGCATCGGCAGCGGCCCGGCCAGCCTGACCGTGGCGGGGTACCTTTCCTCGCGCGGGATCAAAGTGACCGTGTTCGAGGCCCTGCACGAGGTGGGCGGGGTGCTGGTGTACGGCATTCCCGAATTCCGCCTGCCCAAATCGGCCATCGTGGAAAAGGAAGTGCAGGCCCTGCGCACCCAGGAAGTGGATTTCGTCACCAACTGGGTGGGCGGCCGCACCTTCTCGGTGGAAGACCTGTTCGCGGAAGGCTACCGCGCCGTGTTCATCGGCGTGGGCGCGGGGCTGCCGCGCTTTCTCGGCATTCCCGGCGAGAACCTGACCGGGGTGTTTTCCGCCAACGAATATCTTACCCGCGTCAACCTGGGCCGGGCCTACGCCTTTCCTGACTACGACACCCCGGTCTACCAGGGCCGCGACGTGACGGTGTACGGCGGCGGCAACGTGGCCATGGACGCGGCGCGCACCGCGCTGCGCCTGGGCGCGGAATCGGTGCGCATCGTCTACCGCCGCACCCGCGACGAACTGCCCGCCCGGCACGAGGAACTGGAACACGCCGAGGAAGAAGGCGTGATCCTTGAACTTCTGGCCAACCCCGTGGCCTTCCATGGCGACGAGGCGGGCCGCCTGACCGGCGTCACCCTGCAGCGCATGCGGCTTGGCGAGCCGGATGCCTCTGGCCGCCGCAGCCCCGTGCCGGTGGAGGGCGACACCTACGAGTTGCCCACCGACCTCGCCGTCATCGCCGTGGGCACCCGGCCCAATCCCATCCTGCTGGAAGCCACGCCGCAGCTGAAGCTGAGCAGGCGCGGCTACATCGAGGTGGACGAGGAAACCGGCGAGACCTCCATGCCCAACGTGTTCGCCGGGGGCGACATCGTCACCGGCGCGGCCACGGTCATCCTGGCCATGGGCGCGGGCCGCAGGGCGGCCAAGGAAATCCGCCGCCGTCTGCAAGGCGGCGCGTAAGCCCGCAAACCCGAACGGACGGCCGAACGCGCCGGGCAGCCAGGACTGTGCGGGCTGCCCGCCACCTGTTCCGCCGTCCCCTTGTCGACGTCACGCCGCCGCCCATCCGCCCGCACGGGCCGGAGGGGCGGCGGTTTCACGTGCCGCCTTCGCGCGGCGCGGGCTTGCGACCGGCCCGCGCCGTTGCTATGCTTTTTGAAGCGGCACTTGCCGCAGCATGGCGGGGGCCGCACCTCCGCAGCCGACGACATCCACACCAACCGGAGCGCCCGGCAACCGCAGGAGGCCCGCACATGCCGTCCAGACGCGAGAAGTACCGCATCGGCGACATCGACCTGACCGACGTCCGCAACCGCAACGAACTGCGGGTCATCAAGGCCATCGAGCAGGTGCTGCGCGAGCCCCCCGTGTACACCCCCGACCCCAAGGACATTCAGGACATCTACGCGCTGGCGCTGAACAACCTGCCCCCGCGCTACGCCCAGACCGGCACCATCGTGCTGCGCGACCCGGTGCGCGACGACCAGATCGTCGAGGCCGTGCGCAACGCCTTCGTGCGGGTCATGGAACGTCCCAAGGAATAGCCCAGGCCCGCCCACCGCAACCCGCCCCGCCACCACGGAGCGGCCATGGACATACCGCCGTGATCACCGTCGACCTGCACACCCACACCAGCCACTCCCACGGGCAGGCCACCGTGGAAGAGATGTTCGCCACCGCCATCGATCGCGGCATGGAAATCTTCGGCTTTTCCGAACACTCTCCCCGCCCCCTCGGCTACTCCTATCCCAAGGACTACAAGGAAAAACTGACGGCGGGCTTTCCGCGCTACGTGGATGAGGTGCGCGCCCTGGCCGACGCGCGGCAGGACGGCCGCACCGTGCTGCTGGGCCTGGAGATGGACTGGCTGCCGGGGCAGGAGCCGTTCACGGCGGAGACCATCGCCCGCTATCCCTTCGACTACATCATCGGGGGCATCCACTTTCTGGGCACCTGGGGCTTCGACTGCACCGTGGACGACTGGAAGGCCCTTTCGCCCGAACAGACCCACGACGCCTTCGAGCGCTACTTCGACAGCCTGCGCCGCATGGCGGCCTCCGGCATGTTCCACGTGGCCGCGCACCCGGACATCATCAAGATTTTCGCGGTGGACGCCTTTCACGAATGGCTGGACCGCCCCGAATCGCGCCGCCGGGTGCACGACGCCCTGGCCACGCTGCGCGCCGCAGGCATGGCCATGGAAATATCCTCGGCCGGGCTGCGCAAGCTGTGCAAGGAAATCTACCCCTGCCCCGCCATTATGGAGATGGCCCGCGAGTTGGAGTTGCCCGTCACCTTCGGCTCGGACGCGCACTGCACCTCCACCGTGGCCTGGGGCTTCGACCAGCTTGCGGAATACGCGCGCGGGTTCGGCTACACGCACAGCGTGTGGTTCCGGAAGGGTGTGATGCAGCAGCGGCCCTTCTGACCTCCGACACATATCCTTCCGCCACGCCGGGGCACCCATCGGCCCCGGCGTGCGGTCTTTTCATCCCCAGCCCCCGCCTGGTTGCGCCCCCATCATCATGACCAACTCGCACACCCACCGTACCCATCCCGCCGCCCCGCTGGCGGTGCTGGACAACGTCCGCGTCAGCTTCGGCGGACGCCGCGCCCTGGACGGCGCAAGCTGGACCCTGCGCGCCGGGGAATGCTGGGCCGTGTTCGGCCGCAACGGCGCGGGCAAATCCACCCTGCTGCGGGTGGTGCGCGGCACCGCCCGGCCGGACCAGATCGACGGCGGCAAGGTGACCTGGTTTCCGCCCGCGCCCGAAGGCTCTGCCGCGACGCACGGCGAAACATCTCCCCTTGTCGGCCGAGCCCTGTGCGCCAGCGTGTCCTCCGCCCAGCAGGAACGCTACCTGCGCCAGGGCTGGCTGCTCACCGGCCAGGAACTGCTGCTCACCGGCTATTTCGACACCCCCCTGCTCTACGAGGACCCCGGCGCGGAACGTACCGCCGCCGCGCGCGAGCTGGCCCGCCGCCTGGGTGCGGCGCATCTGCTGGACGCCAAGGTGCCCACCATGTCGCAAGGCCAGTTGCGCCTGATGCTGGTGGCCCGCGCCCTGGTGCGCCAGCCCGCCGTGCTGCTGCTGGACGAGGTGTGCGAAGGGCTGGACGCCACGGCCCGCGACGCCGTGCTGCGCGCCGTGGACCAGGCCGCCGCGCAGGGAGTGACCGTGCTGTTCGCCACCCACCGCACCGACCAGTTGCCCGTCTGCCTCAGCCGCGCCCTGCTGGTGCAGGGCGGGCGCATCACGGCGCAGGGGCCGCTGGCGCAGGTCCGGGACAACCTGCCCGCCGATTCCGGCGTATGCGCGGGGGATGGGCTGGACGCACCGGACATTGCCCCAGCCGCTCCGGCCCGCCTGCCCGGCGGGAATGGCGATGCGGGGTCGCCCCTGGCCCCGGTGCTGGCCCGCATCGAGCACGGCGACGTGTACGTCGATCGGGTGCACGTGCTGCACGCCATCGACTGGACCATCCGGCGCGGCGAGAACTGGTGCGTCATCGGCCCCAACGGATCGGGCAAGTCCACCCTGCTGCGCCTGCTGCACGGCGAGGAGAACGTGGCCGTGGGCGGAGACATCGTGTGGTTCGCCGACGAGAATTCCTGCGGCGTGGCCAGGCGTGAACCGGCGGGGCAGGCCTCGCTGCGCGACCTGCCCCTGCTGCACCGCCGCGTGGCCTTGGTTTCCGACCAGTTGCAGGCCACCTACGGCTACGACCTGACCGCCGAGGAACTGGTGCTCACCGGCTTTTCCGGCACCATCGGGCTGTACGAGGATCCCGACGACGACCAGCGGGCAGAGGCCGCGCACTGGCTGCGCATGCTGGGCGCGGCGGGCCTTGCCGGGCAACGCATCCGCACCCTGTCCACCGGGCAGTTGCGCCGGGTGCTGCTGGCCCGCGCCCTGGCGGGCGCGCCCGACCTGCTGCTGCTGGACGAGCCCTGTTCCGGGCTCGACCCGGCCAGCCGCGCCGCGTTCCTGGCCCTGCTGGGCCAGTTGGCCCGCGCGGGCGTGCAGATGGTGCTGGTCACCCACCACGACGGAGACCTGATTCCGGAAATCACCCACGTGCTGCGCCTGTCCGGCGGGCGTGTCACCGAATCTGGCCCGCGCGGTGACGGCGTCAACGCGGCGCAGGGCGCGCCCGCATGACCGGAACGGCGTTCCCCCGGCTGGAACGGGGAGCCCCCGTCACCGGCCTGATCCAGGTGGCGGGCGTGCACGACCTGGCCGAGGCCCTGGCCCTGCGCGCGGCCGGGGTGCACGCCATGGGCCTGCCCCTGCGCCTGCCGGTGAACGCGGAAGACCTGACCGAAACCGAGGCCGCCCGGCTGGTGGCCGAGGTGGAACGCCTGCCCGTGCCGCCCCTGCTGCCCGTGGGCATCACCTACATCGCCGACGGGGCCGAGGCGGCGGCCTTCTGCCGCGTGCTGGGGCTGCACCGCCTGCAACTGCACGGCCCGGTGGCCGCCACCGAACTGGCCCGGCTGCGGCGGGAAATGCCAGACCTGTTCCTGATCAAGAGCCTGGTGGTGCGCACCGAGGGCAACCTGCCGGAACTGCTGGACACCGTGCGCGAACTGGCCCCCCTGGCCGATGCCTTCATCACCGACACCCACGACCCGGCCACCGGCGCGGACGGGGCCACCGGCCGCACCCACGACTGGTCCGTGAGCGCGGAACTGGCGCGCCGCTCGCCCCGCCCCGTGATCCTTGCCGGGGGATTGAACCCGGACAACGTGCGCGAGGCCATCCTGCGGGTGCGCCCGGCCGGGGTGGACGCCCACACCGGCGTAGAAGGCCCGGATGGGCGCAAGTGCCCGGACAGGCTGCGTCGCTTCGTGGCCGAGGCCGGACGGGGCTTTGCGGAGGCGGGGCAGGATGCTGCCCACGCCGGGTCTGGCCGCACCGGGGTCTGACGCCCCTTCCCCGGCGGCAAGGCCCTTGAACTTCCTGATTCTTTCCGGTACACCTCGCGATGAGGATTGGGAAATTGCGCACAACCCGCGCGCCATTCCGCGCCGGGGCACCAGAAGGAGGCTGACATGGATTTCGCATGGTTCTTCGCGGGCATTCTGGGCGTGGCCATCGGTCTGCGCTACATCAAGTGTTCGTCCCCCAACGACCCGCACCACCACTAAAGGGTTGCGGCGGGCGCAACGCCTGACGGCGGGCACACCCGCGCACGGCGTCTCCCCGCGACCACCCTTCCCGTGTCCCTCGCCCTGCGGGTGGCCACGGCAGGCAGAACGGACGGCATCCGCCGTCCGTTTCCACGTCTGGCGCATCTGCCCACCGGCTCACCAGAATTGCGACCTGAAGCCGCCCCTCACCCTTCGCGAGCGACATCCCCGTGGCATCGGGGACATCCACGCACAAGCCTGCCCACTCCTGCCCATGGCGGTTTCCGCCGCCTGAAGGGCATGGACGCCCCGCCCCGCGCACGGCACCGTGACCCACATCACGGACGTGTCCGCCGCTATCTGCCACGGTGGCGGCGGGCACCCGTCAAGCCCGTTTCAGCCAGATTCGGCCCCGTTCCCAGCACTCACCGCTGGCGAGGGCCGCCGCCCCGCGCGGGCAACTGTCGCCTGGCCGACGGACACCGCCGCCCCCAGGGCGCAAGGTTGCCCGTGCAGCCGAATGTGGCGTCGGATTGGCGCCGGATGCCGTCCTGGCGTCCGGCCCGGTTCGCCTGCCCCAAGCGCCAGAACCGTCCGTGCCCGATTCGTCCGTACCCGATTCCGTTCGTGCCCGATTCCGTCCGGCACCCCGAGGCCCCACCGGCCCCGTTCCGCCAGCCTCAACACCCAGGAGCATTCCGTGCCGCGTTCCGCATCCCGCCTGTTGTCCCCTTCGCGCGTCCGCCTTGGCGTGCAGGCCGCCTATGCCATCTTTCTGCTGTACGCCGGGTGGCGCTTCGTCCTGTACGTGCGCTGGGCCATGGGAGAAACCGAGGATTTTGTGTCCAAGCCCCCCTCGGTGGAAGGGTTCCTGCCCATCAGCGCGCTCATCGCCTTCAAGCGGCTGCTGTTCACCGGCCAGTGGGACCCGGTGCATCCGGCCGGGCTGTTCATCTTCATGGCCGTGCTGGGCATGGCCGTGCTGCTGCGCAAGGGCTTTTGCGGGTACATCTGCCCGGTGGGCTTCATCTCGTCGTTGCTGGCCCGGCTGGGCGCGCGGCTGCGCATCGCCCGGCGCACCGGTCCGCGCGTATCCCGCCTGCTCTCGCTGCCCAAGTACCTGCTGCTGGCGCAGTTCGCATGGATTTCCGTGGTGTCCATGGATGTGGAATCCATAGAGGGATTCCTGCTCTCGCCCTACAACTTCGTGGCGGACACCCGGATGCTCCAGTTCTTCCTCGCGCCCAGCCCCACAGCGCTCACCGTGTTCGCCGTGCTGGGCGTGGGCTCGTTGGTGCTGCCCTATTTCTGGTGCCGGGTGCTGTGTCCCTACGGCGCGCTGCTCTCGCTGCTGGCGCGCCTTTCCCCGGTGGCGGTGCGGCGCGACCCGGCAGCCTGCGTGGACTGCGGACGCTGTTCGCGCGCCTGCCCCGCCGCCCTGCCCGTGCAACGGCTGGAGCGGGTTTCTTCCGGCGAATGCGTGGGCTGCACCGAATGCATCGCCGCCTGTCCGGTGGACGGATGCCTCTCCGTGACGGCCCCCGGCAAGCGCCGCCTGCCCGCGTGGTCCATTGCCGCCGGATGCGTGGCGGTGCTGCTGGCCACCTGGGGCGTGGCGCAGGCGCTGGGCATGTGGGAATCGCCCCTGCCGCAAGCCATGGTCCGGCGCTTCCACATGATGTTACAGGTGGGCATGATCACGCACTAGCCAGCCCGCTCCGTCCTCGTCCCTTCCACCACTTTTGCGGTACGCACACAGGTAACGCTCCATCCGCGCCGCATCCCGCAACCTCGCCGCCAGGTCCGGGATGCGCGCGTTCGGCATCCATTACCCGGCCAGCCGCGGCACGTCGTTCCGCCTTGCCGACATGGTGCAGGCACGCAACAAGCCACTGCGCCCCTGCCCAGCCCTTGCCGCACGACGAAAGCGTCACCCCCTTCTTTCACAGCCCCCTGCCGCAGTATTGCGGCATTACCCCCCTTGCCATCTCCCGCTGCGATATTACATAGTTGCGCAGGCGGAAGGACGCGCCGCGCGGCCATGCGGCCCGGCTCGTCCATGAGACACGGCCTGCGGCACGTCCACGCGATACGGCCTGCGGCTCGTCCAGGCGACGCGCCCCGGCTCGTGCACGCGAAGCAGCCACCGGCAAGCACGCGCCCCATCCGCCCGACACCAACCGCGCGGGGCATCCCGCGCCTACCCACGCAAGGAGCACAGACCGTGACCAGTCAGATCAAGACCGCCATGCTGCTTGCCCTTCTTTCGGGCATCATCATCGTCCTTGGCGGGGCCATGGGCGGCAAGACGGGCATCATGATCGCACTGATCCTGGCCCTGGTGATGAACGTCGGCAGCTACTGGTATTCCGACAAGATCGTCCTTTCCATGTACGGCGCGCAAGAAGTGGGCCCCAACGACGCCCCCATGCTGCATGCCATGGTCGAGGAACTGGCCGCGCGCGCGGGCATTCCCAAGCCGCGCGTGTGCGTCATACCCGAAGAAGCCCCCAACGCCTTCGCCACCGGGCGAGACCCGGCCCACGGCGTGGTGGCAGTCACCCACGGCATCATGCGCATCCTGTCGCCGGAAGAGTTGAAGGGCGTGCTGGCCCACGAGATAGGCCACATCGCCAACCGCGACATCCTGGTGCAGACCGTGGCCGGGGTGCTGGCCTCGGTCATCGTGTCCGTGGCCAGCATGATGCAGTGGGCGGCCATCTTCGGCCTTGGCCGCAGCGACGACGAAGAGGGCGGCGCCAGCCCGCTGGTGGCCATCATGATGGCCATCGTCGCGCCCATCGCCGCCTCGCTGATCCAATTCGCCATTTCCCGCTCGCGCGAATACCTGGCCGACGAAACGGGCGCGGCGCTGGCGGGCAACCCGCTGTACCTGGCCGGCGCTCTGGGCAAGCTGCAGGCGTTCTCGCAGCGGGTGCCCATGCAGCACGGCAACCAAGCCACCGCGCACATGTTCATCGTGAACCCGTTCAGCGGGGCCAGCATGGCCAGCCTGTTCAGCACCCACCCGCCCATCGAGGAACGCATCGCCCGCCTGCGCTCCATGGCCGGGGCGCGCTGACGCCAAAACGTGGCGCGCCGGGGGATTGCTGCCGCCGGTGGCGCGCATGCCCGACTTGGGGTATATCATCGGGCGGGGGCGAGAGTCCCCGCCCTTTCCGTTCCCCACGCCGCAACCCGGAGGCCCCGTGAACACCGTCCATGAAGACCTCGTGCCCTTTGTCGAACAGCACGTGGACTGGCACCGCCATCTTGGCATCAAGGTGGAGGAGGTGCGCACCGGCTACGCCAGGCTGCGCCTGCCCTTTCGCGAGGAATTCGCGGGCAACAAATCGCGCGGGGCGCTGCACGGCGGGGTCATCTCCACCCTGGCCGACATCTGCGGCAACGTGGCCCTGTGGACCCATTTCGGCCCCAACGACATGGTCTCCACGGTGGACATGCGCGTGGACTTCCTGCGGCCCGCCCCCTTCGCCGACCTTATCGCCGAGGCCGACGTGCGCTTGCAGGGCTACCGCATCGGCAACATCTTCGTGCGCATCGCGTCCGAAACCGCGCCCGGCGTGGCCGTGGCCGAAGGACGCATCGTCTGCTACGTGAAGCGCGCCGAGTAGCGCGCACCGCCCGAACGCACGCAGGCCCCGCCGGTTGGTTGTCCGGCGGGGCCTGCGCATATTTTCCCCTTGGCGGCGAGGGGCGTCACCCTGCCCGCGTCAGCGGCCGTCATCCTGACCGCGTCAGCGGTCGTCACCCCTGTCCCGCTCGAGAATGCCCAGCATCCGCGCGAGCGCGCGCCGCTGCACCCGTTCCGGCGCGGCATCCAACCGGCTGATGTCCCGGCCCTTGGCCCAGTCGCCGCCGGGTCGCTCCAGTTGGAAGGCCCGTTCCGCCCGCCCCTCGAAGGCGGCCAGCGCGGCGGGGTCGTCCAGCACGGCCGGATGGCCGAAGCGGGGAGAGTCCCTGGTTTCCTCCAACGGCTCGCGATATTCCACCACCACCTTCACGTGGCGCATTTCCGCAAGCCCGGTGAACCTGCGCACCAGCGCGCCAGCGCCCCACGGCGCGGGGTCGTCCCCGAAGGCCGGGGCCAGCGCATCCTTGTCCGGCGGCAAGGCGAAGGTGGCCGCGTGCAGGGTCATGCCCGCCAGTTCGCCGCTGGCCGCGCGCATCTCCGGCAGTCCGGAGGATACGTCCAGCGGCCAGCGGTACTCGCTGGAGGCTTCAACCAAAAGGGCCACGAGGCGGGCCGGGTCGCCCGTGCCGCCCCGCCCCGGCCTGGCGTGCAGGGCGTAGTACACCCGTGCCGAACCGGTTGCGCTGGCCGTTTCGGGCGCGATGTCCGCCACGCCCGCCCCGGCGGGCGCAAGCCCGTGCGTCGCGCGCACCAGCAGCGCGGGACGCGCCGAAGACGCCAGCATGTCGCCCGCAAGGCCGCGCCGGACCGGGTTGCGGTGCATGGGCGCATAGAACAGCCCAGCCAGCAGCACGGCAAGGGCGAGAACGATCAGCTTGGGCACGGGGCCTCCTTGGCGTTTCAGCGCGCTCGCAGGCAAGGGGTGGTCTGCGGGCATCATGCGGGCAGGTCGGACGAAAGGCCGCCGACGGCACCGGGTTACGCAGACGCGGAAGGCCGGCGATTTCGCCAGCCTTCGCGTTTGCGTCTATCTGTCGTCACTGGGCAGGTTGCGGATGGGCTCCATGCGCCCGGCCATCCCGGCCAGGTTGCGCAGGTGCACCATGCGCGCGTCATGCGCAAACCCCTCCACGGCAACGCCGCCCGCCGGATACTCCGTTACCGAGAACGCCGCGCGGGCGCGGGCCTCGAACTCTCCCAACAGGGCCGCCGCACGGCCGGAGGGCTGCTGCCCGGCGTCCAGCGCATCGGCAAGCTGCTCGCCCGCGCCCACGGGCACGGGTTCGCGGTATTCCACCACCAGCTTCACCGCGCGGAAGTCGTGCAACTGCGTGTAGCGCCGCACCAGCCAGCGCCATTCGCCGTCTTCAGGCGCGAGCTTTGGCGTGGCGGGCAGCAGGGTCGCGAACGGGTCGGCCGAGGCGGGCATGAGGAAGGTTGCGCCGCTGAAGCGCGCCGGGCCGGTGGCGTACACGTCGCGCCGCACTTCACGCCAGGGGCTGGAAACGTCCAGCTCCCATTGCCAGCCGTTGGGCGCCTCGGCCAGCAGCACGGCCAGTTGCCGTTCGCGTGTGGCATCGGCGTAGAAGGCCCACCCCGCGTCGGCGTGGCGCATGCCCAGTTCGGTATCCAGCAGGGGCGATGCCGCGCCAGAGCCCAGCAACGCGAACCCTGCCGACGGGCGCACCAGCGCCGCCGGACGTGCCGACGAGGCCACCGCGTCGCCGCTCAAGCCGCGCGTCAGCGGGGCGCAGGCGGCGGCCAGCGCCGCCAGGGACAACAGAAGAAACAGGGAAGCCCACCGGGCAAAGCGAACTTCCGGAATGAATTGCGTACGCATGGGTCTCTCCTTGGCGGGCCACGCTCCCGGGCCGCACATGCGGCCAGAGGGACAACCCCGCGTGCACGCGCACGCGGTATGCACCCCCATCCTCCTTTCGGCGGGCGCGGTCACGCACGGCATACAGCGTAACCACTGCCTCGCAAAAATCCAGCCCCATGACGAGAAAAGGCCGCCCCGTTGGGGGCGGCCCTCCCGTAAACCGTGCCCGGGATGGAGAGGCGTCTTCTTCGTCCCGTGCGCGGGGTCTATCGTGCGCGCGTGGCGCGTATGCACCGGTGCCTGCGGCGTACCCCCCCGGTTGTAACGCCGGATCCGCAGGACCGGGCGGGCCGCATGCCTCCTGCCCGCGCGGGGCAAGGAAAGGGCACGGCCCGTCGGGCTTCCGTCCGCTAGTCCGCCTGCTTGCGGATGAAGGACGGAATCTCGAACTCGTCCTCGTCGAAGATGAAGTCTTCTTCGCCGGGGGCGTGGGTGTTGATGCGGTTCACCGTGGCCTGCACCTGGCCCTGTTTGCGCAGGTAGGCGGGAATGTTGCGGTCGTCTTCCGAGAAACCGCCCATGCCGCGCGGCTGCAGCGCGGGCTTGGCCTGCTGCGCCTGTTCGGCGCGCGGCTGCGCGGCCGAGCGGGGCGCGGGCTGGGCCTGCGGGGCCGCGCCGCCCTTGCGGAACGGGGTGACCGTGCCCGACTTGCCCGCGCCATCAACGCTGACCATGTCCGCGTCGATGCCGGTGGCGATGACGGTGATGCGCATTTCCTCGCCCGCCGTGTCGTCGAACACGGTGCCGAAGAAGATGCGCGCGTCTTCGTGCGCGGCTTCCTGGATGATCCCGGCGGCTTCGCTGACTTCGTCGATGGTCAGGTCGGGCCCGCAGGTGATGTTCATGAGCACGCCGCGCGCGCCGTCGATGGAAACGTCTTCCAGCAGCGGGCTGGTGATGGCCTTCATGGCGGCTTCGCGGGCGCGCGATTCGCCGCGCGCGATGCCCGCGCCCATCATGGCAAGGCCGGATTCGCCCATCACCGCCTTCACGTCCGCGAAGTCGAGGTTGATGAGGCCGGGCACCATGATCAGGTCGGAAATGCCCTTCACCGCGAAGTACAGCACCTCGTCGGCCTTCTTCAGCATTTCCACGAAGGTGGCCTTCTTGGGGGCCAGGGAGAGCAGGCGGTCGTTGGGGATGGTGATCAGGCTGTCCACGTGCTCGCGGAATTCGGAGATGCCCACTTCCGCGGCTTCAAGGCGCTTCTTGCCTTCGAAGAAGAACGGCTTGGTGACCACGCCCACGGTCAGCGCGCCCAGTTCCTTGGCGGCCTGCGCGATGACGGGGGCCGCGCCGGTGCCGGTGCCGCCGCCCATGCCCGCGGTGACGAAGACCATGTCGGCCTCGCCGATGGCGTCCTTGATGGCGCTCATGCTCTCAAGGGCGGCGTCGCGGCCGATGCCGGGGTTGGCGCCCGCGCCGAGGCCCTTGGTGAGTTTGTCGCCGAGTTGGATCTTCACTTCTGCGGAAGACCGGCTAAGGGCCTGGATATCGGTGTTCGCCGCGATGAAGGTGACCCCCTTCAACGCCGAAGAAATCATGTTCTGGACCGCGTTGCCGCCACCGCCGCCGACGCCGATGACCTTTATCTTCGCAGTGCTTTCGGCATCGATCTCGTGAAATTCCATACGCCTCTCCTTGTCCGAATGACTGGTCCGCAGGACCCACGGTTTACGAGATGTCGGAGAACCACTTGCGCATGCGCGACAGCACGCGGTTGAACACGTTTCCGTCGCGGATGCGGAACTTGAGCTCAAGGCCCTCCTTTTCCGCGCCGTAGCGCAAAAGCCCCACGGCGGTGGCGAACTTCGGGCTGTTCACCACGTCACGCAGCCCTCCCACATTGCGGGGGTAGCCGATGCGGGTGGGCATGTTGAAAATCTGCTCGCCAAGTTCCTGGCACCCGTCGATGAGGGCCGTGCCGCCAGTCAGCACCACGCCCGCCCCGATCATGCTCTTGAAGCCGGAGCGCACGAGTTCCTGATCCACCAGCGACAGGATTTCCTCCATGCGGGGTTCGCAGATTTCGGCCAGCACCTGGCGCGACAGGCGGCGCGGTTCGCGCCCGCCCACGCTCGGCACCTCGATGAGGTCGTCGTTGCGCACAAGGTCGGCCATGGCGCAGCCGTACTTGACCTTGATCTTTTCGGCCGAAACCATGGGGGTGCGCAACCCGAACGCGATGTCGTTGGTCAGGTTCTGTCCGCCCAGCGCAAGCACGCCCGTGTGCTTGATGGAATCGTTGGAGAACACGGCGATGTCGGTGGTGCCGCCGCCAAGGTCGACGAGGGCGACGCCAATCTCCCTCTCTTCCTCGGTCAGCACGGCCTTGCTGGAGGCCAGCGCCTCGAGCACGATGTCCGACACGTCGAGCCCGCTCCTGTGGCAGGAGCGCACGATGTTCTGGGCGGACGTCACGGCGCCCGTCACGATGTGCACCTTGACCTCTAGCCGCACGCCCGCCATGCCGAGCGGGTCGGCAATGCCGCGCTGGTCGTCCACGATGTATTCCTGCGGAAGGATGTGGATGACTTCTCGGTCCAGCGGAATGGCCACGGCTTTCGCCGCGTCCAGCGCGCGTTCGACGTCCTTGGGGCCCACCTCGCCGCCTTTTACGGCGATGACGCCATGACTGTTGAAGCCCTTGATGTGGCTGCCCGCGATACCCGCATAGACCGAACGGATTTCGCAGCCAGCCATCAACTCGGCTTCTTCAAGAGCTTTCTTGATGGACTGGACGGTCTGCTCGATGTTGACCACCACGCCCTTGCGCAGGCCGGTGGAGGGACTGGTGCCGATGCCGACGATATCGACCCCGTCGGGCGTGGCTTCTCCCACGACCGCGCAAATCTTGGTGGTTCCGATATCAAGGCCGACAATCAGGTCCGACTTGGGCATCTGCTACTCCTGTTTACGCGATGCCGAACGGGTGCCGCTGGGGCTGCCCGTGCGGTTTCGCACTGCCGGGTCAGCCGCCGAGGGCGGCGTCCTTCTGTACCCAGACGTTGACGCCCCCTGCCTTCACCTCGCGCACCTGCTTCAGTTCACCCCGACGGGCAAGGTCGTCGAGCACCTTACCCAGCCTGTCGAGATTGTCGCGCCAGTCTTCCAGCGCGATGCTGAGACGCAGGTCGCTGTTTTCCAGATACAGTTCCACGCCCTTGCCGGGGCTAAGGCGAACCCACGATACCAAGGCGATGTCCACGGGCAGCCTGGCCCGTTTCAGATCGCCGGTTATCTCGGGCAGACGCTCCAGCGCCTCCTCGGCCCCCGCCTCCACTTCCAGCGTGGGCAGCGAGGTGAACCGGCCCGCCCCCACCGGGGCGATGATGTTGCCGTGTTCGTCGGCGTAGAGAAGTTCGCCTCCGCGCTGTACCCAGAACTTCGGCTCCCGTTCAGCGACTTTTATCGCAAATCCGTCAGGAAGCAACCTTTTTACGGACACTTCCGTAATCCAGGGATTGCGCAGCAGCCCCGACTCCATCTCCGCGATGTTCACCGCAAGGCTGTTCGAGCCGGGGGCAATGCCCGCCAACGCCAGGATTTCCTCTTGTCTTAACCTCAAATTGCCGGAGACTTCAATAGTTTTGACTGCAAAATATTCAGAACTCGTCGCATATCTGTAGACGTACAGCAAACCTACACTTATTCCGGCAAGAACAGACACCAAAACCAACATGGTGAATATCCATTTGGCCAATGGCATCACCCCGTTACCGGGATGCAGCGTAGCCTTTTGCGGCTTTACGCTTTTTCTGCTGTACGCATTTTTCGCGCCTTTTTTCCCGCGCGACAATGCTATCGCCATGACCAGACCTTCACTTCCATATCAAGATCAATTCCAAAACGTTCACTCACGGCAACTTTTGCAAACTGCAATAAACTGAGGGCGTCTTTCGCAGTGCCTGTTCCTTCATTGATCATGAAATTGGCGTGCATTTCCGAAAAAGACATACCACCAATACGGTATCCCTTAAGGCCAGCCGCATCAAGCAACTTTCCCGCAGGGTTCTGCGGCGAAGGATTGCGGAACACGCACCCCGCACTGTGGGCCAGCACAGGTTGCGTCGCCTTCTTCTTCAGGTAATTTCCGCGCATGGCGGCATGGATGGCTGCCCCGTCACCCCGTGTCAGGGCGAAGGTGGCCGAGGTGACCAGAAACCAGCCGTCCAGCGGCGCGCCAGTGGCGTCCAGCACGGAAAAATGGCGGTAGCCGTAACGGAACCGCTCCGGCCCCAGGGTCGCGTGGCCAAGGGCGGGAGAAAACACGGTGACGGCATGCAGTGCGGAACCGCACTCGCAACCGTAGGAACCGGCGTTCATGGCCACCGCGCCGCCCACCCCGCCGGGGATGCCCGCAAGGCCTTCCATGCCGCCAAGCCCCCACGAGGCCAGGCGGGCCAGCAGGCGCGGCAGCCGCTGCGCGGCGCCCACGCGCACCAGCACGCGGCCATCCTCGGTTTCTCCGGTGAGTTGCGGCTCCGCGCCGAAGGGGCCGTCGCCCGCCAGCGTCACCACCACCACGGGCAGTTCGCCGTCGTCGGCAAGGATGTTGCTGCCGCAGCCCAGCATGCGCGGCTCGCCGCCCAGGCGGGCCAGCGCTTCGGGCAGGCCGTCCAGGTCCTCCGGCCCGGCCGCGCGCACCTCGGCCAGCGCCCTGCCGCCAAGGCGGAGCGTGGTGCGGTGCGCAAGCACGGGGCCGTCGAGAACCTTGAGCATGCTATTCCCTTTCCAGGTAGCGGGGGCCGATGGTGGTCACGTTGCCCGCGCCCAGCGTCAGCAGAAGGTCGCCGGGTTGCAGCACGCCGGGCAGCGCCGCCAGCACGGAATCGAAGTCCTGATGGTAGGTCACGTCGGTCTTGGACACCTGGCGGATTCCCTGGGCAAGGCTTTGCCCGCTCACGCCGGGGATGGGCTTTTCCGACGCGGGGTAGATTTCCGTCAGCAGCAGCTTGTCCACCCCGTCGAACACCTTGCAGAACTCGCCGAACAGGGCCTGGGTGCGGGTGAACCGGTGCGGTTGGAACACCACCACCAGCCGCCGGTGCGGAAAGCACTGGCGCGCCGTGGCCAGGGTGGCCGCGATTTCCGCCGGGTGGTGGCCGTAATCGTCCACCACCAGCACGCCGTCGCGCTCGCCCTTGCGTTCGAAGCGCCGCCCCACCCCGCCGAACTTGGCCAGCCCCGCCACGATCTTCTCGGGCGCGATGTCGCATTCCAGCGCAACGCCTATGGCGGCCAGGGCGTTCAGGATGTTGTGGCGGCCCGGCTGGGCCAGGCGCACCTGGCCGATGTCCTCGCCGTTGACGATGACGTTGAACAGGCTGGTGTCCGCACAGGCCAGCACCTCGGCCCGGATGGCGTTGAGCTCGTCGAAGCCGTAGGTGATCACCGGGCGCTTCACGCGGGGCAGCAGTCGGCGCACTCCGGGGTCGTCGCCGCAAACCACGTTCATGCCGTAGAACGGCACCTTGTTCATGAAGTCCACGAAGGCGTCGTCGATGGCCTGTAACGAGGGGTAATGGTCCATGTGGTCCATGTCCACGTTGGTGACCACGGTGACGATGGGGAACAGGCACAGGAACGAGCCGTCCGATTCGTCCGCCTCGGCGATGAGGTATTGGCCGTCGCCCAGGCGCGCGTTGGCGCCGTAGGCGTTCAGCCGCCCGCCGATGATCACCGTGGGGTCGGTGCCCGCCTCGTCGAAGATGGCGGCGGCCAGCGAGGTGGTGGTGGTCTTGCCGTGCGTGCCCGCGATGGCGATGCCCGTGCGCAGGCGCATCAGCTCGGCCAGCATTTCGGCGCGCGGAATGATGGGGATGCCCCGCGTGCGCGCAGCCGCCACTTCCGGGTTGTCGTCGCCGATGGCCGTGGACTTCACCAGCACCTGCGCGTCCGTGACGTTGCCCGCGCCATGCCCGATGAAAATCTCCGCCCCCAGCTTGCGCAGGCGGCGCACCACCGTGCCGTCGGCCATGTCCGAACCGCAGACCTCGTAGCCCAGGTTCAGCAGCACTTCGGCAATGCCGCTCATGCCCGAGCCGCCGATGCCGACCATGTGTATTTTCTTGATCTTGTTGTTATTCATAATCTTTCACGTCGCATTTCGCTGTGTTGCGGTCGCCGCCGGAGGCAAACAAAAAATCGACTCTGCCCGCGCAGGGCAACCATGAACCTACTTGCGCCCCGCGAGGACGTCTTCCATGCCATCCACCACGGCGGCGGCGGCCTGCGGCCTACCCATGTCGCGAGCGGCGCTTCCCATGCGGTCCAGGCGCTGGCGGTCGGCCAGCAGCCCTGTGAGCACGCGGTCCAGGGCCACGGGGGCCTTGCCGTCGGGGCCGCCGACCTGGGGGACAAGATCCTTCTGTTCCACCACCAGCGCGGCCCCGGCGTCGGCGATGTGCCGGGCGTTGTGCAACTGGTGGTTGTGGGTGGCGAACGGAAACGGCACCAGCACCGAGGGCTTGCCCGCCACGGCCAGCTCGGCCACCGAGGTGGCCCCGGCGCGGCACAGCACGAGGTCGGCCCAGGTGTAGGCGCTGGCCACGTCGTCGATGAACGCCTCGACGCGGGCCTCGGAAATTCCGGCCTGCTTGTAGCCCGCGCGCACCCGTTCCCAGTCGGCGGTGCCGGTCTGGTGCCACAGTTCCACCCCGGCGTCGCGCAGGGCGGGCAGCGCGGCCACCACGGCCTCGTTGACGGCGCGGGCGCCCAGGCTGCCCCCCATGACCAGCAGGCGGCGCGAACGGGCCGAGCGCGGCGTCGCTGCTGCCTCACCCGACGCCACGATGGCCGCGCGCACCGGGTTGCCGGTGAGCACGCAGCGACGCGCGGGGAAAATCCCCGCCGTGTCCGGCAGGGACAGGAACACCCGCTGCACCACCCGGCCCAGCAGGCGGTTGGTCAACCCGGGGATGGAATTCTGCTCGTGGATGGCGGCGGGCCTGCCGCACAGTCGCGCGGCCAGCACCCCGGCAAAGGCGGCGTAACCGCCGAAGCCCACCACCATGTCCGGATCGAACCGGCGCACCACGGAAACCGCGCGCCACACCCCAAGGGCCATGGCCCCGGCGGCGGCCACCGCGCGCAGGCCGCGCCCCATCACGCCGCGCACCGGCAGGCCCACATACTCGAGCCCGGCGCGGGCCGCAAGGTCGGCCTCCGGCCCGTATTGCCCGCCCAGGAACAGGATGCGGGCCTTGGGATGGCGGCGGGTGATCTCCTCGGCCACGGCCAGCGCCGGGAAGATGTGCCCCCCGGTTCCGCCAGTGGTGAGGATGACGCGGCGCATGGTGTGTCCTCCGGTGGATCGTGCGATGACAAGAACGTGCGACGGCGCGCCGTCAGCGCGCCGTCCGCGAGTAGTTCAGCAACAGGCCCACGCAGGTCAGCGTGGTAAGCAGGCTGCTGCCTCCGTAGCTCAGGAAGGGCATGGGCACGCCCTTGGGGGGGGCCACGCCCATGACCACCGCCATGTTCAGCACGGCCCCCAGCAGCAGCACCAGGGTGATGCCGAAGGCGGTGAACCGGTCGCGCAGGTCCTCCTGCCGGGCGGCGATACGGAAGCACCGCCAGAACATCAGCCCCATCAGCACGAAGACCAGCGACATGCCGATGAAGCCCAGTTCCTCGCCCAATACGGCGATGATGAAGTCGTTGTGCGCTTCCGGCAGATAGAACAGCTTCTGGCGGCTGGCCCCGATGCCCACGCCGGTGATGCCGCCCGACCCCAGCGCGAACAGCGACTGCACCAGCTGGTAGCCGGAGTCCTGCGCGTCGGCGAAGGGGTCGAGAAAGGCGGTCAGGCGGCGGAACCGGTACGGCGACTGCACGATGAGCAGCCAGCCCCCGGCCACGGCGGCCGCACCGGAAAGGGCGAGGTAGATGAACCGCGTGCCGCCCACCAGGCACATGAAGAACAGGATCATGGCCAGCACCGCCGCCCCGCCGAAGTCGGGCTGAAGCAGCAGCAACCCGCAGAACAGTCCCGTGACCGCGAACGGCGGGATGACCCCCCGGCTGAAGGTCTTGATGAGCGCCTGCTTGGTGCTCATGAAGTAGGCCAGATACAGGGCCAGGGCGATCTTGGTGAACTCCATGGGCTGCACGGCCACCGGCCCCAGAAGGATCCAGCGGCGCGCGCCGTTGACCTTGGTGCCCACCGGGGTCAGCACCAGGATGAGCAGCGCCAGCACCCCGAACAGGGCCGGGTATTGCAGCTTGTACAGCAGGTTGCGGGGCATCAGCGCGGCGGTGAACATGGCCGCGCCGCCCACGCAGGCGAAGATCATCTGGCGCTTGAAGAAGTAGTACTTGTCGCCATTGAAGCGCTCGGCCACGATGCCGCTGGCGGAAAGCACCATCAGCAGGCCGATGCCCAGCAGGGTGAGCGCGATGGCGAACAGCCACCAGTCCACCCCGCCCTGCGGGCCGTGGTCGCCCTGGGCGATGCCGCCAAAACTGCCGGAGCCGCCGTGCCGCAGTTCGGCCAGCGCGGCCGAGGGGTGGGCGTCCGCCTGCGCGCCGAACCTCATGGCAGGGCCTCCACCGCGCGGCGGAAGGCGTGGCCGCGCTCCTTGTAGTTGGCGAAGAGGTCGAAGCTGGAGGTGGCCGGGGCCATCACCACCGCGTCGCCGGGCTGGGCCAGCGCGGCGGCCTCGGCCACGGCGGGCTCCAGCGCTGGATGCCAGGACATGGAGAAATCACCCTGTCCCTGCCATGCCCCCTCGAAATGTTCACGACTGGCGCCAAAGCCCACCACGGCCCGCACCCGTTCTTGCAGCAGCGGCAGCAGGGACGCAAGGTCGCCCCCCTTGAACTTGCCGCCCACCATCAGCACCACGGGCCTGTCGAAGGCTTGCAGGGCCACGCGCAGGGCTTCCACCGTGGTGCACTTGGAATCGTTCACCCACAGCACGTCGTCGCGTTCGGCCACGGTTTCCAGACGGTGTTCCAGCGGGGCGAAGTCCGCCACGGCTTTCGCCGCCGCCTCCGGCGTCACGCCGAATTCGCGGCAGGCCTGCCACGCGGCCTCGATGTTGGCCAGGTTGTGGCCGCCCAGCAGGCGGGTTTGCGGAAATCGCTTCGCCCCGGCGTCGAAGAACAGCGTGCGGGGCTTCAGGTCGCGCGCGGTCGCCAGATCGCGCACGCCCTCGCCGAAGATGGCCAGGTCGCCTTCTTCCATGCAGCGGAACAGCCGGAACTTGGCGTCGATGTATTCCGCCATGTCCGCGTGGTAGTCGAGGTGGTTCTCGCTGACGTTGAGCAGCATGGCCACGCGCGGCCGAAAGGTGGTGCAGGCCTGCAACTGGAAGCTGGAAATCTCGATGACCAGCGCATCCGCGCGCGGCCCGCCATCCGCCACGGACAGCACGTACTCGCTGAGGGGGGTGCCGATGTTGCCGCCCAGGAACACCCCAAGACCCTGCGCCTTGAGCATGGCCGCGCACAGCGAGACCGTGGTGGTCTTGCCGCTGGTGCCGGTGACGGCCAACACGGGTTCGCCGTTGAGCTGCCGCCAGGCAAGCTCCATTTCGGCCAGCACCTCGGGCGCGTCCGGCCCCTCGGGCAGCAGCGGGCGCAGCGTGGCCACGGCCATGCCAGGGCTGGGCACCACGGCCCGCGCCCCCTCGAACTGCGCCGGGGAATGGGTGCCGGTGGCGATTTCCACGCCCGATGCGGCCGCCCATTGCAAAATGTCGGCAGGCACGCCGTCGGCCTTGCGTTCCAGCAGGCGCACGCGCGCCCCCATGCGGTGCAGCAGCCGCGCGGCAGCCATGCCCGAGCGGCCCGCGCCCACGACCACCACAAGGTCGCCCTTGCCGATGGTCCGCGCCATGTGCTTGTCGCAGGTCATTGCCGTATCCTCGTCCTAGCGCAACTTGAGAACAGACAGCGCCATCAGCCCCAGCAGCGCCGACATGATCCAGAACCTGATGATGATCTTCGACTCGGGGATGCCCTGCAGTTCAAAATGATGGTGCAGCGGGGCCATGCGGAAGATGCGCTTGCCCCCCGTGAACTTGAAGTAGCCCACCTGCAGGATCACCGACAGGGTTTCCACCACGAACAGTCCTCCCACGATGAGCAGCAGCAGTTCCTGCTTGCACAGCACGGCCAGGAAGCCCAGCGCGCCGCCAAGGGCCAGCGAGCCCACGTCGCCCATGAACACCTGCGCGGGGTAGGCGTTGAACCACAGAAAGCCCAGGCTCGCACCCACCAGCGCCCCGCAGAACACCGTCACCTCGCCCACGCCGGGCACGTAGGGCACCTGCAGGTAGTTGGACATCTGCACGTTGCCCGCCACGTAGATGAACACGGCGAAGACCATGCCCGCGATGATGGTGGGGCCGATGGCCAGGCCGTCCAGCCCGTCGGTAAGGTTCACCCCGTTGGACGAGCCCACCATGACCGTCACGGCGAAGGGGATATACAGCCAGCCGAGGTCGGGCGCGAGGCCCTTGAAGAACGGGAAGGCGAGGCGCGTGGAATACACCGGCTCGGCGACCACCAGATACATGGCCACGGCGGCCACAACCACCTGACCCAGGAACTTGGCGCGCGCGGAAAGGCCCTTGTTGTTGCGGCGGCGCACCTTGATGTAGTCGTCCAGAAAGCCCACCAGGCCAAATCCCAGAAAGATGAGCATGGTCAGCCAGACGTACTTGTTGGTCAGGTCGGCCCACAGCAGCACGCTGATGGACAGCGAAAAGGCGATGAGCAGGCCGCCCATGGTGGGGGTGCCCGCCTTCTGCACGTGGCAGGTGACGTCCTCGTGGATCTGCTGGCCGCACTTGATGCGCTGCAGCCATTCGATGAACCGGGGCCCCATGAGGATGGACAGCAGCAACGCCGTCAGCAGCGCCCACACCGACCGGAAGGTGATGTAGCGGAAGACGTTGAGGACCGTGAATTCGGTGCTTAACGGATACAGCAGGTTATACAGCATGACGCCCCCCGCCGGTGTACTGCGTGGTTCGGATGGCGCGCGCCGCGCGCCCGGCTGGGACTACGCCCCCGGATGGCGAAAAGCCCCGGACCGGCGTGGCGTCTGAGATCAGTTGCACCCCAATATCTCCCGGATGACCTGCTGGTCGCTGTACGGCACCTTGCGGTCGCCGATCTGCTGGTAACTTTCATGCCCCTTGCCCGCCACCAGCAACACGTCGCCCGGCTGCAGCAGGGCCAGCGCCTTGCCGATGGCCCGGCCCCGGTCGGGTTCGCTGACGACCTCGCGCGCGCCGGCAAGGCCGGGCAGCACGTCGGCCATGATGGCCTGCGGGTCTTCGTGGCGGGGGTTGTCGGACGTGAGCACGGCCACATCGGCATGGCGGGCCACCGCCTGCCCCATCAGGGGGCGCTTGGTGCGGTCGCGGTTGCCGCCGCAGCCGAACACGGTGACGATGCGCGAAAAGCCCACCGCGCGCAGCGCGCGCAGGACGTTTTCCAGCGCGTCGGGGGTATGGGCGTAATCCACGAAAATGTCCAGCCCTCGCGGGTTCACGATGCGCTCCAGCCGCCCCGGCACGCCGGTGAAGTCGGCAAGACTCGCGAAGTCTTCCGGCGCAAGGCCCATGCCCAGGCACACCGCCTGCACGGCCAGCAGGTTGGAGGCATTGTGCGCGCCCACGAGGTGCGAGGAAAGCTCCCACTGCCGCCCCTCGAAGGTCATGCGCAGCGTGAGGCCCGAGGTGGCGTTGCGGATCATCTCGCCGTGCAGATGGCGGCCGCCCGGTACGGTGTTGGCCGCATTCAGCCCGAAGCCGATGGCGTGCGTAACCTCGCCCAGCAGGCGACGGCCCCAGGCATCGTCGGCGTTGATGGCGCAGGCCTTGTCCGCGTCGGGCAGTTCGGTGAACAGGCGGGCCTTGGCGGCATAGTAATGTTCCATGTCGCCATGGTAATCCAGATGATCCTGCGTCAGGTTGGTCAGGATGGCCCCGGCAAAGCGGATGCCCGCCACCCGGCGCTGGTCCAGCGCGTGCGACGAGACCTCCATCAGCGCCACGTCCACCCCGGCGTTCTCCATGCGGGCCAGCATGGCGTGGGTTTCTATGCAGTCGGGCGTGGTCAGGGGCGCGTCCATGGCAAAGCCCGGCCAGCGGTAACTGACCGTGCCCAGCACCCCGGCGCGGCGGCCCAGCGCGAAAAACACGTGCTCAAGAAGATAGGTGATGGTGGTCTTGCCGTTGGTGCCGGTAACGGCCACCACCGGGAAGGACAGCGCATCGGTGCCGTACCGGGCCTGACCCAGCAGTCCGATGGCCGCGCGCGGATCGTCGTGGGCGGCGACCACGGCGCCTTCCGGCGCGGCGGCAAGAGCCGCATCCACCCGTTCGGGCAGGCAGACCACGGCCCACGCCCCGGCGGTCCACGCCTTGGCAATGAAGTCCGCGCCGTCCACGCCCGCGCCGCCGTTGGCGGCAACGCCGGGCACGGCCACGAACACGTCGCCCCGGCCCACCTTGCGCGAATCGGTGCGGATTTCCGGCCTGTCCGTGCGAACGCGGGCCAGCAGGTCATTAAAAGAAATGCAGGTCATGCGGCGGTGCTCCTACGAATTCTCGGAAAGCCAGAGTACGCACTGCCCCGTGGGCTGGCCCTTGGGCCATTCGGTGCCCGGCTCCGGCGTCTGGCGGATCACGGTCTGGCCCACCCCCTTCAGGATGGGCACCATGCCCTGCCGGGCGAACACCTCGACGGCGCGGCGCACCGACTTGCCCACCACGTTGGGCACGCCGTCGGGAGCCTCGCGCACGGCCTCGGCCACCTCGCGGCGCACTTCCACCGGGCCGGTCTTGCCCAGGGGAGTGGCGTAGGCGGGGGCCTCGGGGTCGGGCGCGTCGGGCAGCAGGCCGTGATAGGCCATGGTGCGCATGGCCACGTGCTTGAACACGGGCGCGGCGACCACGCCGCCGTACGAATTTTTCTGCGGTTCGTCCACCATGACCAAAATCAGGTACTTGGGCCGGTCGATGGGCGCGAAACCCACGAACGAAGCCAGCCGTTCGTGGCCGTAACGCCCTGTTTCGTCAGCCTTTTGCGCTGTGCCGGTCTTGCCGCCCACCATGATGCCGGGGATGCGCGCGCGGGTGCCGGTGCCGTCTTCCTCCACCACTTCGCGCAGCATGGAGATGACCTGCTTCACTGTCTTGTCGTTGTAGACCTTCTGGCTGGCCGAATTGGCCGGGGCGTCGTCGCCGGTGTCCACCACAAGGCGCAACGGCTTGCGTTCGCCGCCGTTGGCCAGGGTAAGGTAGGCCTGGGCCATCTGCACGCCGGTGGCGGCGATAGACTGGCCGAACGAGGTTGTGATCAGGTCCGGCTCGGACCAGTGGCGCGGGTCGCGCAGGATGCCCTTGCTCTCGGTGATGGGCAACCCCGTGCGATCGCCGAAGCCCAGTTGGTTCAGGTATTCCCAGTAGCGCTTGGCCCCCAGTTCCAGGCCGATCTTGGCCATGCCGATGTTGCTGGAGTAGCGCAGCACCTTGTTCACGGGCAGCACGTCGTAGCTGTGCGTGTCGCGGATGGTGATGTAGCGGGTCTTCCAGCGGCCCTTTTCGCAGTTGAAGCTGGTGTCGCCCTTGACCACGCCTTCCTGCAGCGCGGCGGCCACCAGGAACGGCTTGAGGGTGGAGCCGGGCTCCAGCGCGTCGGCGGCCAGGCGGTTGCGCCAGCGGTCGGCCTTGTAGTCGCGATAGGAATTGGGGTTGAAGAACGGATACTGTGCCCAGGCCAGGATGTCGCCCGAGTCCACGTCCACCACCAGGCAGCCGCCCCACGAGGCGTCGAACTGGTCCACGGAGCGGGCCAGGGCTTCTTCGGCAAAGAACTGCACCTGGGTGTCGATGGTCAGGCGCACGTCGCGGCCGCGCAGGGACGCGCGGGCAGCGCCGCCGTCCATGTCCAGCCGCCGCCCGGCGGCGTCGCGCTGCACCACGTTGCGGGCGGAATCACCGCTCAGCACCTCGTCGAAGGTAAGTTCCAGGCCTTCAAGGCCCTTGCTCTCCATGCCCACGAAACCAAGCAACTGCCCGGCCATCTGCTTGAAGGGATAGATGCGTTCGTATTCGCTGCTCAGGTACACGCCGGGCAAGCCCGCCTTGCGCACGTTTTCCGCGGCAAGGTCGTCCACCTTGCGGGCCACCCACGAAAAGCCGCGCTTGGCGGTGACGGCGTCGCGCACATGCTTGGCCGAGGCTTCCAGCGCGGCGGCCAGGGCATTGACGGTGGCGTCCACGTCGCGCACCTCGCCGGGGCGGACGTAGACGGAACGCACCTCCACGCTGCGGGCCAGGATCTGCCCGTTGCGGTCGAGAATGGCCCCGCGCCTGCCGGAAACGGTCTCCGCCGCCATGTGCTGGCGGCGGGCAAGCCCGGCCAGCCGGTCGCCGTCGTAGACCTGCACGTACCAGGCGCGCGACCACAGCAGCATCCACAGCACGGCGAACACGCAGCCCACGCCGTACAGGCGCACCCGGCTCCAGTCAGCTTCGCCGAAGCGGGCGAACGGGTTGAAGCGCGAGACGCCGCCAAAAGCGGAACCCGACGCGCGCCGGTTGCGGGCGTCGCGCCTGTCGCCATTGTCGCGGGCCGCGCGAGCGGCGCGGGGGGCGCGCAATTCAAGAGAGGGACGCGCGTCGCGCGCGGTGCGCGGCGCGGGCCTGCCGAGTATGCGTGACTTCCTGTCTGCTCGCAGCATGACCATCCGGGGCGCTAGCGCCCCGCCTCCTCGATGCGGCGGATCTGGCCAGGGCGTGCCCCCCGCATGCCCATGGCCTCCGCCTTCCTTCCCAGTTCATACGGCGACATCAGCCGGTCCCGCTCCACTTCAAGCTTGGCGGTCAGCGCCGCCCGTCCGTCCATCTCGCCCTGCAACTTGCGCAGGGTGTAGGCCATGTCCATGCGTTCGATGTTCAGCCACACCAGCGACAGCCCCAGCACCAGACTGGTCAGCACCGACAGGATCATGGCCAACACCCAGCTTCCCACGCCCTGGCTCATGACGCGTCCCCTTCCGCTGCATCGCGGCCTTCCGGGGCGTACTTGTTGCGCCGCCTTGGACGCGGGGCCTGCCCTTCGGCCAGGCGTTCGGCCGCGCGCAGCTTGGCGCTGGCGGCGCGGGAGTTGCGGGCCAGTTCCGCCTCGCTGGCGGTGACCGGCTTTCTGGTCAGCACGTCCACGCGGGCCTTGTGGCCGCATTCGCAGCGGGACACGGTGCGCGGGCACACGCAGCCCTGCGATTCGTCGCGCAGGCGGTGCTTGACGATGCGGTCTTCCAGCGAGTGGAAGGTGATCACCGCCAGCCGCCCGCCGGGGTTCAGCCGGTCAAGAATGCGGTCGAGAAAGCGTTCCAACTGGCCCAGTTCGTCGTTGACGGCCATGCGCAGGGCCTGGAAGGTGCGGGTGGCCGGGTGGTTGCGCGAGGTGGCGCGCCACTTGGCCGGGTAGGCCCGGTCCACGATGGCCGCGAGCTGGGCCGTGGTTTCGATGGGGCCAGCCGCGCGGGCGTCCACGATGGCGCGGGCGATGCGCCCGGCCATGGGGTCTTCGCCGTAGCGGCGGATGATGTCCTTCAGCACGTCCACGGTGGCGCGGTTCACCAGCTTCGCGGCCGGGGCCTCGTCGCCGTCCTGGTCCATGCGCATGTCCAGCGGGCCGTCCGCGTGAAAGCTGAACCCCCGCTCGGCGGAGTCGATCTGCATGGACGACACCCCGATGTCGATGAGCGCGCCGTCCACTTTGTCCCAGCCAAGCTGGTCCAGCGCGGCCTCGAAATCGGCATAGCGGGTGTGAAAGAAGTGCACCCGACCGCCCCAGGGGGCCAGCCGTTGTCGGGCATGCGCCAGGGCGGCGGTGTCGCGGTCGAGGCAGCACAGTTCGCCGTCCGGGCCGATGCGTTCCATGATGGCGGCGGAATGACCGCCAAGACCCACGGTGCCGTCCAGGTAGCGCCCCCCGGAGCGGGGGGCCAGCGCTTCCAGCACCTCGTCCAGCAGCACGGGCACGTGCAGCGTGGCGGCGCGCGCCCCTTCCGTGGGAACGGGGGTCGCCTGCGGTGCGGTGGTATCGGATGCGCCGGTCATGCTGGTATCCTGTTATTCTTGAGGGGCTGTGCCCTGCCGGACCTAAAGGGAAAGTTCGATGCCGCTGTCGGCCAATTCCGCGGCCACGTCGTCGAAGTCCTGCGCCACGATGCCGTCGAAGCGGGCCTGGTCCCAGATTTCAAAACGGCTGCCCTGGCCCAGCAGCACCACGTCCTTGGTGATGCCCGCGTAGTCCATGTGCGAACGCGAGATGCGCACCCGCCCCTGCCCGTCCAGATCCATGAGTTCGGCGCTGCCGATGACCAGGCGGCGGAAGTCGCGCATCTTGCGCGAAGGGTTCTTGAGGCTGGAGAACTTGCGCTCGAAGTCCTCCCAGTCGGGCAGGGGGTAGCCCATGACGCAGTCGTCGAAGCTGGTCAGCACCAGCTTGCCGCCCTCGGCGCGCGACATGAGGATGTCGCGGAAATCCGGCGGCAGCATCAGCCGACCTTTCGGGTCAAGACTGCGAATGGAACGGCCCCTGAACAACATGACGGCACCACTTGCCTGTTATGGCTGACTGTTATGTGCGGCAGAGCATTCGGACACCCGCTTTCGCCGTTTCCCACGCCAGCCAGGGGCGTGGAACCTTGGTCGGAAGAAAGAGGGCTTTTCGAGAAGACTCTACCACCTTTTACCACAATTTCCCACTTTCTCTATGATATGTTGGGCACTGTCAAGCCGTGGCCTTTCCCGAAGTCTAGAAATTTTCTAACGCCCCCTGGCCCTCGCCCCGCCAAGAATAAACACCTTGTATTTACAGTGTTTAACAAGACAGGCAACAACATCGCCCCGCACCGACGGCAACGGCGCGCCCGCCCGCCGCGCGTGCGCTGCCGCACGCAGAACGCGCCAGGCGGGCAACGCGCCAACGCGGCGCTTCACCACTCCCCGATATTTTCACGGAAAGCAGGGGACACGAAGGGTGTCGGCACGATATACGGGTGTATCCGCCACGGCGCGCCCACGAGGCCTCCAGAGCGGCCCGCGACGCACAAACGGCTTGACAAGATACAACTTATTGCACAGGGGTGGATCATGAGAACGAAGATAATCGCCACCATAGGACCGGCCTCGCGCTCGCGGGAGGTGCTTTCGCGCCTCATCGCCGCCGGAGTGCGCATCTTTCGGCTCAACTTTTCCCACGGCGGCGCGTCCATGTTCGTGGACCTTGTGCGCACGCTGCGCGAACTGGAAGCCGAATGCGGCTGCCCGGTGACCATCCTGCAAGACCTTTCCGGCCCCAAGATCCGCATCGGCGAGATCCCCGACGGGGCCATCTCCGTGGGCAAGGGCGACCGCGTGCTGCTGGGCCCCAAGGCCCCGGCCGGCGCGGTGCTGCCGCTCATCCCCTTCACCAACCAGGCCGTGCTGAACGGGCTGGAGCCCGGCGACCGGATGGTGCTTTCCGACGGCGGGTTGCAGTTCCGGGTGCTGGGCACCGCGCCCGAGGGCTGCTTCGAACTGGAGGCCGACAACAGCGGCATCATCACCTCGCGCAAGGGGCTGGCCCTGCCCGGCAAGTCGGTGCGGCTGCCCGCCCTGACCGAAAAGGACCGCAAGGACCTGGCCGACGGCCTGGAACTGGGCGTGGACGCCGTGGCCCTGTCCTTCGTGCAGACGCCGGAAGACATCCGCGACGCCAAGGAAATCATCGCGGCCAGCGGCCGCAAGCACATCCCGGTCATCGCCAAGCTGGAGCGGCAGAACGCCGTGGACCGGCTGGACGACATCCTGAGCGAGGCCGACGTGATCATGGTGGCGCGCGGCGACCTGGGCGTGGAATGCCCCCTGCCCGCCCTGCCCGCCATGCAGAAGCGCATCATCCGCGCTTGCAACCGCGCGGCCAAGCCGGTCATCGTGGCCACCCAGATGCTGCTTTCCATGGTCAACAGCCCCTCGCCCACCCGCGCGGAAACCACCGACGTGGCCAACGCCGTGCTGGACGGGGCCGACTGCGTGATGCTTTCGGAAGAAACGGCCATGGGCAACTTTCCCGTGGAGACCGTGGAATTCATGAAGGAAATCGCCGCCAAGGCGGAAGAGCTGCACTTCGAGACGCAGCGCCTCGTCGAGCCCGCCGAAGAAAAGGGCACGGCGGAATTCCTGGCCTACGCGGCCTGCCTGCTGGCCGAGAAGACCGGGGCCAAGGGCATCGTCTCGCACAGCATGAGCGGCGCATCCGCCCGGCTCATCTCGTCGCGCCGCCCCCGCCAGATGGTGTGGGCCCTGACGCCCGACCCGACCGCCCTGCGCGCCCTGAACTTCTCATGGGGCATCGTGCCGCAGGACATTCCGCAGGACATTCCCGGCCACGTGGCCCGGGCCGAGCGCTTCGTGGACAACGCGCCCGACTTCGAAAAGGGCGACAACGTGGTCATCACCGCCGGGCAGCCCAAGGCGGGCCGCAAGCCGCGCGGCACGAACATGGTGAAGATCTACAGGAAATGACGGCGGCAGGCGACAACGCCCGGCCCGCATGAAAACGGCGCGGGCGCGCCCGCGCCCGCGCCCCGCGCGGCATTCGATGCACCACACGCGAGCACGACAAGGGAGCTACCCACGGTGAAGGCAACCATCCCCGACAATATCTCCGAGGAATACTACCAGATCAGCACGGAGATATTGTCGAGCTTTCCCAAGTACCGGCCGCCGGTGGACCTGTTTCGCTTCCGCGAGGATATCGCGCAGTTGCAGCCGTACACCCGCAAGGGGGCGCGGCTTACCAACGAGCAGGTGGAAGAGGTGCTGCGGCTGTGCGAGGCGGGCGACCTGTTCGTTTCCCGTTCGGACCACCCCATCTACTCGCAGCACATCGTGCACCAACTCGACCTGTTGCTGGTGGACAAGAACCTGAAGGAAGGCGAGATCGCCGACATCTTCCAGCAGGCCTTGGCCATGCGGGTGAACGAATTCATCGACCAGCCGGTGAAGCCGGTGTTCGAGGCGCTGTACCGCGACGTGATGGTGCTTACCGAATACCTGTGGCAGGACAAGCACCGGGTAAAGCAGTTCATGCGCCGCCTGCACCGCGAACATTCGCTGGCCAAGCATTCGCTGAACACCCTTTCGGTGGGGCTGTGGCTGCTGGTCGCCTCCATGGGCGAAAACCTGAAGCGCCGCGACCTGGATCGGGCGGCGCTGGCCCTTTTGCTGCACGACCTGGGCATGGCCAAGGTGCCCGCGTTCATCCTGTCCAAGACCACCCCGCTGAAGCCGGACGAGAAGGACAAGATTCCCCTGCACCCGCTGGTGGGGGCCAAGATCATGCACAAGATGGGGCTGGCCTTCGACGAATTGCGCCAGTGCACGCTGGAACACCATGAACGGCTCGACGGTTCCGGCTACCCCCAGAAGCTCAAGGGCGAGCAGATCAGCCGCCTGGGGCGCATCTGCGCCGTGGCCGACTCGTTTTCAGCCATGATCGCGGCGCGCCCGTACGCCCCCGGGAAGGACCTGGTGCCCGCCGCGCAGGAACTGGCGGCGGACAAGGGCCGCTACGACACGCGCTATGCCACCCTGCTGCTCAACGCCCTGGTGACCAACGCCTTCGGCGCGGCCAAACCCAAGGCCGAGCCAAAACCCGAAGGGACGCCCTGACCATTCGGCCCACTGGGCATGCCGGGCCAAATCCGCCCGGGCCACGCCACGCCGGAACAGATCGAGTCAGGCCGAGTCGGGCCGAGCTTGGCCGGACCACGGCACGCCCCCTATCGACGCGAAACGGGCCGCCCCTTCACCAGGAGCGGCCCGCCTTCATTCCTTCGTCCGGCCGGGATGACGCACGCGCCATCAGGCGCGGCTGATGATCTCGCCGCTGATCTCGCGGAACACGTCGTTGATCATGATGACGCCCAGCACCTTGCCCGCCTCGGTCACCACGGCGTAGCTGCGGCCCTTCTTCACGAAGCTTTCCAGCACCACCAGCAGCGGGTCGTCGGGGGCCACCTGGGTCATGTCGCGGTCCATGACGTCGCGCACCTTGGTGGAACCGGCCACCTTGCAGGCATTGCGGTAGATGCGGTCGAAGCCGTCTTCCTCAATGCCGCGCAACGAGCCGCTGCGCAGCAGCGAATCTTCCATGAAGCGCACGGTGTCCCACACCGAAAGCGCGCCGCGCAGCATGTCGCGCTCGTCATACACCAGGGCGCACAGGCAGCCCGCCCCGCCCCCGCCGTCCGGGCCGACGCAGGAACTGAGCTTGCGCATGGCCTCGGCCAACGAATCGTCCTCGCGCAGCTTGGGGAATTCCTCCCGCACGATGTCCCAGGCACGCTTTCGCAACAGCATCGATTCTCTCCTCGCGGTATATTCGGTGAACGTCCGGGCCATCCTGTCCGCATGGGCTCTCGGCATCTGGCCACATGGGGGCACCCGGCCGCGCGCCGGGATCGGGCATGGTGTACCGATAGCAAAAAACGCCGCGCTTGTCTCGCCTTTCACAAGCCCCACGGGTGGATACGGTGCAGTGTAATGGCAGCCCCCTACCCCCATGTTGTGCGATGGGGAGACAAAGGGAGAGCGCCAGCATCCATCAGGCGGTTGCGGCACAGGAGGGAATTTTGGACTCTGCCGAGGAAAACCGCGGTTTCATGGAGGGAGTGTACTTTTGTGGTACTCGACCGGAATGAAACAGCGGTTTAACGACGGCAGAGTTCAAAAGATCCCCTGTGGCGCATCCGTCTAGTCGAAGTCGGCAAAGAGAGCCCCCACATGCAACGGCCCCAGCGTCACCCGGCGGTTCTCGGCCCGCAGCCGCGCGATGGCCTCTTGCAGATGGCTGGAGGTCACCCCGTTGCGCACCGAGGTGTGCGCCTCGATGAACGCGGCCAGGGTGTCGCAGGCCTTCACCAGCCTGCCGTCCTTGGGGTCCAGCGCATCAAGGTTGCAGGTGTTCTGCAACTCGTCGAAGGTCACCTTGCGGACCGACTCCGGCGCGCCGTCGTGGCCCGGCTCGCGCACCGTCTCGTCGAACTCTGAGCCGGTGGACAGCCCCAGGAAGTAGCCCAGACGGCTGGCGATGTCGCCGTAGCCCGCCTTGTCCAGCAGCGAGAACACCCGCTCCTGCATCTCCTGCTCTTCGTACTGCCGGATGAGTTCCGGCAACTGCTTCACCGAGCGCTTCACCGGCGAAATGATGTCGCGGGTCAGCACTTCGGGCAGGTCGTGGAACAGGCCGCAGAAAAAGTTGTTCAGGCGGCGGGCCGGGCACGCGCCCACGGCGATGCTGAAGAAATAGGCGTAGCAGGCCACGATGAACATGTGGCCCATGACCGAGGTTTCCGGAATGCGCGGGGTCTGCGACCAGCGCTTCTGAAAGCGCAACTGCCCGCACAGGTTGGCGAAGCGCCCCAGCGCGGTGCTGGATCCGCCGATGAGTTCGGGCACACCGGTCAGATCCGCCATGGCCGTCAGGCGCGACTGGAACGAGCCGTCGATGTCCGGAATCTCGTCGTCATGCCCGTTCAACGACTTGATGAGGTTGAATTCCCAACCGCTGGCGTAAAGATGCGCGGCGGTAAGGATGCGGTCGGCCAGGGTGTTCTTTTCACGGCGGCGGATGTACGTCAGCAGGCGCTGCCAGAAGTCCTCGTCCAGCGGCCGCACGATGTGCTCCAACTCTTCGGCCACCCACTCGGTGAGTTCGCGGTAGTGGGCCTCGTTCTCCTTTATGCGGTAGAACACCGGGGGCTTCACGTCGGTTATGACCAGCCGGTAGAAGTAGTCGAACAGGCCGCCTTCCACCACCTCCGCCCCAAGGCGCAGGCGTTCGTCGGCGGGCAGGTGGCGGGTGTTCAGTTGCAGCAGCAGCCAGGCGACGATCATCTTGTGGGCCTGCTTGTCCACTTCCATCAGTTCGACGGGCCGCAGCTTGTCGTTCCAGCGCTTCATGTACGCGCCGGAAAAGACGAACTGGAGCAGGCTCTTGCGAATGCTGGGCATGAGGCCTCCCGGGGGGTTCAAGAAAAGCTCTTGGCAATGTATGCGGTCGTGGTGTAAAGCTCAAGAGTTTGAAGCGATACGCTTCGGGTTCACGCCACGGGAACCGGCCGGAACGTCCAAGCCAACCTTCCGACCGTGCCATCCCGGCGCTTGCCCGGCGTCAGCCCCGCCCGCCGTCTTCGGCGCATCGGCGGGGCAAGCCGTCCGCTCCCCAGGCCAGCCGCCCCGTTAGGCGCGCCAGTGGGACCGAAGTGTGGACGGCCGCTAGGCGAACCCGCGCGCCAGCGCACCATGCGCCGGAGCCGCCGATATCCATGAATATGGACGGCTGCCCGGCCCAGCCCGGCAAGCATCGCACGCATGGCGCCAGCGCCTTCGGGCCCCGGCGTCGTCCGTCGCGCGTTTCCACGCCCTTTTTCTGTTGACAAGGGGCGGGGAACCCAATACATAGACCGTTCTTTCGAGCTCGCACAGGAGTACGCTCTGATGAAAACGTTCAGCCCCACGCCCGAGAACATCAACCGCGAATGGTTCGTGGTCGATGCCTCCGACCTGGTTCTCGGCCGCCTTGCCACCCAGATCACGCATCGCCTGCGCGGCAAGCACAAGCCCGAGTTCGCCCCGCACATGGACAACGGCGACTTCATCGTCGTGGTCAACTGCGAAAAGATCAAGGTCACCGGCAACAAACTTGCCGACAAGAAATACTACCGTCACTCCGGGTACGTCGGCGGACTTACCGAGATCACTCTCGAGAAACTGCTCGCCTCCCATCCGGAACGCGTGCTGATGAACGCCGTGCGGGGCATGCTGCCCAAGAACCGGCTTGGCCGCGCCATGCTGAAGAAGCTCAAGGTCTACGCTGGCCCCGAGCATCCGCATGCCGCCCAGAACCCGCAGCCGCTCGCCATCAAGTACTAACCCGCTCGAGCCGGAGAGAATCATGGCCAACGAATTCAACTACGGCACCGGTCGCCGCAAGACCGCCACGGCCCGTACCCGCCTGTACGCCGGTTCCGGTCAGATCGTGGTGAACGGTCGCCCCTTCGAAGACTACTTCCCGCGCAAGTCGCTGCAGATGATCATCCGCCAGCCCCTGGTGCTGACCAAGAACGTCGAACGCTTCGACATCAAGGTCAACGTGTGCGGCGGCGGCGTGACCGGCCAGGCCGAAGCGGTGCGCCACGGCATTTCCCGCGCCCTGCTCGAAGTCGAACCGGAACTGCGCGGCGCCCTGAAGCGCGCCGGGTTCCTGACCCGCGACGCCCGCAAGAAGGAACGCAAGAAGTACGGCCAGCGCGCTGCCCGCGCCCGGTACCAGTACTCCAAGCGTTAATCGCTTCTCGTACGACGCCTTTCAGGCAGGTTCGCGCATGCGAGCCTGCCTGTTTGCATTTGCGCGGCCGCGCGGCGCAACCGCGACACTGCGACCACGCGGTGCGCCCGGCCCGGACCTTCCGGCAGCACCCAGCCGCGTCAACCTCGGCGACGGCCACTGCCGTCCCGACCGCCACCGAGGTTGACACCGCACGCCGCCGCCGACTACACAGGCACACGCGCCGGGCCTGCGCCGCAAGGGATTGGCCCTGCGCACGCCCGCCGTGCGCGCCGCCTGCGCCGGGCGCGGACAGTCTGCTTTCGCACAGGACACCGCATGACCACTTCTCCAGCCCCCCTCCCGCTTGACCCCGCGCGCATCGCGCCCGAAGGGTGCGTCAGCATCATCGGCATGGCTGGCGCGGGCAAGACCACCGTGGGCCGTGAACTGGCCCTCCAGCTTGGCTGGGCCCACGTGGACACCGACAACCTCATCGAGGCCACCTACGGCACCCGGTTGCAAGCCATTGCCGACTCCATGGACAAGGAGAGCTTCCTCGACGTGGAGGCGGGCGTCATCCGCCGCATCGGCGCGCGGCGCACCGTGCTGTCCACCGGCGGCAGCGTGGTATACCGCCACGAGGCCATGGAACACCTGGCCGCCCTGGGACCGCTGGTCTACCTCGACGTGTCGCTGCCGCTGATCCTCGAGCGCATCGCCATGAACCCGGAACGGGGGCTGGCCATCGCGCCGGGGCAGACCATCGAGGACCTGTACAACGAGCGCATTGCCCTGTACCGCCGCTACGCCACGTTCACCGTGGCGGCGGACACGCTGTCGCCCGCCCAGTGCGCGCAGCGCATCGTGGCCTGGCTGTCCGGCGGGGAGGCCTGATGTCCTCTCGCAGCCCTGGCCGCAAGTCCGATCCGCTCGCGTCCGTACGCATTGCCGCCGCGCTGAAGGCGGCCGGGCAGACTCAACCGGGCAAACCGGCCTCCAAGGGCGGCCGCAAGGGGCCCGGTGTCTTTGCCCGCCTGGCGGAGTTGTACGCCGACATGGAAAACGCCTACGCGGAAACGGCCCACGCCGCCGGGCTGACCTGTGCCGGCTGCGACGACAACTGCTGCCGCACCCATTTCAAGCACCACACCCACGTGGAATGGGCCTACCTGTGGAAGGGCATGCTGGCCCTGCCCGAGGCGCGCCGCGCGGACTACCTGCGCCGCGCCCACGAGGTGGTGGACCAGTGCGCTGCCGCACAGGCCGCCGGGGTGGTGCCGCGCGTGATGTGCCCTGTCAACGATGACGGATTGTGCGGCCTGTATGCCCACCGCCTGATGATCTGCCGCATGCACGGCACGCGCAACGTGCTGCTGCGCCCCGACGGGCAACGCCAGGTGTTTCGCGGCTGCCACCGCTTCTGCGGCCTGACCGACGGGCAGCCCGACGAGGCGGTGCCCACGCTCGACCGCACCCCCTTCTACCGCAGGCTGGCGGAACTGGAGCTGGAGCACGGTGGCGCGCAGGGTGCCGGGGCATCCCGCGTTTCCTTGACGCTGGCGGAAATGCTGGTCTATGGTCCGCCCAAGCCGCAGCGCCGCTAGGGCATATCACCGTCAACGCGCGCTGCGGGCGTTCCGCACGTTTTGCCTCCCGCACGTCCCGCAACCGCCGGAGATGTCATGCCCCTGCTCCTGCCGCACTCGCCCGCGCCGTCTCCCCTGTCCCACTCCGCCAGCCCGCGCCTGCGCGCCACGACCCTTGCGGCCCTCGCCCTGGCGGTGGCCCTGCTGTCCGGGGGCCTGCTGACGGGGTGCGCCCGGCAGACCGTGGGACACCTTGCCCGCGCCCAGTTGCAGGCCGACACCCCCCAGGCCGTTTCCATGCAGTACCTGCGCTTCACCTACCGCGTGGTGCCGCTGCGCGAATCAGTGGGCGTGCGCGGCATGGCCGCCCCCGTGCCCGGCGCCTTGCCCGGCTGGGCCAAGTGGTACGAGCAACTCACGGTGATGGTCTACCTCAGCGATGCCACGGGCCGGGTCATCGACGCGCAGGAATACGACTACCTGCCCCGCGCCGTGGGCGACGAAGGGGCCATCCCCTTCGAGACGCGCTTCTACCTCGATCCGGACGACACCGGACCGTTGTACGTCAGCTTCGGCTACCGCATGGTGGCCACCGAACGCGAGCCCAAACTGGACGGAGCCGACGACGGCGGCCGTTCGCTTATCGTGGGCGAGGGCGCGCTGGACAACTGAACGCCGCCCCCTACCCAGCGCCGCATCGGCCTAGCCGAACCGCCACAACTACCCGAACCGCCCTCCTTGGGCGGTTCGCCGTTTCCTTGCCCGGCCCGACTGGCGAGACGGGCGAGGCTAGTGTCTGACGCTACTGGCTGAGCCTGCCCCGCCAAGGCGCACCGGGCATGCTGGCCGCGCCAGCGTAACCACCCGTTCCACACCCGGCCATCACCCAACGGGGCACTCCGCGCGACGCGAAAGGCCGTCCTGCGTAAGCAGGACGGCCTTTTCCGTCGCGAATTCTCGGCGGTGCCGCCGCAACACGCGGCCCTCCCGAGGCAATCCGGCACGCAAGCCGGAGCCCCCCGCCTAGGAAGCGGTCTTGCGCCGCTTCTCCCAAAGCTTCATGTCCTTCATCTTCTTGCGGCGTTCGCGCTGCAGCGCCTTGCAGACCAGCGGGGTGTTCTTCTTGAGGCCCCACTTCTCGCGGTAGGCGACGGCGTCGAGGCCGTGCGAGGCAAGGTGCTTGCGGGTAAGAATCTTGAACGACTTGCCGCATTCAAGGCAGGTGATGGACTTTTCCTTCACGGCCTTGCGGGGGTCGCCGCAGGTTTCGCACGCCTCTTCCGGTTCGGCCTCGCCAAGGCTGATGGCACGAATGCCATTGGCCAGCTTCTGCACCATGGAGGTGATTTCGTCCTCCGTCATGGTCCGCACGCTGGCCTGCGCCTTCACGATTTCCAATGCTTCCTTCAAAAAGTCATCCATGTTGGACCTCCGCGGGAATTGAACGACGGGGCCGAAGCGACAACGCCGGAACACCGGCACCAGTCACGGCACATCGCCGCTCTTACATCCGCCACTACAGCAAGTCAACAGCACCGTAGCAAAAAAACGGCAACGAGAACGCAAAAACAACGCATTGCCACGCACCCACGCTGCACGCCAAGGCGAAAACCTTCGTCAGTGGCCGCTTCCCTCCGGTCCTGTCCCCGACGGGACGCGCTCCGCACGCACGTTGCGGGGCACGGCGCGGCAAGGTACCGCCGTCACCCGCGACGCCGATGCAACGCAACGGCAAGCCTCCCTTCCCCCGCAGCCCCGTCCCGTCACGCGTGCATGCATGTCCGCATCCGACAGGTGCGGAGCGTTGGCGGAACATCCATCGCCCCTGCCCATGCAGTCGCCCCTCGTGAAACACAAACGGCGCGCTCCCGTTCCCTACGGCTTTGGCCATCAGGACAACGGAAACGCGCCGCGTGAAACATGAACGGCGACCAGCGCATCTACGGGCTGCCCCGCAGTGTACGAGGCGAACACCCTACCACGCGCTCTAGCCTCTGGAGCGTTCCTCCAGCACGGCCACGGCGGGCAAGGTCTTGCCCTCCAGGAACTCCAGGAAGGCCCCGCCCCCGGTGGACATGTACGAAATGCGGTCCACCACACCGTACTTCTCGATGGCGGCCACGGTGTCGCCGCCGCCCGCCAGCGAGAAGGCCGGGCTGTCGGCCACGGCCATGCACAGGGCCTTGGTGCCCTGGCCGAACTGCTCCACCTCGAACGCGCCCACCGGGCCGTTCCAGACGATGGTGCCCGCCTGCATCAGGATGTCGCGGTACAGTTTCGCGGTCTCGGGGCCGATGTCCAGAATCATCTCGTCGGGCTTCACTTCGGACACCTTGCGCACCGTGGCCGGGGCGGAATCCGCGAATTCCGGCCCCACCACCACGTCCACCGGCACGGGAATCTCACCCCCGGCGGCCCTGGCGGCGGCCATCAGGCGGGCGGCCTCGTCCACCAGTTCCGGCTCGTACAGCGAACGGCCAACCTCATGCCCGGCGGCCTTGATGAAGTTGTTGGCGATGCCCCCGCCCACGATGAGCCGGTCCACCTTCTTGGACAGCGTATCCAGCAGGGTCAGCTTGGTGGACACCTTGGAGCCGCCGATGATGCCCACCATGGGCTTGGCCGGGGCGTCCAGGGCGCGGGACAGGGCGTCCAGTTCCGCCGCCAGCAGGGGACCGGCGCAGGCCACCTTGGCGAAGCGCACGGCGGCGTGGGTGGAGGCCTGGGCGCGGTGCGCCGCCCCGAAGGCGTCCATGACGAAGATGTCGCACAGGGCGGCCAGCTTGCGGCCCAGGGCCTCGTCGTCCTTCTTCTCGCCCTTCAGGAAGCGCACGTTCTCGCACAGCACGCACTGGCCCTCGGCCACCTCGATACCGTCGATGTAGTCGCGCGCCAGGGGCACCTGAACGCCCAGAGCCCTGGAAAGATGCTCGGCCACCGGGGCCAGCGAGAAGGCCGGGTCGAACTCCCCTTCCACCGGGCGGCCAAGGTGCGACACCAACAGCACGCGGGCGCCCGCCTTCATGGCCATTTCGATGGAGGGCAGCGCGGCGCGGATGCGCTTGTCGCTGGTCACCTTGCCATCCTTCAGGGGCACGTTGAGGTCTTCGCGCAAGAGTACGCGCTTACCCTTCAGATCAAGGTCGGTCATCTTCAGTACGGCCATGGATATACCTCTGCTGCTCGATTTGCTTGATTTGGTTGGCAAAAGAAAAGGCGCGAACGTGGCTTTTGCATCCTACCACGTTCGCGCCCGGTGTCCAGACTGGGGGGCGGGGGCCGCCTTCCGGCAGTGTTGGCCCTAAATCAGCGACTCGAGGGCTTCAATGACCTTCCCGGTGGTAATCCCAAAGTACTCGAACAGCACCTTGCCGGGGGCGGATTCGCCAAAGCCGGTCATGCCCACGGCCTTGCCGTCCAGGCCCAGATACTTCCACCAGCCATCCACGGCGGCGGCTTCCACGGCCACACGCGCGCGCACGGAGGAAGGCAGCACCGATTCGCGGTACGCGGCGTCCTGCCTGTCGAAGGTGGTGGAGCACGGCATGGACACCACGCGCACCTTGCGTCCCTTGGCGGCCAGCGCATCGGCGGCGGCCAGGGCCAGCTGCACTTCGGAGCCGGTGGCCATGACGATGGCTTCCGGCGTGCCCGCGCAGTCGCGCAGCACGTAGCCGCCGCGCGCGATGTCGGCGCGCTGGGCCTCGGTGCGTTCCACGAAGGGCACGTCCTGCCGGGTCAGCGAGATGCAGGTGGGGCCGGTGGCGCATTCGGCGGCGGCCTTCCACGCGGCCAGAGTCTCCACGGTGTCGCAGGGACGCCACACCTGCACGTTGGGGGTCAGGCGCAGCCCGGCCAGTTGTTCCACCGGCTGGTGGGTGGGACCGTCCTCGCCCACGCCGATGGAGTCGTGCGTGAGCACCCAGACCACCCGCGCGCCCATGAGCGCGGAAAGGCGGATGGCGTTCTTGGCGTAGTCGGAGAAGATGAGGAAGGTGCCTGCGTAGGGCAGGAACCCGCCATGCAGGGCCATGCCGTTCATGATGGCGCCCATGGCGAATTCGCGCACGCCGTAGGAGATATAGTCGCCGGACCAGTCACCGGGGGTGACCAGCTTGGAATTCTTGTGCCAGGTGCCTACCGAGCCGGTAAGGTCGGCCGAGCCGCCGATCATTTCGGGCAGCAGCGGGGCCACCGCGTTCAGGGCGTTGCGCGAGGCGATGCGGGTGGCCAGCGTCTCCCTGGCCCCGTCGGTGGCGGCCAGCGCGGCGGCCATGCCCGCCTGCCAGTCGGCGGGCAGCTCGCCCGCCATGCGGCGTACGAACTCGGCGGCCAGTTCGGGATGGGCGGCGCGGTAGCGGGCGAACAGGTCGTTCCACGCGGCTTCGGCGGCCGCTCCGCGCGGGCGGGCGTCCCACCCGGCGTAGATGTCGGCGGGCACCTCGAAGGGCGGGTGCGGCCAGTTCATGGCCTCGCGCGCGGCGGCGATTTCGGCCGCGCCCAGGGGCGAGCCGTGGCAGTTGTGGCTGCCCGCCTTGTTGGGCGCGCCGCAGCCGATGCGGGTCTTGCAGCAGATCAGGCTGGGCTTGCCGGGCACGCCGTGGGCCAGCTTGACGGCGGCGGCGATGGCCTCGCCATCGTGGCCGTCCACGTCGCGCACCACATGCCAGCCGTAGGCCTCGAAGCGGGCCGGGGTGTCGTCCGCGAACCAGCCGGAGATGTCGCCGTCGATGGAAATGCCGTTGTCGTCATAGAAGGCCGTCAGCTTGCCGAGGCCCAGGGTGCCCGCCAGCGAGCACGCCTCGTGCGAGATGCCTTCCATCATGCAGCCGTCGCCCAGGAACACGTAGGTGGCGTGGTCCACCACATCGAAGCCGGGGCGGTTGAAGCGCTGGGCCATCAGCCGTTCGGCCATGGCCATGCCCACGCCGGTGGCGATGCCCTGCCCCAGCGGACCGGTGGTGGTCTCCACGCCGGGGGTGATGCCGTACTCGGGGTGGCCGGGGGTCTTGGAGTGCAGCTGCCGGAAGTTGCGGATGTCGTCCATGCTCACGTCGTAGCCGGAAAGATGCAGCAGCGCGTAGATGAGCATGGAGCCGTGCCCGTTGGAAAGCACGAAGCGGTCGCGGTCGGCCCATTTGGGGTTGGCGGGGTTGTGCTTCAGGCAATCGTTCCAGAGCACTTCGGCGATGTCCGCCATGCCCATGGGCGCGCCCGGGTGCCCGGACTTGGCCTTTTCCACGGCGTCCATGCTGAGCACGCGGATGGCGTTGGCGAGTTCCTTGCGAGACGGCATTGCAACCTCCAGCGGGGTTCGATGCGACGGCGGGCGGGCGCCCGGCGCCGTTGGCGATTCAGCGGTAGGCGCGGGTGCGCCGGAAATCAGCACCGGACGCGCGATGCGTCGGTTGGCAGCGGCATGCGTGAGCGACCTGCACCGCACACGCGAGGCGTGGGCACTGCCTTGCGGCGGCGCCCACACCCGACTAGTCCGTTCCGCGCCTTCTGGCAACGGGAAAATGGGCACAACGCGAAGGCTCGGGCAGCATCGCCCCGCAGTCGAAGCCCGCGCAGCCGACGCCTAGCGGCCTGCCTGTGCGGCAGCGGCCTCGAACGCCTTCAGGCGTTCGGCATACGGCGGAAACTTGAAGAACGCCGAACCGGAAACCAGCACGTCCGCCCCGCTGCGCACCAGTTGCTCAGTATTGGACGGGTCCACCCCGCCATCCACCTGGATGAGCGTGGACAGGCCGCGCGCGTCGATCATGGCGCGCAGGTCGCTGATCTTGCGATAGCTGGCGGGCAGGAAGGATTGGCCGCCGAAACCGGGGTTGACGGTCATGATCAGCACCATGTCCGAGTCGTCCAGCACGTAGTCCAGCACGGAAAGCGGGGTGTGCGGGTTCAGCGCCACGCCCGACTTGACGCCCAGGCGGCGGATTTCGGCCAGGGCGCGCTGCACGTGGGGGGTGGCCTCCGCATGGACCACCAGCATGTCCGCCCCGGCGTCCACGAATTCGTGCAGGTAGCGTTCCGGGCGTTCCACCATCAGGTGCACGTCGAAGAACAGGCGGCTCTGCTTGCGCAGGTGGCCGATGACCGGCTGGCCGTAGGTGATGTTGGGCACGAAGGTGCCGTCCATGACGTCCCAGTGCACCCAGGACAGCCCGGCGGCTTCGAGCGCGGCCAGTTCATCGGCCAGGCGGCCGAAGTCGGAAGACAGCAGCGAGGGGGAAAGGATCATGCAATGCTCGTGGCGCGGATGCGCGGTTGCGGGAATCGGGCCGGTCCTTGTTCCCGCGCGGGGCGCGGGGGGAACGGCGAAAAATCCGGTGTGGCGGCGCGACGGGGGCCAGACAGGGCCAGACAGGTGCAGTCAGGCCGGGTCAGGCTGGATCAGGCCGCGCCAGTCAGCAGGCGGCGCAGGGCCTCCAGTTCCGCGATGATCTCGCGCACCGTGCCGGGCGGGGCGGCATCAGCGGATCGGACCGTGCGCGGCGCGGCGTCCCCGCCGTGGGCCTGGCCGCTGTTCACCGCCGCGCCCTCGTCGGGCAGCAGCAGACCGTGCAGATACTGGTCCCACGCCTGCATGCGGGCAGCGGGACGCACCGACGCGGGGGCCGCATGGCGCGTTTCGTCGTCGAATCCGGCGTCTGCCTGCTGGTCGCCACCAACATCATCAGCGTCGGGCAACTCGGGCATGTCGGGGGCATCGGGGCCGAAATCCCGCAGTTCCGCGAGTCCGGGCGCGGCATCCGCCAGGCCGGGGCCGGCGGCGACCCCGCGTTCGGCCAGCATGCGGCGCGCCCCCTCTATGGTCAGGCCGCGCTCGTGCAGCAGAAACCGGATACGGCGCAACAGGGCAAGGTCCGCCTCCGTGTAGAGGCGCTGCCCCTTCTCGGTGCGCAACGGGTCCAACTGGGGAAACTCCGTTTCCCAGAACCTGAGGACATAGGTCTTCAGGTTCAGCAGCGACGCCGCCTCGCCTATCCGGTACGTCCGCTCCGCCATGCCGTCTCCCGTTTCACTGTCCGTGCGCCCGCACGGGCCGCGCGGGCACGCGGCGCATCCGCTCCGGACTTAGATCCGCACGGACAGCGCCTGCACCACGGAACTTGCCACTTTCTCGCGTTCCTTGTCCACTTCGGCGTCCTTCAGGGTGCGCCCGGCGTGGCGGAAGGTCATGCGGAAGGTCAGGTTGCGCTCCTCGCGGTCTTCGGGGGCGAAGACATCAATGAGTTCAACGCCCTCCAGCAGCGGCAGCTTCATGGCGCGCACATGGTCCAGCACCGCCCCCGCCTGCAGCGAGGCCGGGGCGATGACGGTGATGTCGCGGCGCACCGGGGGGTACACGGGCAGCGCGGCAAAGCGCACCGCCACCGCGTCGTGCAGCTGGCGCGCGGCGTCAAGATCGATGTCCGCCAGCCACACGTCCTTGCGGGCGTGGTAGGCGTCGGCGAGGTCGGGCTTCACCCGGCCCATGACGCCAAGCTGCCTGCCCGCCACCGTCACGGCCACGCACGGGGCCAGGAAGGGGTGCGCGCCCTCGGCCATCTCGCAGCGCGGCGCGGGCAGGTGCAGGAAGGCGGCGAAGTGCTCCACCACGCCCTTCAGGTCCAGGTAGTCGGCGTCGGCTTCCGGGTTGGGCCACGCGCCGTCGTGGCGCGCGCCGTACATCAGGATGCCCATGCGCCCCCGTTCGCAGGCGGTGGTTTCCGACGTTTCGTCCGCCGTGAAGATGCGCGCCAGCTCGAACAGCCGCAGGCCCGCGTTGCCCTGCGCGATGTTGTGACGCAGGTTGTTCAGCAGGCCGGGGGCCAGCGCCGTGCGCAGCACGTTCTGGTCCTCCGAGAGCGGGTTCATGATCGGGATGCGGCCTTCGGCGGGCAGGCCCAGATGATCCAGGTCCTTCTGGCCCACGAAGCTGTAGTTGATGGCCTCGTTGAGGCCAAGGCCGCGGCCCCAGCCCTTGATGCGCCGCCAGAAATCGTATTCCGACTCAGGCGCGCCCGCCTGGTCCAGGGGGCGCATGACCTTGGGCAGCACCGGCGGGATGGCGTCCAGCCCGTACACGCGGCCCACTTCCTCGATCAGGTCGGCCTCGCGTTCGAAGTCCAGGCGGTGGCTGGGGGCGGAAACCTTCCAGTCGGCGGCGTCGGTATTGTCCAGCACGCAGCCGAGGCTGGTCAGGGTGTCGGCGCAGAACCCGTCGCCGATGGTGTCCTCGCCCATGCCCAGCAACATGCGGGCGCGCGCCGGGCGAAAGCGCAGCGCGGGCGACACCCACGGGCGCGGTTCGGCGCTGCACACGCCGGGGCGCAGCCGCGCGCCGGAAAGTTCGGCCATCATCTGCACGGCGCGGTGCAGGGCGAAGAGCGAGCCCGGCTGGTCCAGCCCGCGTTCCATGCGGTACGCGGCCTCGCTGGACAGGCCCAGCCTGCGCGAGGTGCGGCGGATGGTGCCGGGGCGGAACACGGCGCTTTCCAGCAGCACACGCGTGGTGGCGTCGGAAACTTCGGTGTTGGCCCCGCCCATGACGCCCGCCAGGGCCACGGGCTTCACCCCGTCGCGGATCAGCAGGTCGCCGGGGGTCAGCACGCGGTCCTGGCCGTCCAGGGTCACGATGCGCTCGCCCGCCACGGCCGGGGAGACCACGATGCGCCTGCCTTCCAGCAGGTCGAGGTCGAAGGCGTGCAGGGGCTGGCCCAGTTCCATCATCACGTAGTTGGAGGCGTCCACGATGTTGGAGATGGGACGCACGCCGATGGCGGTGAGGCGATGGCGGATGCGCGCCGGGCTCTTGCCCACGCGCACGTTCTCCAGGATGCGGCCCTGGTACACCGGGCACAGCGCCGGGTCGGCGATTTCGATGGCCACCTCGCCAGAGCAGTCCGGGCCGTCCTCCACAAGGTTCAGCCGGGGCAGGGTCAGCGGCAGACCGAAGCCAAGGGCCACTTCGCGCGCAAGGCCCAGCACCGAGAGGCAGTCGGCGCGGTTGGGCGTGATGGAGATGTCGCACACCTCCATGTCCAGTTGCAGCTCGTCCACCAGCAGCCTGCCCACCGTGAAGTGCTCGGGCAGGACCATGATGCCTTCATGGTCGTCGCTGAGGCCCAGTTCGCGCTCGGAGCAGATCATGCCGTGCGAGGGCTGGCCGCGCAGCTTGGCCTTCTTGATGACCATGCCGCCCGGCATGGTGGCGCCCACCAGGGCCACCGGCACCTTCTGCCCGGCCGCCACGTTGGGCGCGCCGCACACGATGTCCAGCAACTCGCCCTGCCCCGCGTCCACCTTGCACACCGAAAGCTTGTCGGCCTCGGGGTGCTTGGCGCGTTCCACCACGTGGCCCACCACGATGGTGCGGATGGCGTCGAACGGGCGGCGGATTTCCTCCAGTTCGAGGCCGAGCATGGTCAGACGGTCGCCGAGCTGTTCGGCGGTGCCTTCGAAGGGAACGAATTCGCGCAGCCAGGCAAGGGACAGCAGCATGGGGCTACTCCATGAGAAAGTTTGCGAAGGGCGGAGCCGTCAGGCGTTTCTTACGCCTCCGGCGGGCAGGGGACGCTGTCCCCTGCACCCCTTTCAGGTGAGCTCCCGACCCGAATGAAACGTTTTTGGAAGGATGGGGTGGGGGGCTCCGGGGGG
>NZ_AGFG01000026.1 GCF_000226255.1 Desulfovibrio sp. A2
CAAAGAACCGCAGTCTTTTGCGGACCGTCGGCCGGGCCAGCGCCCAACCTTTTCGCCGTGCACGCTGTGCGTGCGGGCGGACTTTCAGCTATGCTCCTTTCGGAGACATCCGTCAACACCCTTTCGCGCTTTTTTCGCGACGGTCGCGTTGACCCTTTGTCCGTCCGGTCCTGCGCTGCCCCCTTGCAGAAGGCGTCGCGAGTTCCGTTCGGCGCGGAGGTGGTTTCTACGCGAAACCCAACTGAAGTCAACACAGTTTTTCAAATTTCCTCAATTTTACACGCAATACACTGATAACAATCACACAAAATTCGATGCTCGCAACCCGGAAAAGCGTCCTTCGACGGCGCCAAAGCACCGGCTGTCTGCGTGGTCGCTTCTGAAACCACCACTGTACCCCCTCTTGCCGCCATGTTGGCACCGGCCCCATCGAGCCTCCTGGACACCCTCCGGCTGCCACCATCACCTGTTTCGCCAGCCATGCGCCCTGCGTCCCTCATAGTTGTCGGCCTGCCCTCTCCCAACCTGCACCCGGCCCGTCTCCGGCCTGTTATCGGCCTGTCCCGGCCCGCTAGCACGCGCATATATTGATGCATACCCCCCGCGCCCGCCGCGGCACCATGCCGCACCGCGCCGTTCCCGGCGTTATCCCCGCCGTCCCGTCCAGCGCACCGTGGGCCACGGGGTGGCGCGCCACGGCAAGATAGGCTAGGTATGTGCCCAATCCGCAACCAAGGGAGACACCAATGGGTTTTCTCAACGCCAGCAGCAGCTTCACCCGGTTCCGCATCGCGGACCCGGTGCCCACCACCCTCTGGCCTACCCTGCCCGACAAGCTGAAGCAGTTCTGCTTCCGTGATATCGACAACACTTCCGACGAACGCTCGTGGGGCTGGGTGTGCTTCGACGACATGCTCGACACGGCCTGGCGCACCGCGCCGCCCGAAAAGGGCGGATACATCGCCTTCTCGCTGCGCCAGGACACCCGGCGCATTCCGGCCGCCGTGCTGAAGAAGCACCTGGCCCTCGCCCTGCGCGAGGAAGAGGCCCGCAACAAGGAGCAAGGCAAGAAGTTCGTCTCGCGCGAGCGCAAGAAGGAACTGCGCGAACAGGTGCGCATCAAGCTCATGGCGCGCTTCCTGCCCATTCCGGCCGAGTTCAACGTGCTGTGGGCCATCGACACGGGCGTCATCTATTTCGCCTCCACCCAGTCGAAAATGATCGACCTGTTCTCCGACTATTTCACGCTGACCTTCGATCTGCACCTGGAGCCGATGACGCCGTACGCGCTGGCCGCCTCCATGCTGGACGAGGCCGCCATGACCAGGCTGGACGCCCTGGAACCCACCCGGTTCGCCAGCTAGGCCACCGGACAAGGACAAACAATGAGCGACACTCCCTATCTCGGCCAGACCACCGACGTGATCCTGGGCCAGGAATTCCTGACCTGGCTGTGGTACCGTAGCGAAACGGCGCCCGGCTCGTTCCGCATGCCCGACGGCAGCCCCTTCGGCGTGCACATGGAGCAGCGCATCTCGGTGCAGGGCGGTGAAGGCGAAAGCCTTGAGACCGCCACCGTTTCCGGCTCCATGTCGCCCCTGCGCGAGGCGCGCCTGGGCCTGACCACCGGCAAGAAGGTCACCCGCGCCCTGCTGCGCTTCGAGCGCGAGGCCGATTCCTGGCAGGTCAGCCTGCGGGCCGAGGACTTTTCCCTCAACAGCCTGAAGACGCCCACCGTGGAAAAGGACGGCGAGGACGACGACCCCGACGCCCGCCTGCTGGAGAAGATCTACCTCATCGAAACCTGCCTCGGCTTTCTGGACGAGGTGTACCGCCAGTTCATGGAGGTGCGCCTTTCGTCCCGCTGGGCCGATGAAGTGCGCGACCTGCGCGGTTGGATGGAGCACGAGGCGTAGAAACACCCCCAGGCCCTGCCACCACAAGGTTTCAAGGACATCGACGACGTGACCAGCGATCTTCGCGATACCCCGCCACCGCCGCCCGCTGTCGGTGAAAACCGGACGGGCGATGCGGGGCCTTCGCGGGGGGGGCTCCCCTCCGCCGGGCAGCCTGTTGACGCGGGGCAGCCCGCCGGGCCCGGACATCCCGCCGCCGCGTCCCCATCCCGTGCCACGGCGCACGGCGGCGGCCGCATGGCCGCCATGCTGCGCCGCATGGCCCGCAAGCTGGCGTGGATGCTCTTCGTGTTCTGGGGCATCACCATCATCAGCTTCTGGGTCATTCACCTTGCCCCCGGTTCGCCCACCGACATGCAGACCACCATGAACCCGCTGGCCGGGGCCGAGACGCGCAAGCGCCTGGAGGCCCTGTACGGGCTGGATAAGCCGCTGCACGTGCAGTACGTGCAGTGGCTGGGCCGGCTGGCCCGGCTGGACTTTGGCAATTCCATGTCCAGCGACCCGCGCCCGGTGTGGGACAAGATCAAGGAACGCCTGCCGCTCACCGTGGGCATGAACGTGGCCTCGCTGGTGCTCACCCTGCTGTGCGCCATTCCCATCGGGGTGGCATCCGCCCACTGGCAGGGCAGGCTGTTCGACAGGGCCATGACGGTGCTGGTGTTCATCGGCTTCGCCATGCCGGGTTTCTGGCTGGCCCTGCTGCTGATGCTGCTGTTCGGCATCCACCTGCAATGGCTGCCCATTTCCGGCCTGACCTCGTTGGACCACGCCGCCATGTCGCCTTTCGGCAAGGCGTGGGACATCCTGGCGCACCTGGCCATGCCCATCTTCATCTACACCTTCGGCAGCCTGGCCGGGCTTTCGCGGTTCATGCGCGCCTCCATGCTGGAAGTGCTGCGGCAGGACTACATCCTCACCGCGCGGGCCAAGGGGCTGCCGGTGCGCGCCGTCATCTTCCGCCACGCGCTGCGCAACGCGCTCTTGCCGGTCATCACCATTCTGGGGCTGTCGCTGCCGGGGCTCATCGGCGGCAGCGTGATCATCGAATCCATCTACGCGCTGCCCGGCCTTGGGCAGTTGTTCTACCAGGCCGTCATGGCCCGCGACTACCCGCTGATCATGGGCAACCTGGTGCTGGGCGCGGTGCTGACGCTGACGGGCAACCTGCTGGCCGACCTGTGCTACGGCCTGGCCGACCCGCGCATCCGGCTCACCGGGGGCGCGGGCGGCGACGGCGCAAGTGAGGAAAGCGGCGGCGAAGGGGGCGGCGCATGAACGCGGCTGCCCTGTTCTCCCCCCGCCAGTGGCTGCTTTTCTGGGCGCGGCACCCCATGCTGGCCGCTGGCCTTTCGCTGGTGTGCCTGATGTCGGCGGCGGCCCTGCTGGCCCCGTGGATCGCGCCGCACGACCCCACGGCGCTGGACCTCACGGCCATCCTGCACCCGCCGTCCGGCGCGCACCCGCTGGGTACCGACGCGCTGGGGCGCGACGTGCTCTCGCGCATGCTGCACGGGGCGCGCGTATCCCTGTGGGTGGGCTTCGTCTCGGTGGGCATCTCGGTGGCCATCGGCCTCGCCCTCGGCCTGGCGGCGGGCTACTTCGGCGGGCTGACGGACGAACTGATCATGCGCTGCGTGGACATCATGCTGTGTTTCCCGTCGTTTTTCCTGATCCTTGCGGTCATCGCCTTTCTGGAACCCAGCCTGCTGAACATCATGGCCGTCATCGGGCTCACCTCGTGGATGGGCGTGGCGCGGCTGGTGCGCGCGGAAACCCTGTCCCTGCGCGAGCGCGACTTCATCGCCGCCGCCCGGCTGGCCGGGGCGGGGCCGGTGCGCATCCTGGCCCTGCACGTGCTGCCCAACGCGGTGGCCCCGGTGCTGGTATCCGCCACGCTGGGCGTGGCCGGGGCCATCCTGACCGAATCCGCCCTGAGCTTTCTGGGCCTTGGCGTGCAGCCGCCCATGCCCAGCTGGGGCAACATGCTGCTGGAAGGCAAGGACGTGCTAGAAATCGCCCCGTGGCTGTCCATCTTTCCAGGGTGCGCCATTCTGCTCACCGTGCTCGGCTACAATCTGCTGGGCGAAAGCCTGCGCGACCTGCTGGACCCGCGCCTGAAGCGGTAGCCCATGCGCATCGCCTGTGTCGGCACGCACCTGGCCGTCGAATTCCGGCGCATGGGGCACGAGGTGCTGGACCTGCACCCGCCCGGCGGCATCGTGGACATCGCCGCCCTGCTGGATGCGCGCGGCTTTGCCCCGGACCTGCTGGTGCAGCAGGAGACGCTGGGGGTGCGCGCCATCCTGGCCGGGCTGGAAAACCTGCCCTGCCGCAAGGCGCTCTGGGCCATAGACAGCCACCTGAACATGCACTGGCACCGCCACTACGCCCGGCTGTTCGACGTGGTGTTCACCCCCCATCTCTCCCTGTTTCAGGCGTTGCCGCCGGAATGGCGCCACCCGCACCCGGTGCGCCTTGCCATGTCCGGCCACGCCCGGCCGTGGCGTCCCCACGCACAGCGCGGCCACGACATCTCCCTGGTGGGCGTGCTGGACAGGCATCGCCCCCTGCGCGGCTGGATGGCCGACCTGCTGCGTGAACGGTTCGGAGTGCTGCCCCGTCAGGGAGTGCCCTTTGCCGAAATGCTGCACCTGTACGGCGACACCCGGATCATCCCCAATGAATCCATTGGCTTCGAAGTAAACTTTCGACTCACGGAAGGAGCCTCGTGCGGGGCCTGCGTGCTCACGCCCGACGTGGGGCCGGACCAGGACGAGTTGTTCGACGACGGCCGCGAGATGGTGGTCTACGCCGACGGGCTGGACCTTGCCGAGAAGCTGCGCTTCCTGCTGCGCAAGCCGGATGTGGCCGAGCGCATCGGCCGTGCCGCGTGGGCGCGGGTGCAGGCGCGGCACCTGCCCGGCCATCGGGCGGCGACCGTGCTGGCCGCCATGGGCGACGCGCCCGGCACTGCGCCGGACACCGCGGCCACAGGCCCGGCGGGCGCGGAAGCCTTGTGGCTGACGTTGTCGCACCGGGTACGCAGCGGCGGGCTGAACATGCCTGCGGATACGCTGGGCGCCGCCCTGAACGCCCTGCCCGAATCCCCGGCCGTCGTGGCCGCGTGGCTGCGCGCCATGGCGGAACGGGAACCGGCGCGCCCGGTGCGCGAGACGCCCGGGCTGGCCGCCCTGCTCGACCGCCTGCTGGCCACGGGAGACCATGCCCATGACGTTGACCTCAACGTGGCCGCCGCCGGTGCGGCGCTGACGCGGGGCGACCTGAAGGCCGCCAAACCCTTCTGGTACCGCCTGCATCAGGCGCGGGGCCTGCGCGAACCCGAAAAACCCCAGTCGGTCTACCACGCCTGCCTGCTCTGGGCGGACCTGCTGCGCCGCGAAGGCCGCGACGCCCAGCCGGGCTTCACCTACGACCCGCAGCGCCACTGCCCGGAAGCCGCCTTTGAAATGCTGGTGCTGGCCCAACGTTTTGGCGGCGATGACCTTGAATGGATGCGGGGGGTTGAACGCTTGACTTCACGCCGCAAGGCGCTCACCTTCATCAGGCTGGGCATGCTGGCGCGCCTTGCGCTGGAGCCGGGCGCGCCGTGGCGCACCCAGGCCGAATACGGTCTGACCAGCCTGCGCGCCTACCGCGTGGACGAAGGGCTGCACGAACTGGCCGAGGCGGGGCGAAGGGCTGCCGCCGAAGGCCGCTCCAAGGCCTTTCTGCGGCTGCTGGACGGCCACGGCCCCGGCGGGCATCTGCGCCGGGGGCTGGAAGCGCCCTCCACTCCCCCGCCCGCCGCATCTTCCGCCGCGGCCCCGAACACCGAAGCCGACATTGCACCGGACGCCACCATCGCCCCATCGGCGGACGACGGCGGCCGGACCTGAGCAAGGACACCTCATGCTGGAATACCTGCGCATTCGGGATCTCGCGCTCATCGAGGACATGGAACTGGACTTCGCCCCCGGCCTGAACGCCCTCACGGGTGAAACGGGCGCGGGCAAGAGCTTCATCCTCAAGGCGCTCAACTTCCTCATCGGCGACCGTCTGTCGGCGGACATGGTGCGCCCCGGCAAGGACAAGGCCCACGTGGAGGCCCTGTTCGCCCTGCCGGACGGCGACATGGTGCTGCGCCGCGAACTGGCCGCCGACACGGGCCGCAGCCGCCTGTTCATCAACGACCGGCTCAGCTCGCAAGACGCGGTGCGCGACATGCGCGCATCGCTGGTGGTGCACACCAGCCAGCACGGCCAGCAGAAGCTGCTCCAGCCCGCCTTTCAGGCCCGGCTGCTGGACGAGTTCCTGAACCGGCCAGACCTTGTCGCCGCGCGCGACGAAGCCCTGAAGGAACTGCGCGATGTGGCCGCCAGGCGCGAGGAACTGGCCGCGCGCGCCCGCTCGCTGGAAGACCGGCGCGACGTGCTGGAATTCCAGCAGCGCGAGATCGACAAGGTGGCCCCGGAAGCGGGCGAAGAGGAACGGCTGGAAGAACGCCGCCGCGCCCTGCGCGACGTGGCCTCCGCCCAGGAGGTGCAGGAACGCGCCCTGGCCGTGCTGCGCGGCGAGGACGGCCCCGGCGTGGCCGAGGCCCTGGGCCTGCTGGAACGGGCCCTGGACGGGCTGGCCCGCCTGCACGGCGCGACGGCGGGCGACAGCGCGGACGCATCCCCCAACGCCCAGCCCAACTGGACGGACGACGTGGCCGCCGTATCCGCCTTCCGCCAGGGGCTGGCCGACCTGGAACGCCGCCTGCGCCGCCGCCCCGCGCCCCCCGCGTTCAATTCCGGCGACGACGACATGGACGTGGAATCCATCGAAAAACGGCTGTACGAACTGGCCCAGCTCAAGCGCAAGTTGCGCCGCACCCTGGACGAAATCGTGGACCTGCGCCGCGAAATAGAGGATAATTTATCGTTTCTCGACGCCTGCCGCCTGGACCTGCGCACCCTGGAGCGCGAGGAGGAAGTCCTGAAGGAACGCCTGTCCGGCGTGCTGGCGGAGCTGAACCCCGCCCGCCGCGAGGCCGCCGTGCAGCTGGCGCAGGCGCTGGAAGGCGAACTGGCGGGGCTGGGTTTTTCCGAGCACGTGCGCGTGGCCTTCGAGTTCACGCCCCAGGAGCCGTGGCCCGGCTGCGTGGAGGACAGGGCGCGCCTGCTGTGGGTGCCCAACCCCGGCCAGCCCCCGCAACCGCTGGACCGCATCGCCTCCGGGGGCGAGCTTTCGCGCTTCCTGCTGGCGGTGGTGGGGCTGATGGCCCGCGACGAAGCAGCCACGCTGATCTTCGACGAGGTGGATTCCGGCGTGGGCGGGCTTACGTTGAACCGCGTTTCCGACCGGCTGGCCGCGCTGGCCGGGCGCAGGCAGGTGATCCTGATCACCCACTGGCCGCAGTTGGCCGCCCGCGCTGGCCGGCACTTCCAGGTCAGCAAGGAGGTGGCGGACAACGCCACCTTCACCCTGTGCCGCCAGCTGGACGGCGAGGACATCCGCAAGGAGCTGGCCCGCATGGCGGGTGGCGGCGGACAGGGCGAGGCCATGGCTCGTGAACTGATTTCATGATATCGGGTTGACAATCGGCCCGTCAGCGGCCAGAGACGTGGAGCGCCCCCATATACGAATGGGGGATTTCACCCGGTGTCGCACCCCTCTCCAGCAAGACGCACGCAGGAAACTGTCATGACGGACGCGCGAAACCACGACCCCTCGCAAGGCCCGCCGCCGGAGGAACGCCTGGCCGCCTACGTGGCCTGCCTTGCCGCCAACAAGGAACGTCGCGCCGTGCGCGAGGTGGTGGAGCGCGAGGTCCTGCTGTGCCTCATCCGCACCAACAGCGAGCGCATCAATGAATACCCCCTGCTGGAAACGCAGCAGCGCTCCATCATCGAAATCCTGGCCGCGCGCGGCGCGGTGGACCCGCTGCACGAACACATCCGCAAGCTGGTGGCCGAGTTCGTGGCCCAGCTCGGCCAGTTCGCCAAACCCGGCGGGGCAGATTCCGGCCAGTTGCGCATCGGCCTCGTCAACGCCGAGACATTGCTGCTGAAATGCGTGCAGGGCGTGGTGTACACCACGGCCCTGTGCACCGACAATTTCATCGAGACGCTGGTGCGCGCCTACGGCGAAGAAGCCCTTGGCCCTTCCGACGCCATCACCGAATCCACCGAACTGGACGAGCAGTTCTGGCGCAAGCATTTCGCGCACTTCGTGGCGGGTCTGGTGGACGAGGCCTACGACGCCATCATGGGGCAGGAGGCGTTCTCCCTGACCAAGGAACGCTCGCTGCTGGTCATCCGCTACCCCTTCGACGCACTGCTGGAACGGCTGTGCCGCACGCCGAAACCCCTGGACAAGACGCGGGTGCAGACCCTGTTCGAGTTCGAGACCCGCGACTTCGCCAGCCGCAAGGCGCGCAAGCTGGTGCACGACATCCTGCTGGGCATGGCCGCCCGGCCGGGCTACCCCTTTGCCCAGGGCGACATAGACTTCATCAGCCAGATCGTGTGCATCGACCCCGCCGCCAAGGAAATGGAGCGGATGCAGACCCTGCTGCTGTCCGGCGGCATGCCGGGCCCGGACGGCGAAACCGCAGAAGCCCCCCCCGCGGAGGTCAACGCCGAGCAGGTGCAGTTCCTGCGCGACCAGGTGGTGGGCATGGCATGCAGCGTGGCCATCACCCTGAACCTGCTGCGCGAGGATTTCCTGCGCGCGCTGGACGGCTTTTCCCCCAAGGAGACGGCCATCGTGCGCCGCACCCTGGGCGACTTTTCGCTGCCGTGCCTGGGCAAGGCCCTGCAATCGCTGCTGGAGTTCCAGTTCGTCACGCTGCTGCGCCGCCGCGCGGGCGAGGATATGGGCAAGATTCACATCCGCACCCGCAAGGAGCGGCGCACCTCCGTCGCCGCCGTGGAGACGCTGTTCGACTCCGGCCTCACGCGCATCCGGAGGAACAAATTGTGGCAGCAGGACCCCGGCCGCGCCAACATGCTGCTGTTCCGCCCCCAGACGGCCACCGAACTGGAATCGTTGCTGCATCTGTTGCAGATCGAGCCGCAACTGGCCCGCGAGATCGGGTCGCTGTGGACAGACGCCTCGTTCCGGGTGGAGTTCGCGCTGTACATCAGCCTGGATCTGCTGGCCCGGTCCACCACCAACCTGAATCAGCGCCTTGCCGAACTGCTGGCCCGCTTCGGCATCACCCGGCTGTAGGCCGGGAAAGGTGTCCGCCGAAAGCGCACGATTGCCGAAACGCGCGCCGTCAGTCCGGCAGGTTCGCAATCCACCGCCGCCATGAATGAAGCGTCGCCCCGGAGAGGAATCTCCGGGGCGGCGTTGCATTGCGTGTCGATGAGCGGTCGCGGGGTGCGGCTAGTTCTGGCCGCCTTCTCCACCCTTGGATGATTTGGGCTTGCGGGGCGCGTGCCTGGCGGCCCCGGGCTTCGCAGGGGCAGGGGCGGCCTTTGCGGACCGCGCGCCCTTGGGGGGAGCAGCCGCGCCCTTGGGGGCTTTGTCCTTGGGAGAACCGCTTCCGGCAGGCTTGCCCGCCTCCGCCTTGTCCGTTTTGGCAGGCTTGGCGGGCGTACCCGACTTGTCCGCCCTCTTTGACTGGCCCGATTGGCCTGACTGGCCCGATGCTCCAGACGGATTCGGAGCGCTCCCGGCCTTGTCGGCGGCTCCTTTCGCCTTCGTGCCGGACGCGGACGTGTCGGAAGCCGGGGCGGCCTTGGCGGCACCCGCCTTGCCCTTTCCGCCAGCGGAGTCCTTTGCGGCGGGCCTGGCCGAAGCGCCTCCCTTGGCTGGCGCCTTTTCCCTGGCGGCGGCCTCAGCGCCGCCGGTGGCCTTCGCCTCCACTGGCGCGGACGCCTTGTCCGCCCGAGGCTGGGCCTTGGCGGCGCCGCCCTTGCCACGATCGCCGGATTTCGGCGTTGCCGTGGATTGCCCGAAGACGCTGCCCGTCGTCTTCGCGCCTTCCCCCTTGCGGGTTCCGACCTTTTCCGCGTCGCCGCGCCCGCCATTGGGCCGTGCGGGCTTTCGCCCACGGCGTGGCGCGTTTTCCAGCGGCTCCGGCAAGGGGGTGGGCATCGGGTCGTCCAGCCCGGCATCGGTGGCCGCGCGGGCACGGGCCTTGCGGGCGGCGCGCTCGTCAACGGAGCCCGACTTCACGGGCACGGCGGCCACGCCATCGGCCCCGCCACGATCGGCGCGCGTCGCGGTCCTGTCCTCCCCGTCGGGCCTGTCCTGCGCGACAGTCCTGTCGGGCCGGGTTCCAGGCCGGGCGCCGCGCCCGCCCCGGTCGTTGCGGTCATTCCGGTCGTTCCGGCCGCCATACTCGCGCCCGCCACGCCGACCACCCGCATCACGGCTGGCACGCCCATCCCCAGCGTCGCGGCGCACCTTGCGCGCGCCGGTGGACGCCACGGCGTCCGCACCGGCCAGCGCCAGGTTCACTTCCAGTCGGGCCACGTTGACGTCCACAAGGCGCACCGTCACGCTCTGCCCCAGCCGGAAGCTGCGGCCCGTGCGCTCGCCCACCAGTTCCTGCCGTTCCGGCAGGTAGCCGTAATAGTCGTCATCCAGCGACGACAGGCGCACCATGCCCTCGGCCATCACCTCGTTGAACTCCACGAAGAAGCCGAAGTCGATGATGCCGGAAATGACCCCGGTGAACTCCTCGCCCACCCGCTGGGAAAGGAACAGCACGGTGATGCGCTTCAGTATCTCGCGCTCGGCCTCCATGGCCACGCGCTCGTTCACGTTCAGGGTGTCGGCGATGGTCAGCAGCGCCCGCTCGCCCGGCAGCGGCCCGTTCACCGGCAGGCCCAGGGTGCGGCGCAGCGCGCGGTGCACTATCAGGTCGGCGTAGCGGCGGATGGGCGAGGTGAAGTGGCAGTAGCAGTCCGAGGCCAGGCCGAAATGGCCTTCGTGGTCGGGCGCGTAGCGGGCCTGCATCATGGTGCGCAGGGCCATGCGGTTGACCACGAACTCCTGGTCCGTGCCCTTGGCCGCCTGCAGCACGCCCTGCAACGCCTTGGCCGATGCCTTGTGCGGCAGATGCTGCGCCAGCGAGGTGCGCGCCAGCACCTTGAACAGCCCTTCCAGCTTTTCCGTATCCGGCTCGGGGTGCACCCGGTACAGGAAGCGGGCGTTCTTTTCGGTCAGGAAGCGGGCCACCGCCTCGTTGGCGGCGATCATGAACTCCTCGATGATCTGGTGGCCGAAGTGGCGCACCTTGCGGCCGATGTCCACCGTCTCGCCGTAGATGTTGAAGATCACCTCCGGTTCGGGCAGGTCGAAGTCCAGGCTGCCGCGCTCGGAGCGCTTGGCGTTCAGCAGGCGGGCCAGCTGCTCGGCGCGCTCCAGCAGGGGCAGCACCGGGGTGAGCAGGCGGCGCTCGTTCTCGTCCTTGACGATCAGCGCCCGGTTGACCTGCCCGTAGGTAAGGCGGGCCTTGGATTCGATGATGGCCGCGTAGAACTTGCTGCGCCCGTACGAACCGTCTGCGTGGAAATAGGTTTCCGCCACCATGGCCAGCCGGGGCACGCGCGGGTTCAGGCTGCACAGCCCGTTGGAAAGGGCCTCGGGCAGCATGGGCTCCACCGACTGCGGGAAATAGTACGAGTTGGAGCGGGCCTGCGCCTCGCGGTCCATGGCCGAGCCGGGCCGCACGTAGTGGGCCACGTCGGCGATGGCCACCCACAGCCGGTAGCCGTTGCCCTGTTCCTCCACGTACACGGCGTCGTCGAAGTCGCGCGCCTTGGCCCCGTCGATGGTCACGAATTCCAGGTGCCGCAGGTCGATGCGGCCTTCCATGTCGTCGCGGCTGGGCACCGAGGGCAGATCGCGGGCTTCTTCCAGCACCTCGGGCGGAAAGTCGGTGGGCACGTCGTGGTTGATCTTCACCAGCCGTTCCTGCACGGCCACGTCGTCGTCGGCCCCCAGCACGGCAAGGCCGGTGGCGGCCCACAGGCCGTCCTCCACCTTTTCGCCGGGGGCGGCCACCACAAGGTCGCCCTTTTCGGCCTTGGCCTCCACCGCGCTCATGTCCACCACGAAGCTGACGGCCATGCGCGGGTCGGCCGGGCGGCACAGCAGGCTGTTGCGGCCCATGCGGCGCACCACGCGGGCGGGTATTTCCTTGCGGCGGCGTTCCACCACGCGCACGATGCGCCCTTCCGGGTTCTTGCCGTGGCGGCCGGGCAACAGCGCCACCACCACCTTGTCGCCGTGCCAGGCGTCGCCCATCTGGTAGGAGTGCACGTAGATGTCGTCGCGCCCCTTTTCCTCGGGCAGCACGAAGCCCATGCCGGAGCGCTGGATGGACAGGGTGCCCGTGACCAGCCGCAGCTGTTCCACAAGGCCCCAGGCCCCGCCGCGCAGGCGGATGATGCGCCCCTGATGCACCAGGGCGTCCAGCCGTTCCTCCAGGTCCGCTTTCATGCGGCGGTGCAGGCCCAGCATGCGCATCAGCGCGTCGATCTTCAGCGGGCGGTGCGCCTCGCGGAACAGGTTCGCCAGTTCGTTCGCGTCGGGCAGCACGTAGCTGTCGTCACGCTTCTTCTTTGCCATATGGATGTCCTTTCCGGCCGTGCCGGAGTGAAAATGTCGGAGATGAAATGTTGAATGGGGCCATTGCGCGGCCGGACCGGGCGGCATCGGGCAGAAGGGTGCTTCAAGCCCGATGCGCGGCGGCAAGCCCCGCCCAGCGGGCGGCCCACCACTCGGGAAAATTCGTTGCGGACCACAAGGCCGGCCCGAATTCGGTGGCCAGGTCGAAGGCCCACAGGTCCGCCCCGCCAGGGGTGCGCGCGCCGTCGTGGCCAGCCCCTTCGCCGCACAGGGGGGCCAGCTTCACGGCGTCCTTGGGGGTGCACACCAGCGCGTGCCCCTCGGCCGCCAGAGAGCGCACTTCGTCCGGTCCGTAGGGATGATGATCCGGAAAGATACGATGCCGCACCGGCGCATACCCGAAGAACCGCGTGGCCGTCGCGTGCACCTGCGCGGGGTCGCCCACGCCGGAGACCAGCACGTAGGGTTCGCCGTCCAGGTGCGGCCGCGTGGCCGCGCCGTGCTCCGCCGGGCGGGGGTCCAGCCCCCGGCCCACGCGCATCAGGCCGCGCGGGACAAGGCGAAAGCTAAACACCGGCATGCCGTAGCGGATCAGGCGGCGTTCCAGTTGGGGCCCCAGGGCATCGAACATGTCCGGCTCCGCCTTCACGCAAAAGGCGTGCGCCCGGTGCAGCGCGCCCGCGCCCTCGCGCCACGAGCCCGCCGGAATGGTCCGGCCCCACTCGCCGACGAGGTCCGCGGGGCGCAGCACCACGATGTCCAGGTCGCGCCGCACGGCCAGGTGCTGAAAGCCGTCGTCCAGCAGGTACAGATGGGGGGAAAGGTGCGCCTCCGCCCAGTGCCCGGCCCGCCGCCGCACCGGGTCCACCAGCACGGCTGCGTCGGGGTTCTGGCGGGCCAGCATCAGCGGTTCGTCGCCCGCCTGCGCCGCCGTGTGGCCGGGCCGCACCAGCAGGGGCAGTTGCGGCGGTTTCGCCCCGTAGCCGCGCGTAAGCACGGCGGCGGACAGCCCGTGCGCGCCGCACCAGCGCAACAGCCAGTGCACCAGGGGGGTCTTGCCCGTACCACCCCAGCAGATGTTGCCCACCGACACCACCGGGCGCGGCGGGGAAAAGCGCGGCAGCACGCCCGCCTCGTACACGGCGCGGCGCGCGGCCATGCACGCGGCATAGGCCGCGCCAAGGGGGCGCAACAAGGGGGCGCAGGCTTTCTGCATGGAGGCGACGTTCATGACGCCACCCGGATACGTTCCGGGAACTGCAACGATATGCGCATGGAAATCATTCTACCATGCGCGGGCGCGCTTGTCGCCGGGGGAATGCGGGCGGGGGCATGGCCAGACCGGCCAAGGGGCGTGCAAGGCGCGGAAGGAAACCGGACAAGGGGACGAACCGGCCAGACTGTGCGGAAAAGGGCGAAAGAAGGCGAAAGGAAGGAAACGGTGAACCTGCCGGAGTTGAAGAGTGGCCTTGGCAGCGGCGCATGGGCGGGGCCTTTCCCGCCGTCACGCAAAGGGGGGCTTGCGCCCCCCGTATCCGCACATGTGGTGCGCGGCGGCTAGTCGCGCGAGGAGCCGAACAGCCGCAGCAGCATCAGGAACAGGTTGATGAAGTCCAGGTACAGCGTCAGCGCGCCCAGGATGGTGCCGCGCCGGATGGCCGTGGCGTCGTCCATGGGGGCGGTTTCGCCCATCATGCGCAGCTTCTGGCTGTCGTAGGCGGTAAGGCCCGTGAACACGATGACCCCGATGGCGCTGATGGCCATCGACGCGGCGGAGCTGCCCACGAACATGTTCACCACGCTGGCGATGAGAATGCCGATGAGCCCCATGAACAGAAAGCTGCCCCAGGAGGTGAGATCCTTCTTGGTGGTTAGGCCGTAGAGCGACATGGCGCCGAACATGCCCGCCGCCGTGGCGAACGCCTGAAACACCGAACTCATGGTGTAGGCCAGCAACACGGCGGACAGGGTGATGCCGTTCAGGGCGCTGTACAGCACGAAAAGCCCGGTGGCCGCGCCGCCGGAAAGCCGCGCGATGCCCGCGCTGATGCCCATGACCAGGCCCAGCTCGGCGAGGATCAGGCCGATCAGCACGAAGCTGTTGCCGAACACCAGTTGCAGCATGGCCGGGCTGGACGCCGTGAACCACGCGGCACCAGCCGTTACGGCAAGCCCCACGAACATCCAGTTGTATACACCGCGCATGAAGGCGTTGACGGTTTCAGCCCGCGCCCTCGTGGGTGCGGAGACCGTGCGTCCGAGCATGTCGAATCCTCCTGTAACGTTTGTGCGAAGCGGCCGTTCCGGCGGGGCCGGGGGAAACATCCAGATTATAATACGCCGCTCCAGCCATGATAGGTAACAATCCTCTGGCACTCTGACAAGGGCGGCACCGCCATCTCCGCGCGAAACACCTCCCACGCCGCATTCCGGAGGCCCGCCATGCCCCCTGCCCTTCCCGGCACGGATCCGACGCGCCACATCCCTTCCTCGCCTTCCGGCACGTCCGCGCCGCACCGCCCGGTGCGCGTGCTGTTTGCCTGGTTCCTGCTGGCGTTCATCGCCTTTCAGGCGGTCTGGGCTTACTGGCTCACCCGCGTGCAGGCGCGCGACGCCATGGCCAACCTGCGCGCCGAAACGCTGGCCGACGAAGCCACCGTGTACGCCGCACTGGTGGACCGGTACCTGAACAACCGCAGGCAGATGCTTGACGCCTACGCGGCGTTTCCGCAGTTGCGCCGGGCCCTGGATCACGCGACGCAACAACCACAACAGACGCAAACGGGGCATGCATCGCCGGAGCTTGCCGAGGCCATGGTCCTTTTCGCCACCGTGGGGCGCGGGTCGTGCACGGCACTGTACAAAAGCGACGGCGCCCCCCTCATCGCCAACGGCGCGCCCTGCGACGCGGACGGCCCGTCGCCGCCGTGGCTGGAACAGGCCCTGGCCGCGCCGCAGGCGGTACTCCTTCAAATCGAGGTGCGCGACGCCTCCGGCACGGCAACAGAACCCGGCAAGGCAGGTCGGCAGGCCGCCTACTGGCGGCTGGCCCGGGCGGTGCTGCGGGATGGTGTTCCCGTGGGCGTGCTGAGCGCCCTGCTGCCCGTGGACATCACCTTCCTGCCGCACGACCCCACGGACCGCAGACTGCGCAAGGTGCTGCTGCGCCAAGGAGAACCCGTGGCCGTCATGGGGCCGGACATACGGGTGGCCCTGCGCACGGAGCACGCCCTTTCCGTGCCGGGCATGCGCATCGCCCTGGAAACGGACGATTCGGGCATACAGGCGCGCTCGACGGATCTGCTGCTGCGCATCCTGCCGCTGATGCTGGCGGGCGCCGCCGCGCTGGTGGCGGTCTTCCACCGGCTGGGGCACCGTTTGTTCGTGGCCCCGCAAGAGGCGTTGCTGACCCTGCGCGGCGAACTGGAAGACCGCAACCGCAGGCTGGAACGGGTGATCCAGGAACAGCAGCAGGTGGATTCGCTGCTGGAGACCAAGTCGCGCCTGCTGGAGGAAAGTGAGGCCCTGCTCTCGTCCATCATCAGCGACCAGACGGAACTCATCTGCCGCTACCTGCCCGACGGCACCTGCACCTTCGCCAACGACGCCTTCTGCGCGTTCTTCGGCCTGGAGCGTGAACGGCTGATCGGCAGCGTGTTCCGCGCGCAGAGCCCGCCCGGCGCGGAAAGCGACACCTTCGCCGACGCCATCAACCCCGACCTGCCCCCCATCGTCACCTTCGACCACTGGGTAGTGGTGCCGCCGGGCGTGGAGCGCCGTCTGCAATGGACCCGGCGCGCCCTGTACGATGACGAGGGGCGGCTGGCGGGGTTCCAGGGCGTGGGGCGCGACGTGACCACGGAATACGAGTTGGAAAAGGCCCTGCGCGCCGCCAACGAGGAACTGGAAGAACGCATCCGCGCCCGCACCCGCGACCTGGCCGAGCGCGAGGAACTGCTGTCGCGCATCTTTTCCGGCCTGCGCGCGGCCATCGTCATCATCCGGCCGGGCGACTGCGCCGTGGCCGAGGTCAACGAAGTGGCGCGCCACCTGATGGGCTGCGCGGACGCGGACGACGCCTGCGCCGACCTGTTCCGGCAGGTGACGCACGATGCGTGCCTGCTGCCGGGCCATGCCGGGTTCACCCCCCTGCTGGACCGGGAGCACGTGCTGCGCCGCACCGACGGGCGCAACATCCCCCTGCGCTGGAGCCTGCTGCCCGTGCCCTGGCAGGGCGAGCAGCACATGGCGCTGGTGTTCTTCGACGCCACCGAGCAAAAGGCCATGGAACGCCGCCTGACCCAGGCCCAGAAGCTGGAATCCATCGGCCAGTTGGCGGCGGGGGTGGCGCACGAGATCAACACCCCCATCCAATATATTGGCGACAACCTGCGCTTTTTACGCGGCGCGTTCGACGACCTGTTGCGGCCCCTGGCCGCCTGCGGCGAACTGGCCGGCACGGAGATGGACGGCTCGGGAGCTTCCGCGGGAGAGGCGGGCGGGGACGCGGTTGACCCGGCCCAGCGGCTGGCCCGCCTGCGCGAGACCCTGGCCGACACCGACGCCGGCTTCCTGATGGACGAGGTGCCCCGCGCCGTCGGCCAGGCGCTGGAAGGCGTGGAGCGGGTGGCCACCATCGTGCTGGCCATGAAGAAATTCTCGCACCCGGAAACGGCGGAAAAACGCCCGGCGGACATCAACCAACTGGTGTTGGATACGGTGACCGTCTCGCGCAACGAATGGAAATACGTGGCCGAAGTGGAGACGCGCCTCGCGCCGGACCTGCCGCTGATCCCCTGCCTGCCCGGCGACCTGGCCCAGGTGCTGCTGAACGTGGTGGTCAACGCGGCGCACGCCATCGCCGAGGCGCGGCAGCCGGCCGAGGGACAGCCCGGCGGCCAGGGCGAGGCCATCGGATCGGGGGGCGGCGCACCGCCACCGCCCGGCCGCATCACCATCACCACGCAGCTGACGCCGGGCAGCGCCCCCGCCGCGCGCGGCCACGTGGAAATCCGCATCGCAGACACGGGCACCGGCATTCCGGAAGAAGTACGCGACCGGGTGTTCGACCCCTTCTTCACCACCAAGGCGGTGGGCAAGGGCACCGGGCAGGGGCTGGCCATCGCGCACGACATCGTGGTGAAGAAGCATGGCGGCTCCATCGACTTCACCAGCGGGCCAGGCCAGGGCACCACGTTCACCATCACCCTGCCCGCGTAAGGGGAATGGCGGAGCGGGGCGGACGCGGAAAACACGGGGAATGCGAACGCAGCCGGAAAGGTTCGGCCCTACGGGGCCACCTGCACCGCCATGCGCCGCTCCATCACCGTGCGCGCCTTGGCCCCGCCGCAACTGGAACGGGCCACCAGAGTCACCGTCAGGTCCAGTTCGTAGCGGCCCGGCGCGGAGAAACGCACCTCCGACTCCGGGTACCCGGTGACGGCGGAAACGCGCCCTCCCTCCGGGCCACGCGCCATGTCGATGTTCACCACCGAAAACACGCCCGAAGGCAGGGGCGGCCCTTGCAGCGCCACCACCACCGGCAGCGGCGCACCCACGCGGGCGAAGACGGGCGCGCCAGCGTCGCCGCCCGTTCCGGCGGACGCCGGGGCGGGGGCCACCAGCCGGGCGGTATGCTCGGGCGAGGTGAGCGGGCACGGCTCGCTCCCGCCGGAATCATCCGCCAGGGATGGGGACGACGCGGGGGAAATCGCGACGGAGAAAGCGTCCGCGCCCTGCCCGGCGGCCCGCACCGGCGTCGCCGCCAGGGACAGGAAGGCCGCAAGCAGCACCGCCACGGCAACCCAATATCCCCGCGCGCGGCGCACCGTGCGTCGGCGCAGTCCATTTCCACCTGTCGTTCCGGATGGGCCAGACAGGCCGAACGGACCCGGCGCGTTCAACGAGTCAAACAGGCCGGACGGGCCACCCGATTCCGTGGACCCGCATGTTCCGGCCCTGCCCCCGGCGCGCCCGAGCTCTTCATATTCCCCGTATTCCGCCACGTTGGCCTCCGCGATGTGCTCCGCAAGACACGCCCTTGTGTCCACGCGTGACTTGGGTAAAGAATAGCATGCCCGCGCCGGATGGCAACGCACCGGGTACCCATCGGGTATGCCGTCCAGCAATGGCGTGGCGCTTTCCCACCCCACGCCCGCTCCGAGGGCGCACGCACATGTCGGCCGCCCAGCCGACGCATATCCGGGAGTTCCCATGCCCACCCGCCCCCCGCGCGGCATTCCAGCGTCCCCGACCGTACCTTCCTCGCCGAACCGGGCCGCCAGCCCAAAGCTCCACCTGCCGGAGCAATTCGCCGACGAGGCCGCCATGAACACGGCCCGGCCGGTGCTGCTGGGCATCGATGGGCACATGGAACTGTTCCTGTCCCGCTGGTCCGAACGCATGCGCGAGGCGGGCTACCTGCGGCACACCACGGCCAAGCGGCAGGACTGCATCGACTCCCTGCGGGGTTTCCTGCACCCCCTGCACGAGGCGCTGCACGCCGGGCGCACGCCCAGCTTCGGCGACCTGATGCGCGAAATGGAAAACAGTCTGAAGGATAACACGGATGAGCCCCACGCCGGCCCCACGGCCGCCCCTTCCCCCCAGGCCTGGGGACACGCCCTGCTGGCCTCGGCCCGCCGCCACCGCATGCGCGGCGTCACCGAGGCCATGTTCCTGGGGTGCTTCCACACTCTGGTTCACGCCGTGCTGGATGTGGTGGAGGCCATGCCCGCCCCGCGCCGCGCACGCGACGCGGCGGCAGGCGTGGTGCGCCTGTATGGCGACGCCTTTTCGGTGCTGTTCACCCGCCACTGGGAAACCCGCCGGGCAGAGGTGGACACCTCGCAACTGGACGAGGCCAACCGGCTGCTCACGCTGGAAAAATGCAAGGTGGAAAACTTCCTGAACTCCACCTCGGACATGGTGCTGGCCATTGACGCCACCGGCATCATCACCAGCGTCAACCGCGCCGCGCGCCAGCATCTGGCCGGGCGCGCCGTGCCGGGCCTGCCCATCTGGGCGGCGCTGGGGCTGGAGGGCGAAAGCATGCAGGACCTGCTGCGCTTCTATCCCCTGGGCCTGTCCTGCGAAATCACCCCCGGCGCGGCCGAAGGCGAGGGGCAGGCGGCAGCCGCCACGGGCGCACGGCATGCCGTGTCCGGGCGGGCACGCGGCACGCGCCGGAAGCGCGACGAAGCCCCGCCCGCCGACGCACCGCTTCCTTTCTCCTTGCGCGCAGATGCGCGCGGCGCGGACAGCCCGGCCGTCCAGCCGGACGCAGGCCCGCTTCGCGCCGCCGGGCAGGTCTACCGCATGCGCATTTCGCCGCTGAACGCCGTCAGCCTGGCCAGCGACGGGTACCTGGTCATGCTCACCGACGTGACCAGCCACGTCATGCAGCGCGAGGCGCTGGAACGGGTGGTGGCCGAACGCACCGAGGCCCTGCGCGAGGAAAAGGCCCACCTGGAGGAAATGAACATCACCCTGCGCACCGTGCTGCGCAACATCGACGGCGAACGCGCCGAAATCAATCGCGAGGTGGCCCGCAAGGTGCACGCCATGCTGCTGCCCGCGCTGGACCACCTGGAGGCCGACATGGAACCGGAGGTGCGGCGCGGCTATCTGACCGTGATCCGCGACCAGTTGCTGCGCCTGGCCCCGGACGACGCCGGGCCGGACCCGCTGCTGCTGCGCCTGAGCCCGGCGGAAATGCGCATCTGCCAGTTCATCCAGGCGGGCAGCCCCACCAAGGAGATCGCCGCCGCGCTCAACCTGTCCGTGGAAACGGTGCAGACCCACCGCAAAAACATCCGCCGCAAGCTGGGCCTGCACGGCAAGGACGCCAGCCTGTGCGCCTTCCTGCGCAGCGCGCCCGGCCCGCGCTCGCCGTCCGGCGCGGCGTGACGCTCGCGCGGCGCGGTGTCCAGATGATTTTCTTGCGCGGGGCATGATTTTCCGGGGCCGGGCGGGCAGCCGCCCGCGCCCGCCGTGCTTCCCGCCCGCCGTGCCTTCACGTGCCGCCACCTGCCGTTGCATCTGGTCGAAATCCTGTGTCCGCGCGGTGTTGGGTTCTCGCCGTCGACAGGCTCCCCTTCGCGCCCCCCTCCTGCCGGACGTCGCCACTCCGCATCGGGTAGCCCCCACTACCCATTATCACCCCATTTCATAGCCTTGTGGCAACCGTGCTCCCGGACTAGCCTGCATATGTCCAAAAACAGGCCACTGTCCGCGCCGCTGCGTCGGCGCGGACGGAACGAGGAGACACGATGAACCACACTTCCACCCTGCCCGGCGCGGCCGTGTCCTCCCAACAGGGCAGACTGGCCGTGCAAGACGGGCAGTCGGGCGACACCGGCGACACCGCGCGTGAAGCCTGCCTGCTGCGCGGCCTGCGCGACCTGTTCGCCGCGCGCGACGCAAACGACCTGCGCGCGGCATCGCTGGCGCTGGATGCCTGCCGCGTCAGGTTCGGATGTGCCCGCGCCACGCGCGGAGCCGCCCCCTGCACCACGCCCGGCGCGGATACGGCCGATACCCCCGGCCACTGGCAAGAGGCCGAATACGCCTTCAACCGGCTGTTCGTGGGTCCCATGGCCGTGCCCGCGCCGCCCTACGCCTCCGCATGGCTGGAAACCGAACCCCGCCTGATGGGCGAAGCCGCCATGGACATGCGCGCCCTCTATCACGCCCTGGGGCGCGCCGTGCCCGGCGAGGGAACCGCGCCCGACGACCACCTGAGCTTCGAGCTGGACGCGGCGCTGGCGCTGCTGGCCCTGCGCGGGGCGGGCAACCGTATCGCGTCTTCCTCTGACCCAGCCCCGGCCACCGCCCCCTCCACGCCCGCAGCCGACGTGGAAGACGCATGGCGCTGGCTGGTGGCAGAGCACATGGGGGCATGGGTGCCGCGCTTCGTGCAGCGAGCCCTGGCCGAGCCCGGCGTGCCGCCCGCCATCGCCCGCGCCCTGGCCATGCTGCTGTGCTGGCAGGAAGATGCGGCGACAGCCTGCGCCAGCCTTCATCACATTGAAACGGCCGAATCCGCCGGAGGGACCGACGCCTTCAGACCGAGCGTCGCGCCCGGCGTGGCCCCCCGCCCCGGCTCGGCCGACAAATCCGAGGCGTGCGGCACGTCCGAAACCATCGGCGCGCCCGGCGCGTCTTCGCCCCATTCCACCACCGCATGAAACCCACGGAGGTCACCATGCCAGACTCCACCGGCCCCAACGCCCCCGACGCCCCCAACAGGGCCTCATCGCGCGGGGGCTCGTCCTGTTCCATGAGCAGGCGCAGCTTCCTCAAGGGGCTCATCGCATCCGGCGCGCTGGCCACGCTGCCCTGCGGGCTGCTGCTGCCCCGCACCGCGTCCGCCGCCCCGTTCAACAAGAAGGATTTCCAGATCTTCCGCAACGCCTGCCCGCGCAACTGTTACGACACGTGCAGCATCGTCACCTACGTCAGGGACGGCGTGGTCCAGTTCGTGGAGGGCGCGCCGGAGTCCACCTTCACGGCGGGCGGGCTGTGCGTGAAGGGCTATGCCTACCCCCGCCGCGTCTACAGCCCAGACCGCATCAAGTACCCCATGGTGCAGGACGGGCGCGGCAGCGGCAACTGGCGGCGCGTCTCGTGGGACGAGGCCATGCAGCGCATCGCCAGCAAGCTGCTGGAGATAAAGGAAAAGGACGGCAACCTGCTGGGCCTTGCCCTTACCAAGTATTCCGGCAACTTCGGCATCACCAACTACGGGGTCGAGGGCATGATGTCCTCGCTGGGCTACACCACCCGCCTCGTGGGCACGCCCTGCTGGCCCGCCGGCATCGACGCACAGAACTACGACCTGGGCGACATGTGGTGCAACGACCCGGAAGACATGGAAAAGTCGCACTACGTCATCATCTGGGGGGCCAACCCGGCGTGGTGTTCCGTGCATTCCATGAAATACGTCTACGCCGCCCGCGAACGGGGGGCCAAGATCGTGGTCATCGACCCGGTGCTGACCCAAACCTCGGCCAAGGGCGACGTGGCCTGGCAGCCGGAAACCGGCAGCGACGGCGCGCTGGCTCTGGGCATGGCCCGGCACGTGCTTGACCTGGGCCTGGTGGACCGCGACTTCGTGACCAGCAACGCCGTGGGCTTCGAGGAATTCGCCGCGTACCTGCGCAACAACGTCACCGTGGAATGGGCGGCGGAAAAGTCCGGCATTCCCGCCGACGACATCCGCCGCGTGGCCGAGGAATTCGCCACCGCCAAGCCCGCCACCATCTGGATAGGCTACGGCATGCAGCGCCACGTCAACGGCGGGGCCGCCGTGCGCGCCATCGACGCGCTGGTGGCCATGACCGGCAACGTGGGCAAGGTGGGCGGCGGCGCGCGCTACGGCCACCTGCAAACCTGGGGGTTCAACTACCACGCCATGATCCAGAAGGCCCCGGCGGGCTCCACCGGCTTCGTGGGCAAGACGGGCCCCAAGGGCGAATTCGACGTCACGGCCGGGTCGGCGGCCCCCGCCGCCTACACCGACCGCGCCCTGAACATCAACAAGACCGCGCAGGAACTGCTGGACGCCCAGAACCCGCCGGTGCGCGTGCTGTGGTCGTCGTGCAAGAACCCCTTCGCGCAGGACTTCGACCGCAACAAGCTGGAAAAGGCCTTCAACAAGCTGGAGATGGTGGTCAGCGTCGAACAGTTCTTCACCGAAACGGTGCGCCATTCCGACATCGTGCTGCCGGTGACCACCCTGTTCGAGGAGTGGACCGTCAACGCATCGTACTGGCACTACTGGGTGTCGCTGAACGAACAGGCCATCGCCCCCATGCACGAGGCGAAATCGAACATCGAGATCGCGGCGCTGCTCTCGAAGCACATGAACCGCCTGTCGCCCGGTTCCTGCACCTACCCGCAGGACATCGACACCAGGGAATGGATGGAGAAGGAGTTCAACAAGGGTGTGTACGACCTCTTGGGCATCAGCCACTGGCAGGAGCTGCGCAAGGGCCCGGCCAAGGCCAGGATGCCCTCGTCCGCCTCGTGGAGCGACCGCAAGTTCAAGACGCCGTCGGGCAAGTACGAGTTCCGGTCCGACCTGTGCGCCAGCCACGGCCACAAGGCCCTGCCGGAGTACAAGGAAGGCCGCAAGCCATACGCCCCCTACCGCCTGCTGACACCGCACAGCAAGTTCGCCATCCATTCGCAGTTCGCCAACCTGGACTGGATGGAGGAATTCCAGACCGAACCCTTCGTCTACCTGCACCCCGCGCTGGCCAAGGCCAAGGGCATAGCCGACCTGGACACGGTGCGGGTGTTCAACCCCATCGGCGAAGTGAAGCTGCGCGCCAAGATCACCGAAACGGTGCCCGGCGACTGCCTGCTGCTATACGAGGCGTGGTTCCGCAAGTTGGACTTCAACGTGCAGAACCTTGTGGATGACGAGTCGGCCGACATGGGCGCGTACAAGACCGGCGCGCCCGGCGTGGCCATTCACGACCAGTTCGCCGACGTGGCGAGAGCCTAGGAGGCGCCCCATGACCAAGCAACGCGCATTCCTTGTCGACGTGGAGCGCTGCATCGGCTGCTACACCTGCGCCATGGCCTGCAAGAACTACTACCATCAGGAAACCGGCGTGGTGTGGCGGCAGCTGTACCCGCTGGACGAGGCCATCTACCCGCACCGCGAGCGGGCCTTCTTTTCCCTGGCCTGCAACCACTGCGAAAACCCCGCCTGCCTCAATGCCTGCCCGGTGAAGGCCTACGAGAAGCGCGAGGACGGCGTGGTGGTGCACCATCAGGACCGCTGCATCGGCTGCGGCAACTGCATCCGCTCGTGCCCCTACGGCGCGCCGCGTTACAACCCGGTGCAGAAGAAGGCGGAAAAGTGCAGCCTGTGCCACGAACGGCTGGACGCCGGGGAACAGCCCGCCTGCGTGCAGAGCTGTCCGGTGCGGGCGCTGCGGCTGGTGGACATCGCCGCCATGTCCCCGGCCGATGCCGCCAACGCCGTGCAGTACCCGGCCGGCTACCCGGAAATGCCCCAGGTCAACCCGTCCACCCGCTTCATCATGCCCAGAACACCCCGCGTGGTGAGGAGGTAGCCATGCAGAACATAGAACTTCCCCTGGTGCTGTTCACCGTGCTGTCGCAGGCGGCCGTGGGCATGGCCCTGTTCCTGGCGTTGCGCTCGTGCGCCTGCGCCACGGCCACCGGCCCGGCAACCGGTGAAGACGCGCCCGGCAACCGCACGGAATGGCTGGCCGCCACCGCCGCCATGGGCGTGGCCCTGCTGGCCTCGTTGTTCCACCTCGGGCATCCGGAAGGGGCGGTGCGCACCCTGGCACATCTGGAAAAGGCCTGGCTGAGTCGCGAAATACTGGCCTTCGGCGCGTTCTCCGCGCTGCTGGCCGTGGCCGCCGTCACCGGCAAGGCGGGCGCGGGCCTGCGCGCCGCGGCGGCGCTGGTGGGGCTGTTCGCCCTGTACACCTCGGGCATGACCTATGCCCCGCCCGCCATGCCCGCCCTGCACAACGCCGCGCCGCTGGGGTTCTTCGTGCTGTCGGCGCTGCTGCTGGGGGCCTCCTTCGGCAGTTGGTTCGCGGGGGACGCCCGCCAACCCATGCTGCGCACCGTGCTGCTGGGCAGCCTTGCGGCGGCGCTGGCGGTGTACGTCATCGTGCCGTGCGTGTGGGCCTCCGGCGGGGCGGTGATGCAGATGACCGCGCGCGCGTGGCTGGCATCGCCCCTGTACTGGGCACGGCTGGTGCTGGGCATCCTCGTGCCGCTGGTGGCGCTGGCGCGCAGCCCGCGCATTCCCCACTGGATGGGGCCGCTGGTGCTGTTGGGCGAACTGGCGGGCCGGGCGGTGTTCTTCGGGGCCACGGTGCATGCCGCCGTAAATCTGGGCGCGCCGTATTAGGGGCTGGCTGCGGATTCACTGTTGCCTTCGCCTGAATG
>NZ_AGFG01000024.1 GCF_000226255.1 Desulfovibrio sp. A2
TCATCGGTTCGATTCCGTTCACCTCCACCATTCGGTTCCGGTTGTTTGATCTTTGACAGTCGCATGTTTGACAGCAGTCACGAGGCTAATGCTTCGTGGATGTCATTCAGGCATGCGCCTGGCTCCACCCTTAGGGGTGGCGCTCTTTGAAAATTGAATAGGGTTGGAAAGGAAGTTCGAAGAGAACAAGTTAGAAAGGGCAACAGGTGGATGCCTTGGCGCCAGAAAGCGATGAAAGACGTGGTAGGCTGCGATAAGTCTCGGGGAGGGGCCAAACACCCTGTGAGCCGGGAATTTCTGAATGGGGCAACCCGGCCGGAGTCATGTCCGGTCATCCGCAACTGAACAAATAGGTTGCAGGAAGCGAACCCGGGGAAGTGAAACATCTCAGTACCCGGAGGAAAGGAAATCAAGCGAGACTCCCAAAGTAGCGGCGAGCGAAATGGGACTAGCCCAAACCGGTTGGTTTCGACCAGCCGGGGTTGTAGGACCCCAACGTGGGATTGACTACTAGGCAGGAGAAGAGAGCTGGAAAGCTCCGCCATAGCAGGTGATAGCCCTGTATCCGAAACCGAACGTCACTCTAGGGGCACCTGAGTACCGCGGGGCACGTGAAACCCCGTGGGAATCTGGGAGGACCATCTTCCAAGGCTAAGTATTCGCTGGCGACCGATAGTGCACCAGTACCGTGAGGGAAAGGTGAAAAGAACCCCTGTCAGGGGAGTGAAATAGAACCTGAAACCTGTTGCCTACAAGCTGTGGGAGCACCATTAAGGTGTGACCGCGTGCCTTTTGCATAATGAGTCAGCGAGTTACTCTGTCCAGCAAGGTTAAGCGCAAGCGGAGCCGTAGCGAAAGCAAGTCTGATAAGGGCGACAGTTGGGCGGAGTAGACCCGAAACCGGGTGATCTATCCATGAGCAGGTTGAAGCACGGGTAAAACCGTGTGGAGGACCGAACCAGTAACGGCTGAAAACGTTTTGGATGACTTGTGGATAGGGGTGAAAGGCCAATCAAACTCGGTGATAGCTGGTTCTCCCCGAAATATATTGAGGTATAGCCTCGGGAAATTGTCTTGCGGAGGTAGAGCACTGACAGGGCTAGGGGTCTCACCAGATTACCAAACCCTTTCAAACTCCGAATGCCGCTAAGATGTACCCCGGGAGTCAGACGGCGGGTGCGAAGGTCCGTCGTCAAAAGGGAAACAGCCCAGATCGACAGCTAAGGTCTCCAAATCCATGCTCAGTGGTCAAGGTGGTGGAGTTGTTCAGACAGCCAGGACGTTGGCTTAGAAGCAGCCATCGTTTAAAGAAAGCGTAATAGCTCACTGGTCTAATGACTCTGCGCCGAAAATGTAACGGGGCTAAGCATGGTACCGAAGCTTCGGGATCGCTCAGGCGATCGGTAGGGGAGCGTTCCCTGCGGGCAGAAGGTGTGCCGGAAGGCATGCTGGACTGCAGGGAAGTGATTATGCTGACATGAGTAACGATAAAACAGGTGAAAAACCTGTTCGCCGTAAACCCAAGGTTTCCTGGGTAAAGGTAATCTTCCCAGGGTTAGTCGGTCCCTAAGGCGAGGGCGAGAGCCGTAGCCGATGGAAAACGGGTTAATATTCCCGTACTTGCGCGTGTGTGCGATGGAGGGACGCAGGAAGGTAGGCAGGCCGGCTGTTGGCTTAGCCGGTGCAAGCAGGTAGGCTTGAGGGTAGGCAAATCCGCCCTCTCCAAGGCCGAGACGCGAGTCCGTGACCGCAAGGTCTGAAGCTGTTGAGCCTCTACTGCCTAGAAAAGCTCCTAAGTTTAGCGCGTGCGAACCGTACCGGAAACCAACACAGGTGGGTGGGGTGAATAACCCAAGGCGCTCGAGAGAACTCTGGCCAAGGAACTCGGCAAAATAACCCCGTAACTTCGGAAGAAGGGGTGCTCTTATGGGTGAAAGGATTTACTCTCCAAGCCCGCGAGAGCCGCAGAGAAATGAGGGTGGCGACTGTTTACTAAAAACATAGGTCTCTGCTAAGTCGCAAGACGACGTATAGGGACTGACGCCTGCCCGGTGCCGGAAGGTTAAGAGGAGAGGTCAGCGCAAGCGAAGCTTTGAATCGAAGCCCCGGTAAACGGCGGCCGTAACTATAACGGTCCTAAGGTAGCGAAATTCCTTGTCGGGTAAGTTCCGACCTGCACGAATGGCGTAACGATCTCCCTACTGTCTCGGCCAGAGACTCGGTGAAATTGAAGTCGCGGTGAAAATGCCGTGTACCCGCAGAAAGACGGAAAGACCCTGTGCACCTTTACTATAGCTTGACATTGGGTTTTGGGCTTGCATGTGTAGGATAGGTGGGAGGCTGTGAACTCTGTACGCCAGTATGGGGGGAGCCATCCTTGAAATACCACCCTTGCAAGTCTAAGGCTCTAATCCATGCCCGTTACCCGGGATGGAGACAGTGTCTGGTGGGTAGTTTGACTGGGGCGGTCGCCTCCCAAACAATAACGGAGGCACGCAAAGGTTCCCTCAGCCTGATCGGAAACCAGGCGTCGAGTGCAAACGCATAAGGGAGCTTGACTGCAAGACAGACATGTCGAGCAGGGACGAAAGTCGGCGTTAGTGATCCGGTGGTTCCGCATGGAAGGGCCATCGCTCATTGGATAAAAGGTACGCCGGGGATAACAGGCTGATCGCGCCCAAGAGTTCATATCGACGGCGCGGTTTGGCACCTCGATGTCGGCTCATCACATCCTGGGGCTGAAGCAGGTCCCAAGGGTACGGCTGTTCGCCGTTTAAAGTGGTACGCGAGCTGGGTTTAAAACGTCGTGAGACAGTTTGGTCCCTATCTTCTGTGGGCGTAGGAGACTTGAGAGGGCCTGTCCCTAGTACGAGAGGACCGGGATGGACGCACCCCTGGTGGTCCTGTTGTCACGCCAGTGGCACAGCAGGGTAGCTATGTGCGGAAGGGATAACCGCTGAAAGCATCTAAGCGGGAAGCCTGCCTCAAGATAAGGTCTCCCTCTCTTCGGAGCTGAAGGGCCCGGGTAGACAACCCGGTTGATAGGCTGGAGGTATACATGCGGTGACGCATTCAGCTGACCAGTACTAATAGCCCGTGCGCCTTGTTTTCTTCTCTACACTTCCTTTCCACCCTGTTTGATTACATCTTTCGGTCCCGGCCGATGTGGCGGCGCAACATAGCCAGCCTTGCCGGACGGTGACCAGAAATTTGTGCTGGTGTCCATGGAGGAGGGGGTACACCCGATCCCATTCCGAACTCGGAAGTTAAGCCCTCCATCGCCGATGATACTGCGTACTCTTGCGTGGGAAAGTAGGCCGATGCCAGCAC
>NZ_AGFG01000023.1 GCF_000226255.1 Desulfovibrio sp. A2
TCTGTCCCTACCGTATCCCGGTAGCCCGTTTACGGGCCGCAAGTAACAGATATGCAGATGCCAGATCTTTTAAAAAGCGCCTGTTAGGGCGCTGCTGGAAACAGAGCCTTACAGGCGCATATGAAATACCCCCGGCTATGCCGGGGGATTTTTATTCATTGCGACGGGCCAAGGACGTGAGGCACCGGCGCTCGGCCAGACACTCGGCCAGACACTCGGCCAGCAGCTCCGCCAGCAGCTCCGTGCGCGTGCTACTGCACGCGGACCTTGGCCAGTTCCGCGGCAATACGCCCGGCCCACGCCTCGATGGCGTCCTTGGCATCATCCAGCGGCGCGCGCAACGGCGCCTTGGCGCCCGCCCGCCGGTCCACTGCGGCCACCAGGCGTTCGCCGGTCACCGCGTCCAGCAGTTCCACCTCGGTCTCGGACTGCCCCACGTCCGGGTATTCCCCGGTGGAGACATAGGTGGCCTGCGAAACGATGAACCCCACCGGCATGATGGACATCACGTTGCGGACGGGCTTGCCGGGCACCACATCGGTGATGGCCACCCGCAGGCGCAGCGTCTGGGGGCTCACCACCCGCGCCAGCGGGTACACGGGCGCAATCTCGTCCACCAACCTTTCACGATACAGGGTGGCCAGGCTGTTCAGGCTTGCAGGGTCCACCTCTCGGTCGGCGTCCGGCTTCAGCACCACGCGCACCGGGTCGATGACGATGTCGCGGTACTTGCGGGTGTCCAGGCCGGGCTTGCGGTAGATCATCGAAGCCTTGCCGGGCTCGCCCGGCACGAGTTGGGAATAATCGCCCAGAAAGCCCGACTGCCCCGCCCTGCGCGGCTCCTTGGCGGCACACGCGGCCAGCCCCATGCACAGCGCGAGGGCAAGGCACAGGCAGGCCAGCAGGTGGGCGGAAGGAAAGGGACGAAAGCGGATGTGCCTGGCAGGGCTCGAATGGATGGGGGCAGGATGGATGGGGGCCTGGGAACGGCGGTCGTGTGGCGGAAGGGACTGCTGCATGGTATTCCTCCGGGTTGGACGCATCCGTCTACCCTACCCCATGCAATGCGCCGCGCAAGTCCGGTATTTATCATGCCGGACGGCAACGAATGTTCAGTGCGGCCGCGCCATGCCCAGTAACAGGTCCGCCACCGCGTCGGCATCGTGCCGCCCCGCCGTGGCCACGGCCTGTGCCCCGTCAAGCAGCGGGCGCACCACAGGCGCGTCCAGCAGATCAACGCCCAGCGCGCGCAGCCCTTCACGGTCAATGCCGCCGGGGTACACCCCGTTGCGCACATCCACCACCACCGTGCCCAGCAGGCGTGCCGCAGGCATGTCCTTGCCCGCGTCGCGGCGCAAGGCGGCCAGCAGCGCGGCGGCGCAGTCGGCCACGGACAGGCCGAGTTGCTCGGGGTCCGTGCCGCTGTTGGCCACGTACACCTTGGGGCAATCGGCCTCGGCCACGGCGCGCCCCACGCCCTGCGGCAGCAGGTTGGCCAGAACGCTGGTGTAGAAGCTGCCCATGGGAAAACAGATCAGCCCCGCCCGGGAAATATGCCGCGCGGCCGCCTCGGCAACGGGCACATGCGCCTCGGCGGGCATCCGCGCGCCGGGTGGGGGGGCGGACAGGGAGGCGGCTTCGGCATTCCGGCCGGGTCCTTCCCCTTCCCTGCCCTCCCCGCCGTCCCCGCCATTGGGACGGGTGCGGGTAAGAAACAGGCGGCGCACCGGCGCGGTGATGCCGGGCGTTCCCTTGCCGGTGATGCGGTGCTGCCCCAGCAGCACGGAGCCGTCGGCCAGTTCCGCCGCCAGATGCAGGTCATCGTCCACGATGGGGACCACCGTGCCGCGCACCCTAAACAGGCGCGAGAACAGGTGCACCACCGGTCCCAACCCCCCGCCGTGGCGCAGGTAGCCGCCCGCCAGCAGCAGGTTGCCCAGGCATGCCCCGTGCGGGTCGAAGCAGGACGGAGCGAATTCCAGAAACCAGCGCAGATGCAGACGCAGCACGTCGGCCACCAGCGGGTCTATGCCGCGCCAGGCCGGGTCGCGCTCCGAGGCCAGCGCGTACAGCCGCTGCATGAGGGTATCGTGCTCGCCCGCGTCGGCCAGGCGCAGGTCGCACAGGGCCACCAGCGCGGGGCTGGCCACGGCCGGGTCGGCCAGGGCCAGCAACCGGTTGCGCAGGTCGCCCACGGCGGGCATGCGGATGTAGCGCCGCAGCACCGCCGTGCTGCCCCCGGAATCGAATGGGGTGACCAGGTGCACGGAATTGTGGGTGTGGCGCGTCAGCGCATGGCTGAGCGCCTTCAACGCCGTGCCGCCGGTGAAGAAGACGATGCGCGGCCCGTGGGCCGCGTCGCGCGGGACCGCCGGGCCAGGGCCTGACCCGGCGCGGCGGCTAGTCGTCATCCCCGTCATCGTCTCCGGTATCGGCATGTCCGGCGTCGTCTCCCGCTTCACCGGGGCGCTTTGGAAACTTCACCTTCACGCGGGCGCGCAGCTTGTCGCCGGTGCGCTTCAGCGAAATGCCGATGCTTTCGTAGCCTTCGATGTCTATGGAGCGGCCATCCAGCATGATGGTGCCGGTGGACATCTGCTCGCCGACGCGCCGCACCAGCGCGGGCGCGTCTTCGGGAGCTATGGGAAACTGCACGGTGCGTTTGCCGTATTGGGTCATCGGGTCTCCGGGGCGGGCCGCCGCGAGCGCGGGGCCGCAAGGGTATGGGATGGGCCGCCGCCTTGCCGGATGCCCGACGGGCGGCGGGGCGTGCAGCATACCGCAGCCGCCCCTGAATGCAAAGCGGGGCCGCCGTGTGGGGCGGCCCCGCTGCTGCGGAGAAGTACGGGGGCTCGCGCTAGCCGCACGTGCCGCCGGAATTGATCTGGAAGCTGTGCTTGATGTTCAGCCCTTCGACGATGAACATCACCGTCTCGCCCACGTTGGTGGACAGGTCGCCCACCCGCTCGAGGCTGCGCGAGACGAGAATGGTGTGCACCGCCCGTTCCACGGCCGGGCTCTCGCGGCTCATGTAGTCCATGAGTTCGCGCAGCACCTGCATGTCCAGCTGGTTGCAGCGCTTGTCCAGCACGCGCAGCTCGCGGCCCAGCCGAGCGTCGCTTTCGCGAAAGGACATCACCGCCTTGCGGAACATGTCCACGGCGTGGGCGCCCAGTTCGTTCAGGCTGGGCATTTCCGGCAACGGCGGCCGGGATGCCAGGAACATGGCCGCCTCGGCGATGTTCACGGCCTCGTCGCCCACCCGTTCCAGGTACATGCTGGCCCGCATGATGGCCACGATGATGCGCAGATCCACGGCCATGGGCTGGTCCAGCGCCAGCAGCCGGAAGCTGAGTTCGTCGATCTCGCACTCTATGGTGTTGATCAGCTTGTCGCCCGCGATGACCGAGCGCGCGGCGTCGGCATCGCGTTGTTGCAGGGCCCGCACGGCGGTTTCGATGGCCTTTTGCGAATGCGCGGCCATTTCCAGCACCTTCAGGCGAAGCTTCTGCAATTGCTGGTGAAAATGCGTTTCCACGGGAATCTCCTGGGGGAGTTGTCAAAGCGGGAGTTTCGTTCGGCGGCGGGGCTGCCGCCAGGCAGGGCGAAAACTCCCCCTAGCCGAAGCGGCCGGTAATGTAGTCTTCGGTCTGCTTGTTGCGCGGCCGGGTGAACATCATTTCCGTCGCGCCCCACTCCACCAGCTTGCCCATGTAGAAGAAGGCCGTCAGGTCGGAGACGCGCGCCGCCTGCTGCATGCTGTGGGTCACGATGATGATGGTGTAGTCCTTCTTTAGGATGTGGATGAGTTCCTCGATCTTCTGGGTGGCGATGGGGTCCAGCGCCGATGCGGGTTCGTCCATCAACAGCACCTCCGGCTCCACGGCCAGGGCCCGCGCGATGCACAGGCGCTGCTGCTGCCCGCCGGAAAGGCCCAGCCCCGATTCGTGCAGGCGGTCCTTCACCTCTTCCCACAGGGCGGCGTGGCGCAGGCTCTGCTCCACCTTCTCGGCGATGTATTCCTTGTCGCGCACGCCGTTGACGCGCAGTCCGTAGGCCACGTTCTCGAAGATGGACTTGGGGAAGGGGTTGGGCTTCTGGAACACCATGCCCACGCGGCGGCGCAATTCAACCACGTCCAGCTTCGGGTCGTGGATGTTCATGCCGTCGAGGCATATCTCGCCGTCCACGCGCGAGATGGGGATGAGGTCGTTCATGCGGTTCAGGCAGCGAAGGTAGGTGCTCTTGCCGCAGCCCGAAGGCCCGATGAGCGCGGTGACCTGATTGCGCTCGAATTCCAGATTGATGTCGTGCAGCGCCTGAAAATCGCCGTAGTAGAAATTCAGCGACGCCGAGTGCATCTTCACGTTCTTGCTGTCTGGCATGTCTCGTTCCCGGCGGCGCGTGGCGCGCCGCGCGTTGGGGCGTTAGGCAAAAGGGGGCGATGCCGCGGAATGGCGGGGCAACGGCGCGGCGGCGCTGGGCCGTCGGCTGTCCTGCCCGGCTACTGTTCCTTGAAGCGGTATCCCACGCCCCGGATGGTCTCGATCATGGCCGCGTAGCCGCCAATCTTCTGGCGCAGCCGCCGCACGTGGGTGTCCACGGTGCGGGCGTAGCCTTCGAATTCATATCCCCACACGGTGTTCAGCAGTTGGTCGCGGGTGCGCACGCGGCCCCGGTTGCGCACCAGTTCCGACAGCAGGCGGAATTCGGTGGCGGTAAGGGCGGCTTCCTCGCCGTCCACCTCCACGCGGTGCGCCTCCAGGTCCAGGGCAAGCCCGTCCACGCGCCACTGCGAGCGCTGGGGGTTTTCCGCCACGCCCTGCGCGCGCTTGAGCACGGCGCGGATGCGCAGCACCAGTTCGCGCGGGCTGAAGGGCTTGACCACGTAGTCATCGGCGCCCAGTTCCAGCCCCACGATACGGTCCACTTCCTCGCCGCGCGCGGTAAGCATGATCACCGGCACGTCTTCGGTCTCGGGCAGGCGCTTCAGTTCACGGCATACGTCCAGGCCGCTCATGCCGGGCAGCATCAGGTCCAGCAGCACCAGCGCGGGCTTCTGCCGCAGCGCGATGTCCAGCCCCTCGCGCCCGGTGGTGGCCGTCCGCACCTCGAACCCGGCGGATTCAAAGGTGAAGGTCAGCAACTGCAGGATGTCCTCGTCGTCTTCCACCACCAGAATGCGCTCTTTCGTCATGTGCTTCTCCTTGGCGCTTTCCTGCCCGTGAAGATGTGCGTCGCCGGTGACGGATGCGTGGTTGCCCCGTTACAAGAACGTGACATTTTTCCCCCTCACTGCCAAGACAGCCGGAATTCCTTGGCCATGCCCGGCCAGCGCCACCACGCATGCCGCATGTTGGTGACGACTGCGTGACGACGAAGACGGAACGGAGAAAACGGGGGACGGCACAACGAACCGCGCGCACCGTGACGTACAGGGTGCGCGCGTGGACTGCGGGAAAAGCGTGCCCGATTTGGCGGGAGGCGATAAATTCGCGGGACGGGGAATGGAAGACGGCGGCCAAGGCCGACTAGCGCCAAACTAGCGCCAGTCTAGCGGTCAATGAGCCCCAGCCTGCGCATGCGCAGATGAATCTCGCGGCTCACCCAGGCGTCGGTGGCGGCGTACAGCACCTGCTGCGGGGCCAGTTCGCGGTTGCTCCAGTTGGAGCACTGGGCCCCCTTGGAAATGCGCACTTCCAGAAAGTTGGCGGCCAGGTTGCGCAGGCCGTGCGTTTCAAGGCCCAGGTCGCGGGCAACCTCGCCCAGGTCCACCACGCCCGCGTCGTTGAAGGCGTACAGCTTCTGCAGGTCGCGGATGTCGTCGCGCACGGCCACGCCGGTCTTGACGATGTCCGGATCGGACAGCACCGAGGCCAGCGCGTCGCCAAAGGGCAGCCAGTTGAGCTGAAACAGGTAGACCACGTCGCTGCACGCAAGCTGCACCAGCGACGGCAGATTGACCTTGCCCTTGCGGAAGGTGGGCCGGGTCTCGGTGTCGAAACCCAGCACGTCCTCGTCGCGCAGGCGGTCAATGGCGTCCGCGAGCTCGTCCTCGTCGCGGACGATGCGGATTTCACCCGCATACCGCTCAAGGGGCAGCTCGTTGATCTCGTCCTTGCTGATCTTACGCCGATACCGTTCGGGAATCTTCTTCATCAGGTGGCACTCGTGAAGGCGCGGTCCACGGAGCCGGAGATGCGGAGGACCGGCGGCGCGGGATGCAAAAAGGCACGAAGCGCGCGGTGGCTCCGGCGGCGGCATTCATACATGATGGGCCGGGTTACGTAAACCCCCGGCTCCGGAACGGCCACCCGCCACGGTTCGCCAAGGTCCGCCAGGACCCGATCCCCCGGGGTTCGCCCCTGCCCCCACCTTGTCCGGCGGGCTCATCCGGCTTCACCCCGCTTCACATGCGGGCCACGTTCAGGAACACCGCGTGCAGCACGGCGGCCAGCACGGCAAAGATGCGCCATGCCGTTCGCGGCGCCACCCCCGGCAAGGTGAGGCGCATGGCCCCGTGGCGGCAGACGGTGACGCAATCGCGGCACAGGGTGCAGGAAAGCGCGGGCCGCCCCTCCTCCAGTCGTTGCTCGTCCAGCGCGTTGTACCGGCACACGGCCAGGCACGCCCCGCAGCGGGTGCAGCCCGGCCCCACCCGCAGCCGCCACGGTGAAATTCGCCCCAGCAGGTTGCCCACGGCCCCCATGGGGCAGAAGGCCGTGCAGTGCGCCATCATGCCCCGCCGCGAACTCACCCCGGCCATCACCGCCACCCCGGCAAGCCCGAACAGCCCGGCCGCCGTGGCGGCCACGCCCACGGGCGCCCCGGCCCGGCCCATGGTCCACGCGGCGGCGAACACGAAGGCGGCAAGGCACCAGCGGAACACCACGGCCCAGCGCGGCAGCGGCACGGGCCGCCTGCCCCTGCCCTTGTGGGCGGCAGGCCTTGTCAGCCGGGAGCAGGCGTCGTCCCACGCGCCGATGTAGCACAGGTGGCTGCACCACGCAGGCCCCAGCAACAGCACCGAGACGCCGAACAGCACCAGCATGAACACGCCCTCGCCCCGGAACAGCGGACCGGCAAGAATCAGCGCGGGCACCGGCAGGTGCAGCGCCCCGGTCATCAGCAGCCGGTGCGCGCCCAGCAGGCCCAGGGCCAACTGGCCGAAGAACACGGCGGAAAACAGCGCCCACAGGCGCGGGCGCGCCTTGCGGGCGCTGGCGGGGTCCAGCAGCAGTCCGGCCGCCCACGCGGCGTACACCCCGGCCAGGGCGATCTGAAGTGGACCGGAGCCGGGCAGGAAACGGTCGGACAGCAACAAGACGATACTGGACGCGCGCCAGCGGGCCAGCCACAGCAGCCCCACGGTCAGCAGGAAGGCCACGGCCCTGGGCCACGCGGTGCCCGCGCCATGACGATGGCGCAGACGCCCGGCCTCGCCCGCCAGCCGCCACCACGCGGCCATGGTCAGGCCGGTGACGGCCGCCATGATGGCCGCAAGGCGCAGCCAGTCCATGCCGAAGGCCATGCGAAAGCGCACCAGATCCACCCCCGCCGACACCCAGAAAAGCCCCCCGGCGAACAGCGCCGCAAGCGCCACCAGGCGCGCCCAGGCCAGGTGGGTGCAGGCCAGGCCCGCCAGCACGCCCCACGCCGCCGCCACGCCCCAGTCGCCCGCGCGCACGGCATGGGCGGCCAGAAGAATGAAGGCCAGAAGACACGGCAGGGTGACAGACCAGAATGCGACACGGCCCGGTCCGCCATCACCCTGAAGGGTTGGCGGGCCGGGCCGGAAAACGGGAACGGTGGAAGGGGGCATGGCGGCATCCTCTACGGCAACAGCCCCAGCGTCCGAAGCCCCCGGCACGGCATCAGCCGCCACTGCCGCGGCCCCGCCGCTTAGGGAGCTTGGGGCCGCGGGATTGCGGCCGGGGCCGAGAGAAGCGCTGCCCATGCGGCGCGGCGGTTACGGCGTGTCGTCTGCCCCGCCCGGCCCTTCCCCGGTCAGGGGATCGGGTGCGTCGAAGCGGACGGGGGTCATTTTTTCAGGGGTGCGCACCGGCCCCGGCAGGACGCCCGCCAGACGCGCCGCCGTGGCGGGGTCGGAGGCCACCAGGTCGCCGAAGCGCAGGTGCAGCCGGTATTCGCGCATGTACCACGCCAGCGCGTTGCGCAACGCGCGCACCACGCCGTCATCGTCCAGCAGGTGCGACTGGCCGGGGAAGCCCGAAGCGCCGGGCACCTCGTCCAGCCCCTCCAGTTCGGTGGCCAGCCGGGGTCGGCGGCCCAGACGGCCGCCCACCACCACCCGCCAGCCCTCGCGGGCCACGGGCAGGGCCTTTTCCGGGCAGCGCTTGATGCACAGCCCGCAGGAAAGACAGTTCTCGGGGTGCAGTTCCGGTCCGTTCTCCGTAACCACCATGGCGTGGTCGGGGCACAGCCGCTCGCACAGCCCGCAGCGGGTGCAGGCGTCGGAGGCGCGGCCCGGCGTCCAGGCCCGGATGATGCCGACGTCCGCGATATGCGGCCGCGAACAACCGTTGGGACACGCGGACACCGCCACGCGGAACGCGTGGTGGTGCAGGATGGGGCCGCGCACCACGTCGCGCAGGAATTCCGGCCAGCCGCTGCCGGCCACCACCTGTTCGAGCCGCGCAAGAAAGCCTTCGGGCACGGGCAGCGAAAAGCGGCAGGTGCCCCCGCGCGAGGAAGAGACGGTCGTGCCGCGACAACCGTTGACTATGAAGGGAGAGGGAGCGCGATCGGACATGGTTCTCCTGTGGCGTGTCCGCCTTGCGTGCACCGTGGCACGGGGGGCGGGTTCCGGTCGGTGACGCAGGTCACAAGGGGATGATGGGCACGGCGGCGCTACCCTGTCCGTGCGGCCTGCCAATGATGGTAAAGCATTTCCACGTGGCCCGAACACAAAAGGCGCATGGCCGTATTGATGTCTTCCAGCGGCCAATCCCACCAGCACATTTCGAGCAACATGGCGATCTGGTCTTCGGAAAATCGCTTGCGCACGGCTCGGCCGGGATTACCGGCAACAATGGAATACGGCTCGACGTCCCTGGTCACCACGGCCCGCGCACCGATCAGGGCGCCATGCCCCACACGAATGCCCGGCATGATGACCGCCTCGGCGCCTATCCAGACATCGCTGCCGATGACCGTGTCGCCCGCTCGCTCGAATGCATCTGCGGCTTCTCGAAAATTCTCACCGTCGCGCATGTAGAAAAAGGGATACGTCGAAACCCAGTTATGATTGTGCCCCTGGTTTCCGGCCATGATGAAGCACGCGCCAGTTCCGATGGAGCAAAAGCTGCCTATGATGAGCCTGTCCACGTCGTCACGGTCGTGCGCAAGGTAGCGCGCGCAATCATCAAACCCGTGCCCGTGGTAATAGCCGGAATAATAGCTGAAGCGTCCCACCTCAATATTGGGATTCGTCACCTGCTCCGAAATAAACTTGCCCTGGAACGGGCTTTCGAAAGGGTTACGCATTGGGTTTCCCACTGTTTGCAGCACTAGAAGCGCCTACTTCCCGATGCAGAACGAAGAAAAGATATGCTCCAGCACCTCGGCGGGCGTGGTTTCTCCGGTGATCTCAGACAGCACGGCGCAGGCCCCGTCAAGGCGCACCGAGCACAGATCATACGGCACCCCGGCGCGGATGTCGTCCGCCAGGGCATCCAGTTCGTCCAGGGCGCGGCGCAAGGCCTGGGCCTGACGCAGGTTGGGGGCGAGATCGCCGGATTCCGGCTCGCCGCTTGCGCCCGCCGAGCCTGGCCCGCCCGCCTCGCCAAGCCTCGCCAGGACCATGGCCCGCGCGGCGGCGGCCAGTTCGTCAACGCCATGGCCATGCAGGGCAGAAACGGCCACGCAGGGGCTGCCCTCCACCTCGGTCGGGCACGGGAAGGCCGCCGCGCCCTCTTCCCCGGCCGCGAGATCGGCCTTGTTCAGCACCACCAGCACCCGGCCGCGCGCCATGCCGGACGGAGCGGCCAAGCCGGAAATATCAGACGGGCCGGACACGCCGACCGGGGAATCCGGGGCATGCTGGCCGCGCACCTGGCGCAGCAGTTCGCGTTCCGCGTGGCCCACTCCGGCGGCCGCGTCCACCACCAGCAGGACCAGGTCGGCCTGGGCCACCAGGTCGCGGCTGATGCGCACGCCCTCCTGCTCCACGATGTCGCCGGTTTCGCGCAGGCCCGCCGTGTCCACCAGGCGCACCGGCAGCCCGGCCAACTGCACCGGCTCCTCGATAAAGTCGCGGGTGGTGCCGGGCATGTCGGTGACGATGGCCCGGCGGCGTCCCAGCAGGGCGTTCATCAGGCTGGACTTGCCCGCGTTGACGTGCCCGGCCAGCACCACCAGCGCGCCCTCCTGCCAGCAGCGCCCCCGCTCGTGCGCGGACAGCAGCCCGCGCACCCCGCTGGCCACGGCGGCGCATTCCGCCAGAAACGCCTCGGGGGCAAGGCAATCCACCTCGTCCTCCGGAAAATCCACGGCCACGCACACCTGCGCGCGCAACTCCAGCAGGCGCGCGCGCAGCGCGGCCACCCGCGCGCCCAGCAGGCCTTCCAGCCGGGCCTGGGCCAGGCGCAACCCGCCCCGCGCGGGCGCGGCGATCATCTCGGCCACGGCTTCGGCCTGGGTCAGGTCCATGCGCCCGTTCAGAAAGGCCCGCCGCGTGAATTCGCCCCGCCCCGCCGGTTGCGCCCCGCAGGCGCAGGCCGCCTCCAGCACCGCCGCCAGCACGGCTGGGCCGCCGTGGCAGTGGATTTCGGCCACGTCCTCGCCGGTGAAGGTGCGCGGGCCGGGCATAGCCACGGCCAGCACGTCGTCAACGGGTGAACCGGAGGCGTCGCGCACGCGGCCCCGATGCAGCGTCCATGGCCGGAACCCGGCGAAACGCGGCGAAGCGGGCAGGAACAGCCGCCCGAGAATGGCGTGGCTGTCCGGCCCGCTGATGCGAATGATGCCCACCCCCCCGTGTCCGGGCGGGGTGGCGACGGCGGCTATGGTGCCTTCCTGCCGCATGGCGTGCTCCCCGGCGCGGCGGCACCGCCCCGATCCCCATGATCCCGGCGGCGCGCGCCCTTGTGGACGCGAACGGGGGAAACCCGTGTGGGTATCCCCCGCCCTGCGCATTCACTATGTAAGGTCCACGATCGCACCGCAAACGGAATCTCGCGCTTGCGAACGGGCGCGGATTGCCGCCGCCCGGCGGACCGGGCCGGTCTATCCCTTTCTGCGGCGCATGATGATCACCCGCTTCAGCGGACCGTCGCCCTTGCTGCGGGTGACCACCTCTTCGTCGTCCTGCAGGGTCACGTGCACCACCCTGCGGTGGTACGAACTGAGCGGACGGGTGGACTGCGGCTTGCCGGTGGCGCGCACCTTTTCGGCCAGGTGCAGGGCGATGTCGCGCAATTTGTCGTCCTGCCGCTCGCGGTAGTCGCCGGAATCCAGCTGCACACGCACCGACGAGCCGAGCTTGCGCGAGACGATGCGCGAGGCCAGGTACTGCAACGCTGACAGGGTCTGCCCCTCGCGCCCGATGAGCAGCCCGGAATTCTCGCCGCAATCCACGGAAACGTTCACGCGGCCCTCGGCCAGTTCCACGGCGAAGCCCGCCTCGCCGATGATCGGCGTGACCAGGCGTTCCATGACCTCCACGGCCACCTGCTTCACCTGCTCCTGGTCCAGCTGTTCCAAGGGGATTTCGGGCAGGCCGTCGCCGCCGTGCTCGTCGGCGTCGTCCAGCATGTCGGCCGGGAAGGATGCGTCACCTGTGGCCCGATCGGGCCGGTCTGAACGGGCTGGCCGGTCCGAACGGGCTGGCCTGTCCAATCTGTCCGGCTGTTCGCCGTTACGGCGGGGACCACGGCGGCCCGACTGGCCCGATTGGCCGTTGCCGTCGTCTTCCTGCGGCTGGCGCGCGGGACGCGGCCCGCGCGAAGGACGCTGCGCATTCTGGTCACGGGGCGCGCGGGCGGGCCTGCCGCCCGGCCGGGATGCGTCTGTTGCGGCGTCATCGGCTGCATCGCTTTCGCCACGCCCGTTTCCATCGGGACTGTCGCCACGGGGTTCGCCGTCACGCTCGCGGCGGCCACGACCGCCACGGCGACGGCGGCGTCCGCCACGATCGTCGCGTTCGCCGCGCTCGCCTTCCGGCTTGCGTCCGTCGCGCCCGTCGTCGTCGTCGGAGTCCGCATCATCACGGACATCGGGCCGGGCAACGGCCGCCTCGGCAAGGGCCGTGGTCTCCCCGCGCTCACGGCGGGGACGATCCTCGCGCGGGCGCTCTTCGCGGGGCCGGGGCGCGCGGGCGAGCCGTTCACCGGACGCATCCGCGTCTTCCGCCAATACCGCAGACGCCGCAGTGGCCGAAGCCTCCTGCTGCACCGCAGCGCCCGCCTGGGCCATACGCCCGATCTGGGCGCGGCGCGCGCGGATCTTGGCCTTGCGCGCGCCCACGATGCCGAAGATGCCGGACTTTGCGTCCTGAACGATGTCTATCTCGAGCTTTTCGCGGGGGGCGTCGAAGTAGGAGCAGGCCTCGCGAATGGCGTCGTCAAGGCTCTTGCCCTGAAACTCCTTGTATCCATCCATGCTGTCACCTCGAAAAGGGAGGGAGGGAAGGCGGAGCCGGAGGGGCCTTGCGGGCGGGTGGCCCGCCGCCGGGCGGCGCGCCCGTCATGCGGGGCGCGCCCGGCGCTTGGCCGTCCTTACCGCCGTGCGCGCGGCACGGGCGGAAGGACGGCGAAAGCCACGTCCTATGCCTTGCGGAGCATCCACCACTGCTGCGCTATGGACAGCACGTTGTTGCACAGCCAGTACACCACGAGGCCCGACGGGAAGCTCAGGAACATGAAGGTGAACACCACGGGCATGAACATCATGATCTTGGCCTGGGTCGGGTCGCCGGGGGCGGGCGTCAGCTTCTGCTGCAACAGCATGGTGGCGCCCATGACGATGGGGGTGATGTAGTACGGGTCCTTGGCCGAAAGGTCGGCCAGCCAGACCATGTCGGTGAACGGCAGATGCGTGACGAACGAGGCATGGCGCAGTTCAATGGCGTTCAGCAGCGCCTGGTACAGGCCGAAGAAGACGGGAATCTGCACCAGCATGGGCAGGCAGCCGCCCGCCGGATTGACCTTGTAGGTCTTGTACAGGCGCATCATCTCTTCGTTCATCTTCTCGCGGTCGTCGCCGTGCTTCTCGCGCAGCTTCTGGAGCATGGGCTGGAGCTTCTTCATCTGCTCCATGGACTTGTAGCTCTTGTGCGAGAGCGGCCAGAACACCAGCTTGATGACCACGGTGAGCAGGATGATGGCCACCCCGTAGTTGCCCACGTACTTGTTGAAGAACACCAGCAGGTCCACCAGCGGGCGGGCGATGATGCTGAACCAGCCGAGGTTGATGGCTTCGGCCAGGTGATTGGGCGCGTCCTTCAGCAGTTCGCGGTCCTTGGGGCCGATCCAGTAGCTGCACGCCACGCTGGTTTCGCCGCCCGAGGGAATGGACACGTCGCCGCGCTCCATGGCCACGCGGTACACGCCTTCCTGCAGCTTGCCCTTCATGGTCACGCCGGTGGCCTCGGCCGGAACGGCCGCCACCAGGAAGTAGTTGCTCATCACCGCGCCCCAGCCCAGGGCGCCGGTTTCCTGCACGCCCTTTTCAAGGTCGGAGGCGCTGGTCTTTTCGCTGAACGAACCGTCCTGCAGCCAGGCCACGCGGGTGCTGTCGTACTGGCCGCCGTTGGGCGACAGGTTGCCCGCGCCCACGGTAAAGCCAAGGCGCACGGTGCGCGCCTCGGCCAGGGGAGCAAGACGCACCTTTTCGGAAATGAGGTAGGTGTCGGCGTTGAAGGTCAGTTCGCGCACCACGCGCACGCCGTCCACTTCGCCGGTGAAGGTCAGGCTGCCGGACTGACCGGCGGCCAGCGACAGGTCGCCGCCGTCGAAGGACCACTGGCCGGTGCTCCACGAGGGCTGCCCGTTGACCAGCAGGCCCAGGGGCGACATGACCGTGGCGGCGGTGTCCACCAGGTCCACGGCCGGAGCCCCGGCGGTGATGGCGGTCCGGTAGCGCGTGAGGCTGAAGTGCTTCAGCACGCCGCCGCCGGAATGCAGCACGGCCTTGTACAGCGGCGTGACGACCGTCACCTCGCGCCCGGCGGACGGCAGGAAGACGGGGGCGTCGCTGCGGGGAGCGGGTGCGGCGGCCTGCTGGGCCGCCTGGGGGGCCGCCTGCGGGGCGGCCTGGTCCTGCTGGGTCTGGGGCGCGGGCTGGCCGTTCCAGCCCATGTGGTCGGCAAGATAGCTCCAACCCAAGATGACAACCAGGCTCAAGGCGATGGCGATGATGGCGCGCTTACTTTCCATGGGAGATCGACAGCTCCTGTGCTGTTGCGTGTCTGGCTGTTGCGCTGGCGGAAACGCCGGGGGCAACGCGTCGGGAATGCCGGGGAGGGGGCACGGGATCATACCCGCCTGCGCACCAAGGGTGGCAACGCAGCAGCCGCCGGCAGGCCAGCAGCAAGCCGCGCAATACGCCGTGCGTCAGCACGGCCTCGGCGGCGTAGGCGGAACAGGTCGGCACGTACCGGCAGGCAGGCGGAAGGAAGGGCGAGATGAGGCGCTGGTAGCAGCGGATGGGCCACACGACCAGTTCGCGCGGTAAGGTGCTCATTGCGCTCCGGTTTCCGCCTCGCGGGCCGTGTCCGGCCGGGCCTCGTCGATGTGGGCGGAGCCTGATGGAGCCGTGTCCGGCCGGGTCGTTCGCGACGCGGCCGTTTCAGGCCCGGCAGGCCCCGGTCCGGAAAATTCCGGTCCAGGCGAATCCGGAGGCGAATCCGGTTCGGAAGGCTCCGCCCCTGTTGCCGTTGGCCGGTTGGGGCCAGTGCGGTCTTCAGCGCAGCGATGTGCGCCAAGTTCCGCCAGCAGGGGCAGAAGTTCCTGGGTGACGAGGGCGAGAGTGACCCGCTCGGGCTTGAGGTGGCGCTTGGGCACCGCGATGACGTCCACGCCATCGGGCATCAAGGCGCGATGGAGCCGGAAGAACTCGCGCAGCACCCGCTTCACGCGGTTGCGCCGCACGGCCGACCCCGTCTTCCTGGTAACGGCCAGCCCCAGGCGCCACCCTTCCGGGCTGGCCGTGCGATCCAGGTCGAATAGGACGAACAGAACGAAATGCTTGGAAAAAAGACGGCGCCCCTTGTCGTAGCAGACCACGAAGTCGGGCCGCCGGACAAGCCGGTTGCGCCGGGGGAAGACTAGAGAGCTAATCTCTTGCGCCCCTTGGCGCGGCGGCGACGGATGACGGCGCGGCCGTTGGCGGTGCTCATGCGGACGCGGAAGCCGCAGGTGCGCTTGCGGCGGATCTTGCTGGGCTGGTAGGTTCTCTTCGACATGGAATTTCTCCTTCAAAAAATATGAACGGACCTGTTTACCCGGTATGCAGGTCTGCGTCAAGTGAAGCCTGATGTAGCTGGGGATGATGCCGGAACGGGCGGCGCCCGCGTCCGGCACCGCAGACATAGGCCCTTCGGGCTTGGAATTCAAGTGAAATCGACGTGGCGGCCGCGCCCGCCCCGGACGGAGCAAGAACAGGCGCGCCAGTCGGGGCCGCCCCGACCCGATTCGGCCACGCTGCCCCATCGCCACCGCGTTGCCCGACGCGTCGGCCGGAACCGCCCCGACGTTTGCCACGGCATGTTTCCATATCCTGCGCCGCGACGTGAAACGCCCGGAGGAGCGCATTGCCGCGCGCCGCCGGGCGTTTCGGATATTCCGTTCATGCAGGGTTCGGGGACGCTCCGGTTCGCGCTACCCCGAGGGCTGCCCCGGCTGGGGCTCGGACTGCGGAGCCGCCGGGGTGGCGGGTGCGGGCGCGGGCTTCTGCACCGGTTGGGCCGGTTGGGCCGATTGGGTTGGCTTGGCCGCTGTCTTGCCGTCCGCCTTCTTGGCGGGGGCCTTGCCCGCAGGTTTGACCGCCGCCTTGGCGGCGGGCTTGGCAGCCTGCTTCTTGACGGCCTGTTTCTGGGCCGGGACCGCCTTCTTGACCACGGGCTTGCCCGCCGTGGCGGAAGACTTGGACCCGATGGGCGGAAAATCCTTCAGCAACGGCATGGCCGCCGGGTCCGTGGGCTGCGCGGCGGGCACGGCCACCGGTGTCGGATAGACGGGGCGGCCGCCCGACATGCCTGCCTGCCCGATTTGGCCAGCCGGGCCGCTCACGGCGGCAGCGGGAGCCACGGCCGACGCCACCGCCGCGCCGGAAAACGCCTGCCGCCGTCCGGCGTACTGGCTCCACGGATCGCCCTGCCCGGCCATCAGGCGGCGGGCATCGCCGCGCACCGGCAGGTGGTACTCGTAGGCGGCCATGACCGCGGCGTCATCCAGCCGCACCACGCGCAACGAGACGTAGGCCGTGCCGCCCGCCACCGAATAGGTGCCCACCAGGGCGGCCTGGGCGTCGTATTCCGACTGCATCAGGCGGGTGGCGTCGCGCGAGAGCAGAAATTCGCCCTGCGGCGAAAAGGTCATGGCGCGCCCCATGCGCACCTCCAGCACGCGGTAGCCGTGCTGGCCCAGGCGCGAGGCCACCTGCTGCATGGTCACCCGGCCGAAGGGGGTGCTGCGCTCCAGATTGTCCACGTCGGCCAGGGTGGCCACCAGGATGGGGCTGCCCGTGCTCACGCGCGAGGCCATCACCGCGTGCAGCGCATCGGCCGCGTAGGTGTTGGCGTTGAGCAGTTCCGAGCCTTCCGGCGGGTTGACCAGCACGGCGTCCGGCGCGGCGGGCTGGCGCGCGGCCGCGCCCACGGGACCGGCATCGGCCCGCGCCGGGGCCGCGTGCAGCGCGGCCGCCACCAGGCAGGCCGACAGGGCGAGCATCAGGCTCGCCGTTCGGACTGCCCGGAAACATTCAGGATATGTCGTGGATGCGGACATGCGTCGCCTCCCGGTCTGACGGTTGCGCGGCCTGGGGCGGCCGTTCCGGCTGTTCTACCTGTTGACCATGGGCACGCTGCGCGGCCGGAAGGGCCGCACGGTGTGGCCGGGCGCGTCGGGGTCCACGTACTTGCCCAGTTCGTTCCCGCGCACCAGAAAGCCATCAGCCGTATGGATGACGTAGCGGTTGCCGCGCCACATGGTGGTGGTCAGCACCACCTCCCACTTGTCGTCGGGGCGGGTGTGCGCGGCGGACACCGGCTGTTGCGGCCCCACGGGCACGGCGTGCACCGCGAAGTCCAGCTCCACGGCGTCGGCCTCTGGCGCGAGGGACACCTGCATCCCGCGCGAGACCAGTTCCGTGGCCAGCAGATTCTGGTAGGCCAGAGCGAAGGGCCGGGCGTTGGGCGGGGTGATGCGGATGGGCAGGGCCACCAGGTCGGCCCGGTCGTCCAGCGCCTTGTACACCCGCAGGGCCGTGGCCGTGGCCATGCGGCTCCAGTCGTCGGGCTCGTCCAGGGTCCGCCCGGCGCGGGTTTCGGCAAAGGGTTCGTCGGGCACGTTGCGCGGCGGCGGCGTGGCCGTCGGCCCGCACAGCCCTTCGGCGGCAAAGGCGGGCAACGCCAGCAGCGCGGCCAGCAACAGGACGCGGGACACGCCGCGCCAAAGCGGCGCACAGCCGCGCGCGGCGTGAGCAACGGCAGGAAATGCACAAAAACGGCGAAGCATGGGCGTACCTTCCGCAAAGGGTCGCGGCGGGGTGGGCGCACCCCGTCGGAAACTTCATCGGCCGGATGGCGTTTTGCTTTAGAGCGCCGGATGCGGAGCGGGCACCGCGTAAGTCGGGAAGATGGCTACACCCCCGGGAAATACCGAGGCGCGCGGGCCGGATGGCGTAGCCGACAAAACGGGACAGCTGCCCCCGTGACCCCGGCCGACGGTGCGAGGGTGCGGCAATCGGGCATGCGCGGGACGCCCCAGACGAGCCGGATGTCCGCGAAATATCAGGCGACCGCTGCTGCCCCGCTGGCCGTTGCCAGCCGTTGCCGCCTGTTACTGGCCGAGCACGGCGGCCAGACGCGCCAGCGCCATGCGCAAATGACTGACGGCCGCCGTGGCGTCGCCGTTAGCATCCGCCCCCGCCGCGCCAGCCTCCTGGACGCCCGCCTCTTCGATCTGCCGCAGCAGCCGTTCCAGACGGGCGGCGGCAAAGCGCACTTCCTCGGCACCCACGTTGGCGGCCTCGCTCTTCAGGCGGTGCGCGTGCAGGCGCATGGACTGCCGGTCGTCGCTGCGCCAGGCCTCGGTCAGGGCGTCCAGCGTTCCGGCCACCTCCACGGTCATCAGCGCCAGCAACTGGCCATAGCTTTCGGCGTCCAGTTCCAGGCGGTGCATGGCCCCTGACCGGTCGAGCACGGGATGGTCAGCCGGATGGTTTGGGGGATGGTTTGGGGAATGGTTCGCGGGGTGGCCCGCAAGATGGTCAGGGGAATGACCAAGGGGCTCGCGGCCCGTGTCGGCTTCCGCCTGCGCGCCCTGTGCATGTTTCGGATTTGCGTCCTTCATCCGTCTACCCTTCTTCCTGAAGGTGATATCTTTGACCTGATAGCCTCAACTGCGCGCGCAGGCAAGCGAAAGCCGCCCGATCGTGCCGCCGCGCGTCGAGAATTCGTAGCACGTTTTAAAAAAACGCATGCTTGAAGTTTGAACTTTGCAAAAAAATGATGCATTGCAAAGGGGCAACACGCAGGAGGCACCATGCATTCCACACCGACCCCGTTTCCCTCGCGCGCATCGCTCGCGGCTTCCCTTCTGGCGACCCTGCTCGTCGCCATCGCGCTTGTCGCCGCGCAGGCGCGCCCGGCCCTGGCCCACCGGGTGAACGTGTTCGCCTGGGTGGAAGGCGGGGCCATCCGCTGTGAAAGTTCGTTCAGCAGCGGCAACCCCGCCCGCGACACCAAGGTCACCGTCACCTCCGCCGCCAACGGCGCGGTGCTCGGCACGGGCATCACCGACGCCAAGGGGCGCTGCGCCCTGCCCATCACCCCGGAAATGCGGGCCGGCAAGGCGGATCTGGTCATAGAGGTGCAGGCGGGCGAAGGTCACCGCAATGTCTGGACCATGCCCGCCGAGGAATACCTGTCGGCGCCCGAGGCAACCGCCCAACCCGATGCGCAGGGCGGCCCCGCCGTCGAGCCCGGCCCCGCGGCACAGGACGCGCCCAAGGCCCCGACGCCCGCCGTTTCCCCCGCGCGCGCGGGGTCCGGCGCGGCAACCACGCTGGATGAAGCGGCCCTGCGCCGCATCGTGGCCGAGTCCGTGGCCGAGCAGGTGGCCCCGTTGCGCCATTCGCTGGCGGCCATGCAATCCGGCGGTCCGCGCATGGCCGATGTTGCGGGCGGCATCGGCTACATCGTGGGGCTGGCGGGCATCGCCCTGTGGGCCCGTTCGCGCCGCCGCTGAACCTTGGGGCCTGGCGTGCAGACCGGGGGCAGACCGCATGCCCCCGTCCGCGACGACACCCTTCCTCGCACAGGCATCCACACGACGAACCCGCCGAAAACGGCGGGTTCCTGCTTTCCGCATCTGGCGGCCCCGCTCCCCAAACGCCCCGGCGGGTTGCGCTTGCCCGCGAAACCGCCTATGCACCTGCCGTTCGCGCCCGCACGGGCGCGCCACGCACCTTACCGCAGCGAGGCACCATGGCCGCTCCCACCGCCAAGAAGCTGAAGAAGCGCATCGCCGAAATCCGCCGCCGCAAGGCCGAACGGCAGATGGACCCCTTTTCCCAGACCATCCACGATTTCTGCCGCCCGCTTCTGGCCGTGGCCAAGGAATTGAGCGGCCCGGAAAACGCCGTGAGCCTTGGCGTGTTCGCGTGGAACGCGGCCTTCCTGCCCGACGAGCGCTGGCGCGCCAACCTGCGCCTGTCGCTGGTGCGCTTCGACCTTACCGACGACGCGCAGGAAGCGCTGGAAGGCATCGTGGAGGAAATGATCCGCCAGAAACGGCTGATGTTCCCGGACGACCGCCGGGTGGTTACGCGCTTCGACGTGACGGCGCGGGACGGCGGCGTGTTCGTGGAGGCCGCGCACCGCTCGGCCACCAAGGAACTGATGCCCCATCTGCTGCCGGAGTACGCGGTCACCGCGCCCGGCGCGGGCGGCGACACCGCTGGCTGTTCCGGATGCGCGTCCGCAGGAGCAGGCGGAGCGGGCGGATGCCCGTCGGGCGCGTCGTGCCCCGGGTCGCTGCTGCCCGGACAGCAAACGCCCCATACCGAGCCGGAATCCGGCGCGGACGCGGGGGCGGTCGATGTCTCGGACAACGCTCCGGAAGGCGACACCGCCTCCCGCCAGTAGCCCAGCAAACAGGGGGAGGGTCGGTCACCTCCCCCGCGCGCATTCACCGCACATCAAGCGCACACCGCCAAACACACACCACGAACCGCGCGCCGCCGCGCAGGTACCCGCCTTCGATCCGCGTAAGGCAAAATTCGATCAGCCGCGCGGAGTTCGGAACGCCCGGCAACGCCCGGCCGGACTCCCGGCCGGGCATCCGCCCTATTCCTGCAATCCCTCCACGTCGCGCGCCGCAAGCGCCGGGTCATCCCCGGCCGCCAGACGGCGCAGCACCCGCAGGTTGCGGCGGTCCTCGGCCAGGTCCTTGCCCTTGTGCGTTTCCAGCACCATGGGATGGCCGGAAAAGCGCGGGTCGCGCACCAGCCGGGCGAACCCGGCCGCGCCCACGTGCCCCAGGCCGACGTGCGCGTGCCGGTCGCTGCGCGCCCCGCACGGCGTGGCGCTGTCGTTGACGTGGAACAGCCGCACCCGCGCCAGGCCCACCGCTCCGTCCACCGCCGCCATCAGCCGCGCGTAGCCATCCTGCGTGGCCAGGTCGTATCCGGCGGCGCAGGCGTGGGCCGTGTCGATGCACACCCCCAGCCGCTCGCGCGCCGGGCAGGCGTCCACGATGCGCCCAAGCTCCGCCATGTCGGCTCCCAGGCAGGTGCCCTGCCCGGCGGTGTTCTCCAGCAGCACGCCCACCCCGGCGGCTTCGGGATGCAGACGGCCCGCCGCGTCGAAGGCGCGCGCAAGCCGTTCCGCCACCCGCCGCGTGCCGTCCGCCACGGCGGACTCGCCGCGTCCGCCCTCCAGATGCGCACCGGGGTGCAGCACCACCCACGCGATGCCCAGAAGCGCGCAACGCTCGATTTCCGCGGCCAGCCCCTGCACCGAACGGTGCGCCGCGTCTTCGTTCGGCGAGGCAAGGTTGAACAGGTACGAGGCATGCGAGGCCACGAACCCGCCGCCCCACGCGGCCACGGCGGCGCGGAACCGCTCCGCGTCTTCATCCGGGGGACGAGGGGCCTCCCACCGCCGCTGGTTGGCGGTGAACACCTGCAAGGCATCGCCCCGCACGGCCTCGATGTGCTCCACCGCGCGCCAGAGCCCTCCGGCCACGGACATGTGCGCCCCGAACAGCGGCATCCCTCATCCCCCGACTTCGTTGAACATTGTCCGCGTCTGGCGCGAAGCCCACGGGCCCGCGCCGCGCGCGTCCCTATCGCATGGCCCGCGCCGAGCGCGTCCTTATCGCATGGCCCGCGCCGCGCGCGTCCTTATCGCATGCCCCGAACGCACGCCCTGGCCGCATGGCTGGCGGCGCGCCCCAGGCCGCACGGCCCCTGCCGTGCATGGCCCCATGCGCCTGCACCGTTCATGGGGGTTCCCTACCGCCTTCCCTACCTGGGAATTCAGCGTTCCACCCAATATCGCACAGTGCATAGCGGTGTTAGATAGGCATCATCGAAGGGAGCCGCGCACCGCGTCACTCCCTTCGCAAACATGCCCCCGGAACAGCCCCCGGAGACGGTACCCCCGCTTCTGCCACCGTCTCCGGGGGCACTTCATTTCCTGCCACCGCCCGCCGGAAGCGGCCCGCGAACGTGCCCGGACGGTTCCATGCGTCTGGTCAGCCCGCCAGACCCATCAGCCCCGGTAGCCGAACAGCAGCCGCAACACCCTGCGCACCCCGCCGGAAAACAGCACCCGCGACACCACGTTGCCCGCCGCGCGGGCAGAAATCTCTCCTAGCGTGGGATAAGGATGCACGGCCCCGGCCAGCGCGGAAAGGCGCACACCGCCGCCCAGCACCGCCACCCATTCGTTCAGCACCTCGCCCGCGTGCGGCCCCACCGCCTGCACGCCCAGCACCTTGCCGCCTCCCTTGCGCAGCACCAGCTTCAGCCGCCCTTCGGGCGCGCCTTCGGCCAGGGCGCGGTCGTTGGCGGAAAACGGCTCCACGTGCACGTCAACGGGCAGGCCGCGTTCGGCGGCCATGCGCTCGTTGCAGCCCACCGAGGCCAGTTCCGGATCGGTGAAGGTGCACCACGGCATGCGCGTGTAGTCCGCCTTGCGCGACAGGCGCAGCACGGCGTTGGCCACCACCACCCCGGCCTCGTGCCCGGCCGCGTGGGTGAACTGCCAGTCGCCGGTCACGTCCCCGGCCGCGAAAATGTGCCCCTGGCTGGTGCGCATGCGGCCGTCCACCACGATGCCGCCGTGTTTTCCGGTGGCCACCCCCGCCGCCGCCAGATCCAGCCCGGCGGTTTCCGGGGTGCGGCCCAGCGCCGCCAGCAGCCGCTGCGCGCGCACGACGAGCGGGCCGCGCCCCTCGCCCAGGGGCACTTCCAGGTCCGCCTCCACTCCCTCGCCGTCCGCATCGCGCCATTGGCGCAGCATCTTCACCGTGGCCCCGGCCAGCACGCGCACCCCGTCCGTGGCCAGCGCGGCATGCACCACGCCCGCCATGTCCGCGTCGTCGCGCGGCAGGATGCGCGGGCCGCGCAGCACCATGGTCACCTGCGTGCCCAGCCGGGCGAAGGCCTGGGCCATCTCGCAGGCCATGGGACCGCCGCCCAGCACCAGCAGAGACGCGGGCAGCGTGTCCTGCGAAAAAACCTCGCGGTTGGTCAGGAAGGGTACGGAATCCAGCCCCGGCAGGGGCGGCAGCTGCGGCGACGACCCGGTGGCCACGAGGATGCGCGCCGCGCTCACCCGCCGCCCGCCGATATCCACGGTGTGCTCGTCGCAAAAGCGGGCCGGGCCGAAGCGCACGTCCACCCCCAGCGAGGCGAACCGCTCCGGCGCATCGTGACGCTGGATGACGGCCTGCACCTCGCGGATGCGCCGGGCCACGGCGGCGAAGTCCACCGGTTCCAGCTCCGGCGCGGGCAGGCCGAAGAACGCGGCGCGGCGCATGGCCTGACGCGCCCTGGCCGTGGCCAGCAGGGTCTTGCTGGGCACGCAGCCGTGATGCAGGCAATCGCCGCCCAGGGCGGGCTCCCGTTCGGCCAGCACCACCCGCGCGCCAAGGCGGGCCGCCCCTGCGGCCGCCGTCAGGCCCGCCGCGCCGCCGCCGATGACCAGCAGGTCCGCGTCATGTCGTGTGGTCCGGGCCATGCTCGTCCTCCTTGCGGCCGTCGCGCCGCATTGCCGCCGCCGGGCCGGAACCGGGTCCCGCGCGGCGTGAACGCACCCGCTCCAGCACCCGGCGCGCCAGCAGCGGGAACACGCCCAGCAGGGTCATGGCGGCCAGCAACCCCGGCGACAGCACGTCGCCCGGCGAGGCCACGGCCCCCAGTTCGCGCCCGGCGTTCACGTACACGGCCGTGCCCGGCAACATGCCCACCAGCGACACCCAGAAATAGGTGCGCACGGGCATGGCCGTCAGCCCCATGAGCAGGTTCACCAGAAAGAAGGGAAACGCGGGCACCAGGCGCAGCCCGAACAGGTAGAACGCCCCGTCGCGCGCAAGGCCCTCGTCGATGCGGGCCAAACGGTGGCCAAAGCGCCCCCGCACCGCGTCGCGGAAGACGTAGCGCGCCCCCAGAAAGGCCAGGGTGGCCCCCAGGCTGCTGGACAGCGAGGTGGCCCACAGCGCGGTCCAGAAGCCGAACACCGCCGCGCCCGCCAGGGTCAGGGCCGTGGCCCACGGCAGCGACAGCGCGGCCGAGGCCACGTACACCGCCAAGTACGCGCCCACCGAAAGCACGGGTTGCCGCTGGTGCCAGGCCACCAACTCCGCCTGCGAGGCCTTGAGCCGGGCCAGCGACAGCCATTCGCCAAGGCCGGACCACCACGCCGCCGCAAGACAGGCCACGACCACCGCCAGCAACAGGCTGCGCCGCGCCGTCTCAGTCCGCCTTGGCCGCATGCGATTCCTTGTCGGCGTGCCGGGCCGCTGCCCGCCCGCCGTTTGCAGTCGTATCCTGGGGGACGTTCAGGGCGCCATACAGGGCCGCGCCCAGCAGCCCGGCGTCGGGGCTGCGCACCAGGCGCACCGGCACCCCGCGCAGCAGGTCGGCGTGGGTGTCGCTTTGGCGGAAGGCTTCGGCGAAGGCCGGGTGGGTCACCAGCGCGGGCACGGCGGCGGCCACACCGCCCGCGATGAACAGCCCGCCCAGGGCCAGGGTTTCCAGCACGTAGTCGCGGCAGGCGCGGCCATAGAACCGTGCGAACGATGAGAGTACCTGGGACAGCACCTGAGGCAACGCCTGGCCGACGCCCTTGTCCGGTTCGTCACGGGGGGTGCCGCCCGGAACCAGACGCGCCGCCACCTCGGCCGGCTCCAGCCACTGCCCGGTGTGAAAGGCGTGCAGCAGGCGCAGGCCGGGGCCGGACACCACCAGGTCGCCGATGACCTGCCGCCCGGTATGGGCGCGGATGAACGCGGCAAAGGCCATTTCCCGCTCATCGATGAAAGGGAACAGGGAGTGCCCGCCCTCGGAGGGCAGGGCCCTGGGCGGCGCGCCCGGCTGGCAGGGCGGCAGCAGCAGGCACTTGCCAAGGCCGGTGCCCGCCCCCACCACGGCCATGGCCGCGTCCGGCACGGCAACCCCGTCCTGGACATCCAGCACGTCCAGCATGCCGGAACGCAGACAGGCATAGGCCTGGGCCACGAAATCGTTGATCAGCAGCACCGGCGGCAAGGGGGGCAGCGCGGACAGCGGAGGCTGGCCCGGCGCGGCCCCGTCAGGGGGCCCCAACGCGGGGTCGTCCAGGTCCACCGCCCAGGCGATGTTGGGCGGCGCGCACCTGCGCCCGCCCCGCACCGGCCCGGCCACGGCGAACACGGCCAGCGCCGGGGGCATCCCGTCCGCCGGGACGAACAGCCCCGGCTCCACGGCCGCGGCCTGGCGCAGCAGGTCCGGAAAGGACGCGGCCCCGGCCGTGGGCAGGCGCACCGCGCACAGGCGGTCGTGCGGGCGCGGCGCATGGCCGCGCGCCAGCCCGTCCGTTTCGTACAGGGCGAAGCGGCTGTTGGTGCCGCCTATGTCCGCCGCCAGCACGCGCATGCTTCCCCCGTTCCTTCCGTGCAGGTTCGTTCGCGCGCCGCCCTGCCGGGCGGCGGCCACCGGCACGCCGACGCTATGAAAGGCCGGTCAGGGCGCGCAGGAACACGCTGGCCTCTGGCGACACCAACGAAAAGCTCAGCCGCACGTCGTTGCCGGTGCCGCGCACCACGCGGGCGGGCAGGCCCATTTCCTCGCCCTTGGCGTTCTGCACAAACAGCGTGCACACGGTGCCCTCGGGAAACTTGCCGCGCACGGCGCACCGCGCGCCGGTGAGGCTGACGTCCCAGGTCATCACCGAAAAGCCGTAACCGGAAATCTCGATGCGGCCCTTGTACCGCCCCGCCACGCGGGCGGCGCGCCTGCGCTCGCCGCCGGACTTGGCGGCGGGTTCGGCCGCCGGTTGCTTCGCGTCCATGTCTTCTCCCCTCTTGCGTGGCGTGCGCCGCGTGCGGCCCCTGCGCGCGGCGCGCCTTCTGATGTGCGTTGGGTCCGCATGGACCGCCCCATTTCGGTCCATGCCCGCCGTATCTGCAACGTCCGTCGTGTTCGGCCCGCCACCGGCTGGCCGGATGTCCCGGCTTGCCGGGCGGCTGGCCCGAAGCGTGTCATCGAAAAAATGTCATTCCTGCGAATGCTCCACGCGCGCCAGCACTTCGGCCGCGCGCGCGCGCCGCTCGTCCCACGCCTTGCGGGCGAAGGAACGCAGGGTGCGCGCGGCCGCGTCCGGCGGCGGCAGTTCCGGCAGGTCGGGCAGCGCGGGCACCCGCTCGTCCAGGCACGGCAGGGCCAGCGTGGCGTCCAGGGCGCACGAGTAGCCGTCCATGCCGCCGCCAGCCACCCGCAGCTTGTCCTGCCCCTGCACGTCCATGGACCGCGCCATGCCCAGCACGCACGAGGGCGAATGGTCGCGGTTGACCTTCTCCACCATCCGGTTGATCTCGCCCGCCCAGCGGCGGTACCGCCGGTAGCCCAGACGGCGCACCTTGCCCGGCCGCCCCGGCACGGGCGTGGCCGTACCGTTGACGTAGTCGTCGAAGGCGCGCCAGGCGTCCTCGTACACGTCCTGCAGCAGCTTTTCATACCGGCCGCGCCGGGTCCAGGCAAAGGGCAGGTCGCGGTGCGGACAGCGTTCGCCGGAGTCGACCAGGGACAGGAAGTCCACGGGCACGCCCAGCGCAAGCCACAGCCGTTCGGCCATGTCCCGGCCGGTCAGCAGGTCCGACAGCCACGCCGCAAGGCACAGGGCGCGCTGGCTGGCGCGGCGCAGTTCGTCCTCGCGGGAGCGGAACAGTTCGATTTCATCGTCCACGGCCTTGCGCGCGGAAAAGAAGGTCTCGGCCATCTCGCTGAGCACTTCATCCTGCAGGGCGGAAACCATCTCCTCACGCTGGTCGGTCATCGCGTCTCCATGGGCTGCTGGTCGGCCACCAGAGTAGCAGCGCTGGCAGCCCGTAGCAAGCGCGCCACTTGCCGCGCAGGTTCCTCGGTGGTAGCCGGGCGGAAGGATGCGCGCCCCGCGCCATCCGCCACCGCCCCCACCACGCGCAACCCCGTCCATCAGGAGCCGCCCATGCCCCCCGCCCCATGTGTCCCGCACGCCCCCGAAGCCGGTTCCCGGCCCCGGCCCGATTCTCCCGCCCTGCTCCGCCACGCCGACACTCCCCACGCGCGCATCCGATTGCTGGGGCAACGGCTGGTGGCGCGGGGGGCCACGCTGGCCACGGCGGAATCGTGCACCGGTGGGCTCATCGCTGCGCTGTGCACGGACGTGCCGGGCAGTTCCGCGTGGTTCACTGGGGGGGTGGTGGCGTACGCCAACGAGGTGAAGCGCGACGTGCTGGGGGTGGGCCCTGCCCTGCTGGCGGCCCACGGCGCGGTGAGCGAACCCGTGGTGCACGCCATGGCCGCGGGGGTGCGCCGCCTGACCGGGGCGCGCTACGCCGTGGCCGTTTCCGGCGTGGCCGGGCCCGATGGCGGCACCCCGGAAAAACCCGTGGGCACGGTATGGCTGGCCGTGGCCGACGGAGACGCCGTACAGGCGCGGCGTTTCCTGTTTCCAGGCGACCGGGCCGCCGTGCGCCTGGCCACGGCCGAGGCCGCCGTGGAAGCCCTGCTGGCCCTGTTCGGGGAGCAGGAGCCGCCCCGGGAAACGGACGCGCCATGAACGGCCGACGTGATTCCGGGTCTGACGGAGACGTGGGCGCTGCCGTCCCCTCCGATCAGGCCGGGCAATCCTGCCAGTCTGGTCAGTCTGGCCAAAAAGGCGCTGAGTCTGCTGTGCGCTGCTTCGTGGGGCTGCCCCTGCCCCGGGAATGGCAAGACCGGCTGGCCGTGCTGCGCGACCACCTGCACGCACCCGGCCGCACGCCCGCCGATGACCGCCAACCGGCGCTGGCCGACCTGCTGCGCCGCCTGCGCTGGACGCACCCCGGCAACTGGCACCTGACCCTGCGTTTTCTGGGCAATGTGCCAACTCCGCGCATTCCGGAACTCACCACGGCACTGGCCGAAGTGGCCTTCGCCCCGTTCACGCTGGCCGTGGGCAGGGCCGGGGCGTTCCCCGCCAGGGGCACGCCGCGCGTGTTGTGGCTGGGCCTGACGCGGGGCGGGAAGGAGTGCGCATCCCTTGCCGGGGCCGTCAATGCGGCGCTGGCCCCGCTGGGCTTCGCACCGGAGGGCCGCCCCTTTGCGCCGCACCTCACGCTGGCCCGCGTGCACGAGGCGCGGGGCCTCGACCGTCCCGAACACGACCGGCAGGAACACGGACCGAGGGGCGCTGAACGGGGGGCTCGCGCACGCCCGGAGGGCGAATCGACTTTCCCCGCTTTCCCGCAGGCGGCGGACGCGCGCGCGGCCCTGCTGGCGGCCCTGCTTGCAGCCATTAACGCCGGAATCACCCGTTCCGCCTCGCCCTGGCCCGCCTGCATGGTGCGCGAAATGGTGCTGTGGCGCAGCGACCTTGGCGGCCCCCACCCGGCGTACACCCCGCTGGCCGTGCTGCCCGCGCGGGAATGATGTTCGGTCCGCCTCGTCCCCTCAGCGCAGTTCCGGTGCCGCTTGTTTGAATTTGCCTCGCGCAACCACGCCAACACACCATAATCATGTAAAAACAGAAAACGCCGCGCCCGAAGGCGCGGCGTCGTGCCGCTCTGTCATGCCGTCTCCCCGCCGGGGCGAGGGAACGGCACGCCGCTGACGGGCTCACCGTACATCCCCGCCGCACGTCCCGCGCGACGGGGAAAGGCCGGTTTGCCCAAGCCTACGAGGCGTAATCGCCCCTGTTGAACTTGAACTTCTCCGTGGCGGCCATCACTTCGAGTTCGTTGACCACGGCCGCGAGCCCTTCGTGGTCGGAAAGGTTGGGCATGGTCTGCTTGAGGTCGCGCAACGAACTGTCGATGCCTTGCAGCATCGAATACGCGCCGCGCAGACCGCCGGAAGACGTCCCCTGCCCCAGTTCGCGGGCGTAGGCGTCCCAGTTGTCGAGCAACCCGTCCAGTTGCGCCATGGCCTCATCGAGGCCGGTCGCATCCGTGGAGGTGGCGTCCACGCCGTCCACGCTGCCGACGGACGAGGCCATGAGCAGCGGGTCGATGCCCGCCGCCCCCGGCGGCGCCACGGACGCAGCGGACTGCGATGCCTCGGTGCCTGCCAGCTCCTGCGAGAGCAGCGCGCCGAAGTCGCCCACAGATCCGGTGGCGCTCACGCCCCCGGTGGTCTTCTTCTGCGTCTGCTCCTGCCGTTGCAGGGCCTCCAGTTGTTCCGTGCCGATCTTCATGACGTCCCCCATGTCAGGGATGTAGCGCATGTCGTGCATGCAGGGTCCGACCGTGCCGAAGCAAGAACCCTGCCACGGGCATTATCCATGCAACCGCCTGAAATTTTTCACCCACGCTTTCACGAACAGCGGGAAAAAGCTGCCGGGCGGCACGGCTTGCCCACAACCGGACAGTACGCATGAAATCCGCCCTTGTCTATTTCACCCGCAGGGCATACTGTAAGAATACGAAGAGGTTCAGACTGCCACCCGACCCCGCGAGGGGCACGGAACCCGTAACCACGGAGGAACACCATGAAGGACTTCAAGAAGATTCTCTGCGCCGTGGACTTTTCCGAGCACAGCAAGGACGTTGCCGAATACGCATCCTCTTTCGCCAGGATGGCTGGCGCATCGGTGCTGGTGCTGTACGCCGCCCCCTCGCTCAGCCAGTACGTGGGCTTCCACGTGCCGCCGAACTCCATCGAGAACTTCGTGGGCGAGATCGTGTCCGGTGCGGAAAAGGCCATGGAATCGTTCGTGTCCGAGAATTTCCAGGGCATCAAGGCCGAGGGGCGCATCGTCACCGGCTACGCGGCCGAGGAAATCCTGGGCATCGCCGACAAGGAAGGCGCGGACGTGATCATCATGGGCACCCACGGCCGCAAGGGGCTGGACCGCATCCTGTTCGGCTCGGTGGCCGAAAAGGTGGTCAAGAGCGCCCGCCAGCCGGTGCTGACCATCCGTCCTTCGGTGTAGCCCGCAGGGCAGCCGGACGACTACAGGGAATGGCCGCCGGGCCATGGAGCCCTGTTCCCCGTTGCCCTACTCGTTGAAGACCAGGGGCCGTCGCGAACCGTTCGCGGCGGTCCTTTCCGTTTGCTTTTCGTGATGGGACGCGTTCCGGAACATTCCCCGCTCCGCCTCCGTCACTTTTGCTGCCTTGCGCAAGGTCATGACGCGGCTTCGCCCGCCCCCTTGGGCCCGGCGGCATCCTGCCCGTTCCCGGCCCCGGCATCCGCGCCGTCCGCCATCTCCGTCGGGGCCTCGCACACCGCATCGTCCATGGCCACGCGCGGCAGGATAAGCCGCACCGAACGCTCGAAGAACAGGTAATCCCACGCCCAGTTCACCAGCACGAACAGCCGGTTGCGGAAGCCGATCAGGTAGGCCAGGTGCACGAACAGCCACAGCACCCACGCCCATAGCCCGGAAAAGGCAAAGCGCCCCAGCCGCACCACCGCCGCCTGCCGCCCGATGGTGGCCATGGCCCCCTTGTCGCGGTACCGGAAAACCTTGGCCTTGCCGCCCTGCAACAACCGCAGCACGTTGGACGCCGCGTGGCGGCCTTGCTGGGTGGCGTTGGGGGCGATCATGGGCGGGTTCTGCCCCTCGGGCAGCGAAAGGTCGCCCACCACGTGGATTTCCGGGTGCCCGTCCACCTGCAGGGTGGGCAGCACCGGCACGCGGCCGCCCCGCCCCACGGGCAGTCCCATGGCGGCGGCCACGTCGTGCCCGCGCACCCCTGCCGTCCAGGCCACGGTGCACGTGGCGATGCGCATGCCGTCGCCCAGGCGCACGTCGGTGGGTCCCACCTCGGCCACCCCGGCCTTGGTGCGCACCTCCACGCCCATCAGGGCCAGACGGTCGCGGGCGTAGGTGCGCAACTGCTCGGGAAAGCCGGTCAGCAGCCCGTCGGCGGCCTCCAGCAGCACGATGCGGGCAGGCGTCTTGCCCGCCAGTTCCGGAAAATCGCGCGCCAGCGGGGTGCGCACCAGTTCCGCCAGCGCCCCGGCAAACTCCACGCCGGTGGGCCCGCCGCCCACCACGGTGAAGGTCAGCAGCGCGGCGCGCCGGGCCGGGTCTTCGGTCAGGCTGGCGCGCTCGAAGCAGGCCAGGATGTGGTTGCGCAGGCGCACCGCATCCTCCAGCGATTTCAGGGTGTAGGCGTTTTCCGCCGCGCCGGGCACCCCGAAGAACGAGGTAAGGCTGCCCGGCGCAAGAATCAGGTGGTCGTAGGGGATGTCCGGCCCGTCGGTGTGCAGCACCCGCCGCGCGCCATCCACGCCGCGCACCTCCGCCAGCGCCACGCTGACGCGGTCCTGCCGCCGGAACACCCCGCGCAGGGGGTAGGCGATCTGCTCCGGCTCTATCTCGGCCGCCGCCACCTGGTACAGCAGCGGCAAAAAGGTGTGGTAGTTGTTGCGGTCCACCAGCACCACGTCCACCCGGCCGGACCGGGCCAGGCGCCGCGCCGCCCACAGCCCGCCGAAGCCCCCCCCCACGATGACCACGCGGGGTCTGCCGGAACCGCGCGCGAACCTGTCCGTATCGTTCTGGCCGATCATGATCTGCCTCCGTGTGTGCTGTCCCGCGTGGATCCGCATGAGAGTTCGCATCGCCCCGTGGACCATGTGCCTGCGAAACAAGACGTGCTGCGCGCCGCGTACGGGCACGCGGCCATCCTTCACGATATACGCACGCGGCGGATGGGGGCAAGGGGGCAAGGGGCCGGGCAAATGATGCGCCCATGCAGGGCTCGTGCAGATGGGGCAAGCCCCGGCTTCACCCGCCGCACGGCCCTCCCCGCGCCGCCCCTTGCGCTGTGCGCGCCCCTTGGACTATCTGATGGGTCTTCCGCGACGGCGGGCGCACCCCCGCCCCGCCGCGCGCCCAACGAAGGAGCACGTTCCACCATGAGCGCCGACACAAGCGCCCCCAGCGGTCTTCCGTTCGCCTCGCCCGACGCCGTGCGGCCCGAGGTGCGCGGATTCAAGCCGTACACGCCCGGCCTGTCCATCGACGAAATCCGCGACAGGTACGGCCTTGCCCACGTCATCAAGCTGGCCAGCAACGAAAACCCGCTGGGCACCTCGCCGGTGGTGCAGCAGGCCCTGCGCCAGAAGGCGGACCTGGCCTTCCGCTACGCCCAGTCGGGCAACCCACGCCTGACGGCGGCCATCGCCGCGCATCACGGCGTGCCCGCCGAGCGCGTGGTGGCTGGCAACGGCTCGGACGAGATCATCGACCTCATCGTGCGGGTGCGCGCGGTGCCGGGCGTACACAACGTGGTGGCGTTCAACCCGTGCTTCAGCATCTACGAGTTGCAGACCCGCCTCGCGGGCGTGGAATTCCGCCAGGCCCCGCTGGCGGCGGACTTTTCGTTCGACTGGGACGGGCTGCTGGCGCTGGTGGACGACGCCACCGCCGTGGTGTTCGTGACCACGCCGGACAACCCCTCCGGCTTCTGCCCGCCCGTGGCCGACCTGGAACGGCTGGCCCGTGCCCTGCCCACCGGCTGCCTGCTGGTGGTGGACGAGGCGTACATGGACTTCTGCGGCGACGAGGCGGCCCACTCGCTGCTTTCGCGCATCGACGAATTTCCCAACCTTGCCGTGTTGCGCACCTTTTCCAAGAGCTTCGGCCTGGCCGGGCTGCGCCTTGGCTACGGCATCCTGCCCGCGCAGCTGGCCGACTACCTGCGCCGGGTGCGGCTGCCGTTCAGCGTGAACATCCTGGCGGAAGAAGCGGGCATGGCCGCGCTGGCGGACGAGGTGTTCCGCGCCGAGACCCTGCGCGTGACCACCGAGGGGCGCGACGCGCTGACGGCCGGGCTGACCGCGCTGGGCTGCCACGTGTACCCCAGCAAGGCCAACTTCCTGATGTTCCGCCCGGCCGCATCTTCCAGGGGCGCGGCGCACCTGTTCGAGGAACTGCTGCGGCGGGGCATCATCATCCGCCCGCTGAAAAGCTACGGCCTGCCCGACCTCTTGCGCGTCAGCGTGGGCAGCCCGGACGAGAACGCGGCGTTCCTGAAGGCCGCCGGGGAGATCATGTCCCATGCCGGGTAAATGTTGCGCCTGTTCCAAGGCAGCCGGAAGCACCGGTGCGCCCACGGTTCCCGTGGTCACCCTGGACGGCCCGGCGGGCGTGGGCAAGACCACCCTGGCCAAGCGCCTTGCCGATGCGCTGGGCGTGGCCTACCTGGACACCGGGGCCATGTTCCGCACCCTGGCCTGGAAGCTGGGCCCCGGCGCGCACGAACTGCCGGAAGGCGAGCTGCGCGCCCGGCTGGAAGGCTTCTGCTTCGCGCTGTCCGGCGCGGGCGGCGCTTCCGTGCTGTCGTGCAACGGCGTGCCCGTGGGCGACGAAATCCGCACCGAGGAAGTGGCGGCCCTTGCCTCGCGCATCGCCACCCTGCCGGTGGTGCGAGAACGGCTGAAAGCGGCGCAACAGGCCCTTGGGGCCTCCTGCGCCCTGGTGGTGGAAGGCCGCGACATGGGCACCGTGGTGTTTCCCGCCGCGCGCCACAAGTTTTTCCTGGACGCAACGCCCGAGGAACGCGCCCGCCGCCGCTGTCTGCAACTGGAAGCGCAGGGCCAGCCCGCCGACCTCGCCACCATCGCCGCCCAGATCCGCGAACGCGACGACATGGACCGCAACCGCGCCGTGGCCCCGCTGCGCCCCGCCGACGATGCCGTAACGGTGGATACCACCACCCTCGACATCGACGGCGTGTTCGCCGAACTGACCCGGCACATCACCGCACGCGGCGGGTTGCAACCATAGTCCTGACTTTCCCTCGGCTTTTCATGCAAACGGCCCGCACTTCGTGTGAAGCGCGGGCCGTGTCATTTGAACGGGCACTTTTTTGTTCGCCTCCGGCGGGCAGGTGGCTATCGCCCCCTGCTCCCCCGTTTAGGGATTGGTCTTTCAAGCAGGCGCGCACGCCATGATGCCATCAAGATTTTCCATCCCCGGCCGCCCGAGAAGGCATCCCCATCGCGTTACCGCGACGGGGATGCAACGGACCAAATGAACAGTTTGCGGGAAGGATGGGGGTTCGGGGGAAGGGAGGGGCTTTGCGCCATCCGTTAGATGAGCACGCAGTGCGCATCTAACGGATGGCGACCGCAGAGCGCCAAAGCCCCTCCCTTCCCCCGATCATTCCCAATATTCTTACAGGTCCGTTTGCGGACTCGCCACCCCGCTGCGGTCCAGCACGTGGAAGATCAGCGACAGGACCATGCCCACCACGGTGGCGAGGGCCATGCCCTTGAGCTGCACCGAGCCGATCTGCACGGGTACGCCGCTGATGCCGGTGATGAACACGATGGCGGTCAGGGTGAGGTTGGCGGGCTTGGAGTAGTCCACCCGCGATTCCACCAGCATGCGGATGCCCGAGGCGGCGATGACGCCGAACAGCAGGATGCAGATGCCGCCCATGACCGGGGTGGGGATGGACTGGATGAGCGCGGAGAGCTTGCCCACGAAGGCCAGCAGGATGGAGATGATGGCCGCGCCGCCGATGACCCACACCGAGTACACGCGGGTGATGGCCATGACGCCGATGTTCTCGCCGTAGGTGGTGGTGGGCACGGAGCCGAAGAAGCCGGACAGCACGGTGGACACGCCGTCGCCCATGAGCGAGCGGTGCAGGCCGGGGTCGCGGGTCAGGTCGCGCTCCACGATGTTGCCGGTGACCACCAGGTGGCCGATGTGCTCGGAAATGACCACCAGCGCGGCCGGAATGATGATCAGGATGGTGTTGATGTCGAACTTGGGCATGTACACGGTGGGGGTGGCCAGCACGGGGGCGGCGGCCACGCCCGAGAAGTTCACCGCGCCAAGGGCCATGGACACCACGTAGCCCACGGCGATGCCGGTGAGCACGGGGATGATGGCCATGAAACCCCGGAACAGCACCGAGCCGAAGGCCACGGTGAGCAGCGTGCTCATGGAGATGATGATGGCGGTGGAGTTGTACACGCCGTTGGCGTCGGGCATGACCCCGGCCATGCCGGTGGCCACCCCGGCCAGTTCAAGGCCGATGAGGGCCACGATGGGGCCCATGGTGGCGGGCGGCAGCACCACGCCGATCCAGTCCGGGCCGAACTTCCAGATGATCAGGGCCACGGCGATGAAGATGCAGCCCGAGGCGATGAACCCGCCCAGCGCGTAGGAATAGTTGGCCCCCCACATGGCCTGATCCGCGCCCAGCACCACGAACACGGGCGACAGGAAGGCGAAGCTGGAGCCCAGGAACGCCGGGGCCTTGCCCTTGCAGAGCACGAGGTAGATCAGGGTGCCGATGCCGTTCATCAGCAGCACGATGGCCGGATCGATCTTGAACAGCGTGGGCACCAGTACCGATGCCCCGAACATTGCGAAAAGGTGCTGGAAGCTCAGGGGAATGCCCTGAAGAAACGGTACCTTTTCCTCCACCTGGATAGTCTTTCTGGCCATGGCCCTCTCCGAAAATGTGCTGATGTGGTGCGTGGTGCCGCGCGGGGATGATGCCCTTGGGTACGCCGGTCGAAGGGGACAACCGCCAACGGCGGGGCGGCGAGGCCCCTCACAAAAAGGGGCGGGACATTTGCTGTCCCGCCCCGTGGTGCGCCTTATTTGGTGCCGAATATCTTGTCGCCCGCGTCACCAAGGCCGGGCAGGATGTAACCGTGCTCGTTGAGCCGCTCGTCGACCGAGGCGACGTAGATGTCCACGTCGGGATGGCGGTCGGTGACCTTCTTGATGCCTTCCGGCGCGGCCACCAGGAACAGCCCCTTGATCTGGGGGCAGCCCGCCTCCTTCAGCAGGTCGATGGTGGCGTTCAGGGTGCCGCCGGTGGCCAGCATGGGATCGATGATGATGGCCATGCGCTCTTCGATGTTCTTGGCCAGCTTCACGTAGTACTTGACCGGCTCCAGCGTTTCTTCGTTGCGGAACATGCCGACGACGCTGACCTTCGCGCCGGGGATCATGTCCAGCAGGCCGTCCAGCATGCCAAGGCCCGCGCGCAGGATGGGCACCACGGTGATCTTCTTGCCGCGGATCTGCTCCACCTCGACAGGCCCGGCCCACCCCTGTATGGTGACCTTCTCCGTTTCGAGGTCCTTGGTGGCCTCGTAGGTAAGCAGTCGGCATATTTCGTTGGAAATGGCGCGAAACTCGCTTACGGGCACGTCGTGCTGACGCAGGATGCCCAGCTTGTGCTTGACCAGCGGATGATTCACCACGGTAACGGCCACGATAGGTCTCCTTGTCTGTCTCGGTGCGCGGGGCGCTTGCCCCCCAAACGCACAGGTTGTAAAAAACACGCCCCCATCGGTCAAGTGAAAGCACAACCGTTGCCAAACATGTCGAATTCACCGCCCCCCCCGGCCGAAGCGCGCACCCATTCCTTCACCGTCACCCCGGAGCACGCCGGACAACGGCTGGACCGCTTTCTGGGCGATGCCATGGCCGGGTTGGGCGATGCGGACGGACACGCCGACGCCATCTCTCGCGAGAAGGTCAAGCGGGCCATCCGCGACGGGGCCGCCACGGTGCAGGGCCGCGCCTGCACCGTGCCCAACACCCGCGTTGAGCCGGGCCAGACGGTCACGCTCACCCTTGCCGTGCCCGCCGCCAGGGTGACGCCCGAGGAAGGCGAACTGGCCGTGCTGTACCGCGACGCCGCCATCGCCGTGCTGGACAAGCCCGCCGGGCTCACCGTGCACCCCTGCCCCAGTTGCCCGGAAGGCACGCTGGTGCACCGGCTGGTGCGCCACTTTCCCGAACTGGCCGCGCAAGAGGGTTTTCGCCCCGGCATCGTGCACCGCATCGACAAGGACACCAGCGGCCTTCTGCTGGTGGCCCTGACCGAGGCGGTGCGCCTGGAACTTTCACGGGCCTTCGCCGAGCGCGAGGTGAACAAGGAATACCTGGCCCTGGTGCACGGCGTGCCCGCCCCGGCGGGCGACATCGACGCGCCCATCGGCCGCCATCCGCTGCACAAGGTGAAGATGGCCGTGGTGCCCGAAAACAGGGGCGGCAAGCCCGCGCGCTCCGCGTGGCGGGTGCTGCTGGCCGATCCGGGCGGACGCTTCGCACTGGTGGCGGTGCGCATCTTCACCGGGCGCACCCACCAGATCAGGGTGCACATGGCGCATGTGGGCCATCCCCTGTGGCAGGACGCGGTGTACGGCCCGGCGGAGCCGCTGCCGCCGGACATGGCGGGCCAACCGGAATTTCCCCCGCGCCAGATGCTGCACGCCTGGCAATTGGCCTTCCGCCACCCGGAATCGGGCGAGGACATGCATTTCACCTGCCCGCCCCCGCCAGACTTCGCCGCGCTGGCCCTGCGTCTGTCGCGGCGCATGCAGCGGGTGGTGGTCACCGGTTCGCCGGGATGCGGCAAATCCGCGCTGATGCGCCAGTTGGAGGACGCGGGCCTGCCGGTGTGGAGCGCCGACGAGGCCGTGGCCCGGCTGTACGAACCGGGCGGCGGCGGGCACCACCTGCTGCGCGGCCGTTACGGCGACCGTTTCGTGCCCGCGCCCGAAGGGCCGGTGGACAAGCGCGCCCTGTTCGAGGCCATGCGGGCCGACGCCGCCCTGCGCCGCGAGGTGGAGGAGATGATCCACCCGCTGGCCCGACACGACATGGACGCGTTCTTCGCACGGGCCGAGACGGCGGGCGCGCCCGTGGCCGTGGCCGAAGTGCCGCTGTTTCTGGAAGCGGGCTGGAAGGCGACCAACTCCAGCGGCGCCGCTGGCCGCGACGCAGGGGCGGAGACCGGCCCGGTACGCGCAGCAAGCGCGGCCGCGACGCTGCCCGGCAAGAAAAACAGGGGAGGCAAGGCCACGCGCGCCTTTGCCGCAGTGTCCGGCGCGACGTCCGGCGCCAGACACGCCACCCCGGCGCACTCCGGTTCGCGCCCCGAAAGCACACCCGTCGGCGTCCTGCCCCCCGCCGCGCCATCCATCCTGCTGGTGGGCGTGCACTGCCCTTTCGCCGAGCGTGCCCGCAGGCTGGAAACGCATCGCGGCTGGCCGCCGGACATGATCGCCGCCATGGAGGCCTGGCAATGGCCGGAGGCGGACAAGATGCGCGCCTGCCATCTGGTGGTGGACAACTCCGGCACGCCGGAAGACCTCGCCCGCCGGGCGCAGGGCCTGCTGGCCGAACTGGCCCGGCTGCGCGCCGCGCGCGACGCGCGCCTTGCCGGTCATCTTGCCTCGTTGTGGCAGGCGTGAGACGCTAGCGCATGTTCCCCCTGCGCGACACCATTCCCCGCGTGCACACCCCCTGGGCGGTGTGGTGCATTCTTGCCGCCAACCTGGCCGTATTCCTGTGGCAGCAGACGCTGACGCCGGGCGAAACCCTGCGCCTGTTCCATTTCATGGGGGTGGTGCCCGCGCGCTTCGCCCACCCGGACTGGGCGCTGACCTCCGGCTATCCGCCGGGGGGCGCAGTGGCCTTCGTTTCCCACATGTTCCTGCACGGCGGCTGGGGCCACTTTCTGGTGAACATGTGGACGCTGTGGATCTTCGGCGACAACATTGAAGACGTCATGGGCCCGCTGCGCTTCATGATCTTCTACCTCACCTGCGGGCTGGCGGCGCTGCTGACGCACCTGGTGTTCTCCGCCTCGTCCACGGTGCCGGTGGTGGGGGCCTCCGGGGCCATCGCCGGGGTGCTGGGGGCATACTTTCTGTTGTACCCCCACGCCAAGGTCACCACGCTGGTCCCGCTGCTGTTCATCCCGCTGATCTTCGACCTGCCCGCCGTGGTGTATCTGGGCATCTGGTTCGCCACCCAACTGCTCTCGGGGCTGACCACGCTGGGCAGCGACGGCGCGGGCATCGCGTGGTGGGCGCACCTGGGCGGGTTCGTGGCCGGGTTCGTGCTGCTGCCGCTGTTCCGTCAGAAGGGGCGCTGCTACTACTGCCACGTGCCGGAAGGCCGGGGCCGGGGCGTCATCCGCCAGCCCCGCGACCCGGAGGCATGACGGAACGGCTGTCCCCGACTGCCTTCCCTGCGCGCCGCCTCCCGCCCTGTCCCGAACCCGTCCGGCCAGAACCAGTCCGGCCAGGCAATGCTGGCCAGACCATGCTGGCCAGACCAGTCCCGTCCGCCCTCCTCGCCCGTATCGGGGCGCGCTGCCCCCCTCCCCCCGTCTTTTCGCCCTGTTGCGAGTGCTTCCTTACCTTTTCCGCAGGGTTCCCCGCATTGACTTACCGGGGGGTATGCCGCATAAGTTTCGGGCTGCCGCGCGGCGGCCCCCGCCATTTTCGCCGCCCCCGCCCTGCCTTCGCCACCGCGAACGGACAAGCGCCGGGCGCGCACGGGGGGCGCACGTCGCGCAAATCACCGCAAGGGGTCCATCATGCTCGAAATACGCGACCTGCACGTCTGCATCGGCGACGTAGAGGTTCTGAAAGGCATCGATCTCAAGATAGAGGCCGGGGAGACCTTCATCCTGTTCGGTCCCAACGGCTCCGGCAAGACCACCCTGCTCATGACCCTCATGGGCTTCGCCAACTATACCGTCACCCAGGGCCAGATACTGTTCAAGGGCCAGGACATCACCCACGCCCCCATGTACGAGCGCGCGCGGCTCGGCATCGGCATGTCGTTCCAGCGGCCGCCCACCATCCACGGCCTGAAGACCGGCCACCTGGTGAAGATGTGCGCCCGCGAGCGCGAGGTGGACGTGGAAGACCTGGCCCGCAAGGTGAACTTCGACCGGTTCCTGGAGCGCGACGTCAACGCCGGGTTCTCCGGCGGTGAAATCAAGCGGTCCGAAATGCTTCAGCTCATGGCGCAGCGGCCGGACCTGGTGCTGTTCGACGAGCCCGAATCCGGCGTGGACCTCGAGAACATGGCCCTCATCGGCCAGACCGCCCGCCAGTTGCTGGACGGCATGCCCCCTGCGTCCTGCTCCATGAAGCAGCAGAAGGCCCGCTGCAAGACCTCCGGGCTCATCATCACCCACACCGGCTACATTCTCGAATACGTCAACGCCGACCGTGGCCAGGTGATGTACGACGGGCACCTGTGCTGCGAGGCGCGGCCCCGCGACATCCTCGACCACGTCAGCAAGTACGGCTACCAGGAATGCCTGCGTTGCCTCGATTCCGACGCAACGCTCGGCCAGATCAAGGAGGCGCTGTAGCCATGGCTTTCAAGAACGTGGACCTTTCGCGCTACAGCTTCGAAGGGGCGCAGGCAGACGCCATCACCGACCTTTCCACCCTGGACGAATTCGACCGCAAGCGGCTGCTGTACGCTGGCATAGACGTGAACACCAAGGAGCGCAGCGGCTCGTTCATGCACATGAACCACAGCGGCGTGCACTGCAAATCCACCCAGGAAGGGCTGGAACTGCTGGACATCAAGCAGGCCCTCAAGCTGTACGACGGCCTGCCGCAGTACTTCTGGAAGATGGTGGACCCCAACCGCGACGAATACACCCGCGCGGCGGCGGAACACCTGCACGGCGGCTACTTCATCCGCGCCCGCAAGGGAGCGAAGATAGAAGCGCCCGTGCAGTCGTGCCTGTTCATCAAGGGCAACGGCGTGGGCCAGAACGTGCACAACGTGGTCATCGTGGAAGAAGGCGCGGAGATGCACATCATCACCGGCTGCGCCACGGCCCACGGCACGCGCGAGGCGGCCCACCTGGGCATCTCCGAGTTCTTCGTGCACAAGGGCGGCAAGCTCACCTTCACCATGATCCACAACTGGGGCGAAGACACGGCGGTGCGCCCGCGTTCCGCCGGCATGCTCGAGGAAGACGCGGTGCTGGTGAACAACTACGTGCTGCTGAAGCCGGTTAAGGACCTGCAGATGTACCCCACCCTCACCCTTGCCGGGCGCGGGTCGGTGGCGCGGTTCAACTCGGTCATCGTGGCCCCGGATGGCTCGTACGTGGACACGGGCAACCGCATCCTGCTCAACGCGCCCGACACGCGCGGCGAAATCATCGCCCGCACCCTGACCACCGGCGGCACCATCATCAACAGGGGGCACATCGGGGCCTATCAGGTGCCCGCGCGCGGCCACCTGGAGTGCAAGGGGCTGATCCTGGGCAGCGGCGTCATCCATGCCATTCCGGAACTGGAAGGCACCGTGGACGGCGTGGAACTGTCCCACGAGGCGGCCGTCGGCAAGATCGCGCAGGAAGAGATCGAATACCTCATGGCGCGCGGCCTGGACGAGGACGAAGCGACCTCGACCATCGTGCGCGGCTTCCTGAACGTGGACATCATGGGCCTGCCGCGCGAACTGGAACAGGCCGTGGAAGACCAGATCAACCAATTGGACGCGGGCGACGCCATGTAGCGCCATGCGGGCATCCTGCGGGGTGCCGTGCAGCCAACGGCGGGCTCCACACGGACGCCACACGGAAAATGACGACGGCCCCGGCAGCATGCACTGCCGGGGCCGTCTTGCGTTGCGTATGTGAAGAACGAGGCGGGTCGCGTGGGCCGCTACCCCGCCTTGCACTGCAACTCGGCCACCAGGCCGCGCAAATCTTCGGCCATGCGCCCGAGGTCGCGGATTTCCTTGTCCTCCTCGGTGACCAGACGGCCGTTGTGGCGGGCTATCTCGTCCACCTGCGCAAGGCTGCGGGTAATCTGCTCCGACGCGGCGGACTGCTCTTCGGCGGCGGCGGCAATGGCCTGCACCTGGCCGGTGACGCGCACGGCCATGTCCAGGATGCCGCGCAGCACCTCGCCGGAATCGGCGGAACGGCGTTCCGCCAATGCCATGGCCCGCAGCGAATCGTCCATGCTGCGGGCGTTGGCCTCTGTCAGCGCCTGAATGCCCTTGATGGTCTCGCCCACCTCGCGGGTGGCGGTCATGGTCTTCTCGGCCAGCTTGCGCACCTCGTCCGCCACCACGGCGAACCCGCGCCCGGCATCCCCGGCGCGGGCGGCCTCGATGGCCGCGTTGAGGGCCAGCAGGTTGGTCTGGTCCGCGATGTCGTTGATGACGCCCATCACCGAGCCGATGGCCTCCGACTGGCCGCCCAGCTTGCGCATGTTCTCGTGCAGGGTTTCGGCCAGCCCGCGCAGTTCGCTCATGGCGTCCATGGTGGCGGTGACGGCGTCCGCGCCCTGCCGGGCGCGCTCGCGAGAGGCTTCGGTTTCGCGGGCCGCATCGGCGGCGCTGCGCGCCACATCCATGACCGAGGCGTTCATCTGCTCCATGGCGGTGGCGGTTTCGGCCACGCGCGCGGTCTGCGAATGCGATCCGTCGGAAAGGGTGGCCGAGCGGCTGGCCAGTTCGCGCGCGGAAACGCCAAGGTCCTCGGTCATGCGTCCAAGCCGCACCGCCGCCTCCAGCATGCCCTCCCTGGAGGCCAGGGCGGCCCGCGCCTGCTCGTCCGCATTCCTGGCCGCCTCGCTGGCGCTTTCCGCCAGGCGGCGGGCTTCCTCCTGCTGTGCGCCCATGCGCTCCAGGTTGCCGCGCAGGGTGCGGACCATGACGTCCAGCGCAGACTGCAACGCGGACACCTCGTCCGCGCCCTCCACGGCGATGTGCCGGTCCAGGTCGCCCGCCGCGATGTCCTGCGCGGTGCGGGTGGCCTCGCGCAGCGGCAGCACGATGGATCTGGCCAGCAGATAGGCCACGGGCAGGCCCACGAACAACAGCAGCCCCAGCACCACGGCGTAGGTGTACAACACCTCGCGGGTGCGCACCTGCTCCATGGAACCGGCCACGCCCGCCTCGGCGGCGCGGATGTTGTCGAGGTAGATGCCGGTGCCCACCCAGAAGGGGGTGCCGGGAATACTTTCGGCATAGCCCAGCTTGGGCTGGTCGCCCATGCCCGGCTTGGGGAACACGAAGGTCACGAAGCCGCCCCCGGCAGAGGCCACGCGGGCCAGTTCACGCACGTAGAGCAGCCCTTCGCGGTCCTTTGCCTCGCCAAGGTCCTTGCCCACCAGTTGCTTCTGCACCGGGTGGGCGGCGTTGATGGTGCCCTTGTAGACGTAGAAATACCCGGACTGGTCCGCATCGAAGCGCACCCGCTCGATGCCCTTGGCAATGACCTGGCGCTGTTCCTCTTCGCCAAGCCCGGCGGAAAGGTCGCCCAGCGAAACGGCCAGGGAATGTGTAAGCGCCTGGATGCGGTTCTTCTCGGCCGCCAGCATGGAATCCTTGGCGGTGGCGATGCCCGCTTCGGCGATGTGGTCCGCAACCCCGTACAGCCCACCGGCCATCCCGGCCAGGAACAGGGTCATGATGGCGAACAGGGCATAGATGCGTTTGGCGATGGTAAACTTGCGGAACATGTTCCCCCCAAGGCAACCGACAACAGGGTGAAATGATGGCCGCCCCGTGGCGACCAGAAATTCGTGCGCACAGTCAACGTCGTGCCGTGCCAAGCTAAGGCCCAGAACCCGCTCTGACAATGAGTGCAATCCCTACCTTTCGTCAGTGTCCACCTGCATACTTCTCGCACAGGCAGGGCACCTATGCCCACAACACCGCAACGGGCAACACTATCCGCATTTTCTTCCAAACAGGAGCCAGGAGTCGTCACGGGCATTCATCCAGGATTTCCCAGAAAAGCCATCGCAGTACCCGACAAGCGTCTTCCGCATCGCTACTTCCCCGCCCTGGCG
>NZ_AGFG01000022.1 GCF_000226255.1 Desulfovibrio sp. A2
GGGGGGGGCGTCTGCCGCCAGCGCCCGCGCCGGGTCGCCCACACGGGTCCAGAAGGGAGTGCCCCCGGCAAAGGAAAGATGCGCCCGCAAGGAGGCTTCCGCCCCCAGCAGCAACAGCGCCCTGCCAGTCAAATGGGCGGGCAGGCGACCGGACAGCAGACGGCAGGCCAGTTCCGGCCCGAGGCCGTTGGCGTCGCCAAGGGTTATCAGCAACGGTTCCGCACGCATGCCGCACAGGCTATGCGCATTCGCGCGGGCTGTCCATATGCGTATGGACGCGCCCATGTCCGGACGGCGGGCCGGGCGGACTTGGCGGGCTTGGGGGCTGCACGCGAAAGGCGGCGACGGACCGAAGTCCGCCGCCGCCCGCATGCATGTTTCGCTTTTGCATTGCGCCGTCAGCGCCGCACGTCCACGTCCGCGTGGATGCCCCCGCCCGGCAGGGCATAGGCATGGGCGATGTGCTCGGTGTTGCAGTGCACGCCGTAGCGGCCGTGCCGGTCCAGCATGATCAGCCCGGCGTGGCCGGACACGCGGCGGTGCAGCAGGTCGATGGCCTTGCGGGCGGCCTCATCGGGGGATGCGCCCCCATCGCGCAGGAAATCGCAGGCGGAGCGGGTCATCAGCACCCGGATGATGCCTTCGCCGAAGCCGGTGGCCGATGCCCCGCCGGTTTCGTTGTCCGCGTAGGTGCCCGCGCCGCACAGGGGCGAATCGCCCACCCGGCCCGGCCGCTTCATGGGGGTGCCGCCGGTGGAGGTGGCGGCGGCGATGTTGCCCGCCGCGTCCAGAGCCACCGCGCCCACGGTGCCCTTGGGCATGGCCGGTTCCGGCCCCACCGGGCAGTTGCACGCAGTGCCGTCCGCCGTCACGGCCTGGGGCCGGAAGGCGTCGTGGGTGGAAAAGCCCGCGCGGGCGCGCAGTTCGTTGAACAGGCGCACTTCACGCTCCACCACCAGTTCGGCGGGGTCGATGGCGGCAATGCCCGACTCGCGGGCGAAGCGTTCCGCCCCTTCGCCCACCAGGAAGCAGAATTCCGTGTCCATGACCTTGCGGGCGATGTCCACGGGGTGCAGAAAGCTGCGCACCGCCGCCACGGCCCCGAAGTTCAGTGTGGCTCCGTCCATGATGGCGGCGTCCAACTCGATCTGGCCGTCGGCGTTCAGCACGGCCCCGCGACCGGCGTCGTAGGTGGGGTCGGCCTCCAGCACGTTGACGGCCAGGCGCACGGCCTCCAGCGCGGGCATGCCGCGTTGCAGTTCGCCCCACACGGCGTCCACGGCCGCGCGGCAGCCGTCGATGTGGGCCTTCTGCCGGTCGGCGGGGATGGTCCACGCGCCGCCGTGCACGATGATTCTCGGTTCGGTCATGGGTGTCTCTGCGGTTCCGGAATACGCCCGCGCGGCGTGCGCGAGCGGGCGGAATCTACGCAATTGCGGCCCGAAGGTGAAGGGAAAAGGCAGGGGGAAAGAACGGGGAAGGAAGACAGACCACGCGGATATTCAGGGACGAAGTGGCCCCTTTGTGCACTATACGACTCGCTCAGGTTGTTGACAAAATCTGTTTTTGTGAGCCTCCGGCGGCCAAGGACGGCAGCCGTTAGACGAGCTTGCGAGCCTTACGGATGGCGATCGCAGAGCGGCTACCGCCCCTTGGAACCCCACATTCTGTATTCTCGTAATGCCCAAGAAACACAAATGAAAGTTTTTGGGGGAGCTTTAGCCGTTATGCGAGTCTTCGAGCATTACGGATAAAGACAGCAAAGCGGGGGTGCGGGGGAGGAGACCCTTTTGCGGCAGATGTTAGCCGAACGCGAAGCGTGAGGCTTACAGATGGCGACCGCAGCGCGTCAAAAGGATCCCTCCCCCGAAAGAATCTGGGTTTGCCAGCAGTCTGTCGCTGCGCTTCCGGGGCTGCATTCGAACTACCCCGGCATCAACGCCACCCCCGCCAGCGGCGGCAGGGTAAGCACAAGGTGGTGCCCCCCGCTCCACTCGTCGGTGCGGGCCTGCAATTCGCCGCCGTTGCCCACGTTGGAGCCGCCGTAATACTCGCTGTCGGTGTTCAGCACCTCGCGCCACGTGCCGCCCCTGGGCGCGGGCACCCGGTAGTACTGGCGCACCACGGGGGTGAAGTTGAACACCCACAGCACGGGCGGGGCGCCGTCACACTGACGCACGAAGCTGATCACCGAGCCGCCCCAGTCGGAAAAGTCCATCCAGCGAAAGCCTGTCCAGTCATGGTCGTGCGCGTGCATGGCCGGTTCGCGCAGCAGGATTCCGTTCAGGTCGCGCAACAGGGCGTGGATGCCGCCGTGCGCGGGGAACTGGTACAGGCACCAGTCCAGGGCCTTGCTTTCGTCCCATTCGTTCCACTGGCCGAACTCGCCGCCCATGAACAGCAGTTTCTTTCCCGGATGCGCCCACATGTAGGCGTACAGCGCGCGCAGGCTGGCCTGTTGCTGCCACGCATCGCCGGGCATCTTGGACAGCAGCGCGCCCTTGCCGTGCACGACTTCATCGTGCGAGAGCGGCAGCACGAAATTCTCGGTGAAAGCGTACAGCAGCGAAAAGGTCAGCGCGTTGTGGTGGTAGGCGCGGTGCACCGGCTCGTGCCGGAAGTAGTCCAGCGTGTCGTGCATCCAGCCCATGTTCCACTTGAAGGTGAAGCCGAGCCCGCCGGTGTACACCGGGCGCGACACCCCCGGCCACGCCGTGGATTCTTCCGCGATGGTCATGGCGCCGGGGAACTGCCCGTGCACCACCACGTTCAGCTGGCGCAGGAATTCCACGGCGTCCAGGTTCTCGCGCCCGCCGTGCTCGTTGGGCAGCCAGTCGCCGTCCTCGCGCGAGTAGTCGAGGTAGAGCATGGAGGCCACGGCGTCCATGCGCAGGCCGTCGATGTGGAATTCGCGCAGCCAGTACAGGGCGTTGGCCAGCAGGAAGTTGCGCACCTCGTGCCGACCGTAGTTAAAGATGAAGGTGCCCCAATCCGGGTGCTCGCCCCGGCGCGGGTCCAGGTGCTCGAACAGGGCCGTGCCGTCGAAGCGGCCAAGGCTCCAGTCGTCCTTGGGAAAGTGCGCGGGCACCCAATCGAGAATGACCCCTATGCCCGCCTGGTGGCAGCGGTCCACGAAGCGCTTGAAGTCCTCGGGCCTGCCGTGGCGCGACGTGGGCGCATAATAGTGCCCGGTCTGGTAGCCCCACGACTGGTCCAGCGGGTGTTCCGCCACGGGCAGCAGTTCGATGTGGGTGAAGCCCAGGTTCTGCACGTGCGGGATAAGCCCGTCGCCCAGTTCGTCCCACGACAGAAAGGGATGGCCGCCCACGCCCGAGCCGTCGGTCTTGCGCTGCCACGAACCTGCATGCACCTCGTAGATGGACACGGCTTGCCGCAGCGGCGGCCCTGCCTCGACGCGGCGCTGCATCCACTCGCCGTCGGACCATTGGTAGTTGTCGATGTCCCAGGCCACGGCGGCCACGCCGGGCCGCATTTCGGCATACAGGGCGAAGGGGTCGGTCTTATAGACGATGCGCCCGCCGCCGTTGTCGCCGTCACCGGTGCGGATGCCGAACTTGTACAGCGCGCCCTTGCGCATGCCCGGCACGAAGGCCGCCCACACGCCGGAAACGCCCACGGGGTACAGCGGATATTCGCCCCAGCGCCAGTCGTTGAAGTCGCCCACCAGGTGCACCTCGCGGGCGGAAGGAGCCCACACGGCCACCCGGTAGCCTTCCGCGCCGTCCTGCGCCATGGGGTGCGCCCCGAGTACCCGATAGAGGTCCCAGTGTTCGCCCTTGCCGAACATGTACAGGTCGAAGGGCTCGATGAAGGCGGGGTGGGTAAGCTGCATGGCGTGTGCGTCCAGTGGCTTGGAGTCAACCGGTTCGGAAGGGGACGGGCGGTTTGCGGCAGCGGCAGGCCGAAATCAGGAAAAGTCGAAGCCCAGTTGCCGGTACAGGTTGACGTAGCTGCGCCCGGCCCGCTCCCACGAAAAGTCCTGGCGCATGGCACGGGTCATCATGGCGCGCCAGCCCTCGCTGTCGTGCTCCCAGTAGTGCACGGCGTCGAGAATGGCTTCGAGGAACAACTGCGGCTCGGGCCGCCCGAAGGTGAAGCCCGTGGATTCGGGCGACGGCCACGGCACGATGGTGTCGCGCAGCCCCCCCACGGCCGTGGCCACGGGCGGGGTGCCGTAGCGCAGGGCGTACATCTGGGTCAGGCCGCAGGGCTCGTAGCGCGAGGGCATGAGAAAGATGTCGCTGCCCGCCTGGATGCGGTGGGCAAGGTCTTCCGTGTAGCCCACGATGGCGCACAGCCTGCCCCGGTAGGTTTCCATCAGGTCCAGCGCCCGCGCCTCGTGCGCAAGATTGCCCTCGCCCAGAATGATCACGCCCACGTTGCGCTCCATGAGCCGGGGCACGATGTCCAGCAGCAGATCTATGCCCTTCTGCCCGCGCAGCCGCCCGATGAAGCCCAGCACCGGCCGGTGGGCCAGTGCCGGATCAAGGCCCAGTTCATCCAGCAGGGCCGTCTTGCAGCGCTGCTTGCCCGCAAAGCCCTGCGGGTCGTCCGGACCGTAGCGGCACGGCAGAAACTTGTCCTGCGCCGGGTTCCAGATGCCGTAGTCCGCCCCGTTGAGAATGCCGTGCAGCGAGCGCTGGCGGGCGCGCAGGATGCCGTCGAGCCCGCTGCCGTAGGCCGGGCCCAGTATTTCGCGCGCGTAGCTGGGGCTGACCGTGGTGACCATGTCGGCGTAGGCGATGCCCGCCTTCAGCAGGTTGAAGTCGCCCCAGAATTCCACCCCGTCCATGGCCCATGCCTGCGGCGGCAGCCCGCAGCCCGTGAACAGGCGCGAGGCGAACCGCCCCTGAAAGGCCAGGTTGTGGATGGTCATGACGCTGCGCGTGTCGGCCCAGAACGGGTCCGTCTGCCGCCAGAAGTGCAGGTAGGCGGGCACCAGAGCGGTCTGCCAGTCGTTGGCGTGCAGCACGGCGGGCGGCGTGCCCAGGCGGCGCAGCAGCGACAGGGCGGCCCGGCAGAAGAAGATGAACCGCTCGCAGTTGTCGAAATAGTCGCCCTTGTGGTCGTTATAGTAATAGCGGCGGTCAAAGTATTCCCCACGGTGCACGAAGTACACCTTCATGCCGTGGTAGTCGGCCTCGTACACCTCGCAGGTGATGGGCCCCCACGGGTAGCCCACGTGGCAGTCGGAAATGGTCAGGTGGATGCCGTAGTCCGCCGTGCGCAGGCGGCCGTAGAACGGCGTGATCACCGACGTGGGCACGCCCATGCGGTGCAGGGCCAGGGGCTGCGCGCCCAGCACGTCGCCAAGGCCCCCGCTTTTGGAGAAGGGATACATTTCCGAGGTGACGAAAACGACCTCACGTCGCATGATCGCGCGTTCCTCCCCTTGCGCGCGCGGCATGGCCGCGCGATGCGTTGCGCGCCGTCAGGCGCGTGCGTCCCGAAAATGCCTGCGCCGCGAGGCGGCCCGGCAGCATGCGGCCCGGCAGCAACCGTTCACGCCCTGAAAGCCCCGTGGTGCGCCGCCCTCAATTCCCTTCCCCCGCGCGCTCCGGGCAGACGGCCCGGCCGCGCAGCCAGTCGGCGATGATCGTTGCATGGTCGAAGGCCATGGGGTGCGGCAGGTCGTCCGGCGCAAAGAACCGCGCGTCCGCCGCGTCGTCTCCGGCCACCGGCCCCGCCGCCGGTATGGCTGCGGCCCCGCCCCGCACCCGCGCGGCATAGACCACGCTGAGGGTGTGGTGGCGCGGGTCGCGCCCCGGTTCGGAATACACCCCCACCAGCCCGGTGAGTTCCACGTCCAGCCCGGTTTCCTCCCGGGCCTCGCGCAGCGCCGCCGCCTCGGCCGATTCGCCGTAGTCGATGAACCCGCCGGGCAGCGCCCAGCCGGGCGGCTCGTTGCGCCGCCGGATGAGCACGATGCCCCGCCCCGGCTCGTGGATGAGAATGTCGACGGTGGGCGCCGGGTTGCGATACATGACCACCGGGCCGCCGCAGTGCGGGCAGGGGACGCGATGTTCCATGGCGGGCGTGTTCGTCCTTGCCGGTTCCGGAATGGGGTTGCGGGGAATGTCCCGGCCTTCGCCGGGTCACCGCCGGGTCGGAACGCACTGTCCCGGTAGGCGGCGAGGATACGACACCACTTTCACAGAGTACGCGCAGAGATGAAAAGTGACAAGTTGATAGCCGTGCACAACGGCGCGCTGGGCGACTTCCTGTGCGCGTGGCCCGCCCTGCTGGCCCTGGCACGAGGCATGGGGCATGGGTCGGAAGACGCCGTGGAGGAAGGGGCGGCGGCCAGCCCGGGGGCCGCCCCGCGCCTGCTGTTCGCGGGCAGCGCCGAGCGCATGCGCTGGCTGGCCCCGCTGGGTTACGCGCCCTGCCCCCCGGCCATGCGCCGGGCGCTGGAAGAATTGTACGGCTGCGGGCGTGAGGGTTGCGGCGAAGCTGATGCAGGCAACGCCACGGCGTGGCCGCACCCCCTGACAGGCGCGACGGTGGCGTGGTTCTGCCTCGACCGGGTTGCGGCGGCCCCGCACCCACGCATCGTTCCCCTGCCCTGCCTGACGCCGGGGCTGGACACGGACAAGCAGGACGCCACCGCGCGGGATTCCTGCCACGGGCGGCACGTCACCGACGCGCTGCGGGGTCACCTTGAACGCGCGGCCCCGGCCAGCCTTCCCTGGCCTGCCCGTTGGGACGCGGACTGGCCCGCCGCATGGCGACGCCTCTTCGGCGGCTGGGAGGGCGCGGCTTCGCACACCGTGGTGCTGGTGCCCGGCGCTGGGCACCGGGCCAAGCAGTGGCCGCCCCGGCGGTTCGCCGCCGTGGCCAGCGCGCTGGCGCGGGCCGGGTACAATCCGTTGTACGTGCTGGGCCCGGCGGAACTGGAACGCGGGCTGGACCGCAACGACCTGCTGCCCCCCGGACTGGAGGCGGCCGTTACCACCCCCGTCGACCACGGCGAACTGGCGCAACTGCTGCGCCGCGCGCGGCTGGTCGTGGGCAACGATTCCGGCCCGCTGCACCTTGCCGCGCTGCACGGCACGCCGGTGCTGGCCTTGTTCGGCCCCGCGCCCGCCGCCGCGTGGAGGCCGCACGGGGCCATGGCGCTGGCCAGCCCGCTTGCCTGCGCGCCCTGCTCCGCCACCTTGCGCAGCCTTGGCTGCGGCGGCGTGGATGCCGTGCTTGGCGCGGCCCCCTGCATGGCGGGCATCGAAGTGGACGCCGTGCTGGAAGCGATATGGGAACTGCTGGAACGCAGCGCCTGAGCACACGCCCGTCCGCGTGCACGCAGGCGTACCCGCGCGGCATCACGCGAACGGGGCCGCCAGAGGCACGGCAGGCGGCGGCAAGCGAACCACAAAAGAAAAACCGGCCCCACACCCCTGTAGGACCGGCTCTCTGCAAAGAAAGGAAGGTAATCTGGGTACAGCAAACGGCGTGCCAGCACTTGAGCACAGGCATTCACGCCCGCTTCAAACTAAAAAAATATTTATATTACAGAATAATAAAAGGCACTTCACCCCCGTCTCACAGCCGGACTACCCGCTGAACCGTTCAGCCAATCAGTTCAACTTTTTTGTCCCGCCGCGCCCCCGTGCCCCGCGCTGCCTGCAATTTTTTGTACCCCAGGTAGGGAATACCCCCAATCGCTCACGCCACCGCGTACCCGGCATCGCGCAGCGCCTGCACCGTCACGGCCCCGGCCCGCAGCACCCTCAGGCGCGGCGGGCCCTCCTCGTTCCCCTCCCCCCCCAGCACCTCCACCAAGGTAGAGGGCAACCCGCCGGGCGGGGCGGGCGGCAGGTCCAGCACCCCGGCCACCTCGGCGGTCAGTTCCGGGTCAAGCTCCGCGGCGCGGGTCACGGCCGGGCGGCCGCTGATGTTGGCGCTGCTGGCCACCAGCGGACCACCGACCAGCAGGCACAGCTCGCGGGCCACGGGGTGCGGGGTCAGCCGCACGGCCACCCGCCCGGTGCCGCCGGTGAGCGGCGCGGGCACGCCGGGCGCGGCGGGCAGCAGCACGGACAACGGCCCCGGCCAGAACCGCCGGGCCAGGTCTTCCGCCACCGGGCACATGCGGGCCGCCACCTGCGCCAACTGGTCCACGTGCCCCACGATGACCGGCAGGGCCAACCGGTGGGCTCGGCGCTTCACCCGGTACACCTCGTCCACGGCGCCGGCATGGGTGGCCAGGCAGCCTACCCCGAAAAAGGTCTCGGTGGGGAACACCACCACCCGTCCCGCGCGCAGCAGCGCGGCCGCGCCGTCCATGTTCAGCATGCCGGAATCCGTTGTTGCGTGACGTTGAAAAAGAGAAAAACAATGGCCGGGGCAGCGCGCCGCCCGCGCGGCAACGCCTTGCCGCCCGCCCCGCTCCGGGATAGACCATGGCCGGAAACAACGCACCCGGAGGTTTCGTGAAGTCACTGCGCCTTCTGGCGGTGGGCAAGCTGAAGACGCCGTTCTGGCAGCAGGCCGCCGCGCACTATCTGGAACGATTGCGCCACACCTGGCGCGTCACCGAAACCCTGGTCCGCGACGGCGACGCCGCCCTGCCGCCCGCCAAACGCAACGCCGACGAGGGCGCGCGCCTGCTGGCCGCCCTTGGCCCCTCCGACATCGTGGTATGCATGGACGAGCGGGGCAAGGCCCACACCTCGCCGGAATTCGCCGCCCTGCTCGCCCGGCTGACGGAAAACGCCACGGCCGCGCCCTGCTTCGTCATCGGCGGGGCCTACGGCCTGGACGGCGAGGTGCTCAAGCGGGCCGCCCTGCGCGTGTCGCTTGGCCCCATGACCTTCCCCCACGAGATGGCCCGGGTGGTGCTGCTGGAACAGTTGTACCGCGCGGACTGCATACTGCGCGGTTCACCCTACCACCATTAGCCGCGAAGGGTGCTTTCGCCGCAACTCCGGCATCCACACGCTAGCACCCTGCGCGCCCCATCATAAGAAAAGAACACGTGGCGGGTGGGTGCGGGTCATAACACTTCGTACACGCGCGTATGCACGTTATCGAACACCAGCTTGAAGTATGGCGTGAAGCGCGGGTCTTCCGGTGACGACAGCAGCAGTTGCACCATCAGCGTGTTGTACATGTCGTCGTCGATGACCAGCTTGTCGCCCGTGGTGCGGTTGAAGATGAAATGCCGCCCGTTGAAGCGGAAATACATCTGGCGGTTCAGGCCGGTATCGTCCAGCACGTCGATGGATTCGGCGTACACCGGGTCCATGTTCTGCACCAGCACCACACCGTTCTCCATGCTGAACTGCAACGGCTTGCTGATGGAGGCGATCTGGTAGCCGCGCCCTTCCTTGGCCAGGAAGTCCCAGCGGCCATAGGTGGTTATCCAGAAGCCCAGACGCAGCATGTCGAAGCTGACCACAAGGTACTGCCTGCCCTGCGCGGCCACCAGCGGTTCCTTTCGGGCCGCCAGCTTGCGCATCAGGTCGTCGGCGTCGTGGTTGTTCATGCCCTCGAAGACGTTGCCGGGAATGTTGCCCTTGCTGGCCGCATACTTGATGAGCTGCCGGGCGAAGCGCGGATTGTCCGAGGCGTACACGGCGGCGGGCACGAACAGCGAAGGCCCGCCGTGGCTCGCGCCGTCGGCGATGGTCGAGCGGTGCGCGAAATGGTGGGTGGCATAGCCCCAGTCCCACCAGTTCCAGATCATGGAATCTTCCGGGGTGTTGGTGCGCAGAAACTTCAGGGCCGCCGCGTGCCGCTTGTTCAGGATGGGCCCCTGGGTCATGGCCGGGATCACTTCCAGGTACGGCGCGCCCAGCACCGTGAGCAGCACGGCGGAAACCAGCAGCCGTCCGGCGGTGCGGTAGAAGTTGTCGCGCAGCACGAGGCCCGCAAGCCAGTGCACCGGCATGCAGATGCCCAGCGCCATCACCGGCGCGCCGAACATCACCATGCGCCCGCCCAGCTTGATGGACAAAAAGGCCAGCACCGCCAGCGGCAGGTGGAACAGCGCCGCCGGACGCGCGACGAGCGCCACGCCGAACCCGGCCAGCCCGGCCAGCGCGGCGGGCATCCACGGATGAAAATAGGCCAGCACCTCTGCCAGTGAAAGGTCCTGCACCTCGATGATGCTCTGGGCCACCGAGGGGTAGACCAGCACGTCGCCGTCGGGCTGGGCCACGGCGTCACCCGCCCGCTTGATGTAGCTCTGGGCCGAGCGCAGCATGGTCTGGAACACCTCGGCGTCGGCCACCAGCCACAGCACCACCAGCCACAGCAGCCCGTGCACCACCCGCCGCTCGGCCAGCGCGCGCAGGAAGGGCCACGGTCCGCGCAGCCCCACGGCCAGCAGCGCCGCCCCGGCAAAGCCCGGCCAGCCTCCCAGCACGGGCAGCGCATACAGCAGCCCGCCCACCAGCAGGTCGGCCCGGCGGCCGCGCATGCCGAACACCATCACCAGCCCCGGCACCAGCAGCGCGTAGTAGCGCACCAGATACGGGAACATGGAATGCCATTCCTGCGACCACCAGCCCAGCAGGCCGCTACACAGCAGCACGGCCATCCAGCGGGGGGACAGGGGATCGTCGGCCGCGCCCGTCACATCAGGAGCATCCGACGGGGTTGATGCGGAAAGCGGACGGCCGCGCCGCAGCCGCCGGTACAGCGCCACGGCCAGTTCCGGCAGGGTGTGCAGGCGAGGGGCCAGCCACAGCCCCGGTCCCAGCCCGGACACCAGGGCGAACAGCAGGGTCACGAGGTCGGTGTCGCAGTAGCCAAGCAGGGTGCGGGCCAGAAAGCCCGGCGCGAGCGAGGCCAGCACCCCGGCGCACAGCCCGGCCTCCATGCCGCCCAGCGCCGCCGCCCAGGCGAACACCGCCACCGCCAGCAGGCTGCCCATGACCGGCGGCAGCCAGAAGCCCACCGCCCCGGACGTGGACCTGGTAAGCAGGGCCACGTAGCGCACCAGTTCGGACATGGGGTGCCCCGCGCCGAATTCAAAGCCGTCGGCCCCCGCCGTCCAGTGGTAGGCGTCGTGGGTGGCCAGCAGGTATTCACCGTCCAGTTGATATTCCGGGGTCTGCCAGGCCGGGTATTCCAGCATGCGCATGGCGAAGGCCACGCCGAAGGCCAGCAGGGCCAGCAGCACGGCGCGCCCGCCCGGCGAACACAGCCAGGCCGCGACGCGGCGCAGCACACCGGCAAGGATTCGGCGGCCGTCCCGCGAGGAGGAGGGTTCGCCGTTGCCTTCGGTGTTCCGGGGGGCACCGTACGAGGCGGCTATGGGGGATGTTTCGGACGCGTGCACGCTCATGGCTTCCTGCCGTGAAAAAGGGCTGCGGCCCACGGGCCGCGCAGGGGGGATATACGCGAAACGGCGGCGCATCGCCAGCGGGGCCGGAACGCGCTGGCGGGACGTGCGGGAACGGTTGGGCCATGACGCCCTTTCGCGCCTAGGCCGGACGGCCGCGCCCGCGCGCTGCCGGGACAATGCGACGCCGCACGCGCAGCGGGGGCGAGTCGCCGCTTCACCTGCGGCGCGAAATGGGGTAGAGCCTTCCGCGAACCGGACACCAGCGCCGCCCCGTGCGGCGAACCGGCCCGCCCCGCGCGGGACGCCGCCACCACACCGCTCCGGCAGGGACGCCCCCTCCGGCCCATGGAGACGCCGCCATGCTGAACATGAAGTATCTCGAAGAACTTGAGGAATACCTTACGTCGGAACGCCTGGAGGACGAATTCGAATATTCGCCCGAGGAACGCCGGCACGAAATCCTCGAATTCCTCGAACGCCTCATGGATGTGGCGGACAAGGCCGACGCCGCCGCCACCAAGCTCATCTTCCGTAAATCGCAGCTTGGCGCGCTGATGGGCACCCCGCCCGAAAAATAACCCCGCCACGGGCCGGTCCGGCCACCGCGCCGGAATGCCCCCGCAGGTTCCGCGTCACGCCTGGGCCAGCGCCCACAGGTGGCGCACCGTGGATTCGGGTTCCACGCTTCCCCTGCCCACCGCCTTGCCGCCCGCGCCGCCCTTGCCGCCCGCGCCGCCCATGCCGTCCGCGCCGCCCATGCCGTGGGCCGGCGGGGCCTGCACCGTGTATTCCACCCGTGCAGCCACCCGCCAGCCGGGGGACAGTTGCGCGGGCGGGCCTTCATTGGCCAGGAACACCACCAGGCCGTCCGGGGCCACGTGACCCCGCACCAGTTCCAGCACTTCGGGCCAGGGCAGAAAGGCCCGGCTCACCACACAGTGCGCCTTGGGCCTGGTGGGCATGAATTCCTCCACCCTGCCCCGGAACACCACGGTGCCCGGCAGGGGATGGCGGGCCAGCACGTTGGACAGGAACAGGGTGCGCTTTTCGCGCGCGTCCACCAGGTGATAGGCGCCCGCCTGCCACACCGTGCGCAGGGGAATGCCCGGCAGCCCCGCGCCCGCCCCCAGGTCCCACGTTTCCGGCGCTTCCGGCAGGGGCAGCGTACGCAGAAAGCGCGCCAGATGCAGGCTGTCCACGATCAGGGTGCGGAAGGTGGCCTGCCAGGTGCGCGTGCCCACCAGGTTCATGACCCGGTTCCACTTCATCAGCAGTTCCAGATAGCCCGCCAGCGCGGCCAGCGCGACATCGGGCACGGATTCCGGGCCAAAACCGGCCTCGGCGCACAGCCGGGCCAGTTCCTTCGGGGATACATGGACTTCTGCGGGGGGCATGGGCATCTCCTGGAAAAAGGTCCGGTCCGCACAGGCCGGACACGGGAACTGGCGGCCTTGTAGCCGCCCCGGCGTTCGGTGGCAAGCACCGGTCCGCCAGCGGATGCGCGCGGCGGCGATGCGCCATCCCGTCCCTGGGGCACGGCCCCGCGCGGCCGGAAACGACAGCACCACTTGCATCGGCGCGCGTGTTTGACTATGCAGCGAACGGGCGACGCGCCGCGCGCGGCAAAGCTGGCGCACCCGTCCTGAGGGGGACGGCCCCGCGTGCGCCCGACACACGATACCGCACATCCATCGGCCGGGACACACCCGGCGCAATCCCGCATTCTGGAGCGACACCGAATGAACCGTACCGACCTCGCCATACTGTTCCCCGGCCAGGGCTCGCAGGAACCCGGCATGGGCCGTGACGTGGCCGACGCCATGCCCGAGGCCATGGACCTGTGGAAGAAGGCCGAACGCGCAAGCGGCCTGCCCCTGCGCGAAATCTACTGGGACGGCGGCGACGACAAGGCCATGGCCGACACCCGCAACCTTCAGCCCGCGCTGACCGTGGTCAATCTTTCCCTGTGGCTGCGCCTTGCCGGGCGCGTTGCCCCGGCCTGCGCCGCCGGGCACAGCCTTGGCGAGTACGCCGCCGCCGCCGCTTCCGGCGCGCTTTCGGTGGACCGCACCCTGGAACTGGTGTCCCTGCGCGGCCAGCTGATGGCCGAGGCCGACCCCGACGGCAGTGGGGCCATGGCCGCCGTGCTCAAGCTGGCGCTGGCCGACGTGGAGGACGTGGTGCGCGAGGCCGCCGAGGCCACCGGCCAGATGATCCGCATCGCCAACTACAACACGCCGGGCCAGTTGGTGCTGTCCGGCACGCGCGACGCCATCGCCGACGCCGCTGCCAGGGTCAAGGAGCGCAAGGGCCGCGCCCTCTTGCTGCCCGTCAGCGGGGCCTTTCACAGCCCGCTCATGGACGAGGCCGCGAAGGAACTGGCCAGGGCCATGCGCTCGGCCACCTGGTCGCGCCCGCGCTTTGCCGTGTACTGCAACGTCACCGGCCGGGCCGTCACCGACGGCGAATCGCTGCACGAGGCCATGACCAGGCAGATGACCTCTTCCGTGCAGTGGATCTCCACCGTGACCAACCAGTGGAACGACGGCGTGCGCCGCTGGGTCGAGGCCGGCCCCAAGGGCGTGCTGACCAAGATGGTGGGGCCCATCCTTGCCGCGTCGGGCGTGCCCGCCGCCGAGGAAGGCGGCTGGGCTGCCGAGGGGGCTGGCAGCCTGGAGGCGGCCGACGCCCTGACGATTTAGGCCGCCTGGCCCGCCTGATCCGTCTGACCCGTTTGGGCCGCTGCATTCCTTTTCATGACGCCGGGCCGGGTGTGCGCTTGCGCACCCGGCCTTGTGCGTCCCGCGCGCGGCCCGCCACCGCGCCGTGGCCGGGAACAGGCCGATCTCAAACGGACTGCGCACCTGCCCGGCCCCGGCGTCCGCCCTCCGGCAATTGCCCGCTGGCGCCGGACGCCCATGCGGCTTTGCAGTCGCCCCGATTTCTGGTACACGACCCACTTCGGACAAGCACCCCGCCGCCGCGGCATCGCGCCCGCCCCCCAGGGCCGGACGGCCGTGCCGCGCCCGGGTTGCGGATTTTCGTCCGCGCGGCCCCTTGCGGGGCGCGCCGACACCGCCCACGCAGCCATCACATCCCAAAGAAAAACAGGACACAGATACATCCATGCGCGCACGTCAGCAGTTGCTGGCCTCCCTTCAGGCCATCGTGAAGGACATGGGGCTTTCCTGGCCCGAAAAGGCCACTCTGGAGCCGCCCCGCGACAAGTCGTTCGGCGACCTTGCCGCCAACATCGCCCTGGTGCTCGCCAAGGACGCGGGCGTGCCCCCGCGCGAACTGGCATCGCGCCTGGCGGGCGCCCTGCGCGACTCCGATCCGGCCATCGACGCCGTGGAAATCGCCGGGCCGGGCTTCCTGAACGTCACCTACTCGCCCGACTTCTGGCGCGAGACCGTGCTGCACGTGGAAGCGGCGGGCGAACGCTATGGCGCCACCACCGTGGGCGCGGGCCGCAAGGCGCAGGTGGAATACGTGTCCGCCAACCCCACCGGGCCGCTGCACATCGGCCACGGGCGCGGCGCGGCGCTGGGCGACTGCCTGGCGCGGGTGCTGCGTTTCGCCGGGTACGACGTGACCACCGAATACTACATCAACGACGCCGGGCGGCAGATGCGCCTGCTGGGCCTTTCGGTGTGGCTGCGCGCGCTGGAGCTTTCCGGCCGCCCGTTCACCATGCCCGAAGATTTCTATCGCGGCGACTACATCAAGGACATCGCCGCCGAGATGCTGGCCAAAGACCCCGGTCTGGTGGACCTGCCCGAGGCCGAAGGGCAGGACCGCTGCTTCGAGTACGCCATGAATTCCATCATGGACGGCATCAAGCAGGACCTCATCGACTTCCGCGTGGAGCATCAGGTGTGGTTCTCCGAACTTTCCCTGGTGCGCGAAGGCGCGGTGGAAAAGACCTTCGAGCGACTGAAGGCCGCCGGGCTCGCCTTCGAGCAGGACGGCGCGCTGTGGTTCCGCACCACCACCCTCGGCGACGACAAGGACCGCGTGCTGCGCAAGTCCGACGGCACCCTGACCTACTTCGCCTCGGACATCGCCTACCACGACAACAAGTACGACCGTGGCTTCGACCTCGTCGTGGACATCTGGGGCGCGGACCATCACGGCTACGTGCCGCGCATGCGCGCCGCCGTGGCGGCACTTGGCAAGCGGCCCGAGCAGTTCGACGTGATTCTCGTCCAGCTCGTGAACCTCTTGCAGGGCGGCGAACAGATCGCCATGTCCACGCGCGCCGGGCAGTTCGAAACCCTGCACGACGTGGTCAAGGAAGTGGGCGCCGACGCCGCGCGGTTCATGTTCCTTTCGCGCAAGAGCGACAGCCACCTCGACTTCGACCTGGAACTGGTGAAGCAGCGCTCCATGGACAACCCGGTGTACTACGTTCAGTACGCTCATGCCCGCGTGTGCGCGGTGCTGCGCAAGGCCGCCGAACGCGGCATAGTGCCGCCCGCGCGCATGGACGCGGCGGCGCTGGCCCCCCTGACCCTGCCGGAGGAACTGGACCTGCTGCGCCTGGTGGACCGCATGCCCGACACCTTGTCCGCCGCCGCCGAAGGGCTGGCCCCGCACCACGTCAGCTTTTACCTGATGGAAGTGGCGGGCGCGCTGCACAGCTACTACGCCAAGGTGCCGGTGCTGAACGCCGACACCCCGGAAACCATCGTGGCCCGGCTTGCGCTGCTGCGCGCCGTGGGCCGGGCCGTGGCCAACGGCCTGAACCTGCTCGGCGTCGAAGCGCCCGTGGCCATGTAGCGCGCCAAGGCGCGGAAACCAGGCATGGCAGCACCCAGACAAGGGCAACCCGGAGGGGGACAGGGGCAGAAGGATGGCGGACGCAAGAAAGGCGTCTACACCATCCACGTCACCCTGCCCTCGCTCATTTCGGCGGGCATCGTGGCCATCATCGGCTTCGGATGGGTGTTCGTGCTCGGCGTCATCGTGGGGCGGGGCTACAACCCGGAAGAACGCCTGGGCATCGAGCGCATCATGCCCAAGCCCGCCGTGAACGCCTCGCAACCAACCCCCATGCCCGGCGGGGTCATCAAGCCCGAGGATCTCCAGTTCATGGATTCCCTGCGGGCCAAGCCCGCCCCGGTATCGGGCAACGCGGGCGTGTCGGTGAACGCCACCGAAATCGTGCTCAAGAACGGTAAGAAGGACCAGAAGCCCGATCCGAAAGCCGACGCGAAAAAGGACGCCAGGACAGACGCCAAGGCGGCAGACAAGAAACCCGACGCTAAAACGGATTCCAAGTCGGATTCCAAGGCCGCCCAGAAGCCCGAACCGAAAAAGGACGACAAGAAGGCCGCCGCGCCCGCTTCCAGGGACGCCAAGGCGGCGGAAGCCCCGCCCGCCGATGGCGACCGGTTCGACTACGTGTACCAGGTGGCGGCCTACAAGGCGGCGGACCCCGCCAACGCCCTGAAGGCCAGGCTGGAGGCATCCGGCATCAAGGTGCGCCTGGACACTTCGGTGGAAAACGGCGTGTCGTGGTACCGGCTGAACGCCCTGTTCCGGGGCACGCCGGAAGACACGCGCCAGTTGCGCGCCGCGCTTTCCAAACACGGCATCGACAAGGTCATCCTGCGCAGCAAGACTCCGGTTTCCCGATAGCGCAGCCTTGACGGCATGTTGCGACGGGACTAGCATGTAAGGATGTGAAGACACCGGGAACGGGTTGGCTGCGCTGCGCCCCCGTTTCCACCGCCCGCCCGCCGGGAGAGAACACCATGAGCACAGGCCCGAACATACTCGCCCCCGTCACCGCCCTTGGCGCGGCCACCTTGCGCCTGCTGGGCGAACTGGGGGCCATGTTCCTGTTCCTGGCGGACGGCCTGCGCCTCATCTTCGCCTCGCCCAAGCAGATACCCAAGATACTGAACCAGGTGTTCGTCATCGGCTCCAAGTCGCTGTTCGTCATCCTGCTCATCGGGGTGTTCACCGGCATGGTGCTGGGGTTGCAGGGCTACTACACGCTGGTCAAGTTCGGGTCCGAAGGGCTGCTGGGCGCGGCCGTGGCCCTTTCGCTGATCCGCGAACTGGGGCCGGTGCTCACGGCCATCATGGTTACGGGCCGGGCCGGGTCGTCCATGGCCGCCGAGATCGGGGTCATGCGCATCACCGACCAGATCGACGCGCTGGACGTGATGGACATCAACCCCATGGCCTACCTGGTGGCCCCGCGCATCGCCGCCTCGCTCATCTCGTTTCCGCTGCTGACGGCGGTGTTCGACGTGGTGGGCATACTTGGCGGGTACGTCACCGGGGTTACGCTGCTCGGCATCAACGAGGGCGTGTATTTCTACCGCATCCAGACCAGCGTCGAGATGGCCGACATCACCGGCGGCTTCATGAAGTCGCTGCTGTTCGCGGTCATCGTGGCCACGGTAAGCTGCTACCAGGGTTATTTCACCCACATGCGCCGCGACGGCGTGGGGCCCGAGGGCGTCAGCAACTCCACCACCTCGGCCGTGGTTCTTTCGTGCGTGTTCGTGCTGGTGGCCGACTACGTGCTGACCTCGTTCCTGCTGTAACAAGAGACCATGGCCATGCGCGCGACATCGGGTTGGGACATACGGCTTGACGGCCTCACGGTGGGCTACGGCGACCACGTGGTGCTGCGCGACGTAAACGCGCTCTTGCCCGCTGGCGAAATATCCATGATCATCGGCGGCTCGGGCTGTGGCAAGTCCACCCTGCTGCGCCACGTGCTGGGCCTGCAACGCCCCATGTCGGGCACCCTTTCGGTGGGCGGGCGCGACCTGTTCGCCCTGCCCGGGCGCGACTTTCGCAAGGTGCGGCGGCGCATGGGGGTGCTGTTCCAGGACGGCGCGCTGCTGGGCTCGCTGACCCTTGGCGACAACGTGGCCCTGCCCCTGCGCGAGCACACCGGGCTGCCCAAGGACACCATCCGCCAGATCGTGCTGCACAAGCTGGCCCTGGTGGGCCTGGCCGACTACGCGGACTACTACCCCAACCAGCTTTCCGGCGGCATGCGCAAGCGCGCGGGCCTGGCGCGGGCCATCGTCATGGACCCGCCCATCCTGCTGTGCGACGAGCCGACATCGGGCCTTGACCCGGTCAACGCCGCGCGCATGGACCACCTGCTGCTGGACATGCGGGCCAACTTTCCCGGCATGACCATCGTCGTGGTCAGCCATGACCTGCGCAGCCTGGACGCCATCGCCGACTACGTGCTCATGCTGCACGACGGCACGGCCGCCTTCGCGGGACCGGTGGACGAACTGCACGCATCGCGCGCCCCGTACGTGCGCAGTTTTCTGGACCGGCGGGCCGACGAGGGCGAACGGACGGACGTATCGCTTGCCCCCGAGGTGCAGCAGGCCCTGGACGCCTGGCTGGACCGCTGAACGGTTTGCAACAGCCCCCAACGGATACGGGAAGGGCATCATGAAGAAGTATTCGCGAGAAACATCGGTCGGCATCTTCGTCCTCATCGGGCTGCTATGCGTCGGCTACCTCACGGTGAAGCTGGGGCGCATGGAACTTCTGTCCGACAAGGGCTACACCGTGCACGCCCGGTTCAGTTCCATCACCGGCCTGCGCGTGGGCGCGGAAGTGGAGATCGCGGGCGTGCCCGTGGGACGCGTGGCGGGCATCGCCCTTGCGCCGGACAAGCCGGTGGCGGTGGTCAGCCTGCGCATGAAGGAAGGCGTGCACCTGACCGACGACGTCATCGCCTCGGTAAAGACCAGCGGCCTCATAGGCGACAAATACATCAAGCTTTCTCCCGGCGGCTCCGAAGACGCGCTGGGCGAGGGCGACGAGATCACGGAAACCGAATCAGCCATCGACATCGAATCGCTGATCAGCAAGTACGTGTTCGGGGGAGTCTAACCATGTCCGTTCACAACATCCTGCGCGGCGCATTTCTTGCCGCGCTGCTCGCCATCACCCTTTCCTGCTGGACCGGCGCGGCCGTGGCGGCCGCCGCGGGCAGCACGGACAACGCGGGGGCGGCCCGCGAGACGCTGAAAGCGTCCGTTGACCGCATCATGGACATCATCAAGCGTCCGGAATTCACCGACGCCGCGCAGCGCCCCGCGCTCATGGACAAGGTGGAGTCCGAGATCCGCCGCATCTTCGACTTCCGCGAGTTCTCGGCCCGCACCGTGGGGGCCAACTGGCGCTCGTTCACCCCGGACCAGCAGGACCGCTTCGCCGAGGCGTTCGCCTCGCTGCTGCGGGCCACCTACCTGGAAAAGTTCGACGGCTACACCGGCCAGCAGGTCCTGTTCACCGGCGAACTGGTCAGCGGCAAGGGCGACAAGGTCGAAGTGCAGACCACCGTGGTGGTCAAGGACAAGCAGGTGCCCGTGGCCTACCGCATGCTCCAGAAGCAGGACTGGGTGGTGTACGACGTCATCGTGGAAGGCGTGAGCCTGGTGAAGAACTACCGCACCCAGTTCCAGGACCTGCTGGAAAAGGGCACGGCGGACCAGCTCATCGACCGGGTGAAGGCCAAGGCCGAGGAAGTGCGCAAGCAGCCCGCCCAACCTGCCCAGTCGGGCCAGTCGGGCCAGTCGGCCCCGGTGGGCAAGTAGCCAGAACCGCGCGACCAGGGACCGCGAGGAACCGCGCCCCCGGGGCCGGTGCGTCGCCACATGCATCCGCTCCCAAGGGGGTTTCCATGACAGAAGGCTTGTCCCGCATCAGAATCGCCCCGCTGCTGTACGCGGCCTGCCTTGCCTGCGCCCTGCTGCTGGCCCCCGGTGCCGCGTTCGCCGACACGCCCGCCGAAGGCGCGCCCCATGCCCCGCCCACGCTGGCGGCGGACCTTGACGACTACGACACCAGCAATGAAGACATGGTGCCCGACCCGCTGGAAGGCTGGAACCGCATGTGGTTCGCCGTCAACGACGTGCTGCTGCTGAAGGTCATCAAGCCCGTGCACCAGGGGTACGTGGCCGTGACCCCCGACGAACTGCGCAGCGGTGTGCGCAACTTCTTCCACAACCTGGGCTTTCCGCTGCGCTTCCTGAACTGTCTGTTGCAGGGCAAGCCCAGCGAGGCCGGGGTGGAGATGGGTCGGTTCATCATCAACTCCACCGTGGGCATGGCCGGGTTCATCGACGTGGCCAAGAAGGACAAGCCCATCGTGGAGCCGGACAAGGAAGACTTCGGCCAGACGCTCGGCGTCTGGGGCGCGGGCGAAGGCTTCTACATCGTATGGCCGCTGATCGGCCCCAGCACCCTGCGCGACAGCGTGGGTCTTGCGGGCGACTACCTGGCCGAGCCGTTCGGCTACATGGTGGACGACCAGACCGTCTATCTGGGCGCGCGCGCCTACGGCGAATTCAACAAGGCGGATGAAGCCATCGCGGGCTACGAAGCCGTGACCAAGAGCGCGGTGGAGCCGTACACCTCGGTGCGCAACGCCTACATCCAGCTGCGCCGCTCCAAGGTGGCCAAGTAGCCAAGAGGACGCGCTGCCGGACCAGCAAACGACAAAGGGAGGCCCTTGCGGGGCCTCCCTTTTTTCGTCGGGGGGTGCTGTCCGACCGGCAGTGTGCTGTTTGCCCGTAGGGGCTGTTTCTAAAGTAGGATTTTCGTTCGTTGGCGAGGAAAACGAGCCTGCCATGAGGGAATATACTCTTATCGTATTTGACCGACATGGCAGGCGAAGTTTGCCGAAGCCAACGGGCGAAAAGACAATTTAGAAACGGCCCCCTAGATGGGAGGGGCGATAACGACAACAACCCGCATCTCGGTCTTCGCCCGCACGCCATGCGGCACGCGGATTTCCGAGACCAGCATGTCGCCCTGCTTCGCGGGGATGGCCGCGCCGTCCGCGCCCAGGAATTCGCCCTCGCCCTCGATGACGGTGATGGCCAGTTCCCCGTCGATGTCATGGCTGTGCACGGGCAGTTCCTGGCCAGCCTTGAAGTTGAAATTGATGATCTTGAAGTTTTCCGAATCGTGCACCAGGTTCATGGCGAACCCGGCATCCTTGAAGGTACGCATGTCGTCGAGACGGATGTGGCGCATGATGGTCTCCTTTTGCTTTCCCGGCGGCCGCGCCGCCCTGGTGTGTTGTCGACTGATGCGGGCGGTGGTTTCCGCCGCCCTCGACCATACAATAGGTCCGCCGCGCGATGCGTGCGTGACGCGCATCACGGGTGCGCGCTTTTTTCTTGCCCGGGGGGCCGCGTTGCGCACCCCGTGCGCCGCCTCACCGCCACCGGGTGGTCCGTTGGCGCCGGGCGCGGGTTGACAGCGCGCGGCGGGGCGGGCTACCGCTTAGCCTTTCCCAGAAACGGCGGCCCGTTGCCGCGCACGATCGGCAGCACCCTTTCCGGAGCACTCCCAGGGCAACGCCGCGCCGAGGTTTTCATGATCGTCGAAATCGCCTGCATAGCCGTTGGCGTGCCCGCAGGCTACCTGTTGCGCACGCGCCCGGCCGTGGTCGGCGCGGTGGACCGCCTGACCACGTGGTCCATCTATGCGCTGCTGTTCCTGCTGGGCCTGTCGCTGGGCTCGGACGACGGGCTGGTGGCCCAGGCCGGGGACATCGGCCTGCGGGCCGTGGTCATCAGCATGGCTTCGCTGGCGGGCAGCGTGGCCGCCGGGTGGCTGTTGCAGCACGTGCTGCTGCGCGGCGCGCTGGACGGCCGCATAGCCCCCGGCAAGGGCGCGCGCGCCGCGATGGCCGCCGTACCCGCCGGTCCCGCCGCCAAAGCCGGGGAGGCGCGGCATGAAGGGTAGCCTGATCATCCTCGGCTTCTTCCTGTCCGGCGTGCTGCTGGGCAGGCTGGACATCATCCCCCGCGCCGCGGAGGCAGGCAGTCTTGCCTCGTGGGCGCTGTACATGCTGCTGTTCGTGGTGGGCATGGGCATCGGGTTCGACACCCGCTCGTTCCGCATCCTGCGCGAACTGCACGTGAAGGTGGCGCTGGTGCCGCTGTTCGTGGGCATCGGCACCCTGGGCGGTTCGCTGGCGGCGTGGGCGCTCTTGGGCGACATGCCCCTGCGCGACGTGCTGGGCGTGGGCGCGGGCTTCGGCTACTACAGCCTGTCCAGCATCATGATAACGAAAATGGGCAACGCGGCCTTGGGCTCCATGGCGCTCATCGCCAACATTTCGCGCGAGCTGGCCACCCTGCTGGCCGCGCCGCTGCTGGTGCGCCTGTTCGGCGGGCTGGCCCCGGTCATGGCGGGCGGGGCCACCAGCATGGACACCAGCCTGCCGGTCATCGCCCGCTTCGCCGGTGAACGGTACGGTATCATCGCCGTGTTCAGCGGCATGGTGCTTACCGTGGCCGTGCCCATTCTGGTGACGGCCATCTTCACCTGGATGTAGGGACTCGCCCGGCGAGATCAGCCGCGCCCCCGTTCGCGCGCCAGACGCTTGCCGCCCGCCAGCGAGGGGGCGGCAAGCAGGGGGCCAGGGCGGCATCCGGTGCGCATTCCTGCGGTAAGGTCGGTAGGCGGCATGGCGGGCGGCGCGACGCGCGCAGGAACGATCCAAAGTGAGCGCACACCCCCTTTCGGGACCGCCCCGCCAAGTGATGACAAATGTGTCAATCATGCCGCAGGGGTCTGGCGTTTTCTCACTCATTCATTGACAATCTGCCCACTTATGCTCCACAAAAGGGAGTCCGTCCGTCACACCAACCACATGTCCAGAGGAGTATCCGGGATGCTGAAGAAGATCGTCCTCACCCTTGCGGCCCTGCTGGTCACCGCCAACGTGGCCTTCGCCGAGAAGACCATCGTCGTCGCCCACGACGCCACCTGGCCGCCCATGGAATTCGTTGACGCGAGCAAGAACATCGTCGGCTTTGCCGTTGACTACACCGACGCCATGGCCAAGGAAGCCGGCTTCAAGGTCGTGCACAAGAACGTGGCCTGGGACGGCATCTTCGCCGGTCTCGAAGCGGGCAGCTACGACGCCATCGTTTCCTCGGTGTCCATCACCGACGAACGCAAGAAGGCCATGGACTTCAGCACCCCCTACTACGAAGTGCGCCAAGCCCTCGTGGTGCCCAAGACCACCAACGTCACCAAGCTGGACGAAATGAAGGGCAAGACCCTGGGCGGCCAGATCAGCACCACCGGCTACTTCACCATCAAGAAGACCGCCGGCGTCACCGCCAAGTCGTACGACGAAATCGGCCTGGCCATGGAAGACCTGTTCAACGGCCGCATCGACGGCGTGGTGTGCGACGACCCCGTTGCCGCCAACTACGCCCTGCAGCAGGAACAGTACGCCGCCAAGATGAAGATCGCCTTCGTCATCGAGACCCAGGAAAAGGAATTCTACGGCATCGCCGTGAAGAAGGGGAACAAGGAAGTCCTGGACCTTCTGAACAAGGGCATCGCCGCCGTGCAGGCCAAGGGCATCGACAAGCAGCTCCGCGCCAAGTGGATCGGCCGCTAGCCTTGCGCCACTAGACGCTTGCGTATCAGGGGGGACTGGCGATATGACGCCGGTCCCCCGTTTTTACAACGCCAAAGCATCCGGAACGCCATGACCACCGAACCCCAGAACGTCCGCATCGTCATCACCGACGGCGCGATCATACCGGACCCGAAGGAACGGCGGATCATAACCGCATGGTCCATCTCCTTCGTGGGCGCGCTGGCCGCGCTCGTCTACCTGTGCACGAGCCGGCCCGACCCCTACTGGCGGTTGCTCCAGTTCCTGCCGGACGGCATCGCCGTCACCTTCAAGGTGACCGTGCTGTCCATCCTGTGCTCCATCCCCATCGGCCTCGTCACCGGGCTCGGCCGCCTGTCGCGCAACCGGCTGATCAACCTCGTGGCCTCCACCTACGTCGAGGTCGTGCGGGGCATTCCCCTGCTGGTGCAGCTGTTCTACATCTACTACGCTCTGGGCCGGTTCCTGAAGGTGCCGGACCTGCTGGCCGCCATCATCGCGCTCAGCGTGTGCTACGGCGCCTACATGGGCGAGGTGTTCCGCGCGGGCATCGACTCCATCTCCAAGGGGCAGACCGAGGCGGCGCGCTCGCTGGGCTTCAACCGGGCCGAGACCATGTTCATGGTCATCCTGCCGCAGGCGTGGCGCACCATCCTGCCGCCGGTGGGCAACGAATTCATCGCCATGCTGAAGGACACCTCGCTGGTGTCCATCATCGCGGTGGCGGACATCCTGCGGCGCGGGCGCGAATTCGCCTCGGAGAGCTTCCTGTACTTCGAGACGTACACCATGATCGCCCTCATCTACCTTCTGATCACGCTGTTCCTGTCCAAGGGCGTCAGCATCATGGAATCGAGGTTGAACTACTATGACCGCCGCTAGCGCCGAACCCATCATCAGCATCCGCAACGCCTGGAAGTTCTTCGGCGAGCTGACGGCCCTCAACGACGTCAGCCTCGACGTGATGCCCGGCGAAAAGGTGGTCATCTGCGGGCCGTCCGGTTCCGGCAAGTCCACCCTGCTGCGCTCCATCAACCGCCTGGAAACGGTGGACAAGGGCTCCATCATCGTGGACGGGCTGGACGTGAACTCCCCCGACAACGACATCAACAAGATCCGCCAGGAACTGGGCATGGTCTTCCAGAGCTTCAACCTCTTTCCGCACAAGACCGTGCTGCAGAACCTGACCATGGCCCCCATGCGGCTGCGCAAGACCCCGCGCGCCGAGGCGGAAAGCCGGGCGCTGGAACTGCTGAAGAAGGTGGGCATCAGCGACAAGGCCAACGTCTTCCCGGCCATGCTCTCGGGCGGGCAGCAGCAGCGCGTGGCCATTGCCCGCGCGCTGGCCATGAACCCCAAGATCATGCTGTTCGACGAGCCCACCAGCGCGCTGGACCCGGAAATGATCGGCGAAGTGCTGGATGTCATGGTGACCCTGGCCCGCGAAGGCATGACCATGGTCTGCGTGACCCACGAAATGGGCTTCGCCCGCGAGGTGGCCGACCGCATCATCTTCATGGACCACGGCCAGGTGCTGGAAGAAAACGCGCCGCAGGACTTCTTTGGCGCGCCCAAGCACCCCCGCCTGCAGAAGTTCCTGAACCAGATCCTGTAGCGCGTCCGCAGCGCCACGGGCCATGGTACGAATGCATACGGGCCGCTCCGCAAGGGGCGGCCCGTTTTCGTTGTTGGCTCTATGCCTTCCTGAAGCATACCTGCTTGATAATTTCAAACCAAGAGACAGCAGGCCATATCAAATTATAACTACCCACATACCGGCAAGTCTCAAATGCCAGCCACTTTACGGGCGAACTCGCAATGAATTCACACACATGACACACGGCAACGTTCCTCGTGACGACCGCAAAACTAAAGAGCGCCACGGCGATCTGTTGAGTATTGCGCCATTTCCTCTTACAATAAATAAAACTATTTCACCCGCACCAAACCGCAAGACAACAAACTAAAAAATCAACATCACATTTCCTGCATAACCAACACAAAAACACCATACAATACACATACTATTCAAAAAAAATATATTTAAACACAAGAAGCAGCAAAGCACTAACACCAACTTCAGAGTGCAATACTACTGACAGGCACACATAAAAAAAAGAGTTACATCAATGTTTGAACTTATAATTGAAAACGCTGAATGGATTTTTAGCGGGATTGGCGTGTCTATAATTTTTTCTATATTTAAAGTCATACAACCGCGCTGCGGGATACAAAAAACTACTTCTGGTTCCAATTCCATCAACATCCAAGCTGGCAAAGATGTTATCATAAAAAATGGGGACTTCCATGTCAAAAAATGATCATATAAAACAGAGCATGTCAGGCGGCGATAATTGCGTGCTAATACAGGCTGGTCGAGATTTTAATTTGTCTATCAAAAAGCACCCCCCAGACATTCGACTTGTAAAACTAGAAATTGAAGATGTTCACAATAGTGGGTTGACACTACAAAAAATAAAAATTGTCATAAAAAACAATGGAGATAAAACAGCCGTACTCATGAAAGGAATTATAACATACGACAAGCAAGAGACTCTCAAAGATTGCAATTTTATGAAATCGCAATTCTCACTCATCGAATCCGACTGGACGTACGATGTTGATATATTGTCAAAAAATCCATATTTTACCGGGAAACACGCAATAGCCCCGAACGAAGTCGTCAGTTTCGACATCATGTTAGGCCGGAAGAAAGGTGGCTACGAACTCACGGTGTACCGATGCTACCTATTACTAGAATTCGACGAAGGCCAATCACTAGAAACTGAGGCCTTCCATTTGGGAATTTCCGGCCCCACGCAAATAGCAGGAGCCTACACCGCAAGCGGCCCCACAGAGAGGGAATGGGGGAATTGCTGGGCTGACAATATTCGCAGGCTTGATGCGATCGGATACGACGCACGAGGGCTCATACATCCACAATCTGTCGAAATAATCGAATCTGTCGCCCCTGGGCTGATGAACAAAATTAAATAACTAAACCTGTAACACGGGCTCATATCAGCCCCATAGAGAATGCCAGCAACTGTGCCCTCGGCTATTGCATCCACCATCCGCCAAATACATCATGCCCCCTCACCCCCAAAAGCCGCACCTTTGGGCAGGAGCATAGCCCCGGCCCGTCGATGCCGCGTGAAAGACGCTGACTGCCCGTGCCGGGCAGCCTCCGCACCGCCTCAGCGCCCGGCAATGCGTAGTGCTTCTGCCCGTGCCAACGCGAAGTCCACTTCCAACGGCAGCAGGCAGAACCGCTCGCGCAGAGCATGGGCGTCGTGCAAAAAGCGCCGGTAATCGACTTGCGTGCGCGGGCTGGAGCCGTCACGCACCGCCTGCCCCTTCAGAAAGGCCAGCCCGCGCCACAAGGCCGGGGAGCACGGCAGAAAGAAAGCCGCGTCGTCGGCGTCATTGTCCGCTCCGGACTTCAGGTACAACAGCAGCGACAACGCGAAGATGCCCGCACCCGCAGCCTTGCGCGCCCCGTGCAGGCGAAAGGCCTCGGTCAGCACCGCATCCTGAGCACCGGCAACCGGCAGCGCCCACAGGCCCGCCAGCCACGGCCCACGCTCGTCCACGCGCGGGGCAAGCCGCAGCAGACTGGCAAGTCCCGCCCCGAACCGGGTGCAGGTGATGCGCTTGGGCACGCTGCCCTCGATGCATTCACGGTTCACGGCCCTGCACAGGGCCCGAAAGTCGGCGGCGGACATGGCCCCGCTGCCGCCCGGCCCGAAGGCCGCGTCCAGCAGCGCGCGCGCCTCGGCCTCGCCCTGCTTGCGGCTGTTGATGAAGTCCACCCCGGAATGAATGTCGCGCCATGCGTCCACCTGCGCGGCATACCGCTCGAACATGCTGCCTCCGTGTGCCGTGAAAACTCGTCCTGCCGATTCAACCGGGTCGGCCTTCCCTGCCGTACCCGATGAACGCCCACGCTTGCTGCGCCCCAATCACGCCCTGCCCGACTGGCCATTGCCGTGCAACGGGATGACCTCTGCCGACCATCCCGCCGCCCTGCCCCGCGTCGTCGCGCCGCCCAAGGTGAATAGCAAAAAAGACGTGCGTTCCCAAGGGATGCACCGGCATCCGGAACGCACGGGTAGCCACCCCCGACTGTTAAATCTGCAACGCCATCCATCCTTGCCTTTTCTGTCTGTGATGACGTGCCTTTCTTCCTTACACTCCGCGCCGGGCTTCCGGCGCGGATGGCTGGTGCGGGGGCGATGCAAGGAATTACGAGTTTTTGCGCCGGACAAGGCAGCGCGCGCCTTTTGCGCGGAGCGTACTTATGTACGTGAGCACAAAAGGCGCGCGCTAACGCCACCCGGCGGCAAAAGACGGATTTCGCAGGCAGCGGACCCGCGTCAATCGCAATACAAACAATCTCCCAATCCTTCTCACCTACTGCGACACCACGTGCAGCAGGGCCGCGCGCACCTCGTCCATCTGCTGCTCGTCGGTAATCTTCTGGCCATACACGGTGCGCACCGAAAAACTGTCCGACGTACGGTTGCCGAGGGTGGCGATCTTGGCGAACAGGATATCCAACTGCAACGCCTGCAACACCCGCGCAACGTCATACAGCAACGCGGGCCGGTCCGGCGTGAACACCTCGACCACGGTATGAAAATCCGACAACTCGTTGTCGATGCGCACCTCCGGCGGACGGCGCACCGCATCCAGCAGCACGCTGGGCACCTTGTGCTTCAGCGCATTAGACGCCCGCGCCTGCTCCAGCCGGTAATCCAGCGACAGCTTGCCCGTCAGGGCGAAATGGATGGCCCCGCGCACCTTGCCCCAGAAATCTTTGGCATACAGCGGGTCCGGCGGCGCGGTGACGTGAAAGACGTCCAGCACCGTGCCATCGCTCCACACATAGGCATCGGCCCCGAACACGTTCAGCCCGTGCAGCGAAAGCACCCCGGCGATGGTGGCGAACAGCCCGGACTGGTCGCGCGCGGCCACCAGCACCTCCCACAGCTCGCTGTCGCGCCCGCCATGCAGCGGCCTGCCCTCCAGCACCACGACACCCCGCTCCGCACGGTCCTCGGGCAGGCGGCGACGCGATTCGGCCACATCGCGGTTCAACTGGTAGACCAACGACATGTGCCGCACGATGTCTTCCGGCGGCATGGCCAGCAGATAGCGCGAGGGCATGGCGTCCAGATACAGCCCCGCCGTCTCGGGCGTGTAGTGCAGCGACGACTGCCGCTCGCGCACCAGCGCGCGCACCATGTCGCGCGTGCGCACGATGGCCTGCGCGGTCTGGGTGCCCGCAAGCTGCCCGTCGCGCAGCATGTTGGCCACCTTGCCGTGCAGTTCGTACAGCAGGCTGGCGGTCCAGCGGTTCCATGCCTTGTGCCCGGTGGCCATGGAATCGGCATGGGTGAGCAGGTAGAGCATGTTCAGGCGGCGCAGGCTGCCCACGGTGCCCGCGCACTGGGCCACCACGGATTCGTCGTTGAGGTCGCGACGCTGGGCGGTGCGGATGAGCAGCAAGTGGTGCAGCACCAGAAAGACCACGTCGTCGACGATCTCCGGCGGCGCGCCCCATTCGGCCAGCAACTGCATGGCCATCTCGGCCCCCACCTCGGAATGGTGCGAGGCGTCGGCCCCGCCCTTGCCAAGGTCGTGCAGCAGCGCGGCCAGCAGCAGGCACAACCGGTCGCGCGCGGCGTCTTCCGCCTGGGCGCACGCGGGCGGAGAGGCCGTGACGCTTCCCTCGCACAGGCCAAGGCACCCGCCCCGCCAAAGGGCGGAGAACGGGTCCACGTCGTCCGTGGCCAGCGCCTCCAACTGGCGGATCACGAACAGGGTATGCATGCCCACGGGGTAGGTGTGGAACCCGTCGAACTGCACCCGGTCGCGCGCGGCGGCGTAGGCGGGCAGGATGGCGGGCAGAAGCCCCGTCTCGTCCATGTGCCCGAGCACGGGAAATGCCTTGCCCGAGGCCAGGATGCGCATCAGGGCCGCGCCCACGTCCGCGCCGGAAAGCGCCCCGGCCTCGCCGGACAGGGACTGCAGCAGCACCTGTTCCATGGCCTTGCGGGTGTTCCAGTCCGGCGCGGGGGCCTCGCTGCCCGGCCATTCGGCGGCGCGCACGAAGGCGGACAGGGCCAGGGCCGGGGTGACGGCCTCGGGGTCGGGCAGGCAGATGTGCAGGGTGCCATTGGCCATGACCACCGGCCCTTCCACTTCGGGGCAGGGCTGGTCCGGATGCACCGGCCCGCCGGGAATGCCCCGGAAGGCGGCGGACAGCGCCTTGATGTGCGACATGCACCGGTGCAGGCGGCCCAGAAAGCATTCCACAGCCAGCAGGTTGCCGCATTCGCGAAAGCCCAGGCGCGCGGCGATTTCCGGTTGCAAGTCCAGGAAAAGCTGGTCGTTCTTGCGGTGCGACAGGTGGTGCAGCAGGTTGCGCACGTCGTGCAGAAAGCCCACGCTTTCGCGCAGCAGGGCCGCGTCGGACGCGGAAAAACCGGCCTGGGCCAGGATTTCCTCCACCGTGCCCGCCTCGTTGCGGATGCGGCCTATCCACAGGATGCGATGGTAGTCGCGCAGGCCGCCAAGCCCTTCCTTCAGGTTGGGTTCCAGCAGCACCGCGCCGTCGCCGTGGGCGGAGCGCCTGCGCTCGTGCTCCTCGTCGTTCCAGGCCAGGAACGAGGCCCCCCGGCGAGGCAGCACCTTGTCGTTCAGGCGGTCCACCAGTTCGCGGAACAGGGCCTCGTTGCCGGTGATCAGCCGGGCGTCCAGCAGGCTGGCCAGCACCTTGTGGTCCTTGGCGGCCAGCTTCACGCAGTCGCCGATGGTGCGGAACCCGTGCCCCAGGGTGTAGCCCGCGTCCCACAGCGGCAGGAACAACGGCTGGGCAAGGTCGATGGCCTGCGGCGGAATGGAGCGGCCGCACAGGATCAGGATGTCGATGTCCGAACCCAGGCACAATTCCTCGCGGCCGTAGCCGCCCACGGCCACCAGGGCCACCCTGTCGTGGCCGCCGCGCAGTTCGGCGAAGCGAAGACGAAAATAGTCGTCGAGCAGGCGGCTGTAGGCCCGCTCGAAGCGCGACGCCCCCGTGGGGGCGGGCGCGGTGGCGCGGCACAACGCGTCGGGGCGGGGTCCGCAGGCGTCGCCCCCGGAAACGGAGACGGCCCCAACGGCGGCGTCGATGACGGCGGAGGGGGCGGCAGGCGTTACGGCGGGGGGCATGGTGGACGAAATATCCGGCGGAGCGGAAGGGGCGTCCAGACGCGCGAGCAGCGCGGCGCGCCCTTCCTTCAGGACCGTGGCGGCATCGCGCGGCGTGCCGGAAGCACCGGCGGGAGAGGTGGTTGAAGGCGCGTGTGCCTGCATCATGTGGTGGGTATGGAGTGGCGGCGCCCCGTTGCCGGGGCGCCGCCCGTTGATTGCTGTCTGCGGGGGCTAGATGGCGTCCACGCCGGTTTCGCCGGTACGGATGCGCAGCACGTCTTCGACCGGAGAGATGAAGATCTTGCCGTCACCCACCTTGCCGGTGCGGGCGGCCTTGACCACGGCATCGGTGACGCTCTTCACCTGTCCGTCGTCCACCACCACCTCGATCTTGACCTTGGGCATGAAGTCCACCTGGTATTCCGCGCCCCGGTACACTTCCTTGTGGCCGCGCTGGCGGCCGAAGCCCTTCACTTCCGTGACGGTCATGCCCTTCACGTCCAGTCCGGCCAGCGTCTCCTTCACCTCGTCCAGCTTGAACGGGCGAATGATGATCTCAAGTTTCTTCATGATGTCCATCCTGAAGCTCGGTTCGTGTTCAGGGAAGGGATAACCCCTTCCGCCTTTTAGGCGACAACGGCGGCAGCGGCAAGCTTAGAGCTGGTAGCCCGTTTCGTTGTGCTCGCTGACGTCGAGGCCCGCCACTTCCGATTCCACGTCCGCGCGCAGGCCCACGAGGGCATCGACGACATGGAACAGGATACGGCTGGCCACGTAGCAGAACAGCCAGGTGGCGACCACGGAGATGAACTGGATCCAGAGCTGCGAGGGGTTGCCTTCGAGCAGGCCGGTGGCCGTGTTCACGGCACTGGAGGCAAAGATGCCGGTGGCCAGCGCGCCGAAGGTGCCGCCCACGCCATGCACGCCCACCACGTCAAGGGCGTCGTCGTACTTGAAGACATGCTTCATCAGCACGCCGCCGTAGCACAGGGCGCCGCCGATGAGCCCCATGATGATGGCTGGCATGGGGGCAACGAACCCGGCGGCCGGGGTGATGACCACAAGACCGGCCACCGCGCCGGAAGCTGCGCCAAGGGTGGTGGGCTTGCCGCTGTGCAGCCATTCAGCGGCCATCCAGCTGACGGCGGCGGCTGCGGCGCACAGGTGGGTGGTGACGAAGGCGTTGGCGGCCAGGCCGTTGGCGGCAAGGGCGCTGCCCGCGTTGAAGCCGAACCAGCCGAACCACAGGATGCCCGCGCCAAGCACGGTCATGGGCAGGTTGTGGGGCACGAAGGGCTCGCGGCCGTAGCCGTGGCGGCGGCCCAGCACGTGGGCGGCGGCCAGGGCGGCGGCGGCGGAGCTCATGTGCACCACGGCGCCGCCGGCGAAGTCAAGCGCGCCAATGCCGAACATCCAGCCGCCGCCCCACACCCAGTGGGCCATGGGGGCGTAAACCACCACCAGCCACAGCACGGAGAACAGCAGCATGGCGCGGAAGCGGATGCGTTCGGCGTAGGCGCCGGAAATGAGGGCCGGGGTGATCACCGCGAACATGCACTGGAACACCATGAACAGCAGGTGCGGGATGTTGGTGACCGTCTCGCTGGGTTCCATGCCCACGCCGTTCAGGAAGGCGAAATCGAGCCCGCCGATGACCCCGCCGATGTCGGGGCCGAACGCCAGCGTGTAGCCGATGACCGCCCAGACGATGCTGGCCACGCCCACGAGAATGAAACTGTGCATGGTGGTGGAAAGCACGTTGCGCGCACGCACGAGCCCCCCGTAGAACAGGGCGAGCCCCGGGGTCATGAACATGACCAGAGCGGAGCAGACCAGGATGAAGGCGGTATCCGCCGCGTTCATGTGAACCTCCTCGAAAAGTTGACGTACACCCCCTGCCGGACCGAACGAACAGGGGCAAACCCGAACCATGCCCCGGTAAAGGCAAGGAGCGTGCCACTGCCTACAAAATGGTCTGCCTCAATGAATTCAGCCCATTGCGAAAATATGATATTCATGAAATTTTCCATTTTGGTAACACTGAAAAAGGATTCAGTTCCCATTTTGTAAAAACAGACATTTTTGCAGTATGAAGCGAAAATTCATCCCACTCAGGTTTCCATGCCCGCGCCGTTATGGTATGGCTTGACGAAACCGCCGTGCCCCGCCGCCAGCCGCAGGCGCGTAGGCACGCAGCCGCCGCCCGGCCCGCCGTGGCGGAACGCCAAGGCTCCTCGCTCCCGCGCGAGGCGACCCTTTCGAACCATCTTCCGCAGGAGGCGGAAACCCATGGACCGTACCGGCATCATCACCTTCAGAGGCACGCCCCTCACCCTTACCGGCACCCCCGTGGCCGTGGGCGACAAAGCCCCCGGCTTTTCCGCGCTGGCCAACGACCTGTCGCCGCGCACCCTGGCCGACTACGCGGGCAAGGTCCTGCTCATCTCCGCCGTACCCTCGCTGGACACCGGCGTATGCGACATGGAAACCCGCAGGTTCAATCAGGAAGCCACCCGCCTTGGGGCGGACGTGCGCATCCTGACCATCAGCTGCGACCTGCCCTTCGCCCAGGCCCGCTGGTGCGGGGCCGCCGGAGTGGACGCGCTGGAAACCCTGTCCGACCACCGCGACCTGGCCTTCGGGTCCGCTTACGGCGTGGTGATCAAGGAACTGCGACTGCTGACCCGCGCCATCTTCGTGGTGGACCGGTCGGGCAAGGTCACCTACACCGAAATCGTGCCTGAAGTGAGCCACGAACCCAACTACGAGGCCGCGCTGGCGGCGGTGCGCGCCGCGCTGTAGCGGCCCTTCGGGGTTGCCCACGCCCCTCTCCCGCCGAGCGGCAGCGTGCCTGCCCGCCCCTGCAACGCATAACGGGCGGCCAGCATGCCCCGACACGAAGCGGGCCGTGCGAAAGAACGATGATTTACAAAAACGACAAAACGGCCCTGTTCACGTGGGGCCGTTTTGTCGTTTCACGCATCAACGTTGCAACTTTGTGAAATTGCAACGATTACCTTCGGCATGACGATACCCGCCACGACCCGCATGCGCCTTGCGCGGCAGGGCGGGCTGCGCTAGGCTGCGCCACTTCGTCGCGTGCCCGCCCCCATGCCGGGCGTGGCAGTAACCGGCCAGGCATGGCCGGATACGGGCGGCACGCCCCGAACGGTACGAAACAGATTGACGGCACAGCCCCGCACGCATCCAGCCCCTTTCAGGAGAACGCCATGTCCGCAGCGCCCCTCTCGCCCGAAGCAGCCCGCGCCCACGTCATCGCCACGGTGCTGCGCCACCTCTCGCGTGACACGGGACGCCGCAGCGAAGCCCTGGAGGAGTTCATGGCCGTGACCATGCCCGACATGGACGAGCGGGGTGCGCGCGCGCTTTCGGCCATGGTGCCCCACCTGCCGGAATCGCTGTACGGCAAGTGGGCGGCCATGTTCGCGGACCGCCTGCAGGAAACCGTGCCCCACGAGCACCTGGCGGCCATGTGCGACGGCGGCGCGGACAACGACGCCACCATCGCGCTGGTCTACGTGATGTTCATGGAATCGGAAAAGATGGAACGCCAGGTTGCCGAAGACCTGCACGCCCTGGGCCTGTCGCAGGGCGAAGGCGGCCAGGACGATGCCGGCGCGCTGCTGGGGGCGTACCTGCGCGCCCGGCTCACCGCGCGCGGCCGGGGCCCGGTCAACTAGCCGCCGGTCCTTCGGGTCGCGCGGTCGCAGACCGCCCCGCCAACACGAAGGGCCGCGCTCCGCGCGGCCCCACTGCACATTCCGGCACCCCGCCGGGTGCCCCGGCCCTAGCTTTTTTCCACGCGCAGCCCATCGTCGGTGGCGGTCAGCATGTAGGTGCAGCCGCCGGTTTCGAGACAGTAGTCCGAACCGGGGAACAGGGTGGCGCGGGCGCTCCATTCGTCGTTGACGAACACGTCGCGCGCGCCGCCGCTTTCCTCGTAGCGCACCTGGGTGCCGTCGGACAGGATGACGAACTCCGCTTCGTGGATGACGGCGGGCAGATCGGCTTCGGTGTGGCTCATGGCATGCCTCCTTCATGGTTGAGGACGGTTCCGCTGCACCGATGGTTCAATCCATGGACGTAATCACATGCTTACATCGTCCTCCACAGGACAACAACAGGAATCTCCCGTGACAGCAGAAGCCACAGCCTCCACCCGCACACCCGCCGCCACACCCTGCCCCACCGCCGCCGCGCCGAACGCGCTGGCCGCCACGCTGGCGCTGCCCACGCCCGGCGTGGCCGCCGTCATCGCCCTGCTGGACGAAGGCGCGACCATTCCGTTCATCGCCCGCTACCGCAAGGAGGCCACGGGCAGCCTGGACGAGGTGCAGGTGGCCGCCGTGCGCGACGCGCTGGAAAAGGCGCGCGAACTGGACAAGCGCCGCGCCGCCGTGCTGGCCTCGCTGGAGGAACGCGGGCTGCTCACCCCGCAACTGGCCGGGGCCGTGGCGGGCGCTTCCACCCTCACCGCGCTGGAAGACGTCTACCTGCCCCACCGCCCCAAGCGCGTCACCCGCGCGGAAAAGGCCCGCAAACGCGGCCTGGCCCCGTTGGCCGAGGCGCTGCGCACGGCAAAACCCATGGCCGACGCCCGCGCGCTGGCCGCAGCGCATGTCACCCCGCACGCGACGGACCCGGAACTGACCGTGCCCGACGTGGAGGCCGCCCTGGCCGGCGCGCGCGACATCCTGGCCGAGAATTTCGCCGAATCCGCCCCCCTGCGCGGCGCGCTGCGCGAACTGTTCGCCCGTCGCGCAGCGCTGCGCGCCAAGGCCGTGCCAGGCAAGGAAGCGGAAGGGGCCACCTACGCCGACTGGTTCGGCCACGAGGAGCGCGCCGCCGCCATGCCCTCGCACCGGTTGCTGGCCATGCTGCGCGGCGAGCGCGAGGGGTTCCTGTCCGTGACCGTGCGCCCCGAGGACGCCGACGCGCTGGACGCCCTGCGCCGCCGCGCGAACATCGCCGGAAACGGTCCCGCACCCCGGCCGGAAACCGCCGCCGGGCAGGTGGACGCCGCCCTTGCCGACGCCTGGAAGCGCCTGCTGGCCCCCTCGCTGGAAAACGAGCTGCGCACGGCCCTGCGCGAACGGGCCGAGGCGCAGGCCATCGGCGTGTTCGCCACCAACCTGCGCGAACTGATCATGGCCCCGCCGCTGGGCGGCCGCCGCGTGCTGGCGCTGGACCCCGGCTGGCGCACCGGGGCCAAGCTGGTCTGCCTGGATGGGCAGGGCGCCCTGCTGCACCACGAGGTCATCCACCCCCTCACCGGCGACGCCGGGGCGGAACGCGCCGCGCGCACCCTGCGCGACTGCTGCGCCAAATACGCCATCGAGGTGGTGGCCGTGGGCAACGGCACCGCCGGGCGCGAGACGGAGGCCTTCGCGCGGGGCGCGGGCCTGCCCGCCGGGGTGGACGTGGTGCTGGTGAATGAAACCGGGGCCTCGGTGTATTCCGCGTCAGAGGCGGCGCGCCGCGAATTTCCGGACCACGACCTGACCGTGCGCGGGGCGGTGTCCATCGGACGTCGCCTCATGGACCCGCTGGCGGAACTGGTGAAGATAGACCCGCGCTCGCTGGGCGTGGGGCAGTACCAGCACGACGTGGACCAGGCCGCCCTGCGCCGCGCGCTGGACGAGGTGGTGGCCTCGTGCGTCAACGCCGTGGGCGTGGACGCCAACACCGCAAGCCCGGAACTGCTGGCCCACGTTTCCGGCATCGGGCCGGTGCTGGCCCGCAACATCGTGGCCCACCGGGCGGAGAACGGCCCCTTCCGTGCCCGCAGGGACCTGCTGAAGGTGCCGCGCCTGGGTCCCAAGGCCTTCGAGCAGGCGGCTGGCTTTCTGCGGGTGCACGGGGACAACCCGCTGGACGCCAGCGCGGTGCACCCGGAACGCTACGCCCTGGTCTCCCGCATGGCGGCGGACCTTGGCTGCGCGGTGGCCGACCTGCTGCGCCGGGCCGAGCTGCGTGACCGCATCCGGCCCGAGAGCTACGTTTCCGGCGAGGTGGGCCTGCCCACGCTGGCGGACATCCTGGCGGAACTGGCCCGCCCCGGCCGCGACCCGCGCCCGGCGTTCACCCTGTTCCGCTTCGCCGAGGGCGTGCATTCGCCCGACGACCTGGAGCCGGGCATGGTGCTGCCGGGCATCGTCACCAACGTCACCGCATTCGGGGCGTTCGTGGACATTGGCGTGCACCGGGACGGGCTGGTGCACGTCAGCCAGTTGTCCGACCGTTTCGTGCGCGACCCCGGCGAGGTGGTGGCCCCCGGCCGCATGGTGCGGGTGCGCGTGCTGGAGGTGGACCGGGCGCGCGGCCGGGTGAGCCTGGCCATGAAGGGCGTGGAACAATAGCCGGACGGCCTCGCCCGATACCACACCCCTAACGATGAAAAAAAACGCCCGTGCGATGCTCGTCGCGCGGGCGTTCCGTCTTGATCGGGATACCGCCGCATGGCCGGGCGGCCAGCCTATTTCTTCTTTTTGCCGCTGCCCTGGCGTGCCTCGCTGAACAGCTTCTCCTTCTTCTTCTCGAAGACCAGGGCCGTGCGCAGGGCGGCCAGCCCCAAGGCCACGATGGACAGGATGAGGATGAAGCCCTTCTGCAACTGCCACTTCTGGGTGCTGATGAGCCCGGTGGCCCATGTGGCCCCGGCCCGCTCGCCGTAGTAGAGGCTGAGCGGCAGCACCACCAGGATGAGCAACAGGCCGACGATTTCCATCCACAAAAAGCTGCGGCCCAGCAGCAGCAGGAACAGCGTGGAATCGCGCACCACCCGCAGGAACTTCAGGCGTCCTTCCAGTTTCTGCAGCCGTTCCTCCTCGGCTTCGGCCACCACGTGGGCGCGCTTGAAGGTCTCGGCCACCTGCAGGTTGTTCTTCAGCGCCCAGTTCAGGTTGGCGGCGCACAGGTTGTAGTTCTTGTTGAACTCCACGAGAATGCGCGGAAAGGGAAACCACGCGGCCTCGTCGCGCACGTACATCAGCCGGGCCATGAACCCCTTGAACTTGGTCTTCAGGTCCTTGGCCTCTCGGTTGATGCGCAGTTGCAGATCCTTTTCCAGTTGAGAGCGGCCGTTGATCACCGTCTGGTACGGCACGAAGTTGCGGATTTCGGACATGCGGATCAGGTTGGCCACGCGCACGTCGGTCTGCGCGGCAAAGGGGTGCTCCTCGCTGAACCAGCTGGACACCTCGCCCCGCAGGCGCGACAGCCCTTCCTTCTCTTCCTCCACGCGGTTCTCGGCCTCGGCCCACGGCAGGTGCAGCGCCGTAAGCAGGTGCACGTGGCCGCGCTCCATCTCCGGGTCCAGCAATATCCGGTTGAACACGTTGGGGTCCAGCCCCATCAGCGCCAGCAACTGGGTCGTGGCCTGCTCCACGAAGCCCATCTTCACGTGGCATACGGCCTGCCGGTATTCGGCTTCCGCCCACTGCGGGCACAGCCGCACCACCTGCCGGTACAGCTGGGTGGCGGGCTGGTACCGGCCCTGCACCTCCTGCAACCGGCCTTGCAAGAAAATGTGCCAGGCTTGCTGCAACTGCGTGGGCGACAGGGTTTCCGCCTCCTTCCACAGCGAGGCGGCCCGCATGAGGTCGCCGCGCTCCAGCGCCACGTAACCCATCATGGTGCGGTTGCGGTAGTCGCGCGGGTTCTTGATCTGGATCTGGGCCAGTTCGCGCTCCAGCGCCATGGGTTCGCCGTGGCGCAGGCCATCCAGCACGGCCCATACCGGGTTGTCGTCCTTGGGGGCCAGTTCGTCGAGCCCCTTGGGGTACTCCTTGCCACGCGCCAGCCACATGCGGCGCGCCATGCGGTGCTGCCCCGCGCTGCCGATGTCGAACATGGCGCGGGTCATGATGCCTTCGGCCCCCTCCGAGGACAGCAGCGAGGTGAACCCCTCGCCGATGTCGCCCGCGAGCTGGCCGTCGATGATCTGGAACCCCCGGTTGATGGTCTCAAAATCCAGCAGGGCCACGTCGCGCCATACGCTGGGGGTCAGCGACTCCAACTTGCGCGTGGGGCAGGCGGTGACCTCGTGGTTGCGCATGCCGCAGTAGAAGCAGCAGGGGTTGTTGCCCGCCACCGCGCGGGTGGAAACAACCACCGGCAGCGCGCCCGCCTCCTGCCCGTCGTCGGCGAGGCCCACGTTGCACCAGTCGTCCATGCTGCTGTGCTCCACCGAAAAGCGCACTTCGTGGATGGTGAAGCCTTCGCCCAGCAGGTAGGCGTTGCGGAAGCTGGCATGCGGGTAGTCGGGCACCAGCTGGTCCCAGTCCAGGGACACCTTGCGGGGCAGTTCGTTGTTGAAGTTCAGGCCCTTGCGATCCACTATGGCGCTCACGCACGGCCAGTAGCTGTCGGGGCGCTGTTCCTTCACCTCACGCACGCGCTGCAACAGGTCGCGGCACCACTGGCGGTACAGGCGCAGGTTTTCCAGCGGAAAGATCAGGAAGGATTCGTGCAGGATGTACTTGAACTTGTGGCGTTTGAGAATTTCCTCTATCTCGCCGAACATGGCGCGCCAGCCCGCCTGAAAGCCCTTGTCCAGGGGGTTGCCCAGTGGGCGCAGCACCGAGTACCATCCGGTGGTGGACTGGTACGGCAGGCGCGGGTCGGCCTGCAGCATGGTCCATTCGGCGGGCACCATGCCGCGCAGGGCCGCCGCCTTTTCGAAGGACAGGCCGGGCACTCCGGCGCCCATCTCGCGGGCGCGCGGGTGCACCCACACCTGGAACTCCTGCGGGGCGATGAGTTCCTGCGTGGTCAGCACGTTCTCGATGGAGAGGGATATCTCGCGCTTGATGCCCAGCAGCAGGCGCGCGGGCAGCACCTGCACCGCCACGGGCAGCGGGTTGAACTTGCCCCATATCTCAAGCCGGGCCAGCGCCAGGAACACGTCCGCCGAGAAGAAGAACCACAGCGACTGGTCGCGCTCGGCGGCGATGGTCATGCCGCCGTAGTCCTGCAAGGTCTGCGGCACGGCGGGGTTGATGTCGCCCTGCCAGTTCAGCCACAGGGAGAGACCCGCGGCGCTCATGCGCGATTCGCGGAACTCCGGCAGGCGGCGCAGCAACGATTGCAACTGGGGCATCCGGACCTCTAACTGCAGTTTACCGGGGCATTACCCGGCACGGAGCAAACACAATGGACGTCAACAAGGCACTGGCCGACCTGAAAAAGGAACCCGGCTTCGCCGACAACGTCGGCATGGTGCTGGTGCACAACGGCGTGGTGCGCGGCTGGTCGCGCAAGGACAAGGGCAACGTTGTCGCCATCAGGGTAACGCCCGACCGTGCGCGCATCAATGAAATATGCCGTGAACTGTCGGCGCGCCCCGGTATTTTCCGCATTCTGGCCGACGCCGTGGACGGCGAACTGGCCCCCGGCGACGACGTGCTGTTCCTGGTGGTGGCGGGCGACATCCGCGAAAACGTCAAGGCCGTGTTCGCGGAACTGCTGGACCGCATCAAGGCCGAAGCGGTGACCAAGGAAGAAATCTTCGGCTGACGCCACGGGGCCCCGGCCCCGCGCCACATCCCGTTCCGCCCCGGTGGCAGTGCCGCCGGGGCATTTTTTTCACCTTCCGCCAAAAGTACAGCAAGTTCCATTCCTTTTCGCGCCATTCGGGCTACGACAGGGTTGCGGCGGCAACGGATGCCGGGTCTTGCCGGGCGTTCACCCCCGCGAACCGCGCCACGGAAGCAAGGGGCCGACCCGGCAACGCCGTCCCACGCCGCGCGGCACTCTTGCACTTTTTCCATATATAGATTTTTATATATGCATGCGCCGCACATTTCTTGCCCGCATGCTCCGCGCCGGGCTTCTGGCCCTGCCCCTGCTGTGCCCGCCGTTACTGGCGGACACGGGGGGCTTTGCCTGCCGGGCCGAAGAAACCTTCGGCGACGCGCGGGCCGTGGTGCTGCGGGTGCCCGACGGCGACACCCTGGTGGTGGACATTCCCGGCTACCCGCCCGTGGCGGGCCGGGCCATCAGCGTGCGCATCGCCAGGTGCGACACCCCGGAAAAGCGCGACCCGCGCACGGAACTGCGCGAACTTTCGCGCCGCGCACGCGAACTGACCCTGCGCCTTGCCGCTCCCGGCAGCACCGTCACCCTGCGCAACCTGCGCCGCGACAAGTACTTTCGTCTGCTGGCCGACGTGGAGGCCGACGACGGCGACATCGCCACCGCGCTCATCGAACGCGGGCTGGCCAAGCCCTACGCGGGGGGCCGCAAGGAATGGTGAGGTGCGGGGCTGGCCTGCGTATCCGCTGTGCGCCTTTTCCTCACTTCCCTTTCCCGCGCGTCCCTGCCCCCTGCTCATTCAACGCAAAAGGCCCCGTCGAAGCGGGGCCTTTGCATTCATGCCTTGGCGAGTTCAAACGAACCTCGGCCGATATTTTCAACTGCGCGCGGCAGTATTTCCGTTTTCCGGCAAGGAAGACAAGCCCGCCACGCAGGGCGCATACTCCGGCGTATGTAACCGAAGTGGCGGGCGCAGTCTGACGCAGCCGGAAACGGAAAGACAACGCGCGCCAGGGGCTGCTTATAAATTAGGATTTTTGTTCGTTGGCAAGGAAAACGAGCCTGCCATGAGGGAGTGCGGCAGCCGTTAGGCGAGCTTGTGAGCCTTACGGATGGCGACCGCAACGCGTACTCTTATCGTATTCGACCGACATGGCAGGCGAAGTTTGACGAAGCCAACGGGCAAAAGGCCAATTTAGAAGCAGTCCCTAGAAGACCTTCAGGCCCTTGAGCAGCACCAGCAGCACCAGCACCGGGCTCACCCAGCGCACCACCGTCAGGAACGCGCCGACGATGGCCCCGTTGAGCAGTTGGCCCCGGTTGGACAGTTCGGTCTTCACGTTGGCCGCGCCCCACACCCAGCCCGCGAACAGGCAGATGAAGATGCCGCCCACGGGCAGCAGCACGTTGGACGACAGGAAGTCATACAGGTCGAACACGGTCATGCCGAAGATCTTCACGTTGGCCATGGTGGACATGGACAGCGTGGCCGGAATGCCGATGATGGCCAGCGTCACCGAGGTCAGGATGGTGGCGCGCTTGCGCGGCATGCCGAACGATTCGGCCAGCCAGGCCACGGGCACTTCCAGCAGCGAGAGCATGGCCCCGGTGGCGGCGATGGCGGTGAGGCAGAAGAAGATGACCATGAACACCTGGCCGCCCGGCAACGAGGTGAACACGGCGGGGATGGTCATGAACAGCAGGCTGGGCCCGGCGCTGGGCTCGAAGCCGAAGTTGAACACGGCCGGGAACACCGCCATGCCCGCCAGGATGGAGATGGTCAGGTCGCACAGCATGACGCGGGTGGCAGTCAGCGGAATGTCCTGGTCGTTGCGGAAGTAGCTGCCGTAGGTGGTCATGGTGCCCATGCCGATGGACAGCTTGAAGAAGGCCAGGCCCAGCGCCATCAGGATGACGCCGGGGGTGATCTTGCTGAAGTCGGGGGTGAACAGGAAGGACAGGCCCTCGCCCGCCTTGGGCAGGGTGAGGCTGCGCGCGCACACCGCCACCAGCAGCAGGAGCAGCACGGGCATGAGCACCTTGGTGGTGCGTTCGATGCCCTGGGCCACGCCCGCGATGATGATGATGCTGATCAGCACCAGCACGCCCCACTGCCACAGCAGCGACTGCACCGGGTCGCCCACCAGCGCCTCGAAGGCCTTGGCGGCCACGCCGGGGTCGGTGGTGGCGATCTCGCCGGACAGGGCCTTGAAAATGTAGGCGAACACCCACCCGGCCACGTCGGTGTAAAAGCCCATGATCAGGAACGCGGCCACCACGCCCGAAAGGCCCACCAGGTGCCAGGGCTGGCCCTTGGGCGCAAGCTGGCGGAAGGTGCCCACCGCGTTGGCCCGGGCGCGGCGGCCCAGCATGATTTCCGATATCATCACCGGCAGGCCGACCAGCAGGGTGGCCAGCACGTACACCAGCAGGAACGACGCGCCGCCGTTCTGGCCGGTAAGGGCCGGGAACTTCCAGATGTTGCCGAGGCCCACGGCCGAGCCGAGGGTGGCGGCGAGCACGCCGAGGCGCGTCGCGAAGCCGTCGCGGGCGGTGGTGATCTGTTTCGCCATGTGCACTGTTTCCTTGAAATGTGGGCTCCGGGCGATCCGGGCACCCCTCATTAGACTCATCCCCCTTCTTTATCAAGAGATTTATGGCCCGCTTCCACGGCAAACATGCCCCGCCCCAAGGCGGGCGGGCGCAACAGTTTGAAATGGTGCGCAATGGCGAACCACACGAAAAAGAAGCGGCACTCGCATCCGCAAGTGCCGCCTGTGAACAAGGCAAAGCAGGTCGTTCTCGCTGGTACCACTACAATGAATGAAGGCCGCGCCCGCAAGCGGGACGACAGGCCGTCGGCCGCCAGGAGAAGAGGGGCGAGGGCAGGAGACGGGCCTTCCGCGTGCTATTCCGACTGGCCGTCGGGGCCGTCGTCGTTGCCATCGGGCACGGGCAGCGCGCGGGCGCGGGCATCGGCGCGGATTTCCTCGCGCACGCCCTGCCAATTCAGTTCGCCCCAGCCCAGGGGGGTCACGCGCGCGGGCATCACCGTCACCTCGGCCATGCCGTCCGGCCCGGCCACGCGCACGGTGACCGGCGCGCCCTCGCGCACCGCCTTCGGCGAGAACGAGGCCACGAAGGCGGCGGCGTCGCGCACCACCTCCGCATCCCACGGCTTGCCGTCGAACTGCCGCCCGATGGCCAGCGGACCGGGAAAGCCCGCTACCTTGAAGTGCAGGTCCGAGGGAAAGGCAAAGCGCACCAGCGCGTCGTTGTCGGCCTGGTGTCGCCCGATGGACAGCCAGTGCGGCCCGGCCCAGTATTGCCGCCCGATGTTGGCCAGCTTGAATTCGGCGGCGGTGGCGTGCGTGGCGTGGGCCAGCACCGGCCAGTAGCGGCGGGCGTTTTCCCGCTCCGCCAGCTTGCAGCCCCCGGCCGGGGTGGGAATTTCGGTCAGGCCGTACTTTTCGGCCAGGGCCATCTGTTCCTTGCGGCCGCGCCCGAAGATGGCGTGCAGGCGGCTGCGGTCCACCAGGCCCGATTCCTCGGCGGGGGTGGGGTCCAGCTTCTGTGCGCACAGGGGGCGCAGCAGCAGTTCCTTCACCCCGGCGTCGCGCCGGATGACGTTCAGCGTGTCGCGCCGCTGCGACATGGGGCGCTGGCCCAGCACTTCTCCCGTTATGATGAACGAGGCCCCGTAGCGTTCCATCAGCTCGCGGGCCTTGGAAATCATGATGATCTTGCAGTCCACGCAGGGGTTCAGCACCTTGCCGAAGCCGTGGGCCGGGCGTTCGCGCAGCAGCGTGGCGAAGGATTCGCCAAGGTCCACGGCGGCGATGTCGAGACCGTAGATGGCCTCCCAGTGCTTGACCTTGCCGGGCTTGCCGAAGAAGGGCGAGACGAAGTGCAGGCACTTCACCGAAAGCCCCTGCTCCTCTATGACTTTGACCGCCAGAATAGAATCGAGACCGCCGGACAGCAGGGCCACGGCGTCATAGAGTTTGCGTTCCATGGGGGGTCACATACGGTGCGGGCGGCCCATTGGCAAGGGGCGGCAAGGCTGCGTGAAGGACGGGGAAATACGAGCGGCTGACCGCCGTCTGTCCACCGCGGACCATACGGACGGGGACGGGGCCGGACCGTCCGGAGTCGCGCGCCCGCCGTTGCCCGCCGCCGCGCCTTCTGATATGCCCGTGAAGCCTGTCGACACATGGTGACGCCTGCCGGCGCACGTCGCGGCTACACTCATCCCACTCCGGAGACTCCCATGGCGAAGAAACCCGCCCTGACGCCCGAAGAAATGCGCCGCGAGGCCCTTGCCACCGCCCTCAGCACCATCGAGCGCAAGTACGGGCAGGGCTCGGTCATGAAGCTGTCCGACACCGCCCACGTGAACATCCCGGTGATTCCCACCGGCTCCATCGGGCTGGACCTTGCCCTGGGCGTGGGCGGCATTCCGCGCGGCCGCGTGTCGGAAATCTACGGCCCGGAATCCTCGGGCAAGACCACGCTGGCCCTGCACATCATCGCCGAATGCCAGAAGCTGGGCGGCACCGCCGCCTTCATCGACGCCGAACACGCGCTGGACACCAACTACGCCACGCGCCTTGGCGTAAAGACCGATGAACTGCTGATCTCGCAGCCCGACTTCGGCGAACAGGCGCTGGACATCGCCGATATGCTGGTGCGTTCCAGCGCCGTGGACATCGTGGTCATCGACTCTGTCGCCGCGCTGATTCCCCAGGCGGAACTGGAAGGCGTGATGGGCGAAATGCAGGTGGGCGGCCAGGCCCGCCTGATGTCGCACGCCCTGCGCAAACTTACCGGCACCATCCACAAGTCGCGCACCGCCGTCATCTTCATCAATCAGATCCGCATGAAGATCGGCACCATGGGCTACGGCAACCCGGAAACCACCACCGGCGGCAACGCGCTGAAGTTCTACAGCTCGATCCGCATGGACATCCGCAAGATCCAGACCCTGAAGGACAAGGAAGAAGTCTACGGGTCGCGCACCCGGGTCAAGGTGGTGAAGAACAAGGTGGCCCCGCCCTTCCGCGAGGCGCTGTTCGACATCCTGTACGGCACGGGCATCTCGCGCACCGGGGAACTCATCGACCTTGGCTCCGACGTGGGCATCATCGAAAAGAGCGGTTCGTGGTTCGCCTTCGGGTCCGAGCGCCTCGGCCAGGGCAAGGAGAACGTCCGCGCCCTGCTGGAAGAAAACGAGGCCCTGCGCCTGACCGTGGAAGCCAAGCTCATCGAGCACCTGGGCATGATGCCCACCAAGGTGGTGGACCCGGACGACAACGCGGGCGCCATGGACGACGACGAATTCTAGCCGCGCCTTCGCGCCGCGCCGCCGCCATCCCCGCCCGCCCGCCGCCACGCGGCCGGGCATTCGGGGTGATCGGGTCAACGGACGCGGCGCGCACTGCATGCGACGCCATACGATCCGCACAGGAGACAACCAGTGATCACCGCCAACGAAATCCGGCGCCGGTTCCTCGAATTCTTCCAGTCGCAGGGCCACGAGATCGTGCGCTCCTCTTCCCTGGTGCCCAAGGACGACCCCTCGCTGCTGTTCACCAACGCGGGGATGGTGCAGTTCAAGAAGATTTTCCTGGGGCAGGAAAAGCGCGCCTACGTGCGGGCCACCACCTCGCAGAAGTGCCTGCGCGTGGGCGGCAAGCACAACGACCTTGAAAACGTGGGCCGCACCGCGCGCCACCACACCTTCTTCGAGATGCTGGGCAACTTCTCGTTCGGCGACTATTTCAAGGAAGACGCCATCAAGTTCGCCTGGAAATTTTTGACCGAAGACCTGAAGCTGCCCAAGGAACGCCTGTACGCCACCGTGTTCCGCGATGACGACGAGGCGCGCGACCTGTGGCTTGCGCACACCGACATCCCGGCCGAACGCATCTACCGCATGGGGGAGAAGGACAACTTTTGGTCCATGGGCGATACCGGCCCCTGCGGCCCGTGCTCGGAAATCCTCATCGACCAGGGCGAGCACATGACCTGCGGGCCGAACTGCGGCATCGGCAAGTGCGACTGCGACAGGTACCTGGAAATCTGGAACCTGGTGTTCATGCAGTACGACCAGTCCGCCGACGGCACCCGCACCGCCCTGCCCAAACCCTCCATCGACACGGGCATGGGGCTCGAGCGCATCGCCGCCGTGTGCCAGGGCGTGTTCTCGAACTTCGACACCGACCTGTTCCAGGCCATAATCCAGTACACCTGCGGCATCGCCGGGGTGTCCTACCGCGCGGACGACGACACCGACACCGCCCTGCGGGTCATCGCCGACCACAGCAGGTCCATGGCCTTCATGATCACCGACGGCATCCTGCCCTCCAACGAGGGGCGCGGCTACGTGCTGCGCCGCCTTATCCGCCGCGCCTACCGCTTCGGGCGGCTCATCGGGCAGACCGGCACCTTCCTGCACAAGACCGCCCTGAAGGTGGTCGAGGTCATGGGCGACGACTACCCCGAACTGAGCGGCAACGCCGACTTCATGGCCCGCGTGGTGCGCGAGGAGGAAGAGCGCTTCAACCGCACCCTGGACAAGGGCCTGGCCCTGCTGGAAGAGGAACTGGAAAGCCTACGCGGCGCGGGCAGCACCCGCGTGGCGGGCGACGTGGCCTTCAAGCTGTACGACACCTACGGCTTCCCGCTGGACATCGTGAACGACATCGCGGAAAAGCGCGGCTTCACGGTGGACGAGGACGGCTTCCGCACCCTGATGGCCGAGCAGAAGGAACGCGCCAAGGCCGCCTGGAAAGGGTCGGGCGAATCGGACATCGCCTCGCGCTTCCACGCCCTGCTCGAAGAAGGACTGCGCTCGGAATTCATCGGCTATGAACACCTTTCGGGCGACAGCCGCGTGGTGGCCCTGCTGGACGCCTCTGGCCTGCCCAGCGAAGGACTGCCCAAGGGGGCCAAGGGCTACGTGGTGACCACCCGCACGCCGTTCTACGGTGCGTCCGGCGGGCAGGCGGGCGACCTTGGCTCCATCGCCTCGCCCTCGGGCAAGGCCCGCGTGCTAGACACCCTGAAGCCCTCGCCCGAGCTCACCGTGCACCATATCGAAACGGTGGACGGCGAACTGCTGCCCGACCAGGAAGTGCACCTGCAGGTGGAAGAGGACGAACGCGTGGCCTCTGCCCGCAACCACACCTGCACCCACCTGCTGCACGCCGCCCTGCGCCGCGTGCTGGGCGACCATGTGAAGCAGGCCGGTTCGCTGGTGGCCCCTGATCGGCTGCGCTTCGACTTCACCCACATCGCCGCCATGACGCCGGAAGAGATCGCCGCCGTGGAGCGCGAGGTGAACCGGGTGATCCTGGCCGACCTGCCGCTGGAAACCGACCACATGGCCTACGATGCCGCGCTTACCCGGGGGGCCATGGCCCTGTTCGGCGAAAAGTACGGCGACGAGGTGCGCGTGGTGGCCATTGCCGACGAATCCGTGGAACTGTGCGGCGGAACGCACCTGCGCGCCACAGGCCAGGCCGGGTTGTTCCTGATCCTGTCCGAGGGCGGCGTGGCCGCCGGGGTGCGCCGCATAGAGGCCGTCACCGGCTGGAACGCCCTGCGCATGGTCATGGACCAGCGCGCCGAACTGGGTCAGGTGGCCGGGCTGCTGAAATCCCGCCCCGGCGAAATCGCGCCGCGCGTGGAGGCCCTGCAGAAGGACGTGAAGAGCCTGCGCAAGGATCTGGAAAAGGCCAGCTCACAGGCCACTTCCGGCCAGGGCCGCAACATCATGGACGAACTGGCCGAGATCAACGGCGTGAAGGTGCTGGCCGCCAAGGTGGAAGTGCCCAACGTGAAGGCCCTGCGCGACCTGATGGACGACGTGCGCTCCAAGCTGCCCTCTGGCGTCGCCTGCCTGGCCGCCCCCGACGGCGACAAGGTGAGCCTGATCGTGGCCGTTTCCAAGGACCTGCACGACCGCTTCACCGCCCCGGCCCTGATCAAGGCCGTGGCGGCCGCCGTGGGCGGCTCCGGCGGCGGGCGGCCCGACATGGCCCAGGCTGGCGGCACCAACCCGGCGGGCATCGACGAGGCCTTCGACATCCTGCGCAAGACCATCGTCGGGTAACTAGCCCGCATCGCCAGTGAAACACGACGCCCCCGCGTGCCTGCACGCGGGGGCGTTTTTTGTATGTAGAAAACCCCGCGCTATGCGCGGGGTTCTCGTAAGCTTACAGCTATAG
>NZ_AGFG01000021.1 GCF_000226255.1 Desulfovibrio sp. A2
AGAACGCCTCCTGCCGGGCGCGCGCGTTACCCAGACTTGCTGCGATTCCTGCGGCGAACTGCTCGGCGCGGCCACGGACTGCCGTGCCCTGGAACTGAGTGGCGCTCTGTACGAGACCATTCCGGCGGACGTGATGCGTACGGCCCTGCGGACCGCGCTGACCAACCGCAAGCCCGGCGGCGACGAGCATGGCGGCTAGCATCGGCGGGTGGCGCGGCGTTGGCAGTATGGGGCAGAGCCTGCTTTACACCCGTGGCCGCGCCGAAGCCCCACAACGTCTTACCATCAAGGGTTATTCAATGCGGATATCTGATGTGACGCGACATGTGCTGCCAGTTGCCCTGTTGTGTCTGTTTGCACTGGGTGCGGTCGCGTTCCCGGCACATGCCGGGGATGCCGTCTACCCCGTCAAAGGGACGGTGACCATGATCGACCTGGGGGCCAAATCGTGCGTCCCGTGCCGGATGATGGCTCCCATCCTGTCGGAGTTGAAGGTGGACTTCAAAGGCAGGGCCGACGTCGTGTTCATCGACGTATGGGAGAATCCCGACCAGTCGGAGGCCTACGGCATCCGGGTCATTCCCACCCAGATATTCTACGACAAGTCCGGGGCCGAGGTGTACCGGCACGAAGGCTTCATGGACAAGGAGAGCATCCGGCGCATGCTTGACGTGCTTCTGAAGGGCTAACCGCCGTGTCGGGGATGTACGGCATGTTCGACCATTTCCTGCTTGCGGTCGCCACGTGGCTTTCCGGCGGGTTCCTTGTGGCCGCGCTGGGCAGTTTTCTCTGGGGGCTGGTGAGCGTGTTGTTCAGCCCGTGCCATCTGGCATCCATCCCGCTCATCGTCGGCTACGTGGCCGGACAGGGCCGACTGGTGGAGGGACGGCAGGCGGCAGGCTATGCGGCGCTGTTCACGATTGGGCTGTTTATGACCATAGCCCTCATCGGGGTGGCCTGTACCCTGCTCGGGCGCATGCTTGGCGACGTGGGGCCATACTGGACCATTCCGGTGGGGGCGCTGTTGCTGTGGGTGGCCTTCGGCATGCTGGGCGTTGCCGCCTGCACCATGTCCGGCGGCGGCCTGATGGCGAAGTTGCAGGTGCGCGGGCACGGCGGTGCGTTCGTGCTGGGGCTTGCCTACGGCGTGCTTTCCGGCTCGTGCACGTTCGGGTTCATCGCGCCGTTGCTGGCCGTGGTCACGGTGCAGCAGCGGGTGGCCGAAGGCATCGTGCTTGTCGTCCTGTTCGGCCTTGGTCACTGCCTGCCCATCGTGGCGGCGGGCAGTTCCGCCGCGCTGGTGCAGCGGTTGCTGGCTGCCCGCGCCATGCAGCGCGGCAGCGCCTGGTTCCGGCGTTTGGCGGGCATCGCAGTGGGTCTGCTTGGCGGGTACTTCATCATCCGCCCGTTTCTTGATTCGTAACCCGAAACCGACGGCTTTGCCGCCCGGAGGGTATCATGTTCTGGAAGGAACAATGGAAACCGCTTGCGGTCATGCTGGTTGTTTTCGTGGCTTGCTTCTGGCTGCCCGTGGGCGTGGCCCGGTTTGACGATTCCGTGCTGGAGGCGCTGCACCTGGTCAAGTGGTACGCGCAGGAACACGTGTTGCTGTGCCTTGTCCCCGCCTTTTTCATCGCGGGGGCCATTTCCGTCTTCGTCAGCCAGGCCTCGGTGCTGAAGTACCTTGGACCGCAGGCCAACAAGGCGGTGGCCTATGCCGTGGCCTCCTGCTCCGGCACCATCCTTGCCGTGTGCTCCTGCACCATCCTGCCGCTTTTCGCGGGCATCTACCGGCGCGGCGCAGGGCTGGGGCCCGCCTCGGCATTCCTGTATTCCGGCCCTGCCATCAACATCCTGGCCATATTCCTCACCGCGCGCATCCTTGGCGCCGAAATCGGCATCGCGCGCGCCGTCGGGGCGGTGCTGTTCAGCGTGGTGATCGGGCTGGCCATGCACTGGATATATCGCAAGGAGGAGACGGAAAAGGCGGAGGGCATGGCCGCCATGCCCATTCCGGAAACACGCCACACCTTGGGGCAGGATGTGGTGTATTTCGCCTCCATGGTAGGCATTCTGGTGTTCGCCAACTGGGGGCGGCCCGCCGAATCGGAAGGGCTGTGGGCGATGATTTACACGTGGCGTTGGTGGACGGCGGGCGCTTTTGGCCTGTTGCTGGGCATGGCCCTTGTGCGGTGGTTCGACCTGCCCCTCTCACGCGTCGCGGGCGTGGGAGGCGTGGTGACCTTGCTGGCGCTAGTCGTGCCCCACCTGCCGCTGGTTCCCTTCGTTGCGGGCGTGGTGGGGCTTTCGGCCATCATCAGCGTGCGCGAGGACGAAACCGGCGAGTGGTTTCGGGCAAGCTGGGATTTCGCCAAGCAGATACTGCCCCTGTTGCTGTATGGGGTGCTTGTTTCCGGCATGTTGCTGGGGAGACCCGGCGGCGAAGGGCTGCTGCCATCGGCGTGGGTGGCTGCCGCCGTGGGTGGCAATTCGTTTCTGGCGAATTTTACAGCTTCGTTCCTGGGAGCATTCATGTATTTCGCCACGCTGACCGAGATTCCCATCGTGCAGGGACTTCTGGGCAGCGGCATGGGCAAGGGCCCCGCACTGGCCCTGCTGCTGGCTGGTCCGGCACTGAGCCTTCCCAGCATGCTGGTCATCCGGTCGGTCATGGGAACGCAGAAAACGGTGGTCTATGTCTCGCTGGTTGTCGTGATGGCGACCCTGACCGGCATGCTGTTCGGTGGGATTGCAGGTTAAAGGCAGCCATTCGAACTGAAAGCCGTTGGCCCGCCACAGCTTTCCTTTATCATTCCAATCCGCCGACACACGCTTGCCACCCGGCCCGCGTAGGTGTATGCATGCCGTCCGCGACATGCCGTGACCGCCTTTGCCAGACCCCTCGCCGGGTCGCCGTGGTCGGGCCCGTCGCCCCGCCCCGCCTCCCCGCCGCATGCGGGAACGCGTCTTCCCCCACAAGCCACCAGCCGCGCCGGGCCAGAGGCCCTGCCCCGCCCGTGGCCGAAGCCCATCCCGCCAGGAGAATTTCCCTTGAGCACCGCAGTGCACAACGACAGGTTGCGCAACGTCGCCATCATCGCCCACGTTGACCACGGCAAGACCACCCTCGTGGACGCCATGTTTCGCCAGAGCGGCGTGTTTCGCGCCGACCAGCAGGTGGACGACCGCGTCATGGACCGCATGGACCTGGAACGCGAGCGCGGCATCACCATCGCCGCCAAGAACTGCGCCGTTTCGTGGCAGGGCGTGAAGATCAACATCATCGACACTCCCGGCCACGCCGACTTCGGCGGCGAGGTGGAGCGCGCCCTGTCCATGGCCAGCGGCGCCATCCTGCTGGTGGACGCCTCGGAAGGCCCCCTGCCCCAGACCCGCTTCGTGCTGCGCAAGACGCTGGAAGCGGGCCTGAAGGTGGTCGTGGTGGTCAACAAGATCGACCGCAAGGACGCCCGCCCGCAGGAAGTGCTGAACGAGATCTACGACCTGTTCATCGACCTGGACGCCAACGAACAGCAGCTTGAATTTCCCGTGCTGTACGCCATCGGCCGCGAGGGCGTGGCAATGCACGGCCTTGAGGACGAGCAGGTGGACCTTGGTCCGCTGTTCGAGACCATCGTCAAGGAAATGCCCGGCCCGGCATACGACCCGGCGGAACCCTTCCAGATGCTGGTGGCCGACCTTGCCTACTCCGACTACCTCGGCCGCATGGCCGTGGGCCGCGTGTTCCACGGCTCGGTCAAGGCCAAGGACACCCTGGTCTGCATCGACGAGGACGGCAAGGAAAACCCCCTGCGCGTCACCCGTCTGCAGGTCTACGAAGGGCTGCAACTGCGCGACGCCGAAGAGGCCGAACCCGGCGACATCGTGGTGGTGGCGGGCATCGAAAACGTGAAAATCGGCGACACCATCTGCACCCGCGAAGCCCCGCGCGCCCTGCCCCGCATCCGCGTGGACGAGCCCACCGTGGCCATGCGCTTCACCATCAACACCTCGCCGCTGGCCGGTCGCGAAGGCAAGCTGGTGCAGTCCAGCAAGATCCGCGAACGCCTGCTGCGCGAAGCGCTGTCCAACGTGGCCATCCGCGTGGAAGACTCCGAGGAGCGCGACAGCTTCATCGTGAAGGGGCGCGGCGAATTCCAGATGGCCATCCTTATCGAGACCATGCGCCGCGAAGGCTTCGAACTGTGCGTGGGCCGTCCGGAAGTCATCATGCGCGAGAAGGACGGCGAGCGCCTTGAACCCATCGAGCACCTGTACGTGGACTGCGACGAGGTGTTCATGGGCGTGGTCACCGAAAAGCTGTCCATCCGCAAGGGCCGCATGACCAACTGCGCCAACAACGGCACCGGCCGGGTGCGGCTGGAGTTTTCCGTGCCCTCGCGCGGGCTCATCGGCTACCGCGACGAATTCCTTACCGACACCAAGGGCACCGGCATCATGAACTCGTACCTGGAAGGGTACGAGCCGTATCGCGGCGACTTCCCCACCCGGTTCACCGGTTCGCTGGTGTCCGACCGTGCGGGCAACGCCGTGGCCTACGCCCTGTTCAACCTGGAGCCGCGCGGCGAAATGTTCTGCGTGCCCGGCGACCCGGTGTACGAAGGGCTGATCTGCGGTGAGCACAACCGCGAAAACGACATCGACGTGAACCCCACCAAGGAAAAGAAGCTCACCAACATGCGCGCCTCGGGCAAGGACGAGAACGTCATCCTTACCCCCGTGCGGCCCATGACCCTCGAGCGCGCCCTGCACTTCGTGCGCGAGGACGAAATGGTGGAGGTAACCCCCGTGTCCATCCGCCTGCGCAAGACCATCCTGGCCGCCCAGAAGCGTTACCAGATGGAAGCCGCCAAAAAGAAGGGCAAGTAGCCGAAGGCGGACAGCCGGAAGGCACGCCGCATCGAAACGCACGACGGCCGGAATCCGAAAGGGTTCCGGCCGCCTTTGCGTTGTGACCTGCGGCGCGTTGCCGCAAAGGGCACGGGCGCTGCTGCTGCCCGGCGCGGCTGCGTCAGCCAACCGTCCGCCGGTGCGCCACGGGGCTGTCCGGTTTCCGACATTTCAACAGACAACACATGCAATTTCAGCAAAATACGCCAACGGCACGCTTCCTGCTTTTCCGGCTGCAAGCCCAAGGAGGCGCACTCATGAAACAGAACATCATGCGGCAGGCCGCCGAAAACCTGACCACCGAAGACCAGGACATGCTCCGCCGCCTTGGCGAGGCCACCCGCACCGACGGCACCAAGCCCGCGCTGGACATGGATCTGCGGGCAGATCTGTGCGCCGAGATGGCCGAAATGGCCGAGTCGGTGCGCAGCCTGCTGACCCTGCTGAACCGCCACGGCTTTCTGGAAACCCTGCCCGACAAGGCCCACCCCGCCTACCAGTCGGTGATGCGGCGCATCGGGGCCTCCGCCCTGCGCGGCCAGACCCTGCTGGCCCGTTCCGACGCGCTGGACAAGGACACACTGCTGGCGGTCATGCCCGAGCACAACAAGCGGCTCAATTAGCGGGCCGCAGCCTGCCCCAGCGGCAGGCCCCAGTGGCGGCCCGCCCACGTTTCCGCCCCGGAACGCTACGACGACGGAGCGATGCCCATGCATCGTCCCGTCGTCGCGTCGTTTGCGGAAAATGGCGTTCAAGGATGGAAGACTGCCCGACGGCGTTTTTGCTGCGCCCCAACTGCATCCCGGCAGCATTCCAGCCCGGCTTCGGGCTTCAGTTCCGGCCGCGCCGTCTCACTGCCCGGCCTGCCCCGCGCCCGATCCCGCCAGAAAATCCGCCGCCCGCGCCTCGGACCAGTAGCGGTTGCCGCCGTTCAGGGTCACGAAGCCCACGTGGCCGCCCACCTTGGGCATTTCCAGATGCAGCGCCGAATTGCGCGCGGCTTCGGCCTCGGGGAAGCAGCCTGGCGACAGGAACGGGTCGTCGCAGGCGTTGACCAGCAGGGTGGGCACCCGGATGGCATGCAGCACCGGCAGGCACCCGCTGCGCCGCCAGTAGTCCATGGCCGAGGCAAAGCCGTGCAGCGGCGCGGTGAACCGCTCGTCGAACTCGGCGAAGGTGCGCATGGCGTCCAGCCCGGTCAGGTCGAACATGCCGGGGAACAGGGCCGCCTTCTCGCGCATCTTCACCCGCAGCGAGCGCAGGAAATATTCCATGTAGATGCGGTTGGCGGGCCGGTCCAGCACGGCCGCCGCGCCCACCAGGTCGCACGGCACGGAAAAGACCGCCGCCCCAGCCACTTCGGCGGGCACCCGGCCGGGATTCTCGCCCAGGTACTTCAGGGTCTGGTTGCCGCCCATGCTGAAGCCCACCAGCGCGATGCGCCGGTAGCCACGGGCCAGGCAGAATTCCACGGTGGCGTGCAGGTCTTCCGTTTCGCCGCTGTGGTACATGCCCGGCTGGCGGTTGGTTTCGCCGCCGCAGCCCCGAAAGTTGCGGGCCACCACGTCCCAGCCGGTGGCGGCCAGGGCGCTGGCCATGCCCTGCACGTAGCGGCGGCGCGAATTGCCTTCCAGGCCATGCGAGATGACGGCCACGCCCCGGAACGGGGCGAAGGGGTCTGCGGTGGTCAGGTCGAGGTCGATGAAGTCGCCGTCGGGCAGGGTCAGGCGTTCACGGCGTTGCTCCACCTCCGGGCGGGGGCGGAACAGCACGGGAAAGATGGTCTGCGCGTGCCCGTTGCGCAAAAAGAACGGCGCGCGGTAGCTGGAGGCGAAGGAGACGGGCATGGGGGGCGGTCCTTGGGAGCTTCTCGGGGAGTATTCCGGGTGAGTCTTTTGGGTGAGTCTTTCGGGGGGCGTTTTCAGGAGGAGTATTCCGGGCGCGAATGAACGCGGATTCGCGGCGGGGCGACCATACGGCACCCGGCCGGGGCTGTCGATGGGCGGTTGCGCACCCGCCATGCCGCCCCACCCGCAAGCGGGGTGACAAGCGGGCCGGCCTCGGGTAGGAGTGCCGCCACGGGCGCATCCCGCGCCATTTCCCAACCCTCTGGCAGCGCCGGGCGCACCCGGCACACCGTACACCACGTGACCAGCACCGCTACCGACGTAATCACCACCGACGTGATCATATTCGGGGCCGGGGCCTCCGGCCTGTTCTGCGCCATGACCGCCGCCACGCGCGGCCGCCGCGTGACGCTGGTGGACCATGCCCGCGCCACCGGGCGCAAGGTGCGCGTTGCCGGGGGCGGCAAGTGCAACTTCACCAACCTGGAGATGCACGCCAGGCACTACGTGGGCGGCAACCCCCATTTTCCCAAGTCGGCCCTGGCCCGTTTCTCCCCGTGGGACATGGTGAGCCTGGTCTCTGAACATGACATCGCCTGGGAAGAACGCGAGCACGGCCAGCTGTTCTGCCTGCGTTCTGCCGACGACGTGGCCGACATGCTGGAAGCGCGCTGCCGCGCGGCAGGTTGCCGCTTTCTGCTGAGCCAGCGCATCGCGGGCGTGGAGCACGACGGGGACGCCTTCACGGTGGCCATTGCACCGGCGCAGGCCGCTGCCGCCGATGGAGACGATACCACGCAAGGGGGTACGCCAAGAGGCTCAACTGACGCCTCCGGCAAGGCCACCCGTCTGCGCGCCGCATCGCTGGTGGTGGCCACGGGCAGCCAAGCCTGGCCGCAAATCGGGGCCACCGACATAGGCCATCGCATCGCCCGGCAGTTCGGGCACAAGGTGACGCCCCCGCGCCCGGTGCTGGTGCCGCTGGTCATGGACTCGCAGTGGCCGCTGCACGGCCTTGCGGGCATCGCCCTGCCCGCCCGCGTGGTCACGGGAGGGGCAGCGTTCACCCTGCCCCTGCTGTTCACCCATCGGGGCATCAGCGGCCCGGCCACGTTGCAGGCATCCTGCTACTGGCATCCCGGCGCGCCGGTGGAAATCGACTTCCTGCCCGGCGAAAACCTTGAAGAACTGCTGCGCGCGCCGGAACACGGCAAGCTGCTGGCCCGCACCCTGCTGGGCCGTCTGCTGCCCGACCGGCTGGCGGAGCGGCTGCTGCTGCCGGAGATCGAAAACCGCAAGATAGCGGAACTGTCCAAGGCCGCCCGCGCCGCCCTGCACGCGGCCGTACACGCCCACGCCGCCGTGCCCGCAGGCACCGAAGGCATGCGCAAGGCAGAGGCCGCCGCGGGCGGCGTGAGCGTGGAGCACGTTTCCTCGCGCAGCATGGAAAGCGCGTTGCGGCCCGGCCTGTTCTTTACCGGAGAGGTACTGGACGTAACCGGCCAGCTTGGCGGCTACAACCTGCACTGGGCCTGGGCCAGCGGCAAGGCAGCCGGAGAGGTGGCGTAGCGCCACCGCCGCCCCTCCACCCGCCCCTTTCGCGTGGCATTTCCACGAATTTTCCCCCGCGCCCTTGCCTGTGGGCCGCGCGCGTCCTAACATCACGGAATGACACATGCGCGGTCCGACGATGCAGACCGGACATGGCCCGCGCCCCCGTTCCACAGGCCCTTCCGGCGGCCACCACCCGCGCCCGGCCCGGCTGGCCCACTTGGCGCAATGCGCCCTCGCACCCCCCACACGCTCATGGACGACACAGGCACATCCGGCTCCATCTATTTCGAGGCAGGCGTCATCGTCCTGCTCATCCTGATCAACGGGTTCTTCTCGCTGGCGGAAATGTCGCTGGTGGCCTCGCGCAAGGTGCGCCTGCGCCAGGACGCCGAACGCGGCGACAAGCGTTCGGCCACGGCCCTGCGCCTTTTGCGCGAGCCGGACCGGCTGTTCTCCACCGTGCAGATCGGCATCACCCTGGTGGGCATCCTTACCGGGGCCTACGGCGGGGCGTCGCTTTCGGAACACCTGGCGGACGCGCTGGCCCGCGTGGACGTGCTGCGCCCCTACAGCGGCCCGCTGGCCTTCGGCCTGGTGATCCTGGCCATCACCTATCTCACGCTGGTGCTGGGCGAACTGGTGCCCAAGCGCATGGCCTTCGGCAACCCCGAGGCATGCGCCCGCCGCACCGCTCCGTTCATGGCGCTGCTGCTGCGCGTGTCCATGCCGCTGGTGCAGTTGCTGAGCGCGTCGTCGCGCGCGGCCTCGCGCCTGCTGCGCCTGCCCGAGGGCGGCGACCGGGCCGTGACGGAAGAAGACATCCGGGGGCTCATCGGCGAGGGCGCGGCGTCGGGCGTGGTGGAGCACGCCGAGCGCGACATGCTGGACCGCATCTTCCGGCTGGGCGACCGGCGGGCGGGGTCGCTGATGACCCACCGCTCGCAGGTGGAATGGCTGGACCTGGACATGCCCGACGAGGAAAACATGCTGCGCATCGCGCAGTCGTCCCATTCCTGCTTTCCCGTGGCGCGGGGCGACATCGCCGCCGCCACCGGGGTGCTGAAGGCGCGCGACTTCCTGGCCGCGCGGCTGGCAACCCCGGGCATTCCCATGGACGGTTTCATCCGGCAGCCGCTGTACATCCCCGAAACGGCGCGCGCCCTGACCCTGCTGGATATGTTCCGCCATTCCGAAGGGCTGCCCTTCGCCCTGGTGGTGGACGAATACGGCGAGGTGCAGGGGGTGGTCACCCCCAACGACGTGCTGGAAGCCGTGGTGGGCGAACTGCCCGACGAAAGCGGCGACCCCGACCCGGCGGCCGTGCGCCGCGAGGACGGCAGCTGGCTGCTGGACGGGCTGCTGCCCTTCGACGAGATGTGCTCGCTGGCGGGGATGGGCGTGCCCGACGAATCGGACGGGACGGACGGACGGGGCGGGCGAGGCGACCGGCCCGGCTCGTACGAGACCCTGGCCGGATTCATGCTGCACCGGCTGGGGCGCATGCCCGCCATGGGCGACGCCCTGCGCTGGCGCGGCCACCGCTTCGAGATCGTGGACATGGACGGCCGCCGCATCGACCGCGTGCTGGTGACCCCCGATCCCGAACGCGCCGACGACGTGGGCGACGATGCGCCGTAGGTGACGGTCTGCCCCCCCTGCGCGGCCCTGCCTCGCCTTGCGGACCCGTGCGCTTCCCTTTGCCGTCCAGCACCCCCCTGCCCTTGCACGTGCGGACGAAAGCATTACAGACTATCCGTGCGCAGGCGGTACGCCGCGCGGGGAGACGAACATGGCCACCGGATGGGCGGGCGACAGCGCCGTCAACGATCAGATACGCGACTCCATCGCCGACGAGGTGCAACGGGCGCGCGACAGCCTGCCCAAGGGGCCGGGCCTGGACTTTTGCGAGGAGTGCGGCGACCCCATTCCGGAAGCCCGGCGCAAGGCCTTGCCCGGCGTTCGCCTGTGCGTGACCTGCCAGCAGGAGGCCGACCGCGAAAGCCGGGTGGTTTCGCTGTACAACCGCAAGGGCAGCAAGGACAGCCAGTTGCGCTGACCGCAGCAGATCTGACAGGGGGGAGCGTGAAGCGCCCGGTACCTGGGCACGAGGCCAAAAGGAAGGGAGGAGCTTTGCGAAGCGCCTCCCTTTGCATTTCCGGTCGATATTCTTTCGCCCGATGCCTTGCGGTGCGCCTGTCCGCTATGCCAGCACGCGCAGCAGCAGCGCCGCTCCCCACAGGCAGCCCGCCGCCACCAGCCCGGCCACGCGCAGGTGGCGCAGCAGCCCTTCCAGCCGGTCGGCGCCCCATGCGGGGGCGGAGGATGCGTCGCCAGCGGATTCCGAGTGCCTACAGGAGCAGGCACCGAAACCAGGCCAGGAACGCGGCCCCAGCACCGGCTTGTGCTTCACCACCCCGAAATAGGGCGTGGGACCGCCCATGGGCGCGCCGTGCAGCCACGCGACGGCGCTCATGGGCCAGCCCGCGTTGGGCGATTCCATGGTCCGGGCGTCGCGGGTCATGGGGCCGAAGCCCTGCCAGCCGCCGCGCACTTTCGCCAGCGGGGCGGACAGCCACAGGAACAACGCCGCCAGCCGCGCGGGCAGCCACGCCAGCACGTCGTCCAGCCGGGCACAGGCCCGGCCAAGGTCACGCCACTGTTCCGTGCGGTAACCCCACATGGAATCCATGGTGCTCACCGCCTTGTAGCCCCACAGCGCGGCGGGGCCGCCCGCCAGCAGCCAGAACAGCGGGGCCACGAACCCGTCGTTGAAATTCTCGGCCAGAGTTTCCGCCAGCGCGCGGCGCAGATCCGGGCGATCCAGCTGCGCCGTATCGCGGCTGACCAGCATGGACACCGCCGCGCGGGCCTCGTCCGGCGTCCCGTGTTCGATGGCGTGCAGGGTGCGCCGCCCCTCGCGCAACAGGCTGCCCAAGGCCAGCCCGGCCCAGGCGAAATACACGGACGCCAGCGCGCCCAGCCAGGGAAGGCTGACCAGCCCCCACACGGCCAGAGCAACGCCGCCCGCCACCGCCACCACGGCAAACACACCCGCCCGGCGCAACGCGGCGGGGCGCGCCGCTTCCGGCTGACTGTCGGCATGGCGGCGGGCAAATGCCTCCGCCCGGCGCAACACCAGGCCCACCCCGCACACCGGGTGCGGCAGGCCGCGCGGGTCGCCCAGCCACAGGTCCAGGGCCACGGCCAGCGGCGGCACGGCCAGCAGGCCCCATGCCCCCCACGCGCCCCACAGGGAATCCATCAGCGCCCTTCCAGCGCCCCGGTGTGGGCCAGCGCCTGGTACAGCACGATGCCCGTGGCCGTGGACAGGTTCAGGCTGCGCACCTCGCCCCAGATGGGGATGCGCACGTGGTGGGGCGTGGCGTCCAGCACCTCTGCGGGCAGGCCGGTGGTTTCCGGCCCGAAGACAAGGGCATCCCGGTCCGTGAAGTCGAATTGGTGTACCGCCGTGCCCGCGCGGGCGCTGGTCATGACCAGGCGACGTTCGCGCCCCGGCCCGTCAAGATAGGCCTGCCAGTCCGGCCACACGGAAAGATCCACGTGCGGCCAGTAGTCCAGCCCGGCCCGCTTCAGATAGCGGTCGTCCAGGCTGAAGCCCAGCGGTTCGATGAGGTGCAGCGCGGTGCGCGTGGCCGCGCACAGCCGCGCCACGTTGCCCGTGTTGGGCGGAATTTCGGGATGATACAGAACGATGTGCATGCGGTGACACCATGAAAGAGGGGGTTGCGCCGTGCGGCTGGCAGTCGGAAGCGGGACGTGCCGGAACGGGGCGCACCCTACCCGCGATGGAGGGGGAAGAAAAGACCGGATGGCACACGCGTTCCGGCGCACCGAACAGCCGACAACGCCCAACAGCAGCTACGGCGCGGTGGTGGTGCCCACGCCGATGCCCACCCGACCTTGTTCGGCATCGTCCCCGGCATCCGGCAGCACGGGCACGCCAAGGCCGCTGCCGCCCAACGGGGCATCGCCCGCGCGCAGCAGCCCCTTCAGCCGGGCGATGCGCTGGTACGACTGGCGGATGCGCTCTTCGGAAATGCGTCCCGACTGCACGAGGGCGGTCAGCGTCGCATGCACCCGCGCCGCCAGGTCCGGCTGCCAGCGCAGGTTGTTGCCGAACAGCAGAATGTCCGCCCCGGCGTCCACGGCGCGAAACACCACCTCTTCCAACGAATAGCGGTCCGTAATCGCGCCCATCTGCAAGTCGTCGGTGATGACCACGCCCCGCCAGCCCAAGTCGCGGCGCAGCAGGCCGTCGATGGTCGCCCGCGACAGGGTGGCCGGGTGCGCCGCATCCAGCCGGTTGTCGTACAGGTGGCCCACCATGACCATGCCGCCCCAGCCGTCGGCCCAGGCATTGCCCGCCGGGCGCAGCAGCGTGCGGTAGGGCAGCAGTTCCTCGGGCCTGCGGGTGGCGGACACGTCGGTGACGCCCAGGTGCGAATCGGCGCGGGCGCTGCCGTGGCCGGGAAAATGCTTGAGGCACGAAACCACGCCCGCATGGGCCATGCCGTTGATGAACGCCGCCGCGTGGGCCGCCACCGCGCGCGGGTCGCGCCCGTAGGCCCGGCCCAGCCTGCCGATGGCCGGGCTGTCCGGGTTCACGTCCACGTCCACCACCGGCGCGAAGTTCAGGTTCACGCCAACGTCGGCCAGTTCGCGCCCCATGGCCACGGCGCGCAGCCGGGTTTCGCCCACCGAGCCCTGCCCCAGCTGGCGCGCCGGAGGATACTGGGTGAAGCCGCGCTCCGGCTTCAGCCGTTGCACCCGGCCGCCCTCCTGGTCCACGGCCACGAACAGCGGCAATCCGGCGGGGGAAGCGGCGGCCGCCGCCTGCAACGCGGCGGACAGCCCGCGCACCTGTTTTGGGGAAATGACGTTGCGCTCCGGGCTGCCGGTGGTCACGTCGCGGTCGAACAGGATGACCCCGCCCACGCGCCCGGCGCGGATGTCGTCCAGCACCTCGTTGACGCCGTAGCTGGCCCCTTTTCCGGCGGTCCCGTGGGCACTGGCTGTCCCGGTGGTCCCGGCGGCACCGACCTTGGTGGCGTTGTGTTTGGCGCGGCCCTGGTGCAGCAGCGCGCCCATGCCCAGCATGTCGCTTGCGGAGGGGGCCACGGCCTGCGGCTGCGCGCCGCGAAACCCCACCATGAGCATCTGACCGATCATGTCGGAAAGCGAGGGGGAAGACGCGCCCGCTGGCGTTCCCGCGCGGGCGTCGGGCTGCGCCTTGGTCCCCCCGGGGGTTGCGGCCGCCGCCCCTTTGGGCACCGTGGGACTGGTGACGCCGGGCACTGTCGGGCTTTTGGGCGCGCCCACCACGGGGGCCGCGACGGCAGGGGGCGTCGGCACCTTGGGCGTAGCCACCGTGGCGTTGGCCGATGCGGCCAGGGCCGCTGGCGCACGCAACACGCCAGCAAGGCCGGGGGGCATCCCTCCGCCGCCCGGCAGCACGGTGCAGGCCAGCGCGAAGGCAGCGACAAGCAACGGCAGGCAGGCGCGCCGGACGAACTCCATCCGCCCCGCGCCCCGGCAAAAATCCTTTTTCACGCGCCGTCACCGCCATCGGGGCAGGGTTTGCACCCGCACACGTTCCGGCCGCCGTCATCTCCCATGATGCCGGGCCGCACCTGGCACTTCACGCGGATGTTGCGGCCCACGGTGCCGTAGTCGCCCACCATGTTGAACGACGAGGCCTCCACCACCTCCACCGCCGCTTCGCCGCCGGTGACGCCAAGCCCCGCCAGATGCTCCAGCAGGGCGTCGCGCGCGTCCGCCTTGGCCCGTTCCAGGTCGTAGCCCCGTTCGGTCTTGCGCTCCAAGCCCAGGGTGGGGATGAACAGCACGCCCTTTTCGGTGTCCGCGAACAGTTCCAGTTCCGCCGTGGTGCGGGTGAGCGCCGCGCCGATGGCGTTGGCCACGGCGAAGTCGTCCGGCACCTCCACCCGCTTGCCCAGCGCCGGGGCCAGCAGCGGCTGCATGACCTTCGCCGGGCCGCCCATCAGGTACACGGCAGAGGGTTCCACCACCCTGCCCTGCAACAGTTCCATGATGGTGTACACCGGGCGGGCGTTGACCTCGTCCACCAGGTCGGCGACGGCGGCGCGGATGCGCGCCACGGCCTCCGCAATGGCGTCGTCGGCCAGCCGTTCCGGGTACAGATCCCACAGCCCGGCCATTTCGCGGATGCCCCGCGCCGAGGCCGCCACGTCGCCCACGGCGGCGTGGCCCCGAAAGTTCAGCGCGTCGATGAGCGTGGGCCGCCTGCCGCCCATGGCCATGCTGGCCCCGGCCCGCTCCGGCCCCACGCGCACCGCCCCGGCGGCCACGTGCAGGCGAGAATCGCCGCCCACCCCGATGGAGCGCGTCTTCAGCGCGCGCACCAGCGTGGGATAGCTGCCCACCTCTATGCCGTCCTTCTCGATGACCGGCGACCCGCAGGCGAACACGGCGATGTCCGTGGTGGTGCCGCCGATGTCCAGGATCACGCAGTCCTCGCGGATGTCGCACAGGGCGATGATGCCCATGACGCTGGCCGCCGGGCCGGACAAAATGGATTCCACCGGCAACTCGCGCGAAACGGCCAGCGGCATGGTGCCGCCGTCGGCCTTCAGGATGTGGATGGGCGCGGTGATGCCGAATTCGCGGGCCGACTGCTCTATGGCGTCGGCAAAGCGGTTGTACACCCGCCACACGGCCGAATTGTAGTAGGCGGTGGCCACCCGGCGCGGAAAGTTCAACTGGCCCGACAGGCGGTGCCCCAGCGAGACGAAGTCGCCGCAGCCGCAGCGGGCCATGTTGCCGAGCGCCGTGCCCATGGCGGATTCATGCGCGGGGTTGCGGGTGGAGAACTTGCCCACCGCCGCGAACAGGCGCACGCCCGCGTCGCAGCAGGCGGTGGCCACCCGTTCCATCTCGGCCGGGTCGAGGGGGGCAATCTCTTCGCCCCGGTGATCGATGGACCCGCCCACGGGAAAGTAGAACCGCCCCACGCGGAAGTGCTCCGGGTCGATGCCCGGCCCGGCGGACACCACCACCGCCACGTCCTCGGTCTTGCCTTCCACGATGGCGTTGGTGGACAGGGTGGTGCTGAGGTTCATGCGGGTGATGCGGCCCGGTTCCACCACTTGTAGCAGTCCCTGCATGGCCGCGCGCACCGAGGCCAGCAGGTCGTGATGGTCGGTGGGCACCTTGGCGCTGGCCGCGATGGTGCGGCCATCCATGACCACGGCATCGGTATGCGTGCCGCCGACGTCGATTCCCAGGTACATGGCTCAGTCCTTCCCGTCGCAGAGGGTGCAGGCAAGGCGCAGCGCGGCGGCAAAGCTGCCGGTGTCCGCCGCGCCGGTTCCGGCGATGTCGAAGCCCGTGCCGTGGTCCACCGAGGTGCGCACGAAGGGCAGCCCCAGGGTCACGTTCACGGCGTCGGAGAAATGCAGCATCTTCAGGGGGGCCAGCCCCTGGTCGTGGTACATGGCCAGCACGGCGGCATAGGCCCCGCGCGCCGCCTTGACGAACAGCGTGTCGGCGGGCAACGGCCCGATGACCTGAAACCCCTCGGCCGCGGCGTCGGCCACGGCCGGGGCGATGACCTCGATCTCCTCGCGGCCGATGCGGCCCGATTCCCCGGCGTGGGGGTTCAGCCCGCACACCGCCACCGGGCCATCGGCACCGATGGCCCGCGCGTGGGCCGCCGTCAGGCGCAGGCAGTGCAGCACCCGCTGCCGGGTGACCAGGTCCGGCACCTCGCGCAGCGGCGGATGGGTGGTGACCAGGCTGACGCGCAGCACATCGCCGCCAAGGTGCATGCACACCTCGTCGTCGCCAAGGCCCGCGCGCCGGGCAAGATATTCGGTGTGGCCGGGCACGTCGTAGCCAGCCGCATGCAGCATGGCCTTGTGCAGCGGCAGGGTGACCAGGCCGCGTGGGCGGCGCGCGCCCTTCGGAACAAGAGCGTCCTCGGAGGCCGACGCCAGCAGCAGGTCGCAGGCCGTGGCAAGGGCCATGCCCGCCGCCCTGCCGCCGTCCGGGCAGGCCTGGCCCACCTGCACACGGATGTCGGCAAGCCCCGGCGGCTCGTACAGGTACACGCC
>NZ_AGFG01000020.1 GCF_000226255.1 Desulfovibrio sp. A2
GGGGGGAAGGGGAGGACACTTTTCAAAGTGTCCTCCCCTTCCCCCCGTTATCTTCCTGCCTTTCCTTCTTCCGAAGGATCGGCCTTTGCTTACTTCGCCTTTACCAGCGCCTTTTCGGCTTGGTCCAGGGTTTCTTCCAGTTCATCGGTGATGCGGTTGGCGGTACGGGCGTCCCATTCGGCGAGGGCGGCGTCCAGCTTGTCGCGCAGGGCCACGATGGCGGGCACGCGGTCGGCCAGGGCGTCGCGCACGGGGGCGTCCCACCCGGCGAAGCGCAGCCCGTCGTCAAGGGCCTGCACCAGTTCCAGCACGCCGCGCCGGTCGGCGGGGCCCAGCACCTGCCCGGCCACGGGCCGGACGAAGGGTTCGGGCCAGACAAGGGCCACGAGCAGCGGCCAGGCCTTTTCCACGTCCTCGTCGCGGTAGGTGGAAGCCCACACACGCACCTGCAACACCTTGCCCATGGCCTACTCCCGCTCTTCCCACTCGGTCTGCACGCGGGCCACCACGTCCTCAATAAGGGGCAGCTGGTCCGGCGGGCACACGCCGATGAGGGGCTGGCCCGCATCCACGTTCTCGTTGTGCTGGAAGTACACGGCGTAGATGACGCCGCTGGGGCCGGAATAGGCCAGCGAGGCCTCGCGCTTCATGCGCGACATGATGAACAGGTCCATGCCCTCGTGCAGCGAGACGGAGCGGGGACCGGAGGCCTTGACCTTCTTGTCCACGTCGGGCGCGAAGTAGTACTTGGCGCGCTCCGGCGCGACGAAGAGGTGCAGGGCCTTCTTCAGGATGATGGCCAGCACCTCGTCCTTGGACAGAAAGTGGCGCAGGCGCACCAGGGGGGTGCCCGCCTCCACGAAGGTGCCTTCCAGGTGGCGCAGCACTTCCTTGACCTCGCCCTTTTCCACGGCGTGGATGGGCTTCTGGTTGCGCTCGCGCTCGATGGTGGCGAGCAGCGTGCCCTTCTTTTCCTTCCACGTGCCGGAAGGCCCGATAACCCGGGCGCCTTCGCGCACGTCGGCGAACGTGACCACGCCGGTATGCGGCGCGGTGACGACGATCTCCTCGTAGGGAGACGCCTTTATCTCATCCAGCAATTGCGTGATGTCGAACACGGATGTCACCTGTTCCTTGCTGCTGCGGCGCGCGGGCTACCGGTAGTAGAGGTTGCGGCCGCCCATGGTCAGAAGGGCCTGCTTCAGGTTGGCGCGCGCGTCGCGGCGGTCCCAGATGCCCTGGATGTGCCCGCGCGACAGGGCCCGGTAGGCCCGGTGGTAGTCCGGCGGGATGTCCACGCCCGTGGTCTCCTTGATGACGCCCGGCCCGGCGAAGCCGATGTTGGCCGAACGGATGGAGAACTGGTAGGGCGAGCAGCCGAGGAAACTGGCCAGCGGACCGGCGTACGAGTTGGTGTCGTACAGCACCAGGTACAGGCCCCCGGCTTCTATATAGCGGCGCACGGCCATGGTGCAGCGCGGCATCTGGATGACGCCGTTGGTGCCTTCCTGAATGCGGATGCCTGCCGTGCCGTGCACGTAGGCAAGGAAGGGATAGCGCTTCTTCTTGGCGCGCTCGGCGGCCTGGACGAACTTTTCGCCCTCTGCCGCGCCCACGGAACCGCCCCGGAACGGGGCCACCAGCATGGCCACCACCAGCTTCACGTTGTCGATGCGCGCTTCGAAGGTGACGCAGCCGCTTTTCAGGCCGGTCTGCTTCTTGGCCTGCTCCAGCTTGACGTCGAAGCCCTCGAAACCAAGCGGATTGCCCGCCTCGATTTCGGCGTTGAACTCGAAGATGGAGCCCTCGTCGAACACGTTGTGCAGGTACCACTGGTATTCCATGGGAAAGTGGTGCCCGCAGTAGGTGCATACCCCGGCGAATTCGCCGAACAGGTCGGGGGCCCACAGGTCGAGGCAGCCGTGGCTGCCCGCATTGGGGCAGGTGATGGCGCGGTCTTCCTTGGCGCGGGGGCTGACGTAGCTCCAGTTGCCGTTGCGCTGGCCTTCCTCGTCCCAGTCGGACAGGGTGGTCAGCTCGCGCTCGGTCTGCTCACTGCTCTGGCACGCGCCGCCGGGCAGCGCGCAGGTGATCTTGCGCCACGGGGCGGCCACCTTTTCCATCAGCACCTGGGCTTCGGCCTCCACCTCTTCCACGAGGTAGGCGATCTTCTGCTGGTGCTTACGCAGCAGGTCGTACTTGAAGTAGGAATAGATGTCCCACCAGGCGTCCCAGCCCATGTTGGACAGCTTGCGCAGCACGGGCCGCCTGTCGCGCGCGGCGTTGCGGGCGAGGCGGTTGAACTTGCGATGGCGGCGGGCCACCAGCCGGTCCTTGGCGGACGACGACAGGCTCCAGCGCACGTACATATTGTCGAGGTCCATGGTTTCGGCCTTGCCGCGACGGCGGCGCAGCACCATGGCCCGGAACGGGGCAAAGCCCTTCACGCCCAGGATCACTTCGTCCGTGGCGCGGATGATCTCCTGGCGCAGGCCCCGGAAGAAGTCGTAATGGTACGGGCGCGCGCCGAGGGGCGGTTCCGTCACCACGTGGTCGATGTAGCCCATGCGCAGGTTGTCTTCGGCCGTGATGCGCAGTTGCTGGGCGCACTTTTCGATCAACTCGGGCGCGGCGCGCTGCCCGTGGCGCAGGCGGCCCTCGATGGCCGCCGCCCCTTCGGGCGAAATGACCGAATAGTAGCCGTGCGAAAGCATCAGGCGGCGGTCGGAAAGGCCGATGGCCTCTGCCCCGCCGGAGCCGCCTTCCGAAAACACGGCGATGACCGGCACGCGCAGGCCCGCCATTTCGTACAGGTTGCGGGCAATCTGCTGGGCCGCGCCGGGGTAGTCCTCCACCGGGTAGGAGCCGGGCGTGAACACGTAGGTGTGGATGGGGATGCCTTCGGTTTCGGCGACCTTCATGTACTGAAGGGCCTTGGCGTTGCCCCACGGCTTCACCGAGCCGCCGTTGCGGAACTCCTCTCCGTGGCCCTTTTCCTGCCCGATGACCAGAACCGGCTGGTTGATGGTCTTCTTGCCGCTGCGCCGGGTGATGTAGGCGCGGGCGATGAGCATGGAAGGATCGATGGAGTGTTCGTCCTTGCCGCCGATTTCGGTGTAGTTGTCGTAGACGTTCTCAAGGATGTCGCGCAGGCAGATGCGCTGCGGGTGCCGCACGATGCGCACCTTGTCCATGGGCGTCAGTTCGGCTTCCAGTTTGCGCTCCACGAAGTCGAACAGGTCTTCCAGGGTGGTCAGCGCCGCGTTTTCGTCGCTGATGGAGCCTTCAGACAGCCGCAGGTTGAATTCCTGCAACTTCGACTCGAGGAGCGCGATGTTCTCGTTGTGCTTGCCGCCGAAAACATCGCGGATGTAGCCAAGGCGTTCGGCGAGGTGCTGCGTTCTCTTTTCGGTATCCATATGTCGCTTTCCCGCAGTTCCGGCGGGGTCGGGTAGCATGCTTGGCGGTGGACGTTCGCGCGCCGGTGCCGTGGCGGGCGAAGGTTGCCGCGTGTCCGCCGGTTACGAATGGCGGACGGCGATGGCCGGGGGTGCATCCGGCGGGGCTGGTTTCCGAGGCTGGTCCCAAATAAGGCCTTTCGTTCTACGGCGACGGCGCCGACGGACGAAAGGACAACTTGGAAACTGCTCCTAGAACTTGAGGATGCGCCCGGTGTTATCCCGCAGGAACCGGACGTTGGAACGCAGCGGCTCGCCCGCGTTGTTGGCGCCTTCCAGCACCAGCGTGTCGAGGAATTCGACGCCGCGCTCCCTGGCTTCCGCAAGGTCCTTGCCCCAGATGATGGCCAGCGCCAGGTTGGGGTCGAACTCGGTGGGAATGTCGTAGGGGTCGTCGCTGGGCACGTGGGTGTGCATGGCCAGCCAGGGGCGTTCGGGCCAGCCGAAGCCGTCCACGCGGCCCACCCACGGGGTGAAGCGGTTGTCCGGGTCTTCGGCGATGAGGCGGTATTCGATGCCCACGCCTTCGAAGGTGATGTCCTCCTGCCCGTATCCCAGCGGCTCGCCAAGGCCGATGCGGATCTGCTCGGCGATGATATCCACGCCCTTCTGCCCGCGCACGCGGGCGATGGTGGCCGACACCCCGTTCTCCACCTGGATGCGGGTGTTCACTTCCATCAGGAAGGGGCGGCCGTCGCGGGTGACGATCCACTCCCAGGTGCCCACGTTGTCGTAGCCCACCTTGCGCGCCATGGCCAGCGAGTGCTGGGTTATGTCGCGCAGCACCTGTGCGGCGTCGAAACCGTACTCGATGGACGAAGGATCGAAACCGGGGGCGATCTCGATGCGCTTCTGCAGGCCCGTGGACTGGATGGAGCAGTTGCGGGTGCCGAAATGCACGGGGTTGCGCCCGCTGCGGTCGGACACCACCTGCACTTCCAGGTGGTTGAAGTCGCGGATGCGCTGCTCGATGAGCACGCCCTCGTCCTTGAACTGGCGCAGGGCGTAGTTGCGAATGCGCCGGTACACCGAGCGGAAGAGGTCGATGTCGTACACCTCTTCGATGCCCATGCCACCGCCGCCCGCCGATGCCTTGACCAGCACCAGCGGCTTGCGGATGCCCTGCTGTTCCTGGAATTCAAACAGGCTCTGGGCCACCTTTTCCGCTTCCATCTCGTCGTAGATGGGCCGGTCGGAACCGGGCACGGTGGGCACGCCCAGGCTGCGCGCGAGGCGCTTGGTATTGATCTTGTCGCCCAGCTCGCGAATCACCCGCCACGAAGGGCCGATGAAGATAAGCTTTCTGTCGCGCTGGGACACGCGGCGGGCAAAGCGATAGTCTTCGGCGAAAAAGCCGTAGCCCGGATGCACGGCGGTGGCGCCCGCATCGTCGGCAACGGCCATCAGTTCGTTGGCGTCATGATAGGAGGATACGCGGTAGAGGCTCTTGTCGCCCCCCAGTTCGCGGGCGATGCGCACATGGCCCGACGCGGCGTCCTCCGCCGTGTACACGCACGTGAAAGCCAGGCCCAGCTTGCGGCAGGCCTGAACGATGCGAATGGCGATTTCCCCTCTGTTCGCCACCAGCACCTTGTGGTCTTTCGTCTGCACCAATGTCCCTCGATATGGTTGTACATGTTCAAAGGCCGCACGACATCGCCACCGCGACGCACGAACATCGCGGGCCACAACGCGGGCACCCTCATGCCCGCGCGGGCCGTCAGACGTCCAGTTCCGTCCCGGCGGCGCTGTCCACCGTGATCACGGTGGCGCTGCCCGCATTGGCGGGTGCGCCGGGGGCATCCCCGTTCATCCGGGGTTGCCCGGCGGCCTGCGCATCACGTTTTTCGGATTCCGCCTTGCGCTGGGCGATAATCCGCTTCTGGACCTCAAGCACCAGCTTGTCCAGGCGCGATTCCTGCCAGAAATCCAGCGGGGTGAATTCGCAGCCCACCAGGCCGTCGTTCACCCGCCGCGCAACCCTTGCGGGCAGCGCTGGAATGTAGGGCCTGTTCTGGATCAGCAGGTCGAGCTTGAGGACCTCCCCTTCCGTGAAGGCGTGGCCGGCGGCATGCAGGGCAATGCCCACCGCGCTCACGTTCTCTACGGGGAACGTGCCGTCCTTCCCCGCCACGCGTGCCTCAAGACCGGGCACCGACGTGCGGTAGGCCCGGCGTTCGCCCTCGTGGTCCGAAGGCAGCGTGAAGTCGAAATCGTCGAATTCGTCGTGTGTCATCGCCATCCCCGCTGCCACCCCCGGATTGTGAAGCCCCCCGGCATCATTTGGTCACCCGGCGTTCCAGCATGAATTCCACGCGCCGGTTGCGCGCCCGGTTTTCTTCCGTGGTGTTCGGGAACAGGGGGTCTAACTCACCAAGCCCGGTGGCTGTCAACCGCTTGGAGTCGATGCCCGCTTTCAAGAAATAGCGTAATACGCTCACCGCGCGCAACGAAGAAAGTTCCCAATTATCCCGGAATCTTGAGGTTGGACTAGGCCGAGAGTCATCCGTAAACCCCCGGATATTAATGGACTGGTCCTTCTTGCGCACGAACAGGTCCGCCAGCGGTTTCAGGTAGCGCTCGGCCTGGGGGCTCAGGTCCGTCTCGCCGGGGGCGAACATGACTTCGGCAGGAATGCGCAGGGTTATGACGCCCTCGTCGAAGACCGAACCGATAACGCCCTCTACCCCCTGTTTGTTGAAGTAGGTGCGCATTTCCGAATAGGTGTTGCGTTGGGCCTCGATGATCTGCCGTTGCAGCCGCACCGATTCAAGCAGCGCGCTCGTGTCCTCGCTGCGCACGGCCGAGGTGGAAAGCTCCTTGTCCTTGCCGCCGAACACCGTGCGCACCGAATCGAAGGTTTCGGTTATCTTGGTCTTGTCGATGGTGGACAGGGCAAAGAGCAGAATGAAGAAACACAGCAGCAGCATGGAAACGTCGGCAAGGGTGGCCAGCCATTCCTGGGGCGGCTCGTCGGCTTCGGATTCCATGTCCAGATCGTCGTCATCTGCCATCCTTGCGCTCCTTGGGGGGCAGGAACGAGGAAAGCTTCTCGTACACCAGCCTGGGGTTGTTGTTTTCAAGGATGCATTTCGCGCCCTCGAAGATGACCAGCAGGTGCAGTTCCTCCTGCATGCTGCGCGCCTTCAGCTTGCCCGCGATGGGCAAGAACAGCAGGTTCGAGAGCAGCGCCCCGTAGAAGGTGGTGATGATGGCGACAGCCATGGCCGGGCCGATGGACGAGGGGTCGTTGAGCGTGGCCAGCATCTGCACGAGGCCGATGAGCGTGCCGATCATGCCGTAGGCCGGGGAATACCCCGCCAGCCGGTTGAACACGCCGATGGACACGTTGTGCCGCCGCTTCATGGAGGCGATCTCGATGGCCACGGTGCCCCGGATAAGGCCGGGGTCGGCGTTGTCGGCGATGAGTTGGCAGGCCTTCTTGATCAGGGCGTTTTCGGTCTGCACGTTCTCGAGCGCGATGAGCCCCTCGCGGCGGCTTATCTCGGCGATGCGGACCATGGTGTTCACCACGTCCTGCGCCTGCACCCGCTTGGTGCCGAAGGCCTTGCAGCCGCCCCGCACCGCCTGCAGCACTTCTTCCAGCGGAAAGGTGACAAGGATGGATGCGCCAGTGCCCCCGAAGACGATCATCACGCTGGGGATGTCGATGAACTTCCCCGGCTCCGGCCCCATGAGAATGGCGCTGATGACCAGGCCGAAGCCCGTGAGCACCCCGAAAAAAGTTGCTATATCCATAGGTTCGGCCTAACATCCTGCCTGTTCGCTGTGCTGCGCCGCCAAGTTCCCCCTACGGGCGCAGGCAGTGCGGACCGGATTGACCGGTCTGGTGGCCCCCCACCTTTCGCGCACAATCAATAATGTCGGTGATCTTATGCAAAACCCGAAAAATGTCCAGAATGCCGTATCCGTTATCGTTTCCGCGCTATCCGTGATGTCCGCCCAGACCGGACAGACCGGACACGCCCCCCGGCCCCGCGTGGGCGTGGTGTGCGGCACCGGCCTTGGCGGGCTTGCCGACGCCATGAACGAGCCCGTTGCCCTGCCCTACGGGCAGATACCGGGGTTCCCGCAGTCCACGGTGGCCTCGCACGAGGGGCGGTTTCTGTTCGGGCGCATCGGCGATGTGGAAGTGGTGCTGCAACAGGGGCGCTGCCACCTGTACGAAGGCTACGCGCCCGAAGACGTGTGCATGGGCGTGCGGGTGATGGCGGCGCTGGGCGTGGAGGTGCTGGTCATCACCAATGCGGCGGGCGCGCTGAACCCGCGCTGGGACGCGGGCGACCTGATGCTGATCACCGACCACGTCAACTTCACCGGCCGCAGCCCGCTGACCGGCCCCAACCACGACGCCTGGGGGCCGCGCTTTCCCGACATGAGCGCCCCCTATGACGCGGCGCTGGGCCGCATCGCCATGGAAGAGGCAGCGCGCCTTGGCGTGCGGCTGGAGCGCGGGGTGTACGTGGGCGTGCCCGGCCCGCAGATGGAAACCCCGGCGGAAACCCGCATGTACCGCCAGTTGGGGGCCGACGCCGTGGGCATGTCCACGGTGCTGGAAGTGATCGCCGCGCGCCACATGGGGCTGCGGGTGCTGGGCATTTCATGCCTGACCAACAAGAACCTGCCGGACTGCATGAAGGAAGCCCCGCTGGAGGAAGTGATCCGCGTGGCCAATGAGGCCGGGGACAAGTTGACCCGGCTGGTGGCGGCAGTGGTGGAGAGGGTGTAGGAGGAATACGCTTTGCTGTTGGTGGAGCGCGCGTTCTGCCTTTCATGACGGGATGTGCTGCCAGGTAATCTCGGGCTCATCCGTAAAGACGGACTTCTCGTATGCCCGACAGGCCGCCCCGTTAAGGTTTTCCAAAGTACGGCCAAGGCAATTACTCAAGGGCGCCATATGCAAACCCGCCCTCTCCCCCTTCCTTGAGCACACGCTGCAACGCTTTGGGCAGATGCTGCCTTGTTCCTTGCCCTGTTCCCTACGTTTTTGGTCAGGTGTGTTGCACTGCCGGGTAACAAAAAAATTCACCTTGTTTCAGCGTTTCCGCCTATCCCGCCCATCGGTCTGTCTTTTGGTTGGCAATCCGCACCCGCGTGCTTGTGGGTAAAAGGCGCACCCACCGCCTCCCATGGTTGCGCACCGCAGAGGGCACCTGCCGTTCGTTCAATGCCGACAAGGCCACGCTTGCTCTGAATCTTTTCGAAATAATTCATTAAAAACAACAAAACCTCCGCACTGCCCATCTATTTTACTGGACATTCGGCAAAATGTGAGCATCTATTCACTTGGCAATTTTGCCAAATAGGGTAATGATGCGGTTGCCAAGAAATTGAGGCAGCAGGGGAGGTTCAGCAGGGCCTGTTTCTGGAGCCTTAACCTCGTGTGGGGCAGCAATGGGAACGTTGCCGACCAGCGTGCGCAGCAAACCGTTTCCCCTGCTGGGTGCAAGGCGCGCCACGATTACGCCGGAGGCAAACGGTTTTCTCTTGGGGGCAGTTTCTGGCTGTGACCTTACCACCGATGCTCAAGGGGATGACCGCGGCGGCGCTGGGTCGGTGCATGGACGCCACCCGCAGTTTTCAAGACGTGGGCATGTGCAGATGTGCCTTGGACATGCCCGATTGCAGTTCAGATTTTCGTTAACGCAAAACACATTGGAGGAACAATGCTGATCAAGATTCTCGGGCCGGGGTGCCCCAAGTGCAAAGAGGCGGAGAAGGTGGTGCGCGAGGCCGTGCAGGAGGCCGGGGTAGCCGCCGACGTCGAGAAGGTGTCCGACATCAAGGACATCACCATGCACGGCGTTTTCACCACGCCAGCCGTGGTCATTGATGGCGAGGTGAAGTGCGTGGGCAAGGTGCCCTCGAAAAAGGACGTCCTGTCTTGGCTGGGCAGGTAGGAGGCGGCCATGAGCGGTTGTTGCGGCACTGCGGGTGAAGTCATGATCCTGGGC
>NZ_AGFG01000019.1 GCF_000226255.1 Desulfovibrio sp. A2
GCCGGAAACGGGCTATCGGGGCGGTAACGGACATCCACGCGGCGCGCCCCATCTTCTCGCCATTCGGGCATTTTGCCGCGCAGCCGCAGCCGGGCCAGCGCCCGGCCGGAGCCCCGGCCGTTCCCGGACCGCATGCCGCACGGCGGCGCATCCCGGACCGGCCCGCAGGCGTTCGCCACGCATGGCCCGCAACGCCACTCCGCCCACCACAACCCAGCGAGACACATGTCGCAAACCACCACCGCCGCCACGCTGGAATTCGACGACGCAGCACTGGCCAACCAGCTGTTCGGCGCGCACAACGCCAATCTTTCCCTGATCGCCGAAAAATCCGGCGTGCGCCTGGATACGCGCGGGTCCACCGTCACCGTGGAGGCCGAAGACCCCCGCGTGCGAGAAACGGTGCTGAACCTGCTGGCGCAGCTGTACGGCCTGCTGAAATCGGGCCACCCCGTCTACCCGCGCGACATGGCCTATGCCTACGGCATGCTCGACCGCGACCCCTCGGCCGACCTGCGGCGCATCTTCCGCGATGCGGTGTTCGTGGTTTCCCCACGCAAGACCATCACCCCCAAGACCTTGAGCCAGCGCGACTACGTGGCCGCCCTGCGCGAGAACGACATGGTCTTCGCCGTGGGGCCGGCGGGCACCGGCAAGACCTATCTTGCCGTGGCCGTGGCCCTTTCCATGCTGCTGGCCAAGAAGGTCAAGCGCATCATCCTCACCCGGCCCGCCGTGGAGGCGGGGGAAAAGCTGGGCTTCCTGCCCGGCGACCTGGTGGAGAAGGTGAACCCCTACCTGCGCCCGCTGTACGACGCCCTGCACGACATGCAGGACTTCCAGAAGGTGTCCGACATGCTGGAGACGGGCATCATAGAGATCGCCCCGCTGGCCTTCATGCGCGGCCGCACCCTGAACGACGCGTTCATCATCCTGGACGAAGCGCAGAACACCACCCAGGAACAGATGAAGATGTTCCTCACCCGCCTGGGCTTCGGCTCGCGCGCTGTGATCACCGGCGACATCACCCAGATAGACCTGCCCGCCTCGGGCAAGGCCGACGCGCTTGCGCGCTCCGGCCTGGTGCACGCCCTGCGCGTGCTTGAAGGCGTCAAGGGCATCCGCTCCATCCGCTTCCATGAAGACGACGTGATCCGCCACCCACTGGTGGGCCGGATCGTGCAGGCCTATGAACGCCACGAAACAGCAAACTCCCGCTAGACCCAGGGCGCTGACGGCCGAATTCGTGGCCACGCCCATCCGCTGGCTGGCCCGGCACCAGGCCGGGCCGGGATTGTTCTTCTTCTGCCTGACCATGGTCGCGCTGGCCGTGCTGGCGGGCGCCAACCTGTCGCCCTCGGTGCGGCTGTTCGTGGCTGGCGAGATCGCCGCGCAAGAGGTGACGGCCGACCGCGACCTGCTGGTGGAAGACCAGCAGGGCACCCGCGCCCGGCGCGACCAGGTTGCCCAGCTGCAACCCGCCGTGTTCGACCTGAGCCGCGAGCCCATCGCGCTGCTGCGCCAGCGCGTGCACGACATTTTCCTGGCCGTGAATCACGCCGACCCGGCCGAGCAGGAACAACTGCGCTGGCAGCTGGCCGAGGCCCTTGGCGCGGAAATCACCGAACGCACCCTGGCCGTGCTGGCCAGCGAGGAATTGCAGGCCCTGGTCACCACCCGCGCCCTGCCGTGGGTCGAATCGCGCCTGGCCGAAGGCGTTTCGGCCGACACGCGCATCGTGCTCCAGTTCAAGGGCGGGGTGCTGCTGCGCGACCTGGCCACCGGCGGCGAAACCCTGCGCACCGATTTGCAGAACCTGCACGACCTGCGGTCCGTGGTTTCGGAACTGAGCCAGAACCTGAAAAACGAAACCAAGGCCTCGCTGGCCGTGCGGCGCACCGCCGTGCTGCTGCTGTCGCCCCTGCTCTCGCCAACCCTGACCCTGAACCGCGAGGCCACCGACGCACGGGTCGCGGAAATGGCCGGTGCCGTGGAGCCGGTGTTCTACCGCATCCAGAAGGGCGAGGTGGTGGTGCGCCAGGGTGAACGGGTAAGCCGCGAGCAACAGTTGAAGTTGCAGGCCCTGTGGGCGCGCAAGGGCGAAAAGGTGCACATGGCCACCGTGGCCGGGGTGCTGCTGACGTCCCTGCTGCTGGGCACGGGCATGCTGTTCTCGCCCAGCGGGCGCATGGGTTCCGCCGTGCGCCAGAAGGACCTGTTCTTCGTGGCGCTGTTGCTGCTGGTGTTCGCGCTGATGTCCAAGGGCCTAACCCTGCTTGGCCAGCGGGTGCTGGAACAGGGGGGCGGCCTGACGCCCGAGGTGCTGGCCTTCGCCTTTCCCGTGGCCGGTGCGGCGGGCCTTGCCGCGCTGATCTTCTCGGCCCGGCGCTACTGCGTCACCGGGCTATTGCTGGCCTTCTTCTGCACCGTGCTGGCCGACGGCGGCCTGGCCCTGTTCATGTTCTATTTTCTGGGAGCCATGTGGAACACCTGGCTGGTCACCCGCGCCCAGACCCGCCAGGACGTGGTGTGGAGCATGCTGCCGCTGTGCGCGGGCCTGGGCCTGGTCTGGCTGGGGGCCACCGCGCTGGGGGGCCACGTGGACCCCGCCGCGCTGGCGTGGGGGCTGCTGGCCGTGGCCGTCAACGCCATGCTCTCGCTGCTGCTGCTGTTCGCGCTCTCGCCCATCATCGAGCTGTGCCTGGGCTACACCACGCGCTTCAGGCTCATGGAACTGATGAACCTGGAACAGCCGCTGCTGCAGGACCTGATGGTGGCCGTGCCCGGCACCTACCACCACTCGCTCATCGTCTCGAACATGGTCGAGGCCGGGGCCAAGGCCATCGGGGCCAACAGCCTGCTGTGCAAGGTGGCCGCGCTGTACCACGACATCGGCAAGCTGAGCCGCCCGGAATACTTCATCGAGAACCAGTTCGGCGGGCGCAACAAGCACGACAAGCTGGCCCCGTCCATGAGCGCGCTGATTCTTACCTCGCACGTCAAGAAGGGCGCGGAGCTGGCCCAGCAGCACCGTCTGGGGCAGGAGATCGTGGACATCATCGGCCAGCACCACGGCACGCGGGTAATCCGCTACTTCTACCAGAAGGCCGTAAACCTGGGCGAAAACCCGCGCGAACAGGACTACCAGTACCCCGGCCCGCGCCCGCAGACGCGCGAGGCGGCCATCGTCATGCTGGCCGACGCCGTGGAGGCGTCCAGCCGCACGCTGGTGGACCCCACCCCGGCGCGCATCAAGGGGCACATCGACACCATCGTCAAGGGCATCTTTGCCGAAGGGCAGCTTGACGAATCGGAACTGACCTTCAAGGACCTGCACAAGCTGGGCGAGAACTTCCACCGCATTCTCACCGGGCTGTTCCACCAGCGCATCGGCTACCCGGACGCGGCCAAGCCCGGCCAGCCAGACCGCAGCCCGGATCGTGGGCCGGACCGCGACCTGCCCAAGTGCGCCGAGAAGGGCGCGGAGAAGTGCCCCGAAAAGTGCGGGGACAAGAGCGGAACCGCGAAGAACGGGCAGGACAGGAATGGCAAGGCGACCGAAAAGAGCGGCAGAAAGCCCGACGGCCCCTGCCCGGAGTGCCCGCCCTGCCCCGCCTGCGACGAGCCGCAACCGCCCATGCCCTGCTGCTACGGCACGCTGGATGGCGGCAACGGCGACGGCCCGGTGAAGGCGGACGTTCCGCCGGACGTTTCGCCGCCCCCTGTGCAGGACGCTCCGGAATCCGACGGACCCGAGGTGGGCGCAAAACCCGTCAAACCCGTCTAGGCCGCCATGCTGGTGTTGCGCCGCGCCCACGGCATGGGCTGGATGTTGCCCCTGGCCCCCGGCGAACTGCGCGCCGTGTTCGCGGCCATGCTGGACGCCACGGGCCTTGCCGGATGCACCGTGGAACTGGACCTGGTGGGCGACGATGAAATCGCCCGCCTGAATGCCGCGCACCTTGGCTGCACCGGCCCCACCAACATCCTGTCCTTTCCCGCCCATGACGGCGAGCCCGTATTGCCTTCCGTTCTGCCGGAAGACGGCAGGCCCGTGCCGCCGGACGGATTCGAGCCCGAAGATCTGCACGACGGCCCGCATGATGGGGCGGACGAAGGCCCACCCTGCCATCTGGGCTGGCTGGTGCTGTCGCTGGATACCTGGCGGCGCGAATGCCTGCTGTACGGGCAGGAGCCGGTGGAACACGCCCTGCGCCTTTTGGCGCACGGCCTTGGCCACCTTGCCGGGTACGACCACGGCCCGGAAATGGACGACTTCACCGAGGCCGCGCTGGAGGCGGCCTTGGCCTCCACGCCTTCCGCCTGATGTCCACCCTTGCCGGTTTTCTTTTTCCAACACGCCTCCCTCGCCATAGACAGATCAAATCAATTTTGACTAAATTGATTTGAAATTTCTATTGCAGCGGAGGGCGTATGTTCCCTGTTTCCCCCGATGAAATCCGTTCCATCTCGGCATCCATCCTGAAAAAATACGCGCGCGTCGCGGCCTCTCCCGAAGGGCAGTTCCACTATCCCACGGGCATCGAAGGGCTGCGCCGACAAAGATACGACGCCGCGCTCCTGGCCCGCCTGCCCGATGAGGTGCTGGCTTTCTTCGCCGGGGTGGGCAATCCGCTGTCCCTCGGACCGGTCATCCCTGGGGACCGGGTGCTGGACATCGGGTGCGGCGCGGGCGTGGACACGTTGCTCGCCGCGCTGCTGGCGGGCGACGGCGCGGCGGGAAGCGCCACCGGCATCGAATTGTCCCCGGACATGCTCGCCAGGGCGCGGGACAACACCGCCCGCAGCGGCATCGACAATGTGACATTCCACGAAGGCAGCGCCCAGGAACTGCCGTTTGCGATGAAAGCTTCGACCTGGTCATTTCCAGCGGGGTGTTCAACCTGGTGGTGGACAAGGGACGTGCCCTTGCCGAGGCGTACCGGGTGCTGCAGCCCGGCGGCCGCCTTCAGGTGGCGGACCAGATGCTGGATGGCCCTGCCCCCCTTGGCAGGGAAGCGCGCATCGCCTCGTGGTTCACCTGACGCGGCGGGTCCATACCGGAAACGGAGTTTCTGGCACTGTTGCGCGCTACCGGCTTCCGCAACGTCGAAGGATTGGGGGCAACCGGGTTCCGCAGTTCCCCGGACACCATGGGCATGCACTTTCGGGCCGCACGGCTCGTATCTGGATAGCGCCGCCCCGAATCCTGCGGTATCATCCAATACCACCGCTTACCTTCCCCTGCTCCACGGAGGCCGAATGCCCATTCTCGACTTCCTTGGCCGCAAGCGCTCCTGCCGCCTGCTGCTGGACGACGATGCCGCGATCATGGAGCGCTTCGAGCATTTCCGCCAGTTCCTGCGCGGCAATCGCGATGCGCTGAACGCCATGGCCGAACTGGAGCAGACCTACTACGGCGGAGGGCCGACGGGAACGCCCCGGATACTGCGGCAGGCCCGGGACATCGAACGGACGGTGCGCGACATCGTGCGCCACCTCAACGCGCTGGCCCGTGGCCGTTACGCCGCGCTGGACGAGCGCCTGGACGCCATCGCCGCCGACATCCACCGCGCGGCCGCCCGCCCCGCCATGACCGGGAACGCGCCCTCCGTGGTGCCGCTGGCGCGCCTGCGGCCGGGAGACGACGCGTTCGCGGGCGGCAAGGCCACCAAGTTGGGGCTGATGGGGTCGCTGCTCGACGTACCTGTACCGGATGGCTTTGCCGTGACCTCCGCCGGGTTCGAGCGATTCATCGCGGAAAACGCCCTGCGCCCCTTGTTGGACGAGGAACTTGCCGCATTCGACCCCACAAGCCCGGCATCCGCAGAATCCGCATGCGCCCGCATGCGCGAGGCGGTGCTGAACGCACCGGTTCCGGCCAGTCTGGCCGGGGCCATCCACGACGCGTATGCCGAACTGGAGCGGCGCACCGTTCCCGGCGTGCGGGTCGCCATGCGCAGCAGCGCCATAGGCGAGGACACCGCCGCGTCCTTCGCCGGGCAGTACCTTACGGAATTGAACGTCACAGCCGACGGGCTCCTTGCGGCCTACCGCAACGTCCTCGCCAGCAAGTACACGCCTCGCGCGGTCAGCTATCGCCTGCGCCACGGCATGGATGACGAGGACACGCCCATGTGCGTGGCCTGCATCGCCATGGTCGACAGCGTGACGAGCGGAGTGCTCTACACGGTGGATCCCGACGCCCCGGCATCGGGTCTGATGCGGGTTGCATCCGTCCCCGGCTTGGGCGAGCTGCTGGTGGGCGGTGAAGCCACGCCTGACAACTGGCTGCTGGACCGGGAAACCCTGTCCGTCGTTACCATGCAGCCGGGGAGCAACAGGCAGCGGCTCGTGGCCGCCCCCGGCGGCGGAACCATGCTGGAAGCGCTGCCCGGAGACGACCAGCCGACTCGCATCTCCGACGAGACCCTGCGCCAGCTTGCCGGACTCGCCCTGCGCGTGGAGGCGCACTTCGGCGGGCCGCAGGATATAGAATGGGCCATTGCCCCGGACAGCGCCCTGTACATCCTGCAAGCCCGGCCGCTGGGCATGGAACAGGCCGACGAGAACGAGCCCCCCATGGACGCCTCCGGGCTCGACCTGCTGCTGGAGGGCGGCAAGCCCGCGTCGCGCGGGGTCGCCTGCGGCAGGATACACGTGATGGATTTCGACACGGAAGTTCCTGAAGGGGCCATACTCGTCGCCAAGGCTTCTTCGCCGGACCTCGCGGCGCTGGTGGGGCGCATCGGGGGCATCATCGCCGAAACGGGCAGCATTGCGAGCCATCTCGCCTCGGTCGCGCGCGAATTCCGGGTGCCCATGCTCGTGGATTGCCCAGGCGCGACCACCCGTCTGCATTCAGGGCAGGAAGTGACCCTGCTGGCCGACATCGGCGCTGTAGCCTCGGGCATTTCCGACGCCATGGCCGCCCGGGCGCGGGGAGCGCTGCCCCGGATATTCGGAAGTCCCGTCGGCACGCGCCTGCAGGCGGTGCTGGACCATGTCGCCCCGCTGCGCCTGACCGACCCGGCCTCGCCGGAATTTGCCCCCGAAGGATGCGCAACCCTGCACGACATCATCAGGTTCGCGCACGAAAAGATCATGCGCGTCATGTTCGGCATGGCCGAATCCGCAGCCGACGACACCCCGACCATCCGGCTGGAATTCAACATTCCCATGCGTATCCACTTCATCGACCTGGGCGAAGGGTTGCGCTACGGGTTGACGACCTGTGACCGGTTATCGCCGGGCGACATCCGTTCCGTACCCATGAAAGCGTTCTGGAAGGGGTTGTCGCATCCTGGCATCAACTGGTCCGGCGGGGTGGGCATTTCACTGCGCAACCTGTCTTCGGTGATGGCCGGCGGGGCCATGGCCGGGGGGACCGCCCCCGGCGGCGACAGCTATGCCCTCGTGGCCAGCGACTACATGAACATCAGCGCCAAGTTCGGCTATCACTTCGCCAACCTTGACGCCTACTGCTCGGATGACCCCGGCCAGAACCACGCCGTGCTCCAGTTTTCCGGCGGCATCGGCGGGTTCGCGGGCAAGACCCTGCGGCTGACCTTCCTGGGGGAGGTGCTGCGCCGCCTTGGCTACGGGGTGACCATCACCGGCGACCAGTTGGAGGCGCGGTTGCCCGGCCACCCGCGCGAAAGCATGCTGGACATCCTCGACCAGACCGGCAGGCTGCTGGCCGCAAGCCGCCTGCTGGACGTGGGCATACCGAATCAGGATGCCGTGCAGCGCCTGTGCGAAGCGTTCTTCCAGGGCGAATACGATTTTCTCGGCGTCACCGACCGCGCGGCGCTGCCCGGATTCTACATACCGCTCGGCGAATGGTCCGCCCAAAGGCAGGACGGCGAGACGCTGATCCGGCAGGACGGCGCGGCCTGGGGTGGCGCCATCTCGTCCGGTGTTGCGGGGATGATGGGCAGGATGGTCGGCGCCAAATACCAGGAGTTCCTCGACGGCCTGGAGGCGTACTTCTACTTTCCCCTCGCCATCGCCAAGAACAGCGAAATGGCGGACGGCTCCGCCGGGGTGCTGGCGATGCCGCTGTCCGGGCGCATCGACGCGGCGGCCGGGCTGGCGTTTGGCGTTCGCAACGCGGGCAATTACTTCGTATGGCGCGTGAACGCGCTGGAAGACAACGCCGTGCTCTTCGAATTCGTCAACAACCGCCGGTTCCAACGCGTATCCGTGCCCCTGCCCGTGCGCAAGGACACATGGTACCAATTGCGCGTGGACGTGGACGGCAGCCGGATCACGGCATGGGTAGACGGCGCGCCGTTGGCCGAATACACGGCGGCGCACCCGGTGGAAGGCTACCTTGGCCTGTGGACCAAGGCCGATTCCACCAGCCGGTTTTCCGGCCTTTATGGCAGCGGCCCCGACGGAACAACACGAAACCACGAACCCACGGGAGATGCATGAGCGACACCATCACCCCCGCCGAACTCGAGAACCTGCGCGACGGCGACACACTGCTGCTCGACGTGCGCCGCAAGAGCGACAAGGACGCTGCTCCGGAAACCATACCCGGCGCGGTCTGGCGCGATCCCGAACAGGTTGCCCAATGGGCGGCCGACATCCCGTCCGGCGCGAAACCCGTGCTTTTCTGCGTGCGGGGCGGTTCCGTAAGCAGGTCAACCCTCGACGCGCTGAAGGAACGGGGCATCGCCGCCCGCTTCATAGAAGGCGGCATCGAAGCGTGGAAGGCGGCCACGCAGGGCGGAAAATAGCCAACCGCTTCGCCCCTTGGCCAGACAACGTGCCGTCACAACGAATCGGGCGGCGGATTCCCCGTTTTTCGAGGAACCCGCCGCCCGTGGCGTCATCACATATGCCGGGCTATCAGCCCAGCTTCTTCTGCAGCAGTTCGGTAACCAGGGCCGGGTTGGCCTTGCCCTTGGTCTTGCGCATGATCTGCCCCATGAAGAAGCTGATCAGCTTGGTCTTGCCGCCCTTGTAGGCCTCCACCTCGGCCGGGTTTTCGGCGATGGCCTCGTCCACGGCGGTCTCGATGGCGGAGGTGTCGGAAATCTGCACCAGACCGCGCTCCTTCACGAAGGCCTCGGGCATGGCTCCGCTTTCCAGCAACTCGCCGAAGATGTCGTTGGCGATCTTGGCGCTGATCAGCCCCGCCTCGACGATGCGCACCAGTTCGCCCAGCGCTTCCGGACGCATGGCGATGGCGTCCACGGTCACCGCGCGCTGGTTCAGTTCGCGCAGCAGCGCGCCCTGCATCATGTTGGACACCTTCTTGGGCTGGCCGCAGACCGCCGTGGCCGCCTCGAAGAAGTCGGCCAGCGCCCTGTCCGCCGTAAGCACCTCGGCGTCCTGTTCGGACAGGCCGTGCTGTTCCATGAGCCGGGCGCGGCGGGCCTGCGGCAGTTCCGGCAGATCGGCGCGCCAGCGGGCCAGGTCTTCCGCCGCGATGCGCACGGGCATCAGGTCCGGATCGGGGAAGTAGCGGTAGTCGTGGGCTTCTTCCTTGCCGCGCATGGACACGGTGACGTTCTTCACCGCGTCGTACAGGCGGGTTTCCTGCACCACGGCGTCGCCGTCCTCCAGCACGTCCTGCTGGCGGGCGATTTCGTACTCGATGGCCCGCTGCACGTTACGGAACGAGTTCAGGTTCTTCAGTTCCGCGCGGGTGCCGAATTCCTGCTGTCCCTTCGGGCGGATGGACACGTTGGCGTCGCAGCGAAAGCTGCCCTCCTCCATGTTGCCGTCGCACACGCCAAGGTACACCACGATGGCGTGCAGGGCCTTCAGGTAGGCCACGGCTTCTTCCGCGCTGCGCATGTCCGGTTCGCTGACGATCTCGATGAGCGGCACGCCCGAGCGGTTCAGGTCCACGTAGCTGGCGTTGTCGCCCGCCGAGTGGATGTTCTTGCCCGCGTCGTCCTCCATGTGGATGCGCGTGATGCCGATGCGGCGCGTCTGGCCGTTCACCGTGATGTCCAGGTGGCCGTGTTCGCAGATGGGCGTCTCGAACTGGGATATCTGGTAGCCCTTGGGCAGGTCCGGGTAGAAATAGTTCTTGCGCGCGAACACCGAAACCGGGTTCACCGTGCAGTTCACGGCCATGCCCATGCGGGCGGCGTATTCCACGGCGCGGGCGTTGGGCACCGGCAGCACGCCGGGCATGCCGGAGCACACTTCGCACACGTTGGTGTTGGGGGCCGCCCCGAACGCGGTGGAACAGGAACAGAACAGCTTGGACCGCGTGCGCAACTGGGCGTGCACTTCCAGCCCGATGACGGCTTCATACAAGGCCATGACGAATCTCCTGAACTGCTTGCCTTGCGGCGCGATAACCGATGGCGTTTTTTACGCCTCCGGCGGGCAGGGGGCGGGCCCTCCTGCCCCCCCCTTTATGGGGTCAAGGGGACGCGGTCCCCTTGCGGGGGGCCGGGGGGCAGCGCCCCCCGTTCACACAACTCCTACCCCTTCACGTGCTTGTACAACTCGGGGTTGAGGCTGGGATCGTTGTACATCTTGAACTGGTAGTAGGCCTTGGGCTGCTTGCGCCCGTCGAGGAACTCGGCGGCCAGGTCCAGCACGGCCTGGGCCAGGTCGACGCGCTGCTCGCGCAGCACGGCCAGCTTGGCGGCGCAGCGTTCGCGGTGGTCGGGCGCGGCGTCGGCGCGTTCGGCCTGTTCTTCCATGTGGAAGACCTTCAGGCTGAGAATGGACAAGCGGTCCACGGCCATGCCCAGCGACTCGGTGTTGTGGCGCGGGCGCTCACCGGGGGCGGGCGCGGGCAGCAGCGGGCGCAGCAGCGCCACCAGGCAGGCGTCCACCTTTTCCATGTAGTCGTTGCGGCGCTGGTTCAGGCCGTCGATGGTGCGCTTGCACTCGGCGATGACATCCGGCCCCACGTCGGTGCGACGGGCGGTGTCCTCCACGTGCCACAGGCGGAAGTTCATCAGGTGCTGGGCCAGCACCAGCCGGTGCAGCAGCGCGGCGTCGGCCACGGCATCCGGGGCTTCGGGTGCGGGCTCGTGCGCCGGGGGTTCGGCCACGTGCCAAGCGGCGGTGGCCTTGTGCTGGGCGTCGAAACAATCCGTGAGCAGCGCGGCCACGGCATGGGGAGTCTGCATCATGTATCCTTGAAGGCTGGGTTAACCGCTGATGCCCACGTCGAAGTACTTGCCCACGCCGTATTCGCGGCGGCGGAAGAAGTTGTCCGGCGACGGGCCGATGATCTGGAGTTCGCGGTGCTTCTTCTGCATGTCGAGGGCGATCTGCATTTCCTTGGTGCAGCCGGTGGAGTACGTGGCGTCCTTGCCCGACCACGCCGAGGGCACCTTGCGTTCCTGCAGCGCGAAGCTCGTCTCTATATCCTCAACGGTCTGGAAACGCCAGATGTCGATGAGCCCGCTGCGCTGCACCCGCTCCCACATGAACATCAGGTCGTCGCCGTCCATGCCTTCCTCGAAGTGCTCGGCGGGGTTGACGATGAAGGTGGTGTCCAGCTTCTCGCGCAGGTGCCGCACGAAGGCGTCCACCACGGCGATGGCGGTCTTGGTCTGGCCGGGAATGGAGCCGATGATGCAACTGTAGAACATCACCGCCTTGCCCCCCTGGCGCGCCGCGCGCATGGCCTCGATGATCTCGGCCGCCTTGCCTGCCAGGTCCTTTTCGGTGAACTTGCGCACCCCGGTCGCGCGGGGCTTGCAGACGATGTTGCACTGCCCGTCGTCCTCGCCCCAGAAGCACACGATGTCGCGGGTGAACTGGTGGCTGGTGCGCAGAAAGATGTTGTCGGCGCGCCAGCCCTTGGCCATGACCACGTCGCACTCCTTCCAGGACCGGGCAAAGGTGACGCTGGCGCGGTACAGGTTCAGCCGTTCGCGCGTGCCGTCGGAAATGACCACGAAGCGGTGCTCGCGCAGGTGGCGCAGCAGGTCGTTCTTGCTCACCCTGTCGTCATGCAGCACGAAGGCGGACTCCATCTCCTCCTTCAGCGTGGGGTCGGACTCCACGTCCCAAATCACCGGCGCGTAGAAGAAGAAGCCCTCCTTCAGGGCCAGCACCACCTGGTGCCCCATGCGCAGCAGCACCTTGACGATGGCGAGGTCGAACATGACGCCGCCGTCACCGTCGCACAGATACAGGATCTTCTTGCGGGGCTCGGTTTCCGGGCCGAACAGCAGGCGCAACTGGGCCGAAGGTTCGCCCACCGATTCCAGGGCCTTCTCCACCTCCAGCGGCGAGGGCGGGCATTCCAGCCACTGGCGGCCGTGCATGGCCACGTGCAGCAGCCGCACCAGTTCGGTCAGGTCCAGTTCCCAGCGCATGTCCACGATGTCGCGGTGCGGGTCCAGCGTGGCCGGGGGGCGGCGCAGCAACCGCTGCAACGCGGGGTCCTGCAGCAGGGCGCGGGCCTTGCGGTTGGCGGCCTGCTTGCGGCCCACCCACGGGTCTTCCTGGCCGGACTGGGTAAGCACGATGCTGGTCAACCGCTTGACCACCCGCGAGGGGATGGTGGTGTGCTGGCTGATGTGCAGGCGAAAGCGATGGCGGCAGTACTGCATGATGCGCCGCTTGACCTGCTTTTCGATGTGCGTGGCGCTGCGCACCAGGCGCATGATGATGCGCCACGCGCGGTTGTACTGCTTCTGCAGATCCCGCGGCGTCTCTGGCGCGCACATGAGGCGGAATGTTTCGTCCGAACAGGGCACGTAGATCTGGTCATCGGCCAGCGCCACCATGAAGCGCAACTGCTCCGGCGTGGCGATGAGCGTGGGGTTCATGAGGTGTTCGAGATTGTTCTCGGTCATGAAATTGTAGACCCACGCGTCGAAATAGGGGTCCTTGCGCAGGCGGATGTCCCTGACGGCGTCGAACTCGGGCAGCTTTCGCATGGCGACCTCGTGTCGGCGTGCCGGGTGGCATGGCGGTGCGGCCCCCCGGCAAAGGGCCGACGCGGAGAACGGGGCGGGCGGAATATGCGTGCGGACCACGGACGGGCCGGGGCACGATCAGCGGGCCGGGCGCTAAGCCTGATCCTTGATGAACCCCTTGGCCTTCAGCTTGCGGTAGTACGAAAGTTCTTCGATGGCGGCGAACAGCATGCCGCCGGGCGCGCGTTCCACGTGCACCACGTCGCCCGCGCGCAGGGCGTAGCCTTCCTGCCCGTCCTGGGTCAGGTAGACGTCGGTGGTGCGCTCGCGTACCGCCACGGAAAGCCGGGCCTCGCCGGGCAGCACCAGCGGCAACAGGTTGTTCAGGAACGGGCAGATGGGCGTCACCGTGTACACGTGCAACTGCGGGTGCACCAGCGGCCCCCGCGCGGACACGGAATACCCCGTGGCCCCGGTGGGGGTGGAAACGATAAGCCCGTCGGCACGCAGTTCGCCCAGCCGTTCCTGGCCCACGCGCAGGTCCAGGTTGATGACCCGCGCGAGAATCCCGCGATTGATGACCACGTCGTTCACCGCGCCGCCGGAATGCACCGTGCGGCCGTCGCGCTCCACGTGAAAGGACAGGGCCAGCCGTTCCTGCACGGTAACGCCGCCGGACAGCAGCCGTTCCAGGCTGGCTTCCCAGCGGGTGGCGGACACCTCGGCCAGAAAGCCCACCTTGCCCAGGTTCACGCCCAGCAGCGGCACCCCGGTGCCCAGCAACCGCCGGGCCACGCCAAGGATGGTGCCGTCGCCCCCAAGCACCAGGGCCAGGTTGCATTCCTGCCCGGCCACGGCCTGGGACACGGCGTCGCCCGTGTTCTCCACCACGCGCGCCGCAAGGCCGCGCGCGGCGAACCAGGCGCGCATGCGCTCGCCAAGGGCCTCCGCCTCGCGGTGGCCCGACTTGGTGACGATGAGAATGGAACGAAGCGCGGTGTGCATGGAGTGTTCCTAGAGGAAACGGCCCGCGCCTTCAAGGAATAACCGTGAAGGACGGCGCGGCGGAGCCCCGTCTTGCGGGCGGGCAGGGTGGCCCACACCCTGCCCGCGTCCGGACTTCGCGGCAGTCACGGGCGTTACGGGCGCGCCCACGGTTGTCACATGCGGCCATTTGGTATACTGCCGAGTGGTTCCGCAACTTCCACGGGCAGCCCGCAGGCCCGCCGCAGAGGTATCCACCGCTCCATGACCGACACCGCCCGTCAGATCGTGCTCGAACACGCCACCGAAGGCGCGAAGCTTCGCGAACGCTATTTCCAGCAGAACGCCGAGCGCGTGGTGGAACTGGCCCTGCAGATGGCCCTCACCCTGGCGCGGGGCCGCAAGATACTGTTCTGCGGCAACGGCGGCAGCGCCGCCGACGCTCAGCACCTGGCCGCCGAATTCGTGAACCGGTTCATGATGGAGCGCCCGCCCCTGCCCGCGCTGGCCTTGACCACCGACACCTCGATACTTACCGCCATAGGCAACGACTACGGCTTCGAGCAGGTGTTCCTGAAACAGGTGCAGGCGCTGGGCCAGCCCGGCGACATGCTGGTGGGCATTTCCACATCCGGCAACAGCCCCAACGTGGTGCTGGCGCTAAAGGCCGCGCGCGACAAGGGCATGGCCACCGTGGGCATGACCGGGCGCGGCGGCGGCGAAATGGCCCCGCTGTGCGACTACCTGCTGGACGTTTCCGACCGGCGCACCCCGCTGGTGCAGGAAATCCACATCACCGTGGGGCACCTGCTGTGCCAGCTGACCGACCATTTCCTGTTCGAGAACGTGCTGGCCCTGCAACCGCATCTGGAAGGCCAGACGCCGGGCTAGGCCACATGAGGAGACTCGCGGGCAGGGTGTCCGGCCAGCGCGGCGCGATGCCGCACCGGCCCGGCCCCCGGCCCGCCTGAACATATTCCGCCCCGCGCGCACGGCCCCGCATGGTACGGGGCCTTCCTGCGACACGGCGGGGCAGCCTTTCGCACCGCCTTGGAGGAGACCGCATCATGCCCATCTTTGAATACGAATGCACCGCCTGCGGCAAGAAGTTCGAAGAACTCGTCTTCGGCGACGACGTGCCGCCCTGCCCCGCCTGCGGTTCCGCCCGCACCGAAAAGCAGCTGTCCTGCGCCTGCTTCAAGATGCCCGCGCCCTCGCGCGTGGGGCAGACCGTGACCTTCCCCAAGTCCAACCGCAGCGGCTGCTCCGGGTGTTCGGGGGGCAACTGCTCCACGTGCGGCTAGCGGTTGCATCCGGATTGTCCTTTCGTCCGCTGGCGCACGCCCACGATTTCATCCTCTCACAGCACCCAACCACATGAAGAAACTCGTCATCGCCACCCGAGGCAGCAAGCTGGCCCTGTGGCAGGCCGAACACATCAAGTCCTGCATCGAGGGCAAGCACCCCGGCGTTTCCGTGGAACTGCTGGTGCTGAAGACCCGGGGCGACATCATCCTCGACGTGCCGCTGGCCAAGGTGGGCGGCAAGGGCCTGTTCGTGAAGGAAATCGAGGAAGCCCTGCTGGACGGCCGGGCCGACCTTGCCGTGCACAGCATGAAGGACGTGCCCATGGAACTGCCGGAAGGGCTGGTGCTGGGCATCATTCCCGAGCGCGAGGAACCTTCCGACACCTTCCTTTCCGTGCACCACGCATCCCTGGCCGCCCTGCCCCACGGAGCCACCGTGGGCACCAGCAGCCTGCGCCGCCAATCGCAGCTGCTGGCCCTGCGCCCGGACCTGAACGTGGTCTCCCTGCGCGGCAACGTGGACACCCGTCTGCGCAAGCTTTCCGAGGGCCAGTTCGACGCCATCATCATGGCCACCGCCGGCATGAAGCGCCTTGGCCTTTCCGCTCCCAAGAGCGAGGTGCTGGGTCCGCCCGCCTTCCTGCCCGCCGTGGGCCAGGGCGCGCTGGGCATAGAATTCCGGGCCGACCGGGCCGACCTGCATGATCTGCTGGCCTTCCTGGAGCACACCCCCACCCGCATCCGGGTGGAGGCCGAGCGCGGCTTCCTGGCCGGGTTGCAGGGCGGCTGCCAGGTGCCCATCGCCGGGCACGCCGTGATGACCGGCAACGACACCTTTACCCTTGAAGGCCTGGTGGCCGACCTGACCGGCACGCGGGTTATCCGCCGCACCATGAACGGCAAAAGCGCCCCTGATGGCGCGCAGGCCCGCACGGTCGGCTTGGACCTTGCCGCGCAACTGGTGGCCGATGGCGCGGGGGCGATCCTGGCCGAGGTGTATGGCAACGGCGAGGCCGTGAACTAGACGTTTCCCCGCATTTCCACGGAACGACACGGGCCGCCCCTCCTGTACGGAAGGGCGGCCCGCTTTCATTCTTCCCTGGCCTCGTGACGCGGGCGGTTACCCGGCCTTCATCTCGTCCACCAGGCGTTTCAGCACCTGGGCCTGCTCTGCCAGCGCGGACACCGCCCGCGCCGATTCGCGCATGGCCTGCGCCGTCTCGCCAGAAATGGTGCTGACCTGCTCCACCGCGTGGTTGATCTCCTCGCTGGCCGAGGACTGCTGCTCCGAGGCCGTGGCGATGGACCGCACCTGGTCGCTGGCCGTTTCCACCAGCCGCACGATCTCGCCCAGCGCCTCGCCCGATTCGCGCACCAGCAGCGTGGCCTCTTCGATGCCCAGCACCGAGCGGTCCACGTTCTCCATGTTCTTGCGGGTGCCCTGCTGCACCCCCCGGATGGAATCGCCCACCTGCACGGTGGCCTGCATGGTCTTTTCCGCCAGCTTGCGCACCTCGTCGGCCACCACGGCAAAGCCGCGCCCGGCGTCACCGGCCCGCGCGGCCTCGATGGCCGCGTTCAGCGCCAGCAGGTTGGTCTGGTCGGCGATGTCGCTGATCACGTTCATGATCTGGCCGATGGCCTCCGCCTGGCGCCCCAGGTCTTCCATGTCGGTCTTGAGGTCCATCGACTGCCGCCGCACGCCGTCAATGGTGCCCACCACCCGTTCCACCAGTTCGGCCCCGCGCGCGGCCTTGGCCTTGGCGGCGTCGGAAACCTCGGCCGTGTTCCCGGCGTTGCGGGCCACCTCCAGCACGCTGGCGTTCATTTCCTCCATGGCCGTGGCCGTCTCGGAGACGCGCTTGGCCTGCTCCTCCGCGCCCCGGTCGGCCTGCTCGATCTGTGCCGAAAGCTCCTCGGACGCGGAAGACACCACCTCCACCGCGCCTTCCACCCGCGCGGCGGCCTGCAACATGCCCTCGCGCTTGGCGCTTTCCGCTTGTTTGCGGGCCTCTTCCGCCTCGCGCATGGCCACCAGGGCTTCCTGCTCCTTGCGGGCAGCCTGCTCGCTCTTGTCCTCGGCCTCGGCGATCTTCTGCTTCAGCGTGTCCACCATCACCCGCAATGCGTCGGCCAGCGCGCCGATCTCGTCGCGCCCGCGCACGGCGAGTTCGGCGTTCAGGTTGCCGCCCGCCACCAACTGCGCGAACGACACCGCGCCGCCCAGCGGCAGGGTGATGGAGCGGGAAATGAGAATGCCGAACAGCAGCGACAGCAGCGGCGCGCCGATGGCGAGGCCGATGGCCGTGTTGTGGGCCACGCGGGCGTCTGCCGCGCTTGCGGCGCGGGCCGCACGGGCCTCCGCGCGCACGGTTGCCTGCACGGCGGCGGCGGCTTCCGCCAGCCGGGCGTTGGCCTGCACCCCCTTGCCGATGACGAGGTCCGCGGCCTTGGCCTGCTTGTCGTCATTGGCGATGTCCCGTTCCCACTCCTGGATGGACGACATGATCTCGTCGTTGATGGCGCGCACCTGCTCCAGCGTGGTGTTGAAGGTCGCCCACTTTTCCTTCACGGCGGGCGACAGGTCTATCCGCTCCATCTCGGCCCTGGCCTTGGCGATGGCCTCGCGGGCCAGGCGGATGTCCTCGCGCTGGCGATCGCGTTCCGTGGCCGAAAGGCGTTCCATCATCAGGGTGCGCTGGGCCACCACGATGCCGCGCATGGCCAGTTCGATGCTGCCCGTATGGGCCACCGCGGGCAGCATTTCCTCGTTGACCTCGCGCAGGCTTTCCCCCGCGTTCTCGATGGCGAAATACCCGGAACCGGCCGTGATCAGCGTGAGCACGGCCACGAAGATGAAGCCCAGAATCAAACGGATGCTGACGCGAACGTTGTTCACGAGGTCACTCCTTCGTTACTGGTTGCGCTAACCCATTCCCCGCATTCACGAAAACTGAGAAAGCATCCATCTCGTCCCACTGAAAACACATGCACACCGACAGGACCGGCGTGGTAAGACCGCCACGGGGCGCACCGCCCCCATCCGCCAGCGCGGGGCAATTACGCGCCCCGGCCTGCAAGGGGAAACCGCCATTGCCGCCGGAAGGGCGGAACGGCCCGGCGTCCTCCTCGGCTGCCTCCCGATCCGCGCAGGAATCGAAAACCACCACATCGAAGCCGTCCGCCACCTGCACCCGCGCCCCAAAGGCGTGGCGCATGCGCCGGAACAGGTTGACCACGGTACGCACCTTGCCCGTGCCCACCCGGCGCGAACGGTAGACCACGGCCTCCTTGTCCGTACCCCCCGCGCCCTGCTGCCGGAATATCCGCAGGCTGCGCACGCCCGCGGTGTTGGCAACGCCGCGTCCCAGCCCCACGTCGCAGAATGGGGCATCCGCAAGTTCCAGGGCCGTCGCCAGATGGTCCAGCGCCAGGCGGGATACGATCCACCCTTCGCGGGACATGGCCTCGGCAAGGCGCAGCAACAGTTCCGCATCGTCGGCATAGGCTATCCGCCAGCACCGCCGCGCGCGGTCCTCGGCATGGGCGTCGCGGGCGCAGCAGGGCGATTGGTCATCGCGCAGCACGTTGCGCACGAAGCTGGTGAAGGCCTTGCGGTTGTCGAATATGGCCTCGCGCAGCCGCTCGGGCACGATGCCCGCCATGGCCAACATGAGGTGGTGGTCTATGCTCAGCAGTTCCGCGAGCTTCAGCAGCTTGTCCGGTTTCAGGCATACATCGTCGCCCCGCTCTATGCGGCTGAGGTATGAATGATGCACACCTAGCCGGTCCGCCAGTTGACGTATGGACAACGGCTTGCCACCCCTGCTCCGTTCAAGCCGCGCCTCTCTGACGAGTCTTCCGAGTAACCTGCCCATCTCGCCCACTTTTTTGTCTATAATATTGTAGCCAGCCCGATGCGGGCAATCACTGTTATAAATCATGGCGTGCCAGCGGCGCCCCCGCCGGGGCCGCTGCGGCGAACCCGGCGAAATGGCACGGAAACGCTACTGCTGTGCGGGCGGCAGAAAATGGCGACAAAAATCCGGCCACCCTGCAGGACGGAGCACGCACGTGGCCGGATGCCGGGAGCGGGTTCGCGCCGTGGGGGGGAGCCGGACAGCAATGGTGCAGTGACCCCGGTCCGCAAGCTTCACGACGACTCCACGAGTGCCGCACGGGAGAGAAGTGTTTACTCACGCTGCGTTCTAATGGACTACTGCACACTTTACCCCCGCTTTGTCGATGAGAATAACATGCAATACTGCTTTCCTGCAGCAACACAGAATACATTCCACAATGGATACGGTCATTCCACACCATGAACGCACGACCTGTATCCTTCATCGAACAGAATATGCAATGGCCGGTCAATGGCATGCCCCCCCACACCTTGCCCCCCGTGCAGACATGCCTTGCCGTCATTCCCGGAAACCGCCTGTCAAACGCGACAAGGGAGCGCCCCCGAAGGAGCGCTCCCTTGTCATGCAATCCCGGAAAGGCGACTGGCCGCGCCTAGAACGAAAGCCCCACGGTCAGCGAGCCGAAGTGCTGGCCCCGGTCCTGCCCCACGAATTCCTCGGTGCGGTAGACATGGGTGTAGGTTATGCGCACCCCGTCGATGATCACGGCGAGGCCCCCGGAAAGGTCGGCCACGAAGTACTTCTTCTCCACGTCGTGGCTGTCGCGGAAGGTGTTGCCATCCAGAAAGATGTCGCGCGCCACGGCCCGGCCGTCGGCCCCGGCGAACAGATACCAGCCCCAGCTTTCGCGCACGCGGGGGTCCGCGTCGTCGGTGGGGGCTTCTATGCCGCCGCCGGGGCGGATCAGCGAGGTTTCGAAGTCGCCCGGCAGGTTCCAGCCAAGGCGCACCTCGCCTCCCATGTTTGCCTGGGTCAGCACGTTGCCCGCCGTGGCCCCCGCGCGGGGCAGCACGTCCCAGCCGAAGCCGCGCCCGATGGACGAAGGGTTCAGCCGCCAGTTGCGCTGCCAGGTCAGCATCGCGCCCGGCTCGTCGTGCAGCTGGTTGTCCCAGCCCTTGGCCGTGGGGATGTCGCGCAACTCGTGTATCTCGTTCTGGGCCGTTTCTCCCCGGGCCGACGGTCCAACGATGCCCCCGGTGAATTGCAGGGTGTCCATGTGGTCGCCCTTCTTGGCGTGCAGGCCGATGGCTCCGTACAGAAAACCAGCGTAGGGCCTGTCGCCGGGCAGGTAGTGCCTGGCCTGGGTGTCCGACGGGGTGTAGATGGCCTGCCCGAAGGCCACGCTGACGTTGTACTGGGCGTCCGGATCGCCCGCGAAGGGCAGGCGCTCTATCAGGTGGTCCAGCACGTCGGGCAGCATTTCGTCGTCGGACAGGGTCTTGAGGTCGGGCGAAACCAGCCGGGCCTGCACCGCGTTGGTGTAGTACTGGTCGGTGCCGCCGAACAGGTCGTTCTCGAAGTAGATGACCACCGTGCTGAAGGCCTTGGCGGACTTCGGAGCGGCAGGTTCATCGGCTGCGGCGGATGCATCCTGCACGGAATCCGCCCCGTCGTCCGCCGGGGCGGGGAACGACGACGCGGAGAATGGCGGGGCATCGAGCGGCGTGGCCGCCGGAACATCGTCGGCGGCCAGGCCCCGCGCCGGGGCGCACAGCAGCAGGGCCAGCAGGCCGCCGCACAGCGCCACGCGCGGCAAGAACAAGACGAGGTTCATTTTCCTGTTTCCGTTTCCCGTGCCCAGACGGGCAGTTCCATGTCGTACTGGCGGATGAGCGCGTCATGCTCGCGCATGGCGGCGTAGGAGGCCGACTTGCGGAACGAGCTGTTGCGATTGGTGCGGTACAGCACGTTGAGGTCCCACATGGTGTCCACGTCGTTCCATTCCGGCAGGCGCACCACGTCCAGCCGGGCGGCCTCCATCCTTTCCATGGTGGCGGCGTACACCGCCGTGCCGCTCCAGGCGATGGAATCGAACACCCCGGGCCGGAACCTGTCGCGCCTGAAGCCTATCAGATAGTACCCGCCGTCGAAGGCCGGGCCGATGACCGCGTCGTGCAGGTCCAGGTCGTCCAGGGCCTTCTGCACCAGTTCGTGCGGAAAATCGGGGATGTCGCTGCCCAGCACCACCACGCGCTCGTACCCTTCGGCGTAGGCGTCCGCAAGGGCCGTGCGCATGCGCGCGCCAAGGTCGCCGCCCAGCTGGGGCCGGTAGGAATGCCGGGGCCCCAGCCACGCCTTGTAGGCGGCCAGCGCCGCGTCCACGCCGCCGGAACCGCCGGGGGCCGATTCCACGTCGCAACATATGCGCAGGTCGGCCTTCACCTGTGCCAGTTCCCCCAGCATGTCCTGCACGAAATGGCGATACATGGCGGCGGCCGGTTCCGCGCCCATGACGGACGCAAGACGGGTCTTCACCGCGCCCGGCTCGGGGTATTTGACGAAGAAGAGTACGCAGGTGTCGCTCATGATGCTCCTTTTCGGGCGCGGTACCAGCGCGCCAGTAGCTGCGCCGGAACCCCCAGCGCATACAGCAGCCGCAGACAGACGTTGCGCAGGGTGCAGCGCACTGCCCCTTCGTCGCGCCAGCGCCGGGCCGAGGTGACCACCCGCTGCGGCAAAAGGGCCAGCGGTTCGCCCAAGCCGCGCAGGCGGCGCATGATCTCCACATCCTCCATCAGCGGCTGGTCCGGGTAGCCGCCCATGGCGCGGAACAACTCCGCCCGGAAAAACTGGGCCTGGTCGCCATAGGGCGTGCGGGTGAGCCGGTTGCGCAGGTTGGCCAGCGCCTCCACCACCCGGAACCACGCGCCCGGCGCATCGATGGACAGGGTGAACGCCCCGGCGCGAACGGCCGGTCCGGAGGTGGGGGTGCCCGCAGCCCCCGTCCCTCTGGCGGACGCGGCCACACCCATGTCTCGCACCATATTCATGTCCACGCCCACGGCCCGCAGCACGGCGGAAAAGGCGTCGTCCGGCAGCCGCGTGTCCGCGTGCAGGAACAGCAGCACTTGCCCTCCGGCCACGGCGGCCCCGGCGTTCATCTGCCGGGCCCGGCCACGCGGCGCGGCCACGGCGCGCACGGGCAGCGGACCGCAGGAAATTCCATCAACACCTGGGCGTCGCGGCGCTCCGCACGCGGTCCCGGCGTCCGTCTTGGCATCGGCCCGCCATGCCGCCAGCGCGGCCAGGGTGTCCGCTTCGGGCGCGCCGTCGGCGACAACCAGTTCCACCGCGCCGCAGGGCAGATGCGCCGCCAGCGCGGCCACATGCCCGGCCAGTTGCGTGATGCGGTGCGCCTCGTGCAGCACCGGCACCACCACGGACAGCAGCGTTCCCTGTGCAGGCTCACGCGGGCCCGACGCTTGCGGGGCCAAGAGAGGAGTCTCCCCGCCGGGCACGTTCGCCTCACGGGTCGGCTCCGGACGGTGGGCTGCGGTCATGGCGCGGATGATAGCCGTTCGCGCCCCGGCTGACAAACCCCTCCGGGCACGCCGGGCGCCCCCCCTATCGGGCGAGAGCCGTGGCGGACGGCAGCCCCCCCGGGAGCCCCGCCGGACGTGGCCTTGCGGGCGGCGAGGGCGACAGGGACGTGACAAGCGCGGGGCAACGCGCTAGGCTGCGAAACCCGGCCCTTCGTGCCGGTCCGTTCATCGGATTCCAATCCCTTCGCCGCGCAGGAGCATCATGACCAAGGTTTCCCCGCTGCCCGCCGCCCGCCTTCGCGCCACGCTCGACCCCGCCCGCATCGCGTGGGAGACCAGCGACGCCATTCCGCGCCCGCCGCGCAACGGCATGCGCCGCACCCCCCAGCCCCGCGTGTTGCAGGCGCTGGAGCTGGCGCTGCACATCCGCGACGGCGGCTACAACGTCTACCTTTCGGGCGAGGCCAACCTTGGCCGCACCTACATGCTGCGCGAATACCTCGCGCCGCGCGCCCGCAAGATGGACACCCCGCCAGACCTCATCCACGTCTACAACTTCGAGGACCCGGACAGGCCGCGGCTCATCGCGCTGCCCGCCGGGCAGGGGCGCAAGCTGCGCACAGCCCTCACCCAGGCCCTGTCCAAGGCCCGCAAGGAAGCCCCCAGCCGCTTCGAGCACGACGTCTTCGTGCGCAAGCGCACCCTGCTGCTGGACAAGTTCCAGAACCAGCGCAGCAAGCTGTTCAAGGAAATGGACACGGTGGCCGTGGGCGAAGGCTTCAACCTGGACATGGATGATTCCGGCAGCCTGACCCTGTACCCCATCGTGGAGGGCAAGCGCCTCAGCGAGGACGAGTACGAAAAGCTCGACGCCACCCTGCGCAAAAGCCTGAAGCTGAAGGGCGACCGGCTGTTGCAGGCCATGACCGGCCTGATGCGCAAGCTGACCCGCGCCGAACAGGACTTCGTGGAGGACGAGCGCACCCTGGAAAAGGAAGTGGTGCGCGAGGTGCTGGACCAGTTCCTGACGCCGCTGGCCGAAAAGTTCGCCAAGTCCTGTCCGTGCGACGAGTTGAAGCGCTTCTTCGCCGACATGCGCGAAGACATCCTGGACAACATCGAAGGCTTCGTGCAGCGCGACCTGCCCACCCACATGCCGCAGCAGCAGCCCGATCTTGGCCCGCCGCCGGAGGACACCTCCTTCCGCTACGACATCAACGTATTCGTGGACAACAGCGAAACCCACGGCGCGCCCATCGTGGTGGACGACCACCCCACCCCGTCCAACCTTCTGGGGTGCATCGAGCGCGAATCGGAAATGGGCGCGCTGGTGACGGACTTCACCCTGGTCAAGGCGGGCTCCCTGCAGAAGGCCAACGGCGGCTTCCTGGTGCTGCACATGGAGGACATCCTGTCCTACCCCAGCGCCTGGGAAGGGCTGCTGCGCGCCCTTCGCTCGGGCCAGGCCCGCATAGAGGACGCGGGCGACGGGCAGGATTCCAGCAAGACCAAGGGCATAGAGCCGGAACCGCTGCGCCTTGACCTGAAGGTGGTGCTGGTGGGCACCGAGGAGATGTACGAGACGCTCCTGGTCAACGACGACCGCTTCCCCAAGCTGTTCAAAATCAAGGCGCACCTTACCGAGGCCACGGAACGCAACGCCGACGGAGTGAAGGTGTACCTTGCGCGCATCGCGCGGATCATCGACGAGGCCAAGCTTTTGCCCTTCGACCGCGACGCCATGGCAGGCCTTGTGGACTACGGCTCGCGCATCATCGAGGACCAGCGCAAGCTGTCGCTGAAATTCCCGGTGCTGCGCGAACTGATGCTAGAGGCCTCGGCCCTGGCCTCCATGAAGGGCAGCCCGCTGGTGGACCGCACCACCCTGCATGACGCCATGGTGGCCCGCACCTACCGCGCCAACCTCGTCGAACAGAACTTCATGGACGAGTACGACCGCGAACTGATCAAGGTGCGCACCAGCGGCAGCGAGGTGGGCCGGGTGAACGGGCTTTCGGTGACTTGGTACGGCGACTTCGAGTTCGGCCTGCCGCACCAAATATCCTGCACCGTGGGCGTGGGGCACGGGGGCATCATCGACCTCGAGCGCGAGGCCGAGCTTGGCGGGCCCATCCACACCAAGGCCATGATGATCCTGAAAAGCTACCTGGTCAGCCAGTTTGCCCGCACCAAGCCGCTGGTGATGACCGGCAGCCTGTGTTTCGAGCAGAGCTACGCGGGCATCGAGGGCGATTCCGCCTCCGGCGCGGAACTTGCGGCGCTGCTGTCCGCCATCGCGGATGTGCCCATCCGGCTTTCGCTGGCCTTCACCGGGGCGGTCAGCCAGTCCGGCCAGATCATGGCCGTGGGCGGCGTGACCCGCAAAGTGGAAGGGTTCTTCGAGGTGTGCAGCCGCCACGGGCTTACCGGCGAGCAGGGCGTGATCCTGCCCAAGGACAACATCGCCCACCTGATGCTGAAGCAGGAGGTGGTGGCCGCCGTGAACGAGGGGCGTTTTTCCATCTGGCCGGTGGCGCACATCACCGAGGCCATGGAACTGCTTACCGGCATGCCCGCAGGGCGCATGCGCGCCGATTCCACCTTCACCCCCGGCACCCTCTACGACAAGGTGGACCGGCGGCTGGCCGAACTGGGCCGCCTGGCCAAGGACGCCTTCAAGCAGAAGCGCAAGCGGTAGCGGGCGGCACGGCCCATGCCTGCCGCCGCGCCCGGCGTCATCCCCCCATATCCGGCAATGCACGAAGCCCCGGCACGCATGGCGTGCCGGGGCTTCGTGCATTGCGGCCCGCGTGGCCGCCGACATCGGAACATTGCGCTATTGCCGGACCATCGTCACCCCGCACGCGGGAAACCCGTGCGGCCAATCTGGCCCCACCGACAACGCGGGAAGGATATCACCCAAAGCGCTACCAGAGTATCCGTCGCCACGCGCCCACAGGGGGCACACCCCAAGCGCGGCACGCAACGTGCGACCGCCTACCCCTTCGCCGCGGGCTTGCAGGTTTTCGCCAGCGTTTCGCAGGGCAGCAGCACCTCTTCGCCGCAGTGGGGACATTTCATCTTCAGCTTGCCCGTGTCGGACAGCGGCTGCTTCTTGCGCAGCATGAACACTTTCTGACAGTACGGGCAGCGAATTCTCACGCCTTCCGGATCGGCCGGCTGCATCACGTTCTCCCCTTGCGTACCCTTGCATGTTCCTGCAACCAGGAACGCGGTTGCCCCCCGCTGGAATCGTGCATGCCCGGCGCCGAAAAACGGCGACAAGATGCTGGCCCCTTCTTTCTTCCTATCCGGTAACCGGCGGCGATGCAACAATGACGGCAGGATGCGGCCCTGGCAGCGCCGCGCGCGACAGGCAGGGCGACGCGCGCCGCACGGGCCGGAACCCGCCTTGACCTCGCCGCGCGGAGGGGCGTAGAACCCCCCGAACGTCCGAACCCCCACGGGAGCCCGATGCATCCGCTGCTACGCGACAGAAACCTGCACACCATCTTCGGCATCACCCTCACGGTGATCATGGGCGTTTCCAGCGTCATGCCCGCCCTGCCGCTCATGGCGCGGGAACTGGGCATTCCCCTGGCCTCGGTGGGCCTGGTGCTGACGGCCTTCACCCTGCCCGGCATCGTGCTGGCCCCGGTGGCTGGCGTGCTGGCCGACCGTCTGGGCCGCAAGCGCGTGCTGCTGCCCGCCATGGCCCTGTTCATCATGGGCGGCGCGGCCTGCTTCTTCGCGCGCGACCTTTCCACCCTGCTGGCCTGCCGTTTCGTGCAAGGGTTTGGCGCGGCCCCGCTGGGCGTGCTGTACACCACCCTCATCGGCGACCTGTACGAAGGCAACGACCGCGTGCGCGCCATGGGCTACAACGCGGGGGTGCTCAGCCTGGGCACGGCCATCTTCCCGGCGGTGGGCGGGCTGCTGGCGGAACTGGGCTGGAACGTGCCCTTCCTGTTGCCGCTGGCCGTGCTGCCGCTGCTGCTGGCCGCCGCGCGCATGCGTCTGCCCGCCTCGCGCGCCACGCAGACTCTGGGCGACTATTTCCGCTCCACCCTGGGCATCGTGCTGTCACCGCGCGCGCTGGTGCTGTTCGGCCTGTCCCTGCTCACCTTCGTGCAACTGTACGGCCCCATGGTCACCTTCTTCCCGGTGCTGGCGGACACCCGCTTTCACGCCGCGCCCTCGCGCATCGGCGCCATTTTCGCCGTGTCCTCGCTGGGCACGGCCATGATCGCCTCGCAACTGGGCCGGCTGTCGGAGCGCTTTCCGGCCCGCTGGCTGATCATGCTCAGCCATGTGCTGTACGCCGTCGCCATGCTGATGCTGCCGCTGATGCCCGGCCTGTGGTGGCTGCTGGGGCCGGTGGTGTGCTTCGGCATGGCCCAGGGGCTGAACCTGCCCAACCTGTCCACCATGATGACCTCGCTGGCCCCCACGCAACAGCGCGCCGCCATCATGGCAGTCAACGGCACCCTGTTGCGCCTTGGCCAGACCATCGCCCCGCTGCTGTTCGGCCTGCTGTACGCCGGGGGTGACCTGCCCGCCGTGTTCACGGGCGGGGCCGTTGTCAGTTGCCTGATGCTCGCGCTGGCGGCGTGGCGGCTGCACTAGCCCGTCATCGGCCTCCCGGACCAGCTGAATGCACCAGGGCCTTGCGGATGTTGTCCGCAAGGCCCTGGTGCATTTCCGCCAATCTTCCTTTGCCGCAACATGCCGCGCCGGATGGCACAACTGGTCCGTCCTTCGCTTGCAGGAGCAAATGAGAGGAATGTGCAAAAGAAAGGTGGAATCGTATCTTTCGCAGCCTGCCACCCTGCGGTAAGAAACATGGTTGAAACGCCATTGCCCCGGCAGAACAAAAGACTGCCGGACAGGGAACATCCCGCGCGGCACGTGCGGCTCCACGGCTGCGGCATGACAGCTGCGCATACCTTGGCAATCATGGAGGCCATGACGATGAGCGAAACGGCAAAACCCAGGAAAGCGCACGCATCTCCGGCATCCGGAAAGAACGAACGGCCCGCGCGCGGGCGCCGCGCCGCGAAGGATGGCGCGAAAGATACCGGAAAAAAGGGCACGGGCACGGAGCCCTCAAAAGTGTATTTCACCGACATGCGGTGCAGGATCGGCACCAGCCTGCTCGACAAGATGGACAAGCTCATGCTGGCGGCGGGCATGGAGCGGATCAGCTTCCAGAACGCCTTCGTGGCCATCAAGATCCATTTCGGCGAGCCGGGCAACCTTGCGTTCCTGCGCCCCAATTTCGCCAAGTCCGTCGCGGACAGGGTGAAGAAGCTGGGCGGCATGCCCTTTCTGACCGATGCCAACACGCTGTACGTGGGCCGCCGCAACAACGCCCTGCTGCACATGGACGCCGCCTATGAAAACGGCTTCACCCCGTTTTCCACCGGCTGCCACGTGGTCATCGCGGATGGCCTGAAGGGCGCGGACGAAGTGGAGGTACCCATCGAAGGCGGCGTGCACCTGAAAACCGCCAAGATCGGCAGGGCCATCATGGATGCCGACATCTTCATCTCCCTGAACCACTTCAAGGGGCATGAACTTACCGGCTTCGGCGGGGCCATCAAGAACATCGGCATGGGCAGCGGCAGCCGGGCCGGCAAGATGATCATGCACAACAACGGCAAACCGCGCGTCGCCCACGACAAGTGCGTGGGCTGCAGCACCTGCGCCAGGTACTGCAACCAGGACGCCATCAGCTTCAACGAAGAAAAGAAGGCGTCCATCAACCACGAGTTGTGCGTGGGCTGCGGACGCTGCATCGCCACCTGCAACTTCGACGCGATAGACACGCCGTGGGAAGGCAGCAGCGACGACGTGAACATCCGGATGGTGGAATACGCCAAGGCCGTGCTGGACGGGCGTCCTCACTTCCACATCAGCGTGGTCAACCACGTCTCGCCGAACTGTGACTGCCACGGCGAAAACGATGCCGCCATCATTCCGGACATCGGCATCTTCGCCAGCTTCGACCCCGTGGCCCTGGACAAGGCCTGCATCGACGCGGTCAATGCCGCGCCGGTCATCCCCGGGTCGGCCCTGGGCGACAGGATAGGCGATCCGTTCAAGAGCGGGCCGAGCGACAAGGGGGCATCCGCCTGCGGCTGTGCCGGGCACTCCGGGCACGCCGGGCAGCACGACCATTTCCGCTTCATCCACCCCACCACCAACTGGCGGAGCCAGATCGAACATGCCGAGGCCATCGGGCTTGGCAGCGGAACCTACGAGTTGGTGACCATCAAGTAGCCATGCGCACGGGGCGGCATGCTGCCTGCGTGAAAAGAAAGGGGAGGGACCAAGGTCCCTCCCCTTTCGCATCACATTCGCCCGGCCCCGCGCGGGGCCGGCTTTCGACTGGATGGCACCCGGTCGCCCCCGCGCGGGGCAGGACTACCCGGCCGCCAGTTCGATGATGGCCTTGCAGAACGCGGGCAGGTCGTCGGGCTTGCGACTGCTGACCTGGTTGCGGTCCACCACCACCTCGGCGTTCTCCCAGATGGCCCCGGCATTGATCAGGTCGTCCTTGATGCCGGGGGTGGAGGTGCAGCGAAAGCCGCGCATGATGCCCGCCGAAATGGGAATCCACCCGGCATGGCAGATGTGGGCCACCACCTTGCCCGCCTCGTGCATGCGGCGGGTCAGTTCCAGCACCTTGGGGTCGCGGCGCAGCTTGTCCGGGGCGAAGCCGCCGCTGATGACCAGAAGGTCGAAGCTGACGTCCTCCATGTCGGCGATGGCTGCGTCGGCCTTGCAGGGGTAGCCGTTCTTGCCCGCGTAGGTGCGGCCCTTCTCCGGCCCGGCCACAACCACTTCCGCGCCCTCTTCGATCAGGCGCAGCTTGGGATACCACAGTTCCAGGTCTTCATACACGTCGTCCACAAACATGAGGACGCGCTTTCCCTTCAGACGTTCCATGTGTCCCTCCCGCCCCGCCCAGACGGGGCCGTCGATACGACCATCAAACGAAAAGGGGCGGCTTTCGCCGCCCCGTGAACATCGCGCATAACAGCACAACCAATTCCCGGGGGCTGTTCACGCTATGAGGATTTTTGCTCTCTGACAAGGAAGAATGGTTTTTTATGGAGGGAGTGCGGCAGCCGTTAGACGAGTGCGCAGCACGAATCTTACGGATGGCGACCGCAACGCGATCTTATCGTATTCGGCCGGAATAAAAAACCATTCTGACGCAGACAGAGGTCAAAAGGACCATAGCGTTACAGCCCCTAGATGATGCGCTTGCGGATATGGGTGACGAACACTTCCGCGATGACCACCACCGCGAAGATGCATACCAGTATAAGCGCCACGCGGTCCCAATGGAACAGGTTGAGCGCCTCGTCGAGAGCCATGCCGATGCCGCCCGCGCCCACCAGCCCGATGACCGACGATTCGCGCACGTTGATGTCCCACCGGAACAGGGCAATGCCCCAGAACGCCGGGGAAACCTGCGGCCAGTAACCCTTCAGGAACACGCTGATCCATGGCGCGCCCGCGGCGCGCAGCGCCTCGATGGGGCCGGAGGCGGATTCTTCCAGCGCCTCGCCGAACAGCTTGCCCACAAAACCGATGGAGCGAACGGCGATGGTCACCGTGCCCGCCAGCGTGCCGGGGCCGAACACCGCCACGAACAGCAGCGCCCAGACCAGCGTGTTGACCGAACGCGACGAAACCAGGATGAACGTGGCCAGCCAGTTCAGCACGGGCACGCGGCACACGTTGCTGGCCGCCATGATGCCCACGGGTATGGCAATGCCAAGGGTAAGGATGGTGCCCACCGTGGCGATGTGCAGCGTTTCCACCAGCACGGCGTGCACGCCGCGCTCGTAGTAGGCGAAGTCCACCGGCCACATGCGCTTGAACAGGTCGGCCACCTGTTCCGGGGCGTCCATGAGGAACTCGGGGATGATCTCCACCGTGCGCAGCGACCATGCGATCAGGATGCCCGCCACGAGAAACACCACGAAGCGCGCCATGCGCTCCGCCGGGGTGAAGCGTTGCCAGATGCGCGCCGCGCTCATTGGAACACCCCCTTCACCCGCACCGCCACGTACTCGGAAACCATGATCAGGGCGATGATGGCCAGCAGGATGGCGCACACGAAGCTGTAGTCGAAACGCTGGAACGCGGCGGCCAGGGTGCCGCCGATGCCGCCCGCGCCCACGATGCCGATCATGGTGGAGTTACGCAGGTTCGAGTCCACCTGGTAGGTGGAAAAGCCGATGAACCGGTTCAGCACCTGCGGCAACACGGCGAAGGTCAGCACCGAAAGAAACGGCGCGCCCGCCGCGCGGGCGGCCTCCACCGGCTTCAGCGAGATTTCCTCGATGGCCTCGGCGAACAGCTTGGCCACGAAGCCGATTGACGCGAAGATCAGCGTCAGGATGCCCGCCAGCGGGCCGAAGCCCACGGCCTTCACGAACAGGATGGCGAAGATCACCGGGTGGAACGAGCGGCACACGGCGATGAAGGCGCGCGCGGGCCAGGTCAGCCAGTCGGGCATCAGGTTGCGCGAGGCGCACAGCCCCACCGGCAGCGAAATCAGCACTCCGAACAGCGAGGAGATGAGCGCTATCTGCATCGACTCCAGCAGGTTGTCGATCAGCAGCTTCCAGCGCTTGAATTCCGGCGGAAACATGGCCCCCAGAAAACGCGCGCCGTTGTCCAGGCCCGCCAGCAGGCGGTCCCAGGAAATGTCTAGGATGGATACGGCGTACACGCAGTAGACCACGGCCAGCAGGTAGCCCAGGCGGGCCCACCAGTTGACCGCGAAGGGCGCGGGACGGGCGACGGTTGCAGCGCTCATGCCAGCCAATCCTCGCCGCCGTAGATGAGCTTGAGGTGCGCGTCGGTCAGGTCGCCGGGCACCCCGTCGAAGACCACTTCGCCCTTGGACATGCCGATGACCCGGTCGGCGAAGCGGCGGCCCAGGGACACGTCGTGGATGTTCACCAGCACGGGGATGTCGTTGGCGGCGGCAACCTCGCGCAACAGTTCCATGATTTCCACGGACGTCTTGGGGTCCAGCGACGAGGTGGGCTCGTCCGCCAGCAGGATGTGCGGCTGCTGCATCACCGCGCGGGCGATGCCCACGCGCTGGCGCTGGCCGCCGGAAAGCTCGTCGGCGCGGGCACGGGCGAATTCGGTCAGCCCCACCATGTCCAGCAGGTCGTAGGCGCGCTCGATGTCCTCCTGCGGAAACTTGCGCAGCCAGGCGCGCCACGGCGAGATGTAGCCCAGGCGGCCGCAGAGCACGTTTTCCATCACCGACAGGCGCTCCACCAGGTTGTATTCCTGGAACACCATGCCGATGCGCCGCCGCGCCGCGCGCAGGGCGGCCCCGCGCAGGGTGCAGATGTCCTGCCCGCTGACCAGGATGCGGCCGGACGTGGGCTCGATGAGCCGGTTGATGCAGCGCAGCAGCGTGCTCTTGCCGGTGCCGGACGGGCCGATGATGGCGGTGGTGCACTGCCCGGCCACGGTCAGGCTGATGTTCTTGAGGACGGGCTTGCCGCGCGTGTATTCCTTGCGCAGGTTCTCGACGACGAGCGACTTGTCGCCGCCGGTACAGGCGGGGCGACGGGGACTGGTGGTGGAATCGGTTGCCATGTGCACGTTGCGTATTCCCAAGGCTACGGGTGAAGGCGCGGCCCGACGCAAGTCGGGGCGCACGACGGACGTATTGCCGACAGGCATGGCGCGTTCCCTGGCGGGATGCCCACTTCACTCCGCTGTGCGTCGCACGACGCACGCCCCGGAATGCGGATGGGCTTGGCCGGACCTTTCGACCTCGCGGTCAGGACGGGCGTGACGACCTTGCGGCCCGATCGAACGTTCGACCTTGCCGTCTGGTCGGATTTTCGACCTTATGGCCGGGCCGCCAACGGCGCGCAGCGCGCATCCGTCCGGCGGCAGCGGCACCCCGTCCGCCGACAAACAGCAAGACGGGTGCCAGACACTGCGCCCGGCACCCGTCGTTCAGACAATACTACTGCTTCTTGGCTTCGGCTTCCTGCTTCTTCTTGGCGGCCTCGGCGGCTTCCTTCTCGGCGATCTTCTGCAGACCGCTCTGGTTGAAGGTTTCGCCATTGGCTTCCGCGATGTCACGAATGACCGCCCAGTCCTTCTGGTAGGTCACCGGGAAGAACCGGTCGGCCCCGCCGAAGGTCTTCTGCATTTCGGGGGTGAAGCGGTATTCGTTGAAGGCGGCGACGATCTTCTTCACCAGTTCGGGGTTCAGGTCGTGTGCGTAGCCGAACGAAGACGTGGGAAACACGTCGCTCTGCCAGATGATGCGGTAGTCGGCCTCGTTGATGCGCCCGGCCTGGGCCATGCGCTTGAACACGTCGCCAGCCACGGGGGCGGCGTCGTAGTCGCCGTAGCCCACGCCCAGGATGGACTGGTCATGCTTGCCCGAGTAGACCACGGTGTAGTCCTTCTCGGGGGTGATGCCCAGCTTGGGGAACAGCGCGCGGGGGGCCAAGTTGCCCGAGTTGGACGAGGCGGAGGTATGCGCCACCTTCTTGCCCTTCAGGTCGGCCATGGTCTGGATGGAGCTGTCCTTGCGCACGATCATCAGCAGGCGGTAGCCCTGGAAGCCTTCGGCGTCGCCCTTCACCGCCATGGGCACGTAGCCCGCCAAGTTGACGGCGTAGCAGGTGGGGCCGGTGGAGAAGCCCGCGATGTGCAGGCGGCCGGAACGCATGGCCTCCACTTCGGCGGCGTTGGACTGCACGGTGTAGTAGATCACCTTCTTGCCGGTGCGCTTTTCCAGGAAGGCCTGGAAGTCGGCGAAGGCGTCCTTGTAGACGGCGGGGTCTTCGACGGGGGTGTAGGTGAACACCAGCGTGCCCGGGTCCTTCCACTTGCCCTTGTCCTTGGGCGTGTCGGCCACAAGGTCCTTGTTCTCGTCGCAGAACATGTTGTCCAGCGAGCCACGGTTCGCGCAGTCATCGGCGGCCTTGGCGATATTGGCGGACATCACGCACAGGCCCACGGCCACGATGACCGGAGCGAGCAGCAACTGCATCCACTTCTTTGTCATTGCCTTCTCCTCGATTGGCGTTGACGTTGGAATGAACGGCCCTTGCGGCGCCTCATTTCCGTCACCGAAACGCCGCAAAATCGTCACATTATAATCCGGAGCCACGTATTCTCAAAGCATTTTTTCCCCGCCGGACATGCGGCGGAAACGGGCCGGGCCAACCTGGCAACCCTGCCAGAACGCGGCGCGGCGGAGCAAGCGACATTCCGATGGCGGGCGTCGGCAAGACAGCCACGGGTCGCGGGCCTACAACCCGCCAAGGTCGTCCACCACCAGGGCTGGCTGGCGTTGCAGCGCGGCCAAATCCTCGCGCCGGGTCTCGCCGCTGAGCACGAGGATGAAATCCATGCCCGCGTTTTCCGCCAGCAGCTTGTCGGTGTAGATGCGGTCGCCCACCATGGCCATCTCGTGCGGCTGGTACTTTTGCAACAGCGAACGCAGCAGAATGGTGTTGGGCTTGCCGAACACCACGTCCGGCGTGCGCCCCGTGGCCGCCTCGTACAGGGCCATGAAGCTGCCCGCGTCGGGCAGCGGGCCCTGCGGCGAAGGACACACCCTGTCGGCGTGGGTGGCCAGGAAGGCCACGTCCGGGCGTTGCAGCAGCAGGCACGATTCCGTGAGCTTGCGGTAGGTCAGTTCGGTGTCGTAGCCCAGCAGCACGGCCTGGCAGTCATCCCCGGCGGTGAACGCGATGTCGGGCATGCGTTCGCGCAGGAAGGCCGTGAAGTTGGCGTTGCCCACCGGGTACACCCGGGTGATGCCGTGTTCGCGCAGATGGTCCACCAGCGGCAGCAGCGGCGAGAGCATACGGTCGAGCCCGATGTGGATGCCCATGCCCGCCAGCTTGGCCGTGTAGTCGGCAAGGTTCTTGGAGGTGTTGTTGGTCAGGAACTGGATGTCGCGTACCCCCAGGTTGCGGCGGATGAAGTCCACCGTGCCGGGAATGGGCCTGTCGCCCAGGTACACCGTTCCGTCCAGGTCGAAGATGATGCAGCGCTTCTGGTCGAGATTCATGAGTTGTCCGTGGGTGCGGTGCGTATGGTATTTTAAGGATGCGCGGCGCGGGGCCGCCGGGATGCTTGGGAGACCTCGGCCCCCTGCGGAGGTACTGGCGCGGCAAAGGCGGCGATGCGGGCGAAGAGGTTCGGCGCTGTTGTCCGACAACCCGCTGCCCCCCACTCGCGGACACCCCGCTGGCGCGGCAGATCCGGCGTATGCCCGGCAAGCCTGACCCCGGCGGGCCGAAACGCTTCCCGGCAGCATGTCGCACGCCCGGCCCCCTGCGTCAACGACGGCGGCCCGGTTTTGCGGGGCGGGGGGCTTCCCCGCACCTCACAGCATGCATGTTTCCCTTCCATTGCAGAGTGTTACAACAATGTTGCAGTGACACGGCAACTCCATTATAGCTAACGCGCCGCGCGGGCCAGCCGCATCACGGGGCGCGCCCGGCATCCCCCACGGGGGCACCGCATGCCCCGCCACACGGCATGCCGCGCGCCGAGAACACACCTTGCCCCGCCAGGAGCGATCCCACTTTGCAGGACAGGCAGACCAAGCCCCAGGCTTTCCCGGAATCCGGAAGCCAGACCCCGCCCTCGCGCATCAGCTACCTTGACGGCATCCGCTTCCGCCGGGTGGTGCGCGCGGCCGCGCGACGCCTTATCGAAAAGCACGGCCACCTCAATGCCATCAACGTGTTTCCCGTGCCGGACGGCGACACGGGCAGCAACATGGCCGGCACCATGAAGTCCATCGTGTCCTCCACCACGGCCACGCTGGAAAGTTCCATCGGCCGCATGAGTTCCATCGTGGCCGAATCGGCGCTCATGGGCGCGCGGGGCAATTCCGGGGTCATCCTGGCCCAGTTCCTGGCCGGGTTCTCGGAAGGCGTGAAGGATCTTTCGCGCGTCAGCCCGCGAGACTTCGCCGAGGCCGCCTCGCTGGCGGCTCGCCGCGCGGTGGAGGCCATCGCCCACCCCAAGGAAGGCACCATCCTCACGGTCATCCGCGATTGGGCCGACCATCTGCGCGACAACTGCCATTCCTACAAGGATTTTCACCACCTGCTGCACGATTCGCTGGACCGTGCCCGCCAGTCGGTGCAGGAAACGCGCGAAAAGCTGGCCGCGCTCAAGGCCGCCGACGTGGTGGACGCGGGCGGCCTTGGCTTCGTGTACCTGCTGGAAGGCATCGTGGAATTCACCGAGCGGGGCACCATCAACCGGCGGCGAGCCGGTTCACCTGACGCTCCCGATTCATCTGGCGCTCCCGATGCGACCGGCGCAGCGGATGCAACGGACGGCGGCGACCACGCCCCCCTGGGCCAGGCCCAGGAACGGGTGGCCGTGGAAGCACTGACCTACGCCTTCTGCACGGAATGCCTCATCCGCAACGAAGGCGGCCAGCCCGTCGACCGCGAAGAGTTGCGCGTCCGGCTGGAAGACCTGGGCGATTCCATCGTGGTGGCCGGGGCCGGCTCCGTGACCCGTGTCCACGTGCACACCGACACGCCGGACGCGGTGTTCGCCATCGCCGCCGAATACGGCGAGGTTTCGCACCACAAGGCGGAGGACATGCTGCGCCAGCACCGCGACCTGCTGGCCGCCGTGGCAGCTTCTGCCTCCCCGGGCACGCCGCAGGCCGCGCCCGCGCCCACCGGCACCGCCATCGTCACCGACTCCACTTGCGACCTGCCGCGCGAACTGCTGGACGAATACGCCATCCGCACCGTGCCGCTGCGCCTGTTTCTGAACGACGAGGAATTCGTGGACAAGGTGAGCATCTCGGCGGAAGAGTTCAACCGCCGCCTGCCCTCGTCCCGTTCCGCGCGCACCTCGCAGCCCGCGCCCGCCGATTTCCGCAGCGTGTATGAAGACGTGCTGGCCACCCATGCCGAGGTGGCCTCGCTGCACGTCACCGCCATGTACAGCGGCACCCACCAGTCCGCCGCCACCGTGGCCCGCATGGTTTCGCCGCGCATCGCCGCCGTGGACTGCCGCACCCTTACCGTGGGCCTGGGCCTGGTGGTGCTGGAGGCGGCCCGCCGCGCCAGACAGGGCATGGACGCCCCCGAGGTGGCCCGCCTGGCCGCGCGCGACGCCGACAACCTGCACGTGTACGTTTCCATGGACACGCTGGACTTCGCCGTGCGCGGCGGCCGCATGAGCCGGGGCACCGGCATGGTGGCCAAGCTGCTGCACGTGAAGCCGGTGCTGTGCTTCGACCCGCGCCAGGGCGGCAAGGTGGAGGTGGCGGGCAAGGGCATCGGCCCGCGCCGCGCCGGGGAAAAGCTGTTCGCCCTGCTGGAAAAGGCACTGACCGGGCTTTCCGACCCCCGCTTCGCCATTGCCCACGTGGGCGCGCCGGAAACCGCCGCCCGCTACGCCCGTGAAATCGAGGCGCGCTTCGGCGTGGCACCGCTGTACGTGGTGCCCGCCTCGCCGGTGCTGGGTTGCCATAGCGGACCCGGCGCATGCGCCGTGGCCCTGCTGGGCGATTCCGAAGGCGACTGATTCCGCGCACCCGTCCCCACACATCAGCTACACCGGCATACACTGGGCCTGCCTGCGCTGCGGCAAGGCGTGGCAGGAAACTTCATCGTGGCCGACACGGGTAAAGCAGCCCCCTTTGCCCCCATAATCATGCGCCGGATGCGGCTTTTCGCCGCAGCACCCTTGTCAGACGCCCCGCTTGCGGCTATCTGTTGCATATGGATGGCAGGTGACGGCGTGCATGCCGCGCGGCCTTCCACGCAGACATCACAGGCAGCCACGGACAGGCAGCCCCGAACAGGCGGACACGACGACGTCCCGCCCCGCATTCCGGATGAACGCGGGGGACGCGAACAGTTCCGCCATGGCTTCGTGCCAAAGGGGGTGCGCCATGGCGTACGTCTATTCCGACATCTCCACCTTCTCCGGCCGCAGGATGCTGGAGATGGTTCTTGGTCAGCAGGTGCGCGCCGGTGCACGCCTTCAGGTCACCGACGAGATCATCGCCCTGTACCTGCGGTCGCTGCAAATAGCGGAGCAGTACCCCACCAAGGTCATGACGGCCTCGCAACGCGGGGTTCCCCCGGAAATACTCCGGGGGCTCATTGCAAGCTGGTCCATCTGACGGCATTCACGGCGGCTCCTTCGGGGGCCGCCTTTTGCATGCCCGAACGCCCAGGGAACGCGAGCTTCGGGCTTTTCTGCCGCCGCACTCTCGTCGTCCTGAAGGGAACCACGTCTCATCCGCCCGCCACCCAATCAGGCTTCCCTTATCCTTCGGCCCCTTGCCGCATCGCCAACGCGCTCACGCGCAATGCCGGGCGAGCCCGGCCGGGCTGCCCGCCGCCGGGGCCGCGCCATCGTTGCATCAACCGGCTTGCCCGGTGAAGGTCAACGGAGACCCGGCATGCCCCCGCCATTCTTCCATTGTTCGCACAACCGTGCAGCATGCCGGATTTTTCTTGCCGTGACCCGTGGTTGCGTTTATTGATGGCCCAAACGCGCGCAGGGGCGGCACTTTCACCGCTCGCATCTTCCCGGCCCACGCGGCCCGGCCACCATGGAACGGACGCCCTGCTCCGTTGCACCCAAAGCCACCACTGGTGTGCCCATGTCAAAGAAGCAAAAAGGTCAGACCCGCGTCTGCGTCTATCCCGATTGGTGCAAGGGTTGCGGCCTGTGCGTGGCCTTCTGCCCCGCCAAGGTGCTTGTGCTGAACGCCTTCGGCAAGGCCGAGGTGGCCAACGAGGACGAGTGCATCAATTGCGGATTCTGCGAACTGCACTGTCCGGACTTCGCCATCGCCATCAAGCCGCGCGCCCGCAACGGAGCGGCCCAGCCGGATCCGCGCAGCGGCTGGGAAGACCCCGAGTCCGAACACGGCCGCGCCTCCCCGCCCGAGCCCACGCCCGAACCGAACCCCAACCCCGAAGAGTGACGCCATGGCGGTGCAACGCAAGAAACGCAAGAGACGCGAACTGTTCGCGCTCGGCAACGAGGCGGTGGCCGAGGGCGCACTGCTGGCCGGGTGCTCGTTCTACGCCGGCTACCCCATCACCCCGTCCACCGAGATCATGGAGGTCATGGCCAACCGCCTGCCCCTGATCGAGGACGGCGTGTTCATCCAGATGGAAGACGAAATCGCCAGCATGGGCGCCACCATCGGCGCGTCGCTGGCGGGCCGCAAGGCCATGACGGCCACCTCCGGCCCCGGCTTTGCCCTGATGCAGGAGCACATCGGCTACGCCTGCATGGTCGAGGCCCCCCTGGTGGTGGTCAACGTCATGCGCGGCGGCCCCAGCACCGGCCTGCCCACCAGCCCCGCCCAGGCCGACGTGCAGATGGCCCGCTGGGGCACCCACGGCGACCACCCCATCATAGTGCTGTCCGCCTCCGACGTGCAGGAATGCCTGGAGATGACCGTGACGGCCTTCAATTTCGCCGAAAAATACCGCACCCCGGTCATCCTGCTGCTGGATGAGGTGACGGCCCACACCCGCGAAAAGATCACCGTGCCCGACCCGGACGAGGTGGAAATCCTTTCCCGCGTCACGCCCACGGTGCCGCCGGAATGGTTCAAGCCCTATGCCGACACGGCGCGCGGCGTGCCCGCCATGGCCCCCATCGGCTCCGGCTACCGCACCCACGTCACCGGCCTGACCCACGACGTGATGGGCTACCCCACCCAGCGCCCGGACGAAGTGAAGGACGCCATGCTGCGCCTGTTCCGCAAGATCGACCAGTACTACGGCGACATCCAGATGAGCGACGAATACATGCTGGACGACGCCGAGGTGGCCGTGGTGGCCTACGGCAGCGTGGCGCGTTCCGCCCACCTGGCCGTGGAGCAGGCCCGCGAGCGCGGGGCCAAGGCCGGGCTGCTCACCCTGAAGACGCTGTTCCCCTTCCCCCGTCCGGCGGTGGAAAAGCTGACCCACCGCTGCCACACCGTGGTGGTGCCCGAAATGAACATGGGGCAGATGTCGCGCGAGGTGAAGCGCGTCAACAACGGCCGCACCAAGGTGCGCACCATCAACCGGGTGGACGGGCAGATCATCACGCCCTCCGAAATCCTGAAAGCCATACTGTAGGTGGGCCATGGCGGACGTTACCCAACTCATCCACGACTACCTGCGCCATAACAAGAAGTTCCCCCACGTGTTCTGCGCGGGCTGCGGCCACGGCATCGTGCTGGGATCGCTGATCCGCAGCGTGCACGCCCTGGGCCTGCCCAAGGACGACGTGGTGCTGGTGGCGGGCATCGGCTGTTCCGGCCGCATGGCCGTGTACGTCGACTTCAACACCGTGCACACCACCCACGGCCGGGCGCTTACCTTCGCCACCGGCATCAAGATGGCCAACCCCAGGCTGAAGGTCATCTGCGTCATGGGCGACGGCGACGCCATGTCCATCGGCGGCAACCATCTCATCCATGCCGCGCGGCGCAACATCGGCGTCACCGCGCTGATCCTGAACAACCAGATCTACGGCATGACCGGCGGGCAGTGCTCCTCCGCCACGCCGCAGGGCGACATTTCCATGACCACGCCCTTCGGGTCGCTGGAAAAGGCCTTCGACATCGTGGACATGTGCAAGGCCGCTGGCGCCAGCTACGTGGCGCGGGGCACCTCGTTCCACGCCATCCAACTGGACAGGCTGATCAGCTCGGCCATCATGCACCCCGGCTTCTCGGTGGTGGAAGTGTTCAGCCCCTGCCCCACCCAGTACGGACGCAAGAACAAGTTCCGCAACGCCGTGGACATGTACAAGTGGCTGAAGTCCAACACCGTGAAGGTGGAAACCCTGAAGGACCCCACGCAGAAGCCGGACGACGGGCGCATTCCCATCGGGGTGTTCCGCGACGTGGAAGAGCCGGGCCTTGAGGAACGCTACTTCGAGCTGCAACGCAAACTCATGGGGCAGAACCGATGAAGGCGCCGCAACCCATAGACCGTTTCGAAATCCGCCTTTCCGGCCTGGGCGGGCAGGGGCTGATCACCCTGGGCCGCCTGCTGGGCTCCGCGCTGGCCCTCGGGCACGGCTACTACGTCACCCAGACACAGAGCTACGGGCCGGAGGCGCGCGGCGGATCGAGCCGCGCCGACGTGGTTGTCAGTTCGCGCCCCATCAGCTACCCCAAGACCGAAAGCCTGGACCTGCTGGTGGCGCTGAGCCCCGAGGCGTGCAACAGCTACTACCGCCTGCTCAAGAAGACCGGGCTGCTGCTGGTGGATACCACGCTGGTGAAGCACGCGCCCACCAACGTCTACCTGGGGCTGCCGTTCACGCAGATGGCCAAGGAGCAGATAGGCAATCCCATGACCATCAACACCATGGTCATGGGCGCGGTGACGCATCTGCTGCCCTTTGCCGACGCGCGGGTGATGCGCAAGAGCCTGGAAGCCAACCTGCCCGCCAAGATCCGCGAGGTGAACGCCAAGGCCTTCGCCCTGGGGCTGAAGCAGGCGCAGCGCCACTTCGGCGATGCGGGCGGCATCTGGGCGGCGGCGGAGGAGAATGGGGCGCACTCTGAAGACGACATCATCGTGTAGCGAGGAACACGCTTTCGCCCTCCTGCATCGTCAGGCGTCGTTCGCCGCTCCGGTCACGCACCAAAGAGTGCGCTTCCATCGCGGCGAACTCGCCTTCCTTGCAGGAGAACGAAATTCGTGTCCCTCGGGGACTGTGCGTGATCGCAGCGCCCTAACGCACGAAGAGAATGGCAAAATTTGATTGATCGTAAAAAGAACAACGCATTTCCGCCCCTCGCCGGGCGCAGACGGACCAGACCATGAGCACGACCATTGAAGAATTGACGGTGAACTACGAGGAAGACGGCCAGCTTGTGGTCAAGGAACTGGACAAATCCGTGCTCTCCAAGGGCGCATGGACCACCATCCTGTTCCGCTACCAGCAGTGGGACCCCAAGACCGAAGACTACGGCGCGGACAAGTACGTGGTGAAGCGCTACAAGAAGATGAACGGCGAATACCGCGCCCAGTCCAAGTTCAACATCTCCAGCGCCGACCAGGCTCGCAAGATCATCGAGGCCTTGCAGGGCTGGCTGGACGAAGGCCCCACGGCGTAAGCCGTTTCGGCTGGTCAGCCAGGCATACCGGCACGCTCCGGCGGGCCGGGCATCACCGGCTGGCATCATCGGAATGCAACGAGCGGGATTGCGCAGCACGCGCGATCCCGCCCGTTTTCGTTATTCAGACATCCGGCCCGCTTCTCACCGGTCGCGAGCCGCTCAGCCCACGGGCACGCACTCCACGAAGCGGCCCACATCGCGAAAGCCCAGCCGGGCATAGACGCGGTACCCATCGCCGGAGGCCTGCAACACCCCGTGGCGGCAGCCCGCCTGCCGGGCGTGCCACAATGCGGCGCGGGTTACGACGGTGCCCAATCCCCTGCGCCGGAAGGCTTCCCGCGTGCACACGTTGTACACGCCCGCCACGTCCAGTCGGGCGGCTTCCCCTGCCGCAGGGTATCCCGACGCGGTGCGGTACACCTCGGCAGCCGCGGCCGGCTGGCCGTCCAGATACGCCACCAGCAACGTCGCATTGCAGCCCGGCACGCACAGGGCCGTGGCGGCACGGCGATAGAAGCGCAGCACCTCGCCGTCCGGTGGACTCCAGTTGGCGGCCAGCACCGTGGCGAAGGCGGCCACGCCCGCCGCGTCGCGCACCGGGCGGATGTCCAGCCCCGGCACGGATGGAGCAACGTCCAGCGCGGCATCCGCCAGCGGCAGATACATGGCCGTCTCCACTTCGCCCACGGCAAAGCCGTGCCCCGCCAGCGCCGCGGGAATGTCTTCCCCCTGCTCCGCCGCGTCGCCCGCGCCGGAAAGCGGTCCCAGCCACCAGGTGTACGGCGCGCCACGGCCGCTGAAGAACGACCGTACCGCCGCCACCGTCTCCGCCAGCGGCACGCCGCCCCGATAGCCGAACGCCTTGTTGAAGGTGTCAGAGGCCACTCCGGCATACACCGCCCGCACGTCAGCGCGTTCCAGCAGGGTTGGCTGGTCCGACTCGGCTGACGGCTCCGGCGGCATCGGCACGTTCTGCCCGCTCTCCCCCCCTGCCTCCGGCACGCCCTCGCGGACCAGTTCCACCTGCGTGGCCAGCCGGGTGGCCAGGTTGTCCTCGATGCAGCGTTGCATCTCGCGGATATTCATCGCTGTTCCCATGGTTCGCTCTTCTTCGCCATATCCCATGCCAAAGAAAACGACCGGCCCCCGTCGCCGGAAGCCGGTCGCATCACGTGCGTGCGAAAGCCGGACGGGCGTCGCCTACTTCATGCCGCGCGCCTTGGCCACGGCGAACTTCTTGGCGTCGATGCCGTACTTCTTCACCTTGTAGTTGACGATGCGGTAGCTCACGCGCAGGTCGCGGGCGGCCTGCAGCATGTTGCCCCGCGCCTTCTTCAGTGCGTCCACCAGCAGTTCCTGCTCGAACTTGGCCACCGCCTCGCAGAACGAGAGGTTGGTGTCCGTGGCGGTGGATTCCGCCGTCTGCAACGAGGGCGGCAGATGGTAGGTGCGGATGACCTGTTCGTCGCACACCAGCACGGCGCGTTCGATGCAGTTCTTCAGTTCGCGGATGTTGCCGGGCCAGTGGTACTGCGTCAGCAGGTCGATGGCCGGGGTGGAGATGCGCTTGATGCTGCGCGCATACTCCTCGGAGTAGATGCGCAGGAAGTGTTCCGCCAGCGGCAGGATGTCCTCGCGCCGCTCGCGCAGCGGGGGAATGAAGATGGGGAACACGTTGATGCGGTAGTACAGATCCTCGCGGAACAGCCCCCGCTCGACCAGTTCTTCCAGCGGCTGGTGGGTGGCGCAGATCAGGCGCACGTCCACGGTGATGGTCTGTTCGCTGCCCAGGCGCTGGATTTCCTGCTCCTGGATGGCGCGCAGCACCTTGGCCTGGGCGTTGGGCGACAGTTCGCCCACTTCGTCCAGGAACAGGGTGCCCTTGTTGGCCAGTTCGAACAGGCCCTTCTTGGTGTGCACGGCCCCGGTGAAGGCGCCCTTCTGGTAGCCGAACAGTTCGCTTTCCACCAGCTCGGAGGGCAGCGCGGCGCAGTTCAGCTTGATCAGCGGCATCTCGCGCCGAGGGCTGGTCTGGTGGATGGCTTCCGCCAGCAGTTCCTTGCCGGTGCCCGATTCGCCGCGCAGCAGCGCGGTGGCGCGACTGGGGCCAACCTGGGCCGCCTGGTTCAGCACCAGCCGCATGGCCTTGGACGCGGCAACCACGTTGGACGGGGTGAACCCGATGTCGTTGCTGTCGCCCACGATGAGGCCCTGGGTCATCAGGTGCTTCTGGCGGGCCATTTCCTCCTGCAGGTACGAGGCGTGGTTGGCGATCATGCCCGCCACCACCTCCAGGAACCGGCAGTGCGATTCCAATTGCGGCATGGGCACCGAGGGGGTGTCCACGCTCAGGGTGCCGATCACCTCGCGGCCCTGCCGGGGTTCGTCGGCGGGGCCCAGCACCGGCACGCAGATGAAGGCCAGGGTTTCCTGCTCCTCGTCCGTGCGGCCGAAGGCCTTGTTCAAAAACGCCGGGTGGTCCTTGATGCGCGGCACGATGACCGGCTGGCCCGTCGAGAACACCTGCCCCGTCACGCCCACGCCCGGCTCGTATTCCACGTGGTCCGCCTTGGCGGGCGTCTGCGACAGGCTGAGCTTGAGGGTGCGGGTCTCCGGGTCGAAGATGACGATGTGCGGCCGCTGGAAGTCATGGTTTTCAGCCAGCGTGCGGAGCAGCGACTTCAGGGTGGACTGAAACGGCCGCTGCGGCCCCATGTCGGACACGATCTTCTGGAGCGTGCCGAGATAGGGCTGAAGGCGCTTGTCGTCGGTGATGGTGGTCATGCGGTCAACTCGCGGAGGCAACGGCCCGAACGCCCAGTTCGACCGCCCTCAGGTTCATGTCCATGAGTTTGGGGGCAAGATGGACGCGGATGGCGGCTTCCAGCGCTTCCGGGCCGAAGGGCAGAAGCCCCGTGGCGCAGGCCGCGCCCAGCAGCACGCTGTTGCCCGCCTGCACCGAACCGGCCTGAAGGCCCAGGGTGCGGCAGGGCAGAAACCACGATTTCGCGGCGCAGCCTTCCACCTTGGCGCGGATGCGCTCCATCTCGGGGTAGGCTTCGCGCCCGGTGGAAACGCCCACCGGCGGCAGCGGCTCGGTGTTGGACAGCACGCTCCCCCCGGCGGCCAGGTGGGTCATGCCGCGCAGGGTTTCCAGCGGTTCGAAGCCAAGGATCAGGTCCGCCTCGCCATGGCCGATCTTGGGGCTCATCCAGCCGCCGAGCAGGATGGTGGATTCCACCACCCCGCCGCGCTGGGCCATGCCGTGGATTTCGCCGGAGGTCACCTCCAGCCCCTGGTCCAGGGCGGTGCGGGCCAGCAGGGTGGTGGCGGTCAGGGTGCCCTGCCCGCCCACGCCGGTGAGATAGATGCGGATGCGCCCTTTTGCGGTTGCTGCGGTGCTCATGCGTCGCTCCTCTTGCGGGCCTTGATGGTGTCCGCGACCTGCAGACAGACCATGCAGCCGCCGCAGAGGTTTTCATCCACGTGGATGCCCGTGTCGTCCCGGAAGAAGGCGGGGCAGGCCAGGTTTTCCAGGCAGTCGACCACGCCGGGCCCCTGCTCGGCCACGTAGGCGACCTGGTTGCGTGGCTTCTTCAGGGTGCGCCGGGCGTAGAGCACGCACGGCTCCTCGGCGATGATCACGCGCACGCCGGAGCGTTCCTTCATCTCCGCCAAGGCCTTCATGGTGGATTTGACGTTGAAGGGCCGCACCTTGACCACGTCGGCCACGCCGCAGCCGCGCACCACGGCCTCTATGTCCAGGTGCACGCAGGCGTTGCCCAGCACTTCCTGGATCACGCCGGGGTTGGGCTGGTGGCCGGTCATGGCCGTGGTGCCGTTATCCAGCACCACCACGATCAGGTCGTGCTTGTTGAACACCGCGTTGACCAGCCCGGTGATGCCGGAATGGAAGAAGGTGGAATCGCCGATGAAGGCCAGCGTGGGCTTGCCCGAGGCCGTGGCGAAACCGGAACCGGAGGACACCGAGGATCCCATGCAGAACAGGAAGTCGGCCATACGCAGGGGCGGCAGCAGGCCCAGCGTGTAGCAGCCGATGTCGCTGGAGTACACGGCGTCGTCGCCGAACACCTTGCGCACGGCGTAGTACAGCGCGCGGTGCGAGCAGCCGGGGCACAGGTTGGGCGGCCGCACGGGCAGGGCCGTTTCCGGGTCGCAGGCCATCGGCAGCCGGGCGGTTTCGCCCAGCAGGTCGGCCAGGGCCTGGGTGACGGTCTGGGTGGAATATTCGCCGTAGATGGTCAGCGCGCCGCCCTTGCCGCTGACGGCCACGGACAGACCCTTGCGCTGGACGAGCGCGCGCACGTCGTTCTCCAGCAGGGGCTCCAGTTCTTCCAGCACCAGCACGGCGTCGCATTCGGACAGGAAGTCGGTCAGCAGGTCTTCCGGCAGGGGCCAGGTCATGCCAAGGTCCAGCACCTTCACCCGGTCGGCCCAGCCCGTCTCGTGCAGGGCGTCGGACAAGTAGGCGCGGCTTATGCCGCTGGCGATGACGCCGAAGCGCCCGTCGCCGCGCACGGTGTTCCACGGCGAATGTTCGGCCTTTTCCCGGGCCGTGCCCAGATGCCTGACCAGTTCGGCGTGGCGCACCCGGGCCACGGCGGGCACGGGCACGAAGCGCCGGGGGTTGCGCTGGAAGGGCACGATGGGCGCGGCCTGGCCCAGCGGGCCGTATTCCACCGCGCCGCGCAGGTGGTTGACGCGGGTGGTGGTGCGCAGCAGCACGGGCTGTTCAAGCTCGCGCGCCAGCAGCAGCGCGTCGCGCGTCATGTCCTTGGCTTCCTGCGCCGTGGCGGGCTCGAAGCACGGCATGCCCGCGAAGCGGGCGTAGGTGCGGTTGTCCTGCTCGTTCTGGCTGGCGTGGCAACCGGGGTCGTCGGCGGAAAGCAGCACCAGCCCGCCGGGCAGCCCGGTGTAGGTCATGGTCAGCAGGGGGTCTGCGGCCACGTTGACGCCCACGTGCTTCATGGTCACCAGGGTCAGGGCTCCGGCCAGGGACGCGCCCGCCCCCACTTCCATGGCCACCTTCTCGTTCACCGAATATTCCAGGCGGTACCGGCCTCCGCCGCCGATGCGGCGGAAGGTGTCGGGCACTTCGGACGAGGGCGTGCCGGGGTAGCAGACAACCAGGTTGACGCCCGCCTCCAGCGCGCCGCGCACGATGGCCTCGTTGCCCAGCAGCAGGCGGCGCGCGCCCGGCTCGTCGGCCAGCAGGGGGTTCACCGGGCGCGGGGCCAGGTTTGCGGTGGATTCGCTCATGGACTTACGCGCCCCCCTTCTGCATGCGGGCCTTCAGCGCTTCCACGCGGCTCTTGAAGTAGTCCTTGTTGCCCGCGGAATCGGAAGCCATCAGCTGCTCGTAGGCGGCCACGGCGCGTTCCAGCTTGCCCGCACGCTCGGCCACGACCGCCAACTGGCCGCGCACGGCGTTGCGCGAAATCTCGCTCACCGAGCCTTCCAGCCCTTCCAGCACGGCCAGGGCTTCGGCATCCTTGCCCGCCTGCGACAGGGCCTGCGCGCGGCCGATGCGGGCCACCACGCCGGTGGCGCCGTCGGCGGCGGCAAGGCGTTCCCAGGTGGCGGCGGCCTTGTCGTAGTCCTTCTGCTCCATGGCGGCGGCGGCAAGGTCCAGCAGCACGGCGTTGCGCACGCCCGACGGGGCCTTGGCCGCGAAGCCTTCCAGCGCCTGCACGCGTTCCGCGCCGGTCTTGGTGGCGATGATCATGCCCAGATCGGCCTGCGCCTCGCGCGTCTGCTCGGCGGCCCACCAGCGGTAGCCCGCGCCCGCGCCAGCGGCCAGCACCAGCACGCCGAGACCGGCGGCGATGGTGCGGGCGTTGTCAAGCACGAAGCGCAGCAGCGGCGCGGCCTCTCCGGCCACCTCGCCCTGCAGCGGCTGAGGAATTTCAGGTTGCTGCTGGGCGCGCGGCAGGCCTTTCCGGATTGTGTTCTCCGACATGCGAATGCTCCTTGGAATGCGGCGCATGGCCGCTTTGTGACTGGAAATGGCGAAGCCCGATTCTTTTACGTGCCCATTACAGAAATGTCAAAAGGATTCCGGGCGGTAGCCGGTTCCTCGCGGCCCGCCTGGCCGCGCGGTTTTTGACAAGGCCTTTTCCACTCGACGGCTCGGGGCGCGCAAATCATGCAAGACGCATTGCGCGATGCGCCCGCCCCGGTCCCGGACCGGACATTCCCTCGCCCTTCCCGCAGGCCTCCGGCCGCCCGTTCCCCGTCCCGCGCGCGTCCGCTCCGCCTGCCGGGCGGGCCATGGCCCGCCTGTTGCGTTGCCGGGGGGCTGCGGCTATAGCAATCTTTCGTAACCTTCACGTCGTTCCGTCGCCACGCGGAACGCCAGAGCGCCGGAGCCGCCATGAGCACGCAGAACACCAGCCCCGCCAAGGGCACGGCACAGGACGCCGACACGGGCGACATCGCCCTGCTCGTCGAATCCATGGGCAAGCGCGCCAAGGCCGCCGCCCGCAAGCTGGCCGCCGCGTCCCCCGCCGCCAAGATCGACGCCCTGCTCCGCCTGGCCGGGCTGCTGGAATCGCGCGAGTCCGACATGCTGGCCGCCAACGCGCGCGACCTCGCCGCCGCCGAGGCCGCGGGCATGGACGCCCCGCGCATGGACCGCCTGCGTCTTACCCCGCGCATCATGGCCGAAATGGCCGCCGCCTGCCGCCACGTGGCGGGCCTGCCCGACCCCGTGGGCGCCGTGGAAACCCAGTGGCAGCGCCCCAACGGCCTGCTGGTGGGCCGCATGCGCATTCCCCTCGGCGTCATCGCCATCATTTACGAATCGCGCCCCAACGTGACCATCGATTCCGCCATCCTGTGCCTGAAGGCGGGCAACGCGGTGATCCTGCGCGGCGGGTCCGAGGCCATCCACTCCAACCTGGCGCTGGCCGGGCTCATCGCCGAGGCCATGGCCGGGGCGGGCCTGCCCGGTGACGCGGTGCAGGTGGTCTCGCGCACCGACCGGGCCGCCGTGGGCGCGCTGTGCGCACTGGAACGGTACATCGACGTGATCATCCCGCGCGGGGGCGAAACGCTCATCCGCGCCGTGGTGCAGCAGGCCACCATGCCCGTGCTCAAGCACTACAAGGGCGTGTGCCACGCCTACGTGGACGCGGGCGCGGACCTGGGCCAGGCCGTGGATATCGTCTTCAACGGCAAGGTGCAGCGCCCCGGCGTGTGCAACGCGCTGGAATGCCTGCTGGTCCACAAGGACGAGGCGGCCGCGCTGCTGCCCGCCGTGGCCGCCCGGCTGGCCCCGGCCGGGGTGACCTTCCGGGCGTGCCCGGCATCGCTGCCGCTGCTGGGCGCATCGGCCACCGCCGCCGCGCCGGAAGACTACGGCATGGAGTTCCACGACCTGATCCTGGCCGTGCGCGTGGTGGACGACATGGACGAGGCGCTGGCCCACATCGCCGCGCACGGGTCCAACCACACCGAAATCATCTGCACCCGCGACCACGCCAACGCCATGCGCTTTTTGCGCGAGGCCGACGCCTCCATGGTGGCGGTGAACGCCTCCACCCGCTTCAACGACGGCGGACAGCTGGGCCTTGGCGCGGAGATCGGCATCAGCACGTCCAAGCTGCATTCTTACGGCCCCATGGGCGTGCAGGAACTGACCACCACCAAGTTCGTGGTATTCGGCGCGGGCCAGGTGCGGGAATAGCGGGAATAGCGGAACACGCGAAAGCGGCGCGCGGGCGGCTGGCCTCCTGCCGCGCCGCGCGCGGTACGCAAGCGCTTGCTGCTCAGGCAGAACACCACGGAGACGGCGAAACCTTCATGCGGCGCATCGGCATACTCGGCGGCAGCTTCAACCCGGTCCATGCGGGCCACCTGCGCCTGGCCATCGAGGTGGCCGAGGCGCTGCGGCCGGAGCGCATCGACCTCGTGCCGTGCGCCGTGCCTCCCCACAAGAGCGGGCACGATCTGCTGCCCTTCGAGCTGCGGCTGGCCCTGCTGGAGAGCGCCGTGCGCCCCTTTCCAGCCCTTGCGGTGAACGCCCTGGAGGGCGGGCGCAGGGGGCCGTCGTACACCTGGGACACCCTGCACGCCTACCGCACCGCCGAGCCGGACGCCGCGCCGTTCTTCATCCTGGGCGGCGAGGATTTCGAGATGCTGCCCCACTGGCACAAGGGCGCGGAGTTGCCGCGCATCGCCGACTTCGTGGTGGTGCCCCGCGCGGGCAGCGGTCCGGAAGCCTTCCGGGCCGCGCTGGCCGCCCACTGGCCGGATGCTGCGCCGCTGCCGTCCGCCCCGCCCACTCCAGAGGAAACGGACGGGCCCGCCCATGCCGTGCCGGGCATGGAGCGCCACCTGCTGCCCGGCGGCCCTTACGGCGGCACCACCCTGACCTTCCTGCCCCTGCCCCGGCTGGACATCAGCGCATCCCTGTTGCGCGGCAAATGGCTGCGCGGCGCGGACATCCGCCTGCTGGTGCCCGACGGGGTGGACCAACTGCTGCGCGCCCACGCCGACGCGGTGCGCCGCTGCTGGGCACGCTCCGCCCCGGTTCCCCATGCTGCTCCCGCGCCGCACGGCTCCGGACCCCACTGCTCCGGACCCCAAGGCTCCGGCCCCCACTGCTCCGACAAGGACGCCCCATGCGAATGACCGCCCCCAAGGCCGTGCGCGACAACATCGCCCGGTCCCGCGCCTATCTGGCGCGCGGCTACCTGACGCGCGCCCTGGAGGCCATGGAAACTGCCCTGCGGGCCTACTCCGGCACCACCCTCATCGGACAGCCGCGCTTCGAGACGGAAGTGCACATCCACGAATTCGTCAACGACCTGAACCGCAACCACACCGTCCGCAAGTTCTTCGAGCAGCGCAAGGTGTTCTCCGGTCCCTACGTGGCGTACACGCCCGGCGAGGAACTGTCGCTGGCCGAGCGGCTGGAATCCATCCGCCACGCCATGCTTGAGGATGAGAGAGCGCGCGCGGCCGAACAGGCCCAGAAGGTGCTGATGCGCAAGATGGAACTGACCGGCAACGGTCAGGCCCGGCTGGACGCGGGCGACCTGCCGCGCGGCCGGGCGTTACTGCGGCGGGTGGCCGAGGAATGGGGGCATGAGCCTGGAGTGCTCAGCGACATCGGGCAGCGCTTTCTGCGGGCCCGGCTGTTCTACGAGGCGGCGGAACTGTTCGAGGCCGCGCTGGACGTCTTTCCCGGCGAGGCCCAGGCCTATTCCGGTGCCGTGGCCGCCTACATGGACCTGCGCGAATACCAGAAGGCCGAAAGCGTGTATTTGCGCGCCTTGCGCCAGTTCGGGTCGCACCCGCGCACCATGCTCAACCTGGCCAAGCTGTACATGGAATGGCGCAAGCGCGACAAGGCGTACGAATTCGCCAACCGGGCCGCCCAGGCCGACCCTTCGCTGGCCGAAGCCCGCGAACTGGTGGCCAGGCTCATGCGCTGAAGGCCGAAACGACGCGACGGGCCGACGCCCGCGCGTCAACCCGCCTCTCCTTTTCTTCCGTGCCGCCGGGCAATACCGGTACCGGCAAGACGCCGCCGATGGGATGCGCCGTCAGCGGCTTTCCGGTTCCGCTCCTTCTCCGGCCACGCCGCCCGACACCCGCCGCACCGCCGCGAACACCGCGTCCGGCGTGATGCCCGCCATGCACCGCCCGGCATGGGCGCAACGCCTGCTGCCGTGCAGCGAGCAGGGACGGCAGGCGTCGCCCGTTTCCAGTACCACGTCGCGCGGGCCTTCGGGGTAGAAACCCCATTCCCGCGTGGTGGGGCCGAACAGGGCAACCACCGGCGTGCCTACCCCGGCGGCCAGGTGCATGGGGCCGGAATCTCCGGTCACCAGCACGTCTGCGGCGGCCAGCAACGCGCAGGTTTCGCGCAGGTCGGTGCTGTCCGTGAAATCCGCCGCGAAGGCACCCGACGGCCCGACAGGACCGGCCATACCCGACAGGCCAGCCAGTCCAGCCAGTCCAGTCAGGGGCCTCTCCTCCCCGCCTTCCGCGCCCCCGGACCTTCCCACCACGAACCACGCATATCCGGCGGCGGAAAGCCGCCGGGCCAGTTCGCGCCAGGATTCGGCCAGCCAGGCCTTGTCCGGGTGGGTGGAATAGGGATGCAGGGCCACCAGCGGGCGGCGGACGCCGTCTGCATCGCCTGGAGACACGGCGGGCCCCGCCAGCCCTGCCTCGCGCAGCAGCGCCCTGCCCCGTTCCCGCTCCGCATCGTCCAGCAGGATGCGGGGCAGCAGTTCGCCGCGCGGGGGGGGCGTGGCCTGCACGGCGCGGGCGTAGCGCTGCGGCACGTTGCAGGCGCGCAGCCGTTCGCGGAACAGCCGCCCGCCGGAACGCAGGAACAGGCGGCGCTCCAGGGAAAGTTTCGGATAGCGGCGCACCGGGCCGGGCCACAACAGGCCCATCAGGCGGGAACGCAGGGTGCCGTGCAGGTCCAGCAGCCCCGCGCCGGGCAGCGAAGCCGCCAGCCCGCGCACGAAGCCGGGCAGCGCCGCCGGGCGCAGGTCCGCCGGGTTCGCCGTGGCCACCCGGTCCACGGCCGGGTGGTTGCGGAACACCGGGGCCCACTGCGGCCGCGTCAGCACCACGAAGCGCCAGCCATGGGTGCGGTGCAGCCACAGCAGCACGCCCGTGGCCAGCACCACGTCCCCAAGGGCGCTCAGGCGCACCACCAGCCATGTTCTTGGCAGGACCATCCTTTCTCCGCCGGGCATCTCCGGCACGGGTAGTATTGCGCGGCCCACCAAGTCCGGATATAGCGCTCACGGCAATGCCCAAGAGCGCCATGCCCGTTTCCCTTGGGGCAGGTTTCAGGTATCAATGGAAATTCCGCACCCGGCCCCGCGCAACCCGCGGGCCGGTGGGGCACAGCACTACCAGCAGCGGCGCGGAAAGAAAAGCGCGTCATGCCGGAGCCCGGCCCGAGCTGGCCCTGACTGGCCCTGACTAGCCCGAACTGGCCCGAATCGGCCAAACGGATCAATGCTTCGCCCACGCGGGCATCACCTTATCACGGCGGGCCGCGCCGCGCGATGCTAGGCTGCATGTCCGGCGAAAACCCTGGCCGCCGACCCGGCATCCGCAACGAAGCCGCACCATACAGCCCGGACAGAGCATGAACGCCATCCATCCCCGCACCTTGTCCTCGCTGCTGCGCAGCCCGCCCGTCCGGCGGCTGTGGCTGCTGCTGGTGCTGGCGTGCGGCGTGTTCACCCTGTTCCTGCTGCACGCGGTGCACACCTTCTGGGAAACGGCGGAAACATACCGACGCAACCACCTGCGCGAAATGGTGCTGCTGGCCCGCAACCAGGTGCAACCGGTGCTGGACGAGCTGGCCGCCGGAGCATACGGACGCGACCACGCCCTGGTGCTGGTGCGCGAACGGGTGCGCACCATGACCTTCAACGACACGCGCGGCCCCAACTACATCTTCATGAGCGGGTACGACGGCACCGTGCTGGTCCAGCCCTACGAACCGCAGATGGAGGGCCGCAGCGGCCTGGGGCTGCGCGACGCCGAAGGCGTGGCCATCATCGTGGAGCTCATCCGCACCGCGCGTGAAAATCCCGATGGCGGTTTTTTCACCTACCGCTACACGCCCCCCGGCGGCAACTCCCCTGAAGAGAAGCTGTCGTTCGTGCTGCCCCTGCCCGAGCTGTCCTGCTACATCGGCACCGGCACCTACCTCGGCGACGTGCACGCCGGAGAGCAACGCTACATCCTGGCCACGGCCGCGCTGGCCGTGACGGTGTTCCTGCTGCTGGGACTCACCTTCGTCACCGCCCTGGGCGCGCTTGCCCGGCGCGGCGGGGAACTGGAACGAGAGGTGGAGGAGCGCAAGGCCACGGAGCAGCGCCTGGCCGAGGCGGAACTGAAGTACCGCTCCATCTTCCAGAACGCGCAGGAAGGCATCGCCGTCATCCAGGACGGGCTGCTCACCTTCGTCAATCCGCGCATCGGCGACATACTGCGCCGCCCCGTCGAAGAGCTGACAGGTTCTCCGTTCATCGACCACCTGCACCCCGACGACCGTGCCGTGGCCCTGGACCGCTACATGCGGCGCATGCAGGGAGAGACGCTGGGCACCTATCCCCCCCTGCGCATCCGCGTGCCCGAGGGCGAGCGCTGGGTGTTCGGCACCGGGGTACTGCTGGAGTGGGACGGCCGCCCGGCGGTGCTGGTGATGCTGACCGACATCACCGACCTGAAAGAGGCCGAACAGGCCCTGCACGCGCGCGAACAGCAGTTCCGCGCGGTGCTCACCCAGGCCCCCTTTGCCATGGCCCTGCTGCACCCCAACGGTTCCCTGCGCGAGGCCAACGCCGAATGGCTGGCCCTGCACGGGCTGCACGCCGGGCGCGACGCGGCCCTCGGCAGCCCGTCCGACACCCTGGCCCCGTACACGCTGGCGCAGGACCGGTACGTGCTGCGCGCGGGCCTGCACGGCCTGGCCGAGGCCGCACTTTCGGGCGAGGCCATCGTCACCGAACCGTTGGAATTTCCGCCGGACGCCACCCCGGACGGCGAGGCCCGCTGGCTGGCCCTGCGCCTGTACCCCGTGGGCGGCGCGCCGGGCGAACCCGATGCCGTGGCCTTCGTGCTGCACGACCTGACCGTGCTCATGGAATCGGAACGCGAACGCCAGATGCTGCTGGCCGACCTTTCGCGCGCCAACCGCGCCCTGTCGCGCGCCCAGCGCCACCTGCAGGGGGTGCTGGACGCCATGCCCTCGGCCATCGTGGTGGCCGATGCCGCCGACAGGGTGGTGCTGTGGAACCCGGCGGCCGAACGGCGTTTCAACGTCACGGCAAAGGCCGCGCACGGACGCCCCCTGGCGGAGGTAGCCCCGGAACTGGGCCGCCACCTGCCCCGGCTGCACGCGGCGCGGCGCGGCGGCGCGGCCACGCCGCCGGAACGGGTGGTCACCCGCACGGAGACCCCTGCGGGCACGCAGACCGGCGAAGTGCGCCGGGTGGAGGACGTGACCGCCATTCCACTGGAAACCGGCGACGAGATATGGGGCATCCTGCGCCTGGACGACGTGAGCGAACGCGCCGCCATGGAAGACCTGATGGTGCAGGCCGAAAAGATGGCCTCCGTGGGCAGCCTTGCGGCGGGCATGGCCCACGAGATCAACAACCCCCTCGGCGGCATCCTGCAAGGGGTGCAGAACCTGCGCCGCAGGCTGCTCGACGACCTGCCCGCCAACCGGGCTGCGGCGGAGCAGCACGGCATGACCTTTGAAAGCGTGTCCGCCTACGCCGTGGAACGCCGCATCGCCAGCCTGCTGGACGGCATCCGCGAATCGGGCGAGCGGGCCGCGCGCATCGTGGCCAACATGCTCACCTTCAGCCGCCGCAGTGACCCTTCGCGGGTGCCGGTGCAGATCAACGACCTGCTGGAACGCACCCTGGAACTGGCCGTCACCGACTACAGCCTGGCGCGCAACTACGACTTCAAGCGCATCGCCGTAGTGCGCCGCTATGACCCGCAGTTGCCGCCGGTGCGCTGTTCCGCCAGCGAGATGGAGCAGGTGTTCCTGAACCTGTTCAAGAACGCGGCGCAGGCGCTGACCCAACGCGACGACGGACCGCCCCCCGTGCTGACCCTGACCACCGCCCGTGAACCCGCCCACGTTCGCGTTGAAGTGGCCGACAACGGCCCCGGCATGTCGCCTGAACAACGCCGCCGCGCCTTCGAGCCCTTCTTCACCACGCGCGAGACGGGCGCGGGCACCGGCCTTGGCCTTTCCGTGGCCTATTTCATCGTGGTCACCAACCACAAGGGCTCCATCACCATCGAGGAAGCGCCCAATGGCGGCGCGGTGTTCGTGGTGCGCCTGCCCCTGGCTTGAGGAAACCCTCTCCTTCCAGATTCGCATCCGGGGGTGCTGCCCCACGGCCCGCTCCTTCGCGCGTGCCGCCGCCTGCCCGCGCCGAATTCCCCCCCCCCAAAAATGCCGGCACGATCCACCCTCGCCCCGGCCAGGTCGCGGGCTGCCCGACCCCGCGCCGGGGCTTCTGCAAATCGTCACACATCCGTCACCGCCGTCTCCCACGCTTCCGTGCTAACTACCTGACGCGAGACGTACAGGACGCCACGCGGCGTCACGCAACCGTCACCACGTCCGTCGTGGGCGCGGCAGGGCGACACACTCACCGCCTGCTCACGGTTGCTGCCTTTCACGCCTCCGCGCGGACCGCCCGCCTTCCGCCCGCCGCAACCGGACGCCACCCCGGCGTGACGCATCTCCGAATGCGGTGGCGCAGCGGCCCATGTGGTTTTTTTGCGCAAGGCAACACCCGACCATCTGCAACGTATCCGGGGGGATACATGCAAAACACATGGCTCGAGCCTTTTCTGGAAATGCTCGGCCGCAAGCGCGGCGAGCAGGGCCAACCCGCGCGCCCGTACAGCCTGCCGCCGGACGGTTTGGGCGATGCTCACGCCTCGCTGGGCTTCACGTTTCTCGACATCGCCAACGCGGTCCAGCCAGACGGCACGCAGCCCTCCCCGCAACCCCTCCTCAACGGCCCCGGCGGGCCGAGCGTTGTTGATGCTTCGGTGCGCGAGATGGTCACCCGGCACGACGCCCTGCACATGCTGCTGGTGCGCATGGTGGACCACGTGCTGGTGCGCGACCTGTACGGAGAGGAAATCACCGTCGGCATCGAAACGCTGCTGGTGGAGGGGCTGTGGGCGGCGGTGCCCGGCCTGAGCGGGCAGCCCGCCTCTGCCCACCACCTGCTGCCGCTGGAATCGGGAGAATTCCTGGTGTTCTGGCCGGAACCGGCAACCCGCCCGCAACGGCTGGCCGACGCCGCCTTCACCATGAAGCTAAAGTTGCAGCACCACCTGAAGGATTCGGTGCTGCGCTGGACCGGGCGCGAGGTGAACATCGGCGTGGGCTGCGCCACCTACCGCCGCCGCCCGGATGGCGAGCCCCGGCAGGAATTCTTTCAGGCCGTGCGCGAGGCGCGCACCATGGCCCGCAAGGAAATGGACCTTTCAGACCTGCGCCTTGCGCGCGACTTCAAGGCGGTGTTGCAGGACAACGCCATCCGCACCCTGTACCAGCCCATCGTGCGCTTTCCCACCGGGCGGATCATGGCCTGGGAGGCGCTCAGCCGAGGCCCGGTGGACACGCCCTTCCATTCGCCCATGATGCTCTTCGACATCGCGGAGGAATTGGGCATGCTCTTCGCGCTGGAACGCATCTGCCGCGAGCGGGCCATCGCCTGCGCGGGCACCCTGGCCCCGGACCAGAAGCTGTTCCTGAACATTCACCCGCGCACCCTGACGGACCCCGGCTTCACCCCCGGCAGCACGCTGGAAGCGGTGCGGGCCATGGGCCTTGCGCCCGAGAACATCGTTTTCGAGATCACCGAGCGGCATTCCATCCGCGATTTCGGGGTGTTCTACAAAACGCTCTCGCATTACCGGGGTCAGGGCTTCAAGGTGGCCATCGACGACGCGGGCACCGGCTATTCCGGCCTTGCCACCATCGCCGAACTGAAGCCCGACTTCATCAAGATCGACATGTCGCTCATCCGCAACATCAACCGCGACCCGGTGCGCCGCGCGCTGATGGAAACGCTGGTCAGCTTCGCCGAAAAGATCGGCTCGCGGGTCATCGCCGAAGGCATCGAAACCCGCGAGGAAGCCGCCACCCTGATGGCCATCGGCGCGCACTACGGGCAGGGCTACTACCTGGGACGCCCCGACTACCCCAAGCCGGAAACCCACGTGGACATCGGCGAGTTGCGCCCCGCCACGCAACTGCCCAGCGTGGGCGGCCTGGCCTGCTCCATGCCGGTGGGCGAACTGGCCGAACCCGCCCACACCGTGCCCCCCACCACCCTGGCCGGGGAGGTGCGCAAGCTCTTTGAAACATCTGATCCGCTGACCAGCATCGCCGTGGTGGACGAACGCTCCAAGCCCTTGGGGCTGATCATGGACTACCACCTCAACCGGCAGCTTTCGGCGCAGTACGGGGTGGCGCTGTACTTTAAGCGGCCCGTGTCGGCCGTCATGGACACCAAGCCGCTGGTGGTGGAGGAAACCACCCCGGTGGAGGACGCCGCGCGCCGGGCCATGTCGCGCAGCCGGTTGCAGGCCTACGACGACATCCTGGTCACCCGGGGCGGCGCGCTGACGGGCACCGTTTCGGTGCAGCGGCTGCTGCACAAGCTGGCCCAGGTGCAGGTGGAACTGGCCAAGGGCACCAACCCGCTCACCGGCCTGCCCGGCAACGTGGCGCTGGAGAAGGAACTGGAGACCCGGCTGGCCGGAGGACAGCCCTTTTCGCTGCTGTACGCGGACCTGGACAACTTCAAGAGCTACAACGACACCTACGGCTTCAAGAACGGCGACAGGATCATCCTGCTGCTGGCCAAGGTGCTGTCGTGGGCGGTGCAGCGGCACGGGGCCAAGGGCGACTACGTGGCGCACATCGGCGGCGACGACTTCGTGTGCATCACCTCGCCCCGCCACGCCGAACGGGTGTGCCGGGCGGCCACGCGCTGCTTCGGGCGGCTGGTGCGCGGCTGCTACTGCGGCGACGACCAGGTGCGCGGGTGGATCACCGCGCGCGGGCGGGACGGCATGGAGCGGCGCTTTCCCTTCGTCTCGGTGTCGCTGGCCGTGCTGGATTGCCATGAACGCAGCAACCTGCACGAAATCGGCGAACGGGCCGCCCACGTGAAGCACCTGGCCAAGGCCATTCCCGGCAACGCCTACGTGCTGGAATGCGGGGTGTGCCAGATGCGCGCCCTGCACTGAGATCACGCGGCAGCCATGCTCCGCACACGACGGCCCCCCCACGGTGCAACGCGGGGGGGCTTGTCCGTCCGGCGGGTGCACGCGGGCACGGAGCCCACAGGAGGAGCGCACGGCTCCGTGCTTTCGGACGAATGTTGCGCCGCCCGCCACGCCAGGCGCGACGGGCGGCGGACGTCTTTGAATTACCCCGTCAGGGCTGTTTCCCGAATTAGGGCAGCATCCAGCCAATGACGTAGGCTTGCAGCGTCACCAGCACGCTGATCACAAGGGTCATGGCGATGCTGTGCCCAAGGGCGAAGCGGAACAGCGCCCCTTCCTGGCCCACGGTGTGGGTGGAGGCCGTGGCCACCGAGATGGACTGCGGCGAGATCATCTTGCCGGTCACCCCGCCGGTGGCGTTGGCGGCCACGGTCAGGTACGGGTCCACGCCCACGGCGCGGGCCGTGGCCTGCTGCATGCTGCCGAACAACGCGTTGGACGAGGTGTTCGAACCGGTCAGGAACACGCCCAGCCAGCCCATGATGGGCGCGAAGAATGGGAACAGCGCGCCGGTGTGGGTGAAAGCGATGCCGAGGGTCGAGCTCATGCCGGAATAGTTCATGAGTTGCGCAAGCCCGAGGATGAGCATGATGGTCAGCACCGGAAAACGCAGTTGGTGGCAGGTGCGCCAGAAGCAGCCGACGGCCCGCTTCATGCCGTAGCCCGGCATTATGGGCACCGACAGCAGCCCCGCCAGCAGGATGGCGGTGCCCCCGGCCGACAGCAGATTCAAGGTGTACTTGGCCGCATAAGGCGCATCCTTGGCCACGATGGGCGCGGTCTTGGCGATGGCGCCGTGCAGGCCCGGCCATTCGATGGCCTGGATGTACACCTTGTTCAGCCCGGCCTTCACGCCGTCCAGCCCCCAGAAGAAGACGAACACCGCCAGAATGGCGTACGGAGCCCAGGCCCGCAGGATCTCGCCGGTGGAGTGGTGGGCGCTGGCCGCCGCGCTGGCGGGCTGTTCATCGGCAAAGTGCCAGGTGCTGGCAGGCCTCCAGAAACGCAACAGCACCAGCAGGCCGATGATGGTCACGATGGCCGCCATGACGTCGGGCAACGTGGGGCCATGCAGTTCGGCGAACAGGAACTGCGTGCCGCTGAAGCACACGCTGGCTACCACGATGGCGGGCAGCACCTCCATGGACCGGCGGAAACCGCACATGACCACGGTCATCCACAGCGGCACCACCAGCGCGAACACCGGCAGCTGCCGCCCCACGTACTGGCTGAGCGTGGTCACGTCCAGGCCGCTGACCTGGCTGGCCACGATGACCGGGATGCCCAGCGCCCCGAAGGCCACGGGCGCGGTGTTGGCCACAAGGCAAATGCCCCCGGCGTACACCGGGCTGAAGCCCAGCCCCATCAGCATGGCCGCCGTGATGGCCACCGGCGTGCCGAAGCCCGCCGTGCCTTCCAGAAACGCGCCGAAGGCAAAGGCGATGAACAGAGCCTGCAACCGCCGGTCGTCGGTAAGCCGGGCCAGCGAGCCCTTGATGATCTCGAATTCGCCCGATTCCACGGTCATGTTGTACAGCCACACGGCCGTCAGCACGATCCAGATGATCGGGAACAGCCCCATGGCCATGCCATACAGCGTGGCGTTGACCGCAAGGCCCACGGGCATGCCCCACACGCCCACGGCGGCGCACAGCGCACCGGCCAGCCCCAGCGCGGCGGCCATGTGGCCCTTGGCCCGCCGCACGGCCAGCATGTAGAAGAGTATCGCCAGCGGCAGCATGGCCACGCAGGCCGATGCGGCGATGTTGGAAAACGGATCGTACTGCTGCACCCAGTTCATGAATGCCCCCTGTGGTTTGACGTGCATGGACGGCCCCGCGCGCACACTGCGTGCGCGGCGGCTGGCCGCATGGTGCGTGGCGCGGCCACATTCCCGTCCGCCCGCGCGATGCCGGGCGGCGGAAACGGCACCGTGGCCGCTTGAACCTCGCTGCTTCTGCTGTTAGCCAAGGGGTCTGGCAGTTGTGAAATGAATTGTCTTCATGAACCCCAGTCGAAAACGGAATAGCCATGCACCTCAGGGTATTGCGCTGCTTTGTGGAGGTGGTTCGCGCGGGTGGGTTTTCCGCCGCCGCGCAGGCCGTGTGCGCCACCCAATCCACGGTCAGCAAGGCCGTGCGCGGGCTGGAGGAGGACTGCGGGGCCATCCTGCTGGAACGCACCCCGGCGGGAGTGACCCTGACGGCGGCGGGCGAGGTGGCCTACCGCCGCGCGCTGGCCATGCTGGCCGAAAAGGAGGCCATGGATGCGGAGATGGACGACCTGCGCAACGTGCGCCGGGGCACGCTGCGCTTCGGCGTGCCGCCGGTGGGCAGCACCCTGCTGTTCGCCCGGCAGTTCGCCGAATACCGCCGCCGCTATCCGGGCGTGCGCATAGAACTGCGCGAAAAGGGCTGCTATGCGCTGGAAGAGGACGTGCTGCGCGGCGAACTGGAAATGGCCCTGGCCCTGCTGCCCGTATCCGGCCAGTTCGAGGTATCGCCCCTGTGCGACGAGCCGCTCATGGCCCTGCTGCCGCAAGGGCACCCCTTGCAGGGCCGCGTGGCCCTGTGCCTGCGCGACCTGGACGGCAGCGCGTTCATCCAGTTCGAGCAGGGCTTCGCGCTCAACGCGCGCATCCGCGACCGCTGCCTTAAACAGGGGGTGCGCCTGGACGAAACCCTGTGCAGCGGCCAGATACCCTTCATCATCAGCCTGGTGGCCGCCGGACTTGGCGTGGCGCTGGTGCCGCGCCTGATGCTGACGGAGCCGCTGCCCGACGGCGTCCACCGCGCCCTGCTGGACGACGACGAACTGCGCTGGCGCGCGGTGCTGGCCTGGCGCAAGGGGCACAGCCTGTCCCCGGCGGCGGCCGCATGGCTGGAACTGATGCACGAGATGCCGCCGCGCATCTCGTGCGGCAAGGACGGCGGCCAGGCGCTGATGGACACGCCAGACACGCCAGACAGGCCGAGCAAGCAGGGCAGGCCGGACAGACAGGTCAGGCCGGGCAGACAGGGCAGGCCGGGCACGGAGGGCATGGCATGTTGCGGGACTGCGGAAGTGACGGGGGGAAGGACAACAAGCAAAAAAGTCCCGCCAGCAGGGGCGGGGCAATGTTGCGCGGCGGGCAGGAAGAGCGGGAAGAGCGGACGGAAGCGCTGATCAGCGTTCCTGCATGGTCTGCGCCACGCGCACCAGTTGCGCGGCGTCGAGAATCAGCGAGATGCCGCCCTCGGCGTCCACGCTGGACCCGGCAATCCACGCGGCGCGGCGGCACGGGCCGCCCAGGCGCTTGATGACCGCCTGTTCCAGCCCGGCCACGCCATCCACGGCAAACCCCACGGGCTGGCCGTCCACGTTGGCGATGATGATGCGCTCGTAGGCGGGCTGCTGGCCCGGCACGTCCAGAAAGCGGCGCAGGCTGAGGCACGGCACCAGCCGGTCGCGGTATTCCACCAGACCCAGCGTGGCGGCCTCGCCGTCCACGAAGCGCTCCAGGCACGCCTCCACCTGGGTCAGGGGCAGGATGAACGTCTCATCACCCACCCGCACGCGCAGGCCGTCGATGATGGCCAGGGTCAGGGGAATGCGCAGCCGCCAGGCCGTGCCCTCGCCCCGCCGGGTAACCACGTCCACGCTACCGCGCAGCGCGCCCAGCGCGGTGCTGACCACGTCCAGCCCCACCCCGCGCCCGGAAAGGTCGGACACGCCGCTGGCCGTGCTGAAGCCTGGAAGAAAAAGCAGTTGCAGCAGTTCCGCGTCGCCGGGTTCCGCGTCGGGGGCCAGCAGGCCACGGGCCACGCCCACGGCGCGCAGCTTGTCCAGGTCGATGCCCGCGCCGTCGTCGGCAACGGTGATCAGCACCTCGCCCCCGGCATGCGCGGCGGACAGGCGCAGCACCGCCTCGGCGGGTTTGCCCGCCGCCACCCGCGCCTCGGCCGTTTCCACCCCGTGGTCCATGGCGTTGCGCACCAGATGCAGCAGTGGGTCGCGCAGGTGGTCGATGACGGTCTTGTCCAATTCCGTCTCGCCGCCCTCGGCCACGAAGCGCACGTCCTTGCCAAGGCGCGCCGCAAGGTCGCGCACCAGCCGCCGGAAGGCGTGGAAGGTGGCGTCCAGCGGCACCATGCGCACCGACATGGTGCTGTCGCGCAACGATTCGGTAAGCCGCTCCAGCCCCTCGGCCAGTTCACGCAGGCGTGGGTCGTCATGGTCCGTGGCAATGCGCGAAAGGCGCGATTGCAGGATGACCAGTTCCCCCACGTTGTCCAGCAGGCGGTCCACCTTGGCGCTGTCAACGCGCAGGCTGGTGGTGGGGCCTTCGTCGCCGCCGGGGCGCAGGCCCCCCACCGGAGAGGCGTCGTCGCCCAGGGCCGGGGCGCATTCCACGGCGGGTCGGCCCGGCGCCGTGGCTTGCAGGGACACTGGGCGGACAGGCCCCGCTGCGGCCATGGAGGCCATGGAGGCTAGTTCCGCCACGGCGCGCAACGCCTCGCCGCCAGCTCCGGCGGCGGCCAGCAGCCCGGCCGCATCGGTAACGCCGCCCTGCGCCGCGATGCGGCACAACAATTCGGCCGGGGGCAGCAGCCGTTCCTCGCCCAGCACCATCACGTCCAGCCCGCCATCATCCAACATCGCCGCGAAGGGCTCACGCACCATGACGGCGGGGTGTTCCGTGACCAGCACGGCATCCCAGCGCAGGTGGACGGATTCCGCGTCCAGCCCGTCAAGATCGGGCACCGTCTCACAATGGGGCCAGAGTTGCAGCGCGCCCAGGGCGCGCAAGCCGTCCAGCAGGCGGGAAGGATCCAGCCCCCGGCGCAGCGCGTCGGCCGACGGGGCATAGCGCAGCCAGTACACCAGCGGCTTGGCCACGCTGCTTTGGCCGCTGGTGGTCGGCAGGAAGGGTAATGCCGCGCCATCACCTTCTGTTGGATGCGGGGGCGAACCGGCATGGCCAGGATGATTTGGCCCTGCCGGTGCGGCAAACGCCGCAACGCCGTCGGCCACGCCCGACGGTGCAGCCGAGTCCTGCGCAACATCATGCGGCGCGGGTGCTGCCCACAGCGCCGCCAGCCCGGCAATGCGGTCGAGCAGGTCGCGTTCGCGCGCGGCGGTTGCAGCGGCCCTGGCCGCATGTTCCGCGCCGTCCTGGCTGGGAGCGTCCCCCGTCGGCTGGCCGGACTGAAAGGGGTGGCCGGGCTGGCCGGAAACGCCCGCCGCCAGCAACTCCTGCAGGTGGTCCTTGGCGTCCAGGCCCAAGGCCAGCAGTTCCGGCGTGGCCGGTTCGGCGGCCTTGCGCACGCTGTCGAAAAGGTCTTCCACCACGTGGGTGAAGCGGGCCACGGCGTCGAAGCCGAACATGGCCCCGGTGCCCTTCAGGGTGTGCAGGGCGCGGAACACCCGGGCCATGAGCGCGCCGTCGCCGGGATGCGACTCCAGTTCGAGCAGCGCCTCTTCGAGGTCGATGAGCAGGTCGCGCGCTTCCTCGGTGAACACGCGCCGCGCGGTTCCGCCGGGGTTCATGCGCCGCCTCCGCCGCGCAGGGTGGCGGCCAGCCGGTGAGTTTCCGCCGGGCCCGCGTTCGAAGCCGCGCCCTCCGCCGCTGGCGAAAGCGGGCGGGCATCGCCCAAGGCCGTGGCCGCGCCCGGTTCCTCGTCGTCGAACAGGCGATCGGCGTCCAGCAGCAGCACGTGCCGCCCGTCGTGCCGGAAGATGCCAGCCAGCACCTCGACCGGCACGGGGGTGCCCATGCGCGGCGGCGGCTCCACGGCGGCGGCGGTGATTTCGATGACCTCGCGCACGGCGTCGGCCAGGGCTCCCACCAGAGTGACGCCGCCTCCCGCCTCGGGCGGCGCGGGGGCCTCCACGATGACGATGCGCGCGTGCACCGTGCGTTCCACGGTTCCCATGCCGAGCCGGGTGCGCAGATCCACCACCGGCACGGCCGCGCCGCGCAGGTTCACCACGCCGCGCACGTGGCGCGGCATGCGGGGAATGCGCGTCAACGCGCCGAAGTCCAGCACCTCGCGCACCACGCCGATGTCGAGGGCGAACCGCTCGTCACCCAGCGTGAGAGCCAGCAGCCTGCGGACGGGAGCCAGCGGCCCCTGCCCCTGCCTCGGTCCCGGCCCCTGTCCCGGTCGAGACGCGCGCGACGCGACGGAGGCGCCCGGCGTTGCCGTCGCGTCCCTGTCGTCCGCATTGCCCTGCGGCGCCTGTCCGTGGTTTGCCTGCTGCACGTCGTCCATCCGTGGCCATCCGCCCTGGGCGCGGATCACGTTCCGCTAGAAGCGCTCGAAATCCTGGTCATCCGCATCATCCGTCAGGTCGATGCGCACCTTGTGCGGATCGCTCTCCGACAGCGCCGCCACGGCGGGCGGCTGCGGCCCGGCCAGGCGCTGCGCCTTGGGGGCCATGTCCGCGCCAAGGCGGAAGAACGACACCGTGCGTTGCAGGTGCGCCGCCTGGGCGGAAAGCTCTTCGGACGTGGACGCCACCTCTTCCGAGGCCGCCGCGTTCTGCTGGATGACCTGGTCGAGCATGTGCAGGGCCTCGTTGACCTGGCTTGCGCCCTCGCGCTGCTCGATGCTGGCGGCGGCGATTTCCTGCACCAGTTCCGCCGTGCGCTCGATGTCCGGCACCAGTTTACCCAGCAGGCCCCCGGCCCGTTCGGACACCTCCAGGCTTGCGCCCGACAGACGGGTGATTTCCGCTGCGGCGGCCTGGCTGCGTTCGGCCAGCTTGCGCACTTCGGAGGCCACCACGGCAAAGCCGCGCCCCTGCTCGCCCGCGCGGGCCGCCTCGATGGCGGCGTTCAGGGCCAGCAGGTCGGTCTGCCGGGCGATCTCCTCGATGATCGAAATCTTGCTGGCGATCTCGCGCATGGCCTTCAGCGTGGCGGACACCGCCTCGCCCGATTCGCGGGCGTCGTCGGCCGCGCGCACGGCGATGGATTCGGTGGTGCGGGCGTTTTCGGCGTTCTGGGCGATGCGCGCCACCATCTCTTCCATGGAGGCGGAGCACTGCTCGACCGACGCCGCCTGCTCGGTGGCCCCCTGCGAAAGGGCCTCTGCCGTGGCGCTCAGCTCCTCGCTGCCCGCCGCCACGTTCTCCGCGCCCACCTGCACGTCGCGCACCACGTCGGACAGACGGCGCACCATGTTGCCCAGCGAGGTCAGCAGGCGGTCGTTGTCGCCGCGCGGCTCCAGCGACACGCGCAGGTCGCCGGTGGCCAGGGTGGAGGCGTTGCGCGAGATGGAGCGTTCCACGGAAACCATCTCGCCAAGGGCGCGCATCAACTCGTCGCGCGGGCCGCGCATGACTACCTCGATGTCCACGTTGCCCCGGGCCAGTTCGCGGGCCGTCTCCACCACGCGGCGCTCGGCCAGCAGCATCTCCTGCATGGCCTGCAGCAGCCTGCCTACCTCGTCGGTGCCCTGCACCTCCACCTCGAGCGAGGTCTCGCCCAGGGCCACGGCCTCGGCCACGGCGGCCGCGCGGGCAATGCCCCCGCGCACCGACTTGCCGATGAGGATGGCGAACAGCAGGCCCAGCACCAGCGCCCCGCCAGCCACGGCCAGCGAGATCATGGACGCGCGGCGCACCTCGTCCTCCATGCGGTCCTGCTGGACGTCCTTCACCGCGATGACGGTGTTGCGCACGCCCTCGGCCACGCTGGCCATGCCGGACAACCTGCCGTCGCGCTCGGTCTCGTCCTTGACCAGTTCCTCCACCTGCTCGCGGTAGGCCCGCGCGCTGGCCAGCACGGACGAAGCCAGCTTCCAGCTTTCGCCCGGCCCCTCGCTGGCGGAAAGCCCGGCCGATGCGGCGATGGCCTTGTCCAGGCGCATGCGGGCGCGCGTCAGGGCCTCGGTATCGCCCCGCCACAGATAATAGAGCACGTCCACGCGCGACTGCAGGAACTCCGTCTCCAGCCCCATCAGGGTTTGCAGTTCGTCGCGCCGGGGCGCAAGGGTGGGGTTGGCCTGCACGATCATGTTCAGGCGCGCGGCGTGCAGCCGCTCCACGCCTTCCTGCAGTGCATTGGCGGCCTGGACGGCGTTCCTGATGGTCTGCTCGCGGTGGGTCAGCACACCGTCCAGTTCCAGGAATTTGCGCCGGTAGTCGGCGTGCATGGGACCCAGCATGTCGATGCCGCCCCCGCGCACTCCGTCCGCCGCAAGACGCTCGCGCAGCGCGGCAATGCCCTCGGCGTCCTTGCCGTGCTGCGACTCGAAGGCGCGCACATGCTCCCGCCCCCGGTTGAGCAGGTAGTACAGTATCTCCACGCGCGAATGCTCCATGCCCGCCACCAGCGCCTGCGCGTTGCTGGTGATCTCGGACTGGCGCAACAGGTGTTGCTGCTGCCGCCACGAAAACGCGACCACCACCGCCACGATCAGCAGCAGCGAGCCGAATCCCAGACTGAGCTTCATGAACAGACTGCAATTCTTGAGCATCCGGAAACCCCTTGCCCGTCGAGAATTTGAACCGGCGTGCGCCAGGGCGCGCCGGGCCTCACCCCTATCGCATTTCACGGAGTGCGGCAAACCGTGTGCCCATGCGTCAAGCGTGGATTCAATACCCTTTATTCACAACATTTATTCAAGAGACAGCAAGGCCATGTCGCCGCATCATTCCGGCAGATTGTGCCTGGACGGGGGCATGGCGTCACGGAATCTTGCAAAAACCACGCCGGGATAGCTCTGACGCCACGGTCATGCACCGGCGTGCCCAACCCCGCAAAGCACCGGTGCGCATGCGGACGAAACCTGGCGACCGATGGCAGGTTGCCACGCCCGGAAACATGCGCGGGACGGGGGGAAGCAGGCCGCGCGCCATGGCGGCAACGCGGCCAACCGGAAGAAAAAAACGAAACCGCCGGAAGAAATCCGGCGGTGGTGCGTCGCGGTGTTGCTCTGGCCCAAGGCAGGACAACCGCACGATAATGCGGAACCACGGCCCAAGGCCCAAAAAGCTGGAGCATGGAGCCGGTCCGGAGGAACGCCTCGGTCAGTACAGTTCAGCCGGGTTCGTCGCCCTGGCGGGTCGGCGGGCCGCGGAACGCCTGGCCCCGGCCGTGTCGCCTTCCGCCGTGCGACAGACCGCTTCGTCATGGGGGGACAGCGGCTGCTCGCCCTCCATGAGGGTGGCCAGCGTGGTTTCCTCCAGCGAGCGTTCCAGGGCCTGCGATGCCCGCACCCAAGCGGACCTGGTCAGGCACGAGGCCCGGCGCGCGCACGCGTTGGCATCGCCCGAGCAGCACACGGTGAGTTGGATGCCACCTTCCATCAGGCGCACGATTTCGCCAAGGGTGATGTCCTCGGGCGTGCGGGCCAGCATGTGCCCACCCGAGGCCCCCCGGGAACTGCGCGTCAGTCCGCCGCGCTTCAGCGTCTTGAGTATCTGTTCGATGAACTGGACCGTCACGCCGGTGTGTTGGGACAGCGCCGTGGTGGTCATGGGGGCGTCTTCGCCGTGCATGGCCAGAGCAAGAAGGATGCGCGCCGCGTATCGGGTCTTTGCTGCAAGCTTCATTGTATGGGTCCCGCGCCCGTCACTCGACGCCGCGCCACCCGGCACGGCGAAAATGAGTGAGCTATTACATAAGTATAGGAAACTTCTTACAGAAAATATCCTCCTTTGTCAATAGGAATTAAAAAAATTCGCTTTCACTCCACGCGGAAAAAATAGCTGGAACGACAACATGTTAGTAACCATTAACCAGCCAATTCAGGCAAATGGGTAAATAAAAACAATCGCTTTCGCCATCATGCAGCGCCACTCTCGCGGGCTGGTAAAACCGCCGCTCCCCCGAAACGATGCATGCACTCATTCAAAAGCATGCGCCGTACTGCATTCGGGAGCAATACGGTTCAGCGCCCATGCCGCGCCGCTGGGCGTAGCCAAAAACCACAGCCTGTGAACGGTCGCAGCACTACCCGCTCTTCCCTCTGGCCCTCCCAAAAGCCCTTGCCGAAGGTGCGCACGCAGCGCACCGCAGGCGATCCGCGCATCGCTTGCGCCATCCCGCACGCGCTCTTGCGCCAAGAGTGATCCTGCGCGCATGTCGACTGTTCCCTTGCGCCTTGCGGCCAAAACAAGAATAATTTTTCACAATCATAAAATATTATCACAAATTCAGGATGTTAAAAAATACCCTTTTCTCCAAGGGGTGCTTGACACCTAAATTCGGATGGGTTTAATTCATACGAAATTAATCTGATTCGTATGGATTCAGATTGAAACGAACAAAATTGCATCAATATACATACGCTTCATACCGGAATCACCCGGTCAACAGCAATACCGCGAACCGGCGCGCCGCCAACGCCGACCCGCACAGGCACTGGAGAACGGCATGAGAATTTCCTCAACGGTGCATTACGCATCCCGGCTGCTGGTCAACCTTGCCCTGCACGGCCCGCATGACGGGCCCCTTTCCGCGTCGGAGCTGGCCGAGCACACCGGCATTTCCGTCAAGTTCATCGAAAAGATCATCCGCCAGCTGCGCACGGCGGGCATGGTGCGCAGCGTGCGCGGCGCGGCCGGCGGCCACGTGCTGACCATGAACCCCGACGACGTCACCCTGGGCGACGTGCTGCGCGTGGTGGAAGGCGGGGTGCAGCCCCCCAACTGCTGCGTGGGCGCGGACTGCGACGACGCCCCCTGCCGCTGCAAGGCGGCCTGGACCAGCGCCGCCAAGGCCCTGGAAGAAACCCTGGACCAGTTCACCCTTACCGACATCATGCACGGCGCCGAACGCCCCGACGACTGCGCCCACATGACCACCGACGCCGACAAGGACGCCCGCCCGGCGCCCTCCACCAGGCTGAACGGCAACAAGCCGCTCAACACGCCGCGTTACGGCAGAACGCCCCGTGCCCTGCGGGGCTGCAATACCCGAACCTGCTCTCATCAAAGCCAATAAGTGAAGGAGAAACCTGGCATGAAGAAACTGCTCATTCTTGGGGCAGGTGCCGGCGGCACCATGCTCGCCACCAAAATGAGGAAAAAGCTCAGCGAGCGTGAATGGGAGATCACGGTCATCGACCGCGACCTCACCCACCATTATCAGCCCGGCTGGCTGTTCATACCCTTCGGCATCGACACCCCCAAGGGTTGCGAGAAGCCCAAGAAGGACTTCATCCCGCGCGGCGTCAACTTCGTGAAGGATACCATCACCAACGTGGATCCGGAAGCGAAGGTGGTCACCTGTGAAGGCGGCAAGTACAGCTACGACTGGGTGGTCATCGCCACCGGCTGCCGCATCGCCCCCGACGAAGTGGAAGGCCTGCTGGACGACTGGCGCGGCAACATCCACGACTTCTACACCCCCGACGGCGCCGCCGCCCTGCTGCCCAAGCTGAAGAACTTCAAGAAGGGCCGCCTCGTCCACCACATCTGCGAAACCCCCATCAAGTGCCCCGTCGCGCCGCTGGAGTTCATCTACCTGGCCGACTGGTACTTCACCAAGATGGGCGTGCGCGACAACATCGAAATCGAACTGGTCACCCCGCTGACCGGCGCGTTCACCAAGCCGGTGGCCGCCAAGATCCTGGGCGAACTGTGCGACAGGAAGAACATCAAGGTTACCCCCAACTTCGTGGTGGACAGCGTTGACGCGGGCAACAAGACCATCGCCTCCGTCACCGGCGATGAGATCAACTACGATCTGCTCGTCACCATTCCCCCGAACATGGGCCAGCAGTTCCTGATCGATTCGGACATCGCCGACCCCATGGGCTTCATGGACACCGACAAGGGCACCCTGAAGTCCAAGAAGTACCCCAACATGTACGTCATCGGCGACACCACCAACGTGCCGACCTCCAAGGCCGGTTCCGTGGCCCACTACGAGGCCGACATCATCGCCGAAAACCTGATGTCCGACATCGACGGCAGCGAGCACTACCACCACTTCGACGGTCACTCCACCTGCTTCATCGTGACCGGCTACGAAAAGGCCTCGCTCATCGACTTCAGCTACGACGTGGAACCGCTGCCCGGCATGTTCCCCTTCCCCGGCGTTGGCCCTTGCGCGCTTCTGGCCGAAAGCCACATCAACTACTGGGGCAAGCTGATGTTCAAGTGGGTCTACTACAGCCTGATGCTGAAGGGTCACGAGTTGCCGTTCGAGCCGAACATGTACCTACACGGCAAGGACACTTCCCTGATGCGGAAGAAGTAAGCCGGAGGCACCAATGACCAACGAAGAACTCATTCTCCAGCGTCTCGAGGCCATGGAAGAGCGGATCGCCTTCCTGCACGAGCGCGCGATGGGCACCAAATACTTCATCGAAGAAGTGACGCCCATCGGCAACCATGCCTTCCGCCTTATGGTGGAAGAATTGCAGGAAGTGCATGGCCGGGTGCATCTCGACGACATCTTCGAGTTGCTGCGTCGCGGCCTGCGCGGCGTCCCCAACCTGAACTACTGCCTCGACCAGTTGGAAAACCTCATCGACCTGTGGCGCACCATGCACCCAGCGGTGGCCCCCACCTGGCCTCACATCATCGAGGGGCTGGGCAAGTGGGAACGTGACGGCGTGTTCGCCAAGCTGGCGGCCCTGAAGGGCGCGGGCGGCAAGGTGCTGGACGCCAACACCCCCGAAGGCATCGAGAAGATGGGCGACGCGCTCGCCTTCATGACCGTGCTGCTGCAAAAGCTGGCCGATCCCAACGTGCAGGCCTTCCTGGCCCGCGCGGTGGACATGCTGGCCAAGCTGGACCTGTCGCAGGCCAAGCCCGTGGGCATGTTCGGCATGGTCGGCGCCCTCGGTTCCAAGGAAGCCAAGGAAGGCCTTGGCGTTGCCATGGAAGTGCTGAAGGCTCTCGGCGCGCTGAAGGGCGACGGCTGCTGCGCCTGCGGCTGCGCCGCGCACGCCCCGGCCAAGAACGACTAGCGACATCGAACGGACCCGCCGTCGTCCACCTTGGCACGGCGGGTCCTTTTTACCCCCACCTTGTGAAGGAGTTATCAATGTCCGCGACCAACATGAGTGCCGCCCACCGCCGCGTGCTCGTCGTCGACAACGACCCCGTCGAGCGCGAACGCCTTGCCGGGCTGCTGACGGCGGAAGGACATGCCGTGCGCACCGCCGCCTCCACGCCCGAGGCTCTCGAGGCCGCCGCCACCTTCCGCCCTGACGTGATCACCCTGGAAATGGACCTGCCGAGCCCCGGCGGCACGGTGTTCTATGCCAGGCTGCGCCGCAGCCCTGCCCTGCGCGAAACCCCCGTGGTGGTCGTCAGCGGCGTGGGCCCCCGCCCCGCGCGCCTGGCCCGCCGCGTGCCCACCCACCAGAAGCCGGTGATGCCCGCCGCCCTGCTGGACGCCATCCGCAAGGCCGTTCCCGCCCACGCCTAGCATTGCCGTCTCCGTGGGCCGCTCCCGCTTGCGGCCATCCGCTTCGCCCGCCCCTACCCGCGCAGGTGAGCCATCCTCCTCCGGCTCGCCGCTCTTCACCGAATCGATAGCTCCGCTGCACCTCGATCCCGGTTCACCTGCGCAATTCGGATCAAATTGGTCAAATTCATACACAACAAGTAGGAATTTACCGCACTCCGCGCCCGCCCGGAATCCGGTGCGGCCGACGTGGCATGCTCTTCTCCCGACCAGCGCCACGCGCGCAAACGATGCGGGGCTCCCTGCCTTTCGGCAAGGAGCCCCGTGCGTCGCGTGCATCGGCCGTTGTGCGGCGCAAGGAGGAGGGAACCGCCGCGCGCGGCCTGTGCGTGGCGGCGCGGCAAGCGTGAAGGTACCCGCCGCGCCGCCAGCCGCCGGTTACTGGGCCGCACCCTCCGGCAGCGGGAAACAACGCAGCCAGCGCGCCGCGAGCTTTTCGGCCCGCGTCACGTCCTTGTCCTTCATCCTGTCGATGAGTTCGCGCCGGGCTTCCCCGGCCTTTGCAAAGCCCGCCGCCACGGCCAGGTCGAACCACATGTAGGCGCGCACGTCGCTGGCGGGCACGCCCGCGCCGTCACGACACATGGTGCCGAGCAGGTGCATGGCCTTGCCGTTGCCCAGGGTGGCGGCGCTGAGGAAGAGTTCGCGCGCCACCTTGCGCGAGGTGGCATCGGTGGTCTCGCCGTGGTAGGCAAGGCCCACGTTGCAACGGGCCTCCGCGGCCAGCAGGCGCGTCTTGCGCACGAAATCGCGCTTGGCGGCCACCAGTTCCATGCCGTACTGCTTGTCACGGAAGTCGGTGGGCAGATCGTCGTACACCGGTTCGCAGTTGTAGCCGCACTTGTCGGCCTTGCGGAACAGTTCCAGCGCCTTGCCGAAATCCTGCGCAACGCCCTTGCCGGTGGCGTGCAGCACGCCGTAGAAGTTGAGGGCCTCGTGATGCTCGGCCTTGGCCGCGCGGCCCAGCCACTGGGCGGCCTTGCCGAAGTCCTGCGCAACGCCGTTGCCTTCGTAGTACAACATGCCAAGATTGAACTGGGCGCTTGCGTCGCCCGCCTCAGCCATCGCGAACATCTCCTGCACTTGCATTGGCTTGCCCCTGTGTACTGAAAGGTTGGGAAATCCTGCCCCGGTGCTTCCGTCTGGCCCCCGCCGCCAGCGCCATCCAGCTGCGGGGACCGTGGCGGTTGCACCGCCGGGCCAGCTTGGGAAACCTCATCGCCTTGTTCCGGTATCCGGGCGGCCGCGGGGGCATGGTTCCGCGTGCTGACCGGGGTGATCCAGCGTAGACCTTCAGTCACCGGCACGGAGGTGCGGGTGGCAGTCCGCGTGTTCCGTTAATTCCTACCGTGCTGGTATGGGTTATTTCCTACCTAGCTGGTGTGATATTGTCAACGGGACTTTCAAAAATTCTTTCAAAAAATATACTGTTATTTTCCAGTATGATAAAAAACAAGAGCGCCGGAATCCTTCATTCCGGCGCTCTTGCATGGCGCGGGGGCATCCCCCGTGTACGGGTTTTTGCCCTGGCGGGGGCGTTATTCTGTCCCTGCTGTAATCAGCTGAAATAACACTGTCACGATGCGGCAGCGGCGATAAATCCTACCAAAATAGGATGCTATCGTGGCGTCAGGCCGCGCGTAGCGCGACTCAAGCATCAGGCCGCGCGTAGCGCGACTCAAGCATCAGGCCGCACGCAGCGCGACTCGAGCATCAGGCCGCGCGCAGCGCGTCCACGATAACCAGCCGCGCGGCCTTGATGGCGGGCAGTATGCCCCCCAGGCAGCCCATGAACGTGCCGAACAGCAACGACCAGATGGCGATGCGCGGACTGAGGGTGAAGCTGAACGCCAGCTCCGAGAAGGTCTGGAAATTCATGGTGGAGATGGTCACGAATTGCAGGGTGGAAGCCAGCAGCAGCCCGATGGCCCCGCCGCTGCCGCCCAGCAGCAACGACTCCACGAGAAACGCACGCAGGATGTCCCGCCGCTGAAACCCGATGGCCCGCAGGGTGCCTATCTCGCGCACCCGGTTGGCCACGGCGGCGTGCATGGTGATCATGCCCCCGATGATGGCCCCCAGTGAAAATATGGCGGGCAGCATGGTGCCCAGCACCCCCAGGAACTTGGCCATCATTTCCGACTGTTCCTCGTAGAACCGTGTTTCCCGCTTGCCCTCCAGTTGCAGGCGCGGGTCCGCCGCAAGGCCCGCCCGCAGCCCATCAAGCCCCGCCTGCCCGTCCCGCTCGTTCATGCGGGCCACCACCACCGAGTAGGAACTGCGGCGAAACGCGGCCATCAACTGGTCCACGTCGCCCCACACCTCTGAACTGAAGCCCGTGGCCCCGGCCTCGAATATGCCCACCACGGTCCAGTCGCGCATGGCGAAGCGCAGGCTTTCGCCGATGCCCGTGCCGCTGAACCGCCGGGCGATGCTCTCACCGGCGATGATCTCGGACGTGCCGAAGCGCGGCATGCGCCCTTCCTTCAGCTTCACCTGCGGGCGCAGTTCCAGCGAATGGGTGCCGATGCCCCGGATGACCACGTTGGACGGCTTGGTGGTGCCGCGCTTGTTCAGGGTGATCAGCACCACCAGTTCGCGCGCGGCCAACGGCCCGCCGTCGGCGGCGCGGGCCACCTGGGGCAGGCTTTCCACCAGCGGGGCCTGGTCGCGGTCCACGGCGCTTTCCATCTCGGACTTGGCCCCCTGCCGCAGCAGCACGGCATTGTCGGGCGAACCGGTAAGCACCAGCGTGGTGCGCAGCCCTTCGGACAGCATGAGCATGGCCGCGAACACGAACACCACCAGCGCCATGCCCCCCACGGTCAGGGCCGTGGTCAGGCGGCGCGCCAGCATGTTGCGCAGGCTGTAGGAAAAGAGCGAGGCCATGCCGTTTCCCTATCTTCCCAGCACGTCGGCGATGCGCACCTGCCGCGCCCGCAGCGCGGGCACGACGCCCGCCACCAGCCCCACCAGCGCCGCCGCCCCGCCTTGCAGGACCAACGTTTCGCCAGACAGCAGGAACACCGGAAAGTAGTCGCCCAGCACCTGAGAGATGACGCCCGTGACCGGCACCGAAAGCGCGCACCCGGCCAGCCCGCCCAGCAGCGACAGGGCCAGCGCCTCGCCTGTCACCAGCAGCGCGATGTACCCGCCGCCGAAGCCCAGCGCCTTCAGGGTGGCGAATTCGCCCATGCGTTCGCGCGCGGACATGGCCATGGTGTTGGCCGCCACCGCCATGATGATCACGATGACGATGCCCGACACCAGCCGGATGGCCACGATGATGGCCTCGCTCATGGAGATGAACCCCATCTGGAAGGCCTGTTCCGTCTCGGTCAGGGTTTCTGCCAGCGAGTTGCGGAAGCGGGCGTCGGTGTCGGCCGCCACGCGGGCGGCGTTTTCGGCCCGGTCCACGCCGATCATGTAGAAGCCCACGTGGTCGGCGCGGGCGGGGCGCTCCACCTTCATCCGCTCGTTCAGGTATTCCCAGTGGAAGAAGGCCTGCGTCTCGTCGGTGTTGGGGTAGCGCCCGTTGTAGATGGCCCGCACCACCAGGTTCCAGTCGCCGGGGTAGATGGTGCCCTTGAGCGGCACGGTGTCGCCCAGCTTCCAGCCAAAGCGCCGGGCCAGCTTGGCCCCCACGGCCATGCCCTTGCGGTCGCGCAGCAGCGCGGCCTTCTGGTCGGCGGGGATGACGAATTCCGGGTACAGGTCCAGGTAGCTGCGCATGTCCACGGTGAAGTTGGCGAAGAAGTTCTTCTCGTCCACGTAGTACGCGCCGAACCAGTTGCCCCACGAAAGGTGGGTCACCCCCTCCACCGCGCGGATCTTGCCTGCGTAGGCGATGGGCAGGGGAAACACCAGCGAGATGGCGTTGCGGGTGATCAGGCGGTTGGCGGCGGATGCGGAAACCCCGGCGTACCAGGCCTCCACCGTGGTGCGCAGCAGGCCGAAGGCCATGATGGAAATGGCGATGCCGAGCACCGTCAGCGCGTTGCGCAGCGGGTGCCGGGCCAGGTTGCGCAGCACGAACCTAAGGGTGAGCATCGGCCAGTTCGCCCTTTTCCAGCAGTTGCAGGCGGCCCGCCCGTTCCGCCGCGCGCGGGTCGTGGGTGACCATGATGATGGTCTTGCCCATGGTGCGGTTAAGCCCGTCCATGAGGTCCAGGATTTCCCCGGCGGACACGCGGTCAAGGTCGCCGGTGGGCTCGTCGGCCACCAGGATGTCCGGGTCGCCCACCAGGGCGCGGGCGATGGCGGTGCGCTGCTGCTGCCCGCCGGAAAGCTGGCCGGGGTAGTGGTCCATGCGGTCGGACAGGCCCACCATGGACAGCGCCGTGCGCGCACGTTCGCGGCGTTCGCGCCCGGACAGAGGCGTGAGCAAGAGCGGCAGTTCCACGTTCTCCAGCGCGTTCAGCACCGGAATGAGGTTGTAGAACTGGAAGATGAACCCCACGCTGCGGCTGCGCCAGCGGGCCAGGTCCGCCTCGTCCAGGGTGGTGATGTCCGTCTCGCCCACGAAGATGGACCCGGCGTCCACCCTGTCGATGCCCGCGATGAGGTTCAGCAGGGTGGATTTGCCCGAGCCGGACGGTCCCATGAGGGCCAGGAATTCGCCGGGGGCCACGGTCAGGTTCACGCTGGTCAGCACCGGCACCACCTGCGCGCCCCGCCGGTAGGCCTTGGATACGCCCACAAGGCGGATGGGCGGGCTGGCCGTGGCGGTGCGCCCAACTGTGCCGCCAGGGCCAAGCGCGGCGGCGTGCCCCGGCGCGGCGTCACTATCGGGCTGGCCGATTCCAACATCCTGTTGAACGGCGAGTTCGATGCCCTGCCGCGAGACTTCGCGCCCGTTGGTCATGGCTGCATCCGCACGCGGTCGCCGTCGGCAAGGTCGGCGGGCGGGTCGGCCACCACGCGGTCGCCCTCCGCCGGGCCGGACAGCAGTTCCACCGCATCGCCAAGGGCCATGCCGGTGCGCACGGAAGCGCGCCGGGCCACGCCCTCGCGCACCATGAACACGAAACGGGACTCGCCCTCCCCGCGCACGGCGGTGCCGGGCACGGCCGGGCGGGGGCGTCGCTCTTCCGGGGTGGGCGCGCGGTCCAGAAAGGCCACGCGGGCGCTCATTTCCGGCAGCACGCGCGGGTCCAGCGCGTCGAAGGCCACCTTGACCATGACCGATGCCTTGCTGCGGTCCGCCGTGGGCACGATGACGTGCACCCGGCCGGGAAAGCGTTCGTCGGGCAGGGCGTCCAGCGCTATTTCGCACGGCGCGCCGGGCTTCACCCGGCCCACGCTGGATTCGCTGACGTCCGTCTCCACCAGCAGCGAACCCATGTCGGCGATGGTCACCACGCTGGCCTTGGCGTTGGCCGCCGCGCCGAGGGGGGTGATGATGTCGCCCACGTCGGCGTTCTTGGTCAGCACCACGGCATCGAAGGGCGCGCGGATGAAGGTGTATTCCAGTTGCGTCGCGGCCTCGCGCCGGGTGGCGGTGGCGGCGTCCAGGGATTCGCGGGCCACGCGCGCGGCGGCGGCGGCCGTCAGCGCGCGGGTTTCCGCCGTGTCCAGGTCGGACCGGGAAATCACGTTCTCCGCCAGCAGCTTGCGCATGCGGGCGTGGTTGCGGTTGGCGTCCAGCAGCTCCGCGTCGGCCCGGCCGATGTCGGCCCGCGCGCCGCGTTCGTTGGCCTGGGCGCGGTCCAGGGCGGCACGCGCGTCGTCGCTTTCCAGCCGCGCCAGCACCTGCCCGGCGGTCACCCGGCTGCCCTCCTCCACCCCCAGCCATTCCAGCCGCGAGGTGATCTTGGAAGCCACCGATGCCTTGCGCTGCGCGGTGACGTAGCCACTGGAAACCAGCGTGGTCATGGACTGGGTGGGGTACACCCGCGCCACCACGGCAAGCCGCACCTCGCGCTCGGACGGAAACAGCAGCCGCACAGCTACGGCCGCGCCCACCAGCGCCACCGCCAGCAGCAGCCACGGCCAGCGCCGCCGGGACGAACGCCGGGGCGACTGCCAGCCGGTCTTGTCGATGGACAGCCTGCCGAGATCGGGTTGCGCGGTTTCGCCCGCCCGAGGAGCGGCTGAAGCTGCGCCGCCAGCCGAAGAAGAGGAGGATGAAGCGTCGGAAGATGTCATGTGTGCTCGCACGGCATCACGGTCCATGAAGGGGATATGCCCCGCGCAACGGCCACATGGCGGCATGCGGCGGGCACCGGCACCATACCAGAACATGCTTTGCGCGCAAACGCATAGCCCGCGTCGCGTGGCCGCGCGTTTCACCGGTTGCCGTTTTCCCCATCCCATGGCGGACGTCGCGCCCAACCGTTACTGTCTCACGGCCCACAACATTCGCCGTTACATGGCGCGCCGCAAAAAATAAAGCGTTACTGCATGGTAAAGTTACAGATGAAAATTTCTCTGATACTTGACCGAAAAATGGAAAGGCGATAGCACACAGGACACTCCGGTTCAGCCCGCGCACGGCATACCGACTCATGCGGCATTGCCCTACCTTTCCGATACGGGCACGGGACCATGCGTCCTCCGGACGACACGACCAACGAACAGCACAGGTTTGCACATGCCCAGTTTCGAAGCAGACACGCTCAGCCTGCATAAGACAAACGTAGCCCCCATGTTCCGCTGCACGCGCTGCCACTTCGGCCCCCCCGACACCTCGTGGGCGGGCCAGAAAAACGGCGAGCACCGCCGGGTGCTCATCTGCCGCGCCTGCGGCGCACGCGCCGTGGCCACGTTCCGCGTTTCCGACGACAACCTGCGATGGGAAATCCTTTCCGTGGACGACATGGACTAGGCGCACGCGCGCCTACCCCTTACGGAGTCCAGTCCGCAGAGACCACGCGCCACCCCGCGCCATGGGCGCGCAGCCGCACGCAGTGCAGATGGCGCACCGGCAGGGTGAACAGTTCATCCCGCCCGATGCGCCCCAGCGCGCACAACACGGCGCGGATGAGCCCGGCATGGGTAACGGCCAGCAAGAAAGGACCGTTGTCGGCCGTGCCCCACCCCGCGCCGCGTCACCTCCCTCGCCTTCCACGCCCTCTCCCACGCAATCGCGCAGCATGGCGGCCAGCGCGCTATCCCGGTGGGCGGCCACGATATCCGCCATGCCGGAAAACCCCAGTTCGCGCGGCAGCGCGCCACCGGCTGCCTCGTGCCGGGGCTGGCCCTTGGCGATGTCGTGCAGCAGTGCGGCGGCCTCGGCCAGGTCGCGGTCAAGGCGCGGGGCGGTCACTGGCTTTCCGCCAGTCAGCCCGTCGCCTCTCGCGCGATTCAGGGCGTCGGCGACGGGTTTCATCCCTCAGCGGGACAGCACGTGCGCGCCACCTCGGCCTTGCGTCCGGTTTTCACCGGCCCGCAATTATGTCATGATGAGCACGTATGCCCGGACCAGCATATATCCGCAAACGCCACGCGACGCCCAACGCCCGTGATTTTTCCTGACATGCCCGTCCGTTTTGCACTTACGCCCGACCGCATCATTCCCTACACGAGACACGCGCATGACCACCACACCCCACCGTCACGCCTCCACTCCGCAGCCCCCGCGCTCCCCCCGCCCCCCCCGTCCCACTGTCCGCCTGCACCTGTGGCTGGAGGAAGACGGCGAGATGGTCTTCGGCATGGGGCGCGCCATGCTGCTGATGGCCATCGACGAGCACGGCTCGCTGAAGAAGGCGGCCGAGGCGCTAGGCATGTCCTACCGCGCCGCGTGGGGCAAACTGAAGCAGACCGAAACGGCCCTGGGCCTGCGGCTGGTGGAGAAGGCAGGCAGCAACCGCGAGGGGTACCGGCTGACCCCGGTCGGGCGCGAAACCATGGACCGCTTTCGCGCCTGGTTCGCCACCGTGGAGCGCTGCGCCGTGGAAAGCGCCGCCTCCATGCTGCCATGGCCGGTGCGCCAGTTCGAGGACAAGCCGCGCGACGGCGATACATAGCTCAGGGCATGCCGCCCCCTTGCTCCGCACGTCCCTCCGACCTCTCCCCCAGCCGGATGCGCCCGGACATGCCCGACCGGACACATCCGTGCGGACACGCCCGCCCGGATACACCCGGCCGGACACGCCGCGCCCCATGCCGCCGCCCGCCTGCCGGGCTTGACGATGCCCCCTCGCTGTCGCACCTAACAAGGGCGGTCCGACATCGGGACCGTGGCCGGTCTGTTGCCTGACCATTCCCGGCCATGCCCGGCCCCGCACCTTTCCGGGCTACACCGCAGCAAGGATTCCCATGCGCCAGTTCGTTCCCCGAGCCGTGTTCCTGTTTCTCGCCGCCCTGTGCGCGAGCCTGTTCGTGTTCATCGGCGGGCAGGTGCTGACCCTTGCCGACATGGCAGCGCGCGTCCATCCGCTGCTGGGCCAGGCCGTGTTCTGGGTGGGCATGGCCACCTTTCTCGCAGCGCTGGGCTGGCTGGGGGCCAGCTGGTTTTTGCGGCCCCGGCCGCTGGTGTTGCCGCAGGACCCCACCCCGGATGCACTGCGCGACTATCTGCGCCGCCTGACCGCGAGGCTGCGGGCCAACCCGCACCTGCGCGAGGGCGGCGTGGCCCATGTGGCGGCGGAATCCGACGCCCGCACGGCTTCCCGCACCGGCATGGCCGATCCATCGCCGCCGCCCCCCGGCCTGTCCGCCGGGGTGGCCGAAGCCGCCGCGCTGCTGCGCCTGCTCGACGCCGCCGCCCTGCGCGAAACCAAGCGCACCGCCTCGCGCATCTTCCTTTCCACGGCCGTGGCCCGCAACGGGCGGCTGGACACGCTCATCGTGCTGGCGCTGCTGGCCCGGCTGGTGTGGCGCGTCTCGTCCATCTACGACCAGCGGCCCCACCCGCGCGACATGGTGCGCCTGTACGCCAACGTGGCGGGCACCGCGCTGGCGGCGGGCGCGCTGGAAGAGGCTGGGCTGGAAGAGCATGTCCACGCCCTGCTCGGCCCGTTGCTGACGGCATCGCCGCTGGCCTCGGTGCCGGGGGCCTCGCACGTGGGCACGCTGCTGGCCGCCGCGCTGGTGGACGGATCGGCCAACGCCCTGCTGGCCCTGCGGGTGGGCATCGTCACCCGCAACATGCTGTCCCCTGTGCTGCCTGGCTGCCCGGCGCGCCAGAACCCGTACCGGGAATCGGCCGCGCTGCTGGGCCGCATGACCGCCGGGCTGGTGCGCGCGGTGGTCAAGGCGGCCATGGGCGGCGTGGCCTCGGGCATCCGGTCGGGGCTGGAAGGCACCGCCCGCCGCACGGCGGACGCCGTGCGCAAGGGGGCGCGCGCCACCGCACACGGGGTGGGCGGCGTGGTGCATCTGGCGGGCGACATGGCCACCTCCGTGGCCAAGGCCATGCCCTTCCGGGACGATGCCCACCCGGAAGACGCCGGAAGCGATACCGCAGGCGCGCCGTCGCGCACCGGCATTCCGCCGCACGGCCATGCACCCCGCGCGGGAGAACCCGCCCGCGCACAGGACGAGGCAGCAACGTCTTTCGCCCGAGGCCTCATCCCCAATCCCTTCCGCCTGTTCCGGAAAAAGCGCGACTGACGCCCCCTTCCGCTTTCGCGTCGCCCTCGGATGGCCCCCTCACCCGTGCCGCGCAGGTGCTGCCACCTCCTTCCCCGCCGCAGCGCCAACGCACGGCGGCCCGCAGCTTGCGCCACGGGCCGCCCGCTGTCGGAAGGGAAGACAGCGCGATGTCGTCGGTCTGATCAGAACGGGGGCAGCGGCCTGCCCGTGGGCTGCTGCTGGGTGATGCAGTGGATGCCGCCCCCGCCCCGGAAGATGTCCAGCGAGGCGACCTGCACCACCTCACGCCCCGGAAAGACCCGGCGCAGGGTTTCGCAGGCCGCGCGGTCCAGCTTGTCGCCCGACTCTCCAAAGGCGGACATGACGATGCCCCCGTTGGCCACGTAGAAGTTGATGTACGAAAGGTCCATCCGCTTGCCGCCGTGGTCCACGCGGGCGGGCTGGTCGATGGTGATGATCTCGAACGGCCTGCCGCAGGCGTCGGTGGTCAGTTCCAGCCGCCGCAGATTGTCCTGGTAGACGGCGTGGTTGTGGTCGTCCGGGTCGTCGCAGCGGTGCAGCAGCACCACGCCTGGCCGGGCGAAGCTGGCCACGATGTCCACGTGCCCGTGGGTGTCGTCGCCTTCCAGCCCCTCTCCCAGCCAGACCACCTTGCGCACGCCGAGATACGCGGTGAACAGTTCCTCGAAGTCGGCCTTGGTCATGCCCGCGTTGCGGCGCGGGTCCAGCAGGCACTGCTCGGTGGTGATCAGGGTGCCCTGCCCGTCCACGTGGATGGACCCGCCTTCGAGGATGAACGGGGCCGCGTAGCGCCGCATGGACAGGCGCGACAGGATCAGCTGGGCCACCCCGTCGTCATGGGTGGGTTCGTCGTAGGTATGGCCCCAGGCGTTGAACAGCCAGTGCACCCCGGCCACGCCGCCCGCTCCGTCCACCAGGAAGGTGGGGCCGAAGTCGCGCATCCAGGCGTCCTCGATGGGCGCGGGCACCACCGGCACGGCGGCCCCGCACAGGGTGGCGGCGGCCTGGGCGTCTTCCGGGCGGGCCAGCATGGTCACCGGCTCGAACCGGGCGATGGTCCGCGCCACCGCCGCGTAGGACGCGCGGGCCGGTTCCAGCGCATCCAGCCACAACGGGCCGGGGCACGGCCAGGCCATCCAGCAGCCCGCGTGCGGTTCCCATTCGGCGGGCATGTGCAGCCCGTCGCAGGCCGGGGCGCGCACCGGCAGCCGCACCGGCGCGAATCGTGGCGGCGTGAGTGCGGTGCGCCTCACGTCGGTATCCTCCTGTGTCATGAACATGGGCTACCCCTGGTTGATCATGACGTGCTTGGTGATCTGGTAGTCGCCCACGGCCTCGCTGGACAGGTCCTTGCCGAAGCCGGACTGCTTGAAGCCGCCGTGGGGCGTTTCCGAAGTCAGCGGCAGGTGGTCGTTGATCCACACGGTGCCGAATTCCAGCGCAGCGGAAACGCGCATGGCGCGGCCCACGTCGCTGGTGAACACCGACGAGGCAAGGCCGAACACCACGTCGTTGGCAAGGCGCACGGCGTCCTCCTCGGTATCGAAGGGCATCACCGTCAGCACCGGGCCGAACACCTCTTCCTGCACGATCTCGGACTTCTGGTCCGTATCCACGATGACGGTGGGCTCGTAGTAGTACCCGGCACCGGCACCCGCAGCGGGCTTGCCGCCGCACAGCACCCTGGCCCCGGCGGCGCGGGCACGGTCCACGAAGCCGCCCACCGAGGCCAGATGCCCGGCGGACACCAGTGGGCCCATCTGGGTGGCCCCGTCAAAGGGGTCACCCACCACCACGCCCTGCATGGCCGCCACCAGCGCATCGGTGACCTGCGCCAGCCTGTCGCGCTGCACGTAGACGCGGGTGGCCGCCGTGCAGTCCTGCCCGGTGTTGCAGAACGCGGCCAGCGAGGCCTTGGCGGCCACCAGTTCCACGTCCGCGTCGCCAAAGACCAGCAACGGGGCCTTGCCGCCCAGTTCAAGGTGCACGCGCTTCAGGGTGTCCGCCGCGGTGCGCATGACCGAACGGCCCGTTTCCGTGGCCCCGGTCAGGCTGACCATGCGCACGTCGGGGTGCTTGACCAGCATCTCGCCCACGTTGCCGGTGATCACGTTGACCACCCCGTCGGGTATGCCCGCCTGCGCGGTCAGTTCCGCCAGCATCAGCGCGGTGCGGGGGGTGATGGTGGCGGGTTTCAGCACCGCCGTGCATCCTGCGGCAAGGGCTGGCCCCAGCTTCCATACCGCCATCAGCAGCGGGTAGTTCCACGGGGCGATCTGGCCCACCACCCCCACCGGCTCGCGCCGGTAGATGGATGTGTAGCCGGGCAGGTATTCGCCAGCGTGGTGGCCGTGCGTGTCGCGCACGGCAGCCGAGAAGAAGCGCAGGTTGTCCACGCAGAACGGCAGGTCGCCCCCCAGACTGAGGAACTCGTACGGCTTGCCGGTGTCTTCCGATTCCACGCGGGCGAAGGCCTCCATGCTGGCCTCCAGCAGGTCCGCCAGCTTCCACAGCGCCTTCGAGCGCGCGCCGGGCGACAGGCGCGACCAGCGCCCGTCGTAAAAGGTGGCCTTGGCGGCGGCCACGGCCTTATCCACGTCCGCCGCCGTGGCGGCGATGACGGTGCCCACCGTCTCGCGGGTGGCGGGGTTTTCCACGGGCAGGGTGCGCCCTTCGGCGCCTTCGGTCCACGCGCCGTCGATCCAGAGCTTCATGTCCATTGCTGGCCTCCTTTGGCGGCGTGCAGCACTAACGTCTCTGTCGCAATTCGGATTTTTGTTCGCTGGCAAGGAAAACGAGTCTGCCGTGGAGGGAGTATACTTTTATGGTATTTGACCGGAACGGCTGATGAAGTTTGACGATGCCAGCGGGCAAAAGGCCGAGTTGCCATCAGTTAGGCACGGATGTGGCGGAGAACATCCTCCAGCCGGTTCAGCACTTCGTCCAGCAGTTCCATGGGCGTGTTCAGGGCGGGCTCGATGCGGATGCACTCCGAGTTGGTCAGGGTGCCCGCCGTCAGCACGTTGCGGGCGAACAGCCCGGCGGCCACCTTGTAGCCCGTCTCGCCGTCCAGGAAGTCCATGCCGATGAGCAGGCCCTTGCCGCGAATCTCGCGGAAGATGCCGGGGTAGCGTTCCTGCAGGTCGTGCAGGCGCTCCAGCATGTACTCGCCCTTGGCCTTGGCCTGGCCGGGCAGGTCCTCGTCCAGCATCACTTCTATGCCCGCCAGGGCCGATGCGCAGGCCAGCGGGTTGCCGCCCGTAGTGGTGGTGTGCATGAACGGGTTGGGCTCCATGACCTTCCAGATTTCCGGCGTGGCCATGAAGGCGGACATGGGCACCACGCCGCCGCCAAGGGCCTTGCCGAAGCACATGATGTCGGGCGCGACGTTCCAGTGGTCCACGCCGAACACCGTGCCGGTGCGGCCAAAGCCGGTCTGCACTTCGTCGGCGATGAGCAGCACGCCGTACCTGGTGCAGATTTCACGCAGGCGGGGCCAGAAGTCGTCCGGCGGCACCACGGCCCCGGCCTCGCCCTGGATGGGTTCGGCGATGACGGCGGCAATGCCCGCGCCCACGGCCTGGGCCGAGGCAAGGATGCGTTCCACCGCGTCGGCGTCGCCGAACGGGGCGAACTGCACGCCGCCCAGCAGGGGCAGCAGGGGTTCGCGGAACACCGACTTGCCCATTACCGAAAGCGCCCCCAGCGTCTTGCCGTGGAACCCCTTGAGCATGGACACGAAGCCCGACTTGCCGGTGTAGAACTTGGCCAGCTTCAGCGCGCCTTCGATGGCCTCGGTGCCGCTGTTGGCGAAGAACCCGTACTGGATGTCGCCGGGGGTCAGCGCGGCCAGCACCTTGGCCAGTTGCGCCCGCAGGGGGTCCAGCATCTCCTGGCTGTACTGGGGCGACCGGTCGAGCTGGGCCTTTACCGCCTCGACGATACGCGGGTGGCGCATGCCGTGGCTGTACAGGCCGAAGCCCCCCAGCATGTCGATGTACTCGCGGTCCAGCGCGTCGCGCATGATAGAGCCGCTGCCAACCCATTCGGTTACCGCGAAGCCGCCCGATTCCGTGACGGACTTGCGGTATTGCAGAAAGCCCTTGTTGATGTGGTTGGCGAAATTTTCTGCGGTGTCGCGGGCGATGCGTTCGCGCTCCTCGCGGGTGATGGCGTCCGCCGGGCGGCGGATGATGTCGAGAATGCGTGTAGCTTCCTGCTTTGCGAGAGCGATGTCGCGGCTCATACGGCCTTCCTGTGTTGAAGTGAGAGGGGCAGGCATGCCTTGGTATCTGACGCCTCCGGCGGGCAGGGGGCCTGTGCCCCCTGCACCCCCCTTCCGGGGTCCGCTGCGGAGCCGGAGGGACGCGCCCCCGGAAATCGAAACCTGTCTTGATGCGGTCTGTTGCGAATCCCGCCGCCATGGCGGCGGAGCTGCTCCCTGTTCCCCGCACGCGCCCGGACGGCACGCGACGGTTTTTTCGTTCTCCGGCAAGGAAAACCGAAACCAGACCACGCCGGAGAACGAAAGGACGGAGCGTGCTGCCTAGCGGGTCTTGATCATGGTCCACAGCTCGTCATACAGCCGGTTGTCCTTGCCCAGGTCGCGCAGCAGTTGCAGCTTGCCGATGTATTCCTTGGGCGGGTAGATGGCCGGGTTCTTCAGGTCGTCGGGGGTGATGAACTCCATGGCGGCCTTGTTGGGCGTGGGGTACTGCGTCCAGTTGGACAGGTCCGCGCCGTTCTTGGCGTCCATCACGTAGTTGATGAACTTCAGGGCCGCTTCGGGGTTGGGAGCCTTGGCGGGGATGCACATGCTGTCCACCCACATCACCGCGCCCTCGGCGGGGTTGGCGAAGCCGGAGGTGGCGTCCTCGGCCACGGCGCGCAGGCCGTCCCCGTTGTAGACGATGGCGGCCACGGCGGTGCCGGCCACCACCTTGCTGCGCGCGCCTGTGCCCACTTCAAAGCCCTGGAAGTACTTACTCTTCTTCACCTTCAGCATCAGGTCGGCCAGGGCCTTCAGGTCGGCCGGGTCGGTGGTGTTCACGTCCTTGCCCATGTAGACCAGGGCGCTGCCCAGCATTTCACGCACCGAGTCGATGAGCACGAAGGGGCCCACCTGCTTCTTCTCGTCGAACATCACGGACCACGAAGGCGGGTCGCCGGGCACCTTGCCCTTCTTGTACATCATGCCCAGGGTGCCCCACTGGTAGGCCACGCTGTAGGTGTTGCCCGCGTCGTACTTGGGGCTGACGAACAACGGGTCCAGGTTCTTGATGTTGGGCACCTTGGCGTGGTCGATCCTGGCCAGCAGCCCAAGATTGATCATGGTGGGCATGACGTAGTCGGAGGGCACCACGATGTCGTACTGCGAAACGCCGCCCGCCTGGAGCTTGGCGATCATCTCCTCCATGGACTCGTAATGGTCCACGCGCACGTTGATGCCCGTGGCCTTCTCGAAATTGGGGATGTAGTCCTCGGGCATGTACTCGGACCAGATGAAGATGCGGAGTTCCTTGTCCGCGGCCAAAGCCATGTTTGCGGCGAGCAGGACCATCGCCAGCGCCATGAGAAGAATCTTGCGCATGGATCACTCCTTGTTGGTTTTGCGGGTTATCCGCTCCGAGAGCATGACCAGGATGACGGTGGCGCAGAGCGCCAGCGTTGACAGCGCGTGGATTTCGGGGGTCACGCCGCGCCGCACGGTGGCGTAGATGTACAGCGGCAGGGTGACCGAGGTGGGCCCGGCGGTGAAGAAGCTGATGACGAAGTCGTCCAACGAAAGGGTGAAGGCCAGCATGGCCCCGCCCACGATGCCGGGCTTGAGCAACGGCAGCATGACGTGCCGCATGATGTAGGCGTTGTCGGCGTACAGGTCGCGCGCGGCTTCTTCGATGTCGGTGGAAATGGAGGCCAGCCGCGCCCCCACCACCAGCGCCACGAAGGACACCTGGAAGGTCACGTGGCCGATGACCATGTTCAGCATGCCCGGCTCGAACACCGAGAACACCAGGCGCAGCAGGCCGAAGGCCACGGCCAGCGCGGCGGCGAAGACGATTTCCGGCGTCACCACGGGCAGGTGCAGGTTGATGTCGAGCATTGCGTACACCCGGCGCGACCAGGGGTAGCGCTTCAGCCCGATGGCAAGCACCGTGCCCAGCACCGTGGCGATGATGGTGGACACCCCGGCCAGGAACAGGGTGTTCCACGCGGCCTCCAGGATCTGCTCGTTGGCGAACAGGCGCTGGTACCACTTCATGGTGAAGCCCTGCCAGGTCAGTCCGAAGCGCGAGGCGTTCACCGAATACACGGCGATGGCCAGCAGCGGCACGTACAGGAAGGCCAGCGACCCCACGGCCAGGAAGGGGACCAGCCAGTGAAAGCGCCTCATGCCACGCCCCCTTCCCCGCCCTTGGTGCGGTGAATGTGCAGGCCCACCAGGGTCAGCACCATCAGCGCAAGGCTTACCGCCGCGCCGAAGGGCCAGTCGCGGCTGGTGCCGAACTGCTGCTGGATCAGGTTGCCCACCAGCATGTACTTGGCCCCGCCCAGCAGGTCGGGCACCACGAACATGCCCATGGCCGGAATGAAGGTAAGCGTGATGCCCACGGAAAGGCCGGGCACCGTCTGCGGCCAGATGGCGTGCCAGAAGATGCGCGCGGGCCCGGCGTACAGGTCTTTCGCGGCCTCCACCAGCGCCCAGTCCAGCTTTTCCACGTTGGCGTACAGCGGCATGGCCACGAAGGGCAGGAAGGTGGCCACCATGCCGAGGTACACGGCGAACGCGCTGGGGTAGAGCGGCGATCCGTCCGGAATGATGCCCAGCACGGCCGCGAATTTTGCCAGGGGCAGTTGCGGGGCCAGCACCAGCAGCCACGCGTAGGCCCGGATGACCAGGTTGGTCCAGAACGGGATGATGATCAGGGTCAGCCAGAAATAGCGCTTTTCCGGCGCGCGGTTGGCGATGTGAAAGCACAGCGGGTAGGCCAGCAGCACGCACACCAGCGTGGTCCAGAAGGCCACCCACACGCTGCGGAACAGAATCCACAGGTAGTCGGCCGACCAGCCGTAACTGCTGTAGCCCATGAGCCGGGTGAAGTTGTCCAGCGAGAACACCCACTCGATCTGCCCGTAGTCGCCGCGCGTGGTCATGCTGACCACGATCAGCAGCACGCTGGGCAGCGCGAGAAAGAGCAGTATCCACAACATGCCCGGCGCGGCCAGGTACATGCCCCGGCGGATCAGCCGCAGGCGGGTGGTGAGTTCGCCGTTCCAGACGAGATGGTGTTGGCTACTCATGCAGGGGCACCAGCGCGCTCGGCAGCAGTTCGATCCATATCTCGTCGCCCTTGGCGATGCCCCGGCGCGGCGCGGCGCTCATGCGCAGGTTGCCGGGCTCCAGCCACACCTCCACCCTGTCGCCCCGGTAGAACGCCTCGCTCACGCGGGCGCGCAGCCCGTTCACCGCCGGGCGCTCCGGGTGGAACACGATGTTCTCGGGCCGGATGGCCAGTTCTCCCTGTTCCCACGTGGGCGGGCTGTCCAGCCGCAGCAGGCCCAGTTCCGTCTCCACGCCGCCCTCGGCGCGCCGACCGGCGATGATGTTGGCCTTGCCCAGAAAGTCGGCCACGTAGCGGTTCACCGGGCGCTCGTACAGTTCGCGCGCGGGGGCGCACTGCACCACCCTGCCCTGGCGCATCACCGCGATGCGGTCGGACACGGTCAGCGCTTCTTCCTGATCGTGGGTGACCAGGATGAAGGTCTTGCCCAGCTTCTGCTGCAACTGGCGCAGCTCGGCCTGCACGGCGTGGCGCAGCTTGGCGTCCAGCGCGGACATGGGCTCGTCCAGCAACAGCACCTCCGGCTCGTTGACCAGGGCGCGGGCCAGGGCCACGCGCTGCTTCTGGCCGCCGGAAAGCTGGCTGGGCAGGCGGTCCTTTTTGTCTTCCATGTGTACCATGGCAAGGGCGGCCATGACCTTTTCCGTCACCACCGAGCCGGTCAGGCGGCGTGAGCGCATGCCGAAGGCCACGTTCTCGAAAAGGGTCAGGTGCGGGAACAGCGCGTAGCTCTGGAACACGGTGTTCACGTTGCGCTCGTTGGCGGGCAGCGTGGTCACGTTGCCGCCGGTCAGCATCACCGTACCCGAATCGGGCAGCTCCAGCCCCGCGATGATGCGCAGCAGGGTGGTCTTGCCGCAGCCCGAAGGCCCCAGCAGGGTGAAGAATTCGCCGCGCTCGGTGACCAGGTCCACGTTGTGCAGGGCCTCCACCTCGCCGTAATTCTTGTAGATGGCGTATGCCTCAAGACTCATGCGTGCTCCTTCCGGATGGGCTTAGCCGACCCACACGGTCTTGACGTTCATGAACTCGTGCATGCCGCAGGACCACAGTTCGCGCCCGTAGCCCGAGGCCTTGACGCCGCCGAAGGGCAGGCGCGGGTCGCTCTTGACCTGCCCGTTGACGAACACCGCACCGGCGTCGATGCGCCGGGCCACGGCCTCGCCCCTGGCCGCGTCGCGCGTCCATACGGAACCGCCGAGGCCGTAGGGGGTGGCGTTGGCCAGTTCCACGGCGTGCTCCGCGTCGCGGGCACGGGTGACGGCGGCCACGGGGCCGAAGGTTTCCTCGTCGAACACGGGCATGCCGGGGGTTACGCCGGCAAGGATCACCGGGCGGTAGAACGCGCCAGCCCCGGCTTCCGGACCCGAAACCGGGCCGCCCGCAAGGGTCAGCGTGGCCCCGGCCGCCACGCTGGCGGCAACGAGGGCGTCGAGTTCCGCGACGAAGGCGGGGCGCGCCAGCGGGCCGAGCTGGGTGGCCGGGTCGTGCGGGTTGCCCATGACCAGCGCCGCCGCCTTTGTCGCGAAAAGCCGTACGAAGGCGTCGTGCGCCGCGTCCTCGACGATGAACCGCTTGGCCGCGATGCAGGTCTGCCCGGAATTGGCGAAGCGGGCCGTCACCGCCACGGATGCGGCGGCCTCCAGGTCTGCGTCGGCCAGCACCACGAAGGGGTCGCTGCCGCCAAGCTCCAGCAGGCTGCGCTTCAGGTGGCGTCCGGCGGCTGCGGCCACCTGCGCCCCGGCCGGGCCGCTGCCGGTCAGGCTCACCCCGGCCACGGCCGGATGGGCGATGACCGACTCCACCTGCCGCGCGCCGATGAGCAGCGTGCGGAACGCATGTTCCGGCAGGCCCGCCTCGCGCAGCACCGCCTCTATGACCAGCGCGCACTGCGGCACGTTGGAGGCGTGCTTGAGCACCATCCCGTTGCCGGCGGCCAGCGCGGGCGCGGCGATGCGGAACACCTGCCACAGCGGGAAGTTCCACGGCATCACCGCCAGGATCACCCCCAGCGGCTCGTAGGCGATGTAGGAACGGGCCGCGTCGCTGGGCAGGGGCACGGGGGCCAGGAAGGCGGCGGCGTTGTCGGCGTAGTAGTCGCACACGGCGGCGCACTTGACGGCCTCGCCCTCGCCCAGGCTGACGGGCTTGCCCATCTCGTCGGCCATGATGCGGGCCAGGCGGGCGGCGTCGCGCCGCAGGATCTCCGCCGCACCGCGCAGTACGGTGGTGCGCTGGTCCAGTGCGGCGGCACGCCAGTGCCGCCATGCCGCGCCCGCGTGGTCCAGCGCCGCACGGGTGGCCTCGGGCGTCCATTCTTCGAAGGTGGCGAGGGTTTCGCCGGTGGTGGGGCTGATGGAAGCGATGGTCATGCAGCCCCCCGGGCCTTGCCGCCGAAGGTTTCGGCCAGGGCGTCGCGCAGGATGGCGAGGCCGCGCGCCAGTTCATCGTCGCCAATGACCAGCGGCATCAGCATGCGCAGCACGTTGCTGTGATGACCGCAGGAAAGGATGAGCAAGCCCTTTTCCAGGCAGCGCGCCACGATGGCCTTGGTCTCCGCCCCGGCGGGCTCGCGGGTGGCGCGGTCGCGCACCAGTTCCAGCGCCAGCATGGGGCCAAGACCGCGAATGTCGCCGATGCAGTCCATCTCGTCCGCCCACGCGGTGAAGGTGGCCCGCAGCGAATCCCCAAGGGCGCGGCCCCGCTCCAGCAGCCGTTCCTTCTCGAACACGTCCAGCACGGCCAGGCCCGCGGCGCAGGACACCGGGTTGCCGCCGTAGGTGCCGCCAAGGCCGCCGGGGTCGGGGGCGTCCATCAGCTCTGCCCGGCCCACCACGGCGGAAATGGGCATGCCGCCGCCAAGGCTCTTGGCCACCAGGGTGATGTCCGCCGCCACGTCGTGCTGCTCCATGGCGAACATGGTGCCGGTGCGGCCGACGCCGGTCTGGATTTCATCGGAAATGAAGACGATGCCGTGCTTGTGGCAGAGTTCCATGAGCCGCTTGAAGTAGCCGGGAGGGGGCACGATGAAGCCGCCCTCGCCGGTCAGCGGTTCCACGATCATGCAGGCCACCTGGTCCGGGGCCACGTGGTCGATGAAGAAGCTTTCCAGGTGTTCGGCGCAGGCCAGCCCGCATTCGGGGTGGGTGCGGCCCATGGGGCAGCGGTAACAGTAGGCGTAGGGCATGCGGTACACTTCGGGGGCGAAGGGACCGAAGCCGCGCTTGTAGTTGTTGACCTTGCTGGTCAGGCTCATGGCCAGCAAGGTGCGGCCGTGGAAGCCGGTCTCGAAGGCGATGACGCCCTGCCGCCCCGTGGCTCGCCGGGCGATCTTGACGGCGTTTTCCACGGCCTCGGCGCCGCTGTTCAGGAACAGTGTCTTCTTGGGAAAGTCGCCGGGGGTCAGCACTGCAAGGCGCTCGGCAAGGGCCACGTACGGCTCGTACATGGCGATGTGGAAGCAGGAATGCAGCAGCTTTCCGGCCTGGTCGCGCACGGCGGCCACCACGTCCGGGTGGCAGTGCCCCACGTTGTTGACGCCGATGCCGCCGACGAAATCGATGTATTCACGACCATCAACGTCGCGGATGACCGCACCCGACGCGGATGCGGCGAAACAGTCGCAGAGGTTCCCGACCCCACGCGGGACGGCGGTGCGACGACGCTCCAGGAGAGAAGAGGAAGTGGACATGGATGGTGCCGCCTGTTTCGCAGAATTGCCCCCCCGCCAGCGCAAGGGGGATGACTGCGTATGAGCAAGCAGCGGACCAACAGGAAAATCCTGTTAAATTCAGGCGAATTACGGAAGCACGTCGCAGACGCAAAAACAGTTATGATTCTATTTTGAATCAATAAAACAGATAACATGCTTAATTAAATTATTATCACTGTGATTCTTTATTGAATCAAAATTACCATATCACATAAAAGTAATTTAATGGATTAATGCGCTTTTTTTCTCCACAGCCTGAACAAACAAGAAAGCCCAAAAACATGGCGCCTCGAAATTAAACCGTTATATTTTATGGTATTATTCTGTTAATAAATGAAATTACAAAAATGTTTCATAGGAGAACTTTAATCGGGAACGCAGCGCTTGTTCAGCGCGTGCCCGTCTACGCATGCAGGGGATTACGCGCAGCAGTGTATTCTTTCGGCATGTTATACGAAACACAAAAAACACAAAATTGTCACTCCTGCCCAACGCGCACGCCGGGCCTGCCCTTGCCGCGTTCCGGCAGGCGTACGCCGTGGCGGGCCATCTTGCGCACAACCGTAGGCTGGCTGACGCCCAGGTACTCCGCCATCTGCCGGGTGGTGCGGCAGCGCGCGGCGGCCTTGAGCAGCAGTTCCCGCTCCACCGCCGCCAGTTCTTCCTCCAGCCCGGCCTCGCCCCCGGCGGCCCCGGCGGCCCCGGCAAAGGACGGCCGGGTTCCCAGCGTTTCGGCCAGCACTGCGTCCAACTGGTCCCCCTCGGCGATGACCACGGCCTTCTTGAGCAGGTTGGACAGCTCCCGCACGTTGCCCGGGAAGGGATGAGCCTGCAGCAGGCTCATGGATACCGGTGTCAGCCGTTTGCTGGTGCGGAATTCGCCGTTCAGTCGGTCCAGTTCGCGCTGGGCCAGGGCCAGCATGTCCTCTGGCCGTTCGCGCAGCGGGGGGATGCGCACCACGTAGGTGGACAGCCGGTAGTACAGGTCCTGCCGGAAGCGCCGCCCGGCGGCTTCCCGCTCCAGGTCGCGGTTGGTGGCGGTGACGATGGCGCAGTCCACGGAGCGCGGCTCACGCCCGCCAAGGGGGTAATATTCGCGCTCATCCAGGCATTTCAGCAGCTTGGCCTGCACCTCCTGGGGCATGTCGCCCACCTCGTCCAGAAAGAAGGTGCCGCCGCGCGCCAGTTCCAGCAGCCCGGCCCGGGCCTCTTGCGCGCCGCTGAATGCCCCGCGCTCGTAGCCGAACAGTTCCGCCTCGAACAGCGCGGGCGGCAACGCGGCGCAATTCACCTGAATGAACGGCCCCTCGGCGCGCGGCCCGTGCCGGTGCAGAAACTTGGCCAGCAGCCCCTTGCCGGTGCCCGATTCGCCCAGGATGAGCACCTCGGGCGCATCCAGCCGGGCCAGCTTCAGGCAGGTGGACAGCACCTGGCGCATCTCCTTGCTTTCCGCCACGATGTCCCGGTCCGCCAGTTCCAGCAGCTTGAGTTCGGTCAGTTCCTCCTCGGCCTTGCGGAAGGCGCGGCGGGTTTCCTCCATGGTGTCGCGCATGTTGCGCAGGTCGGTCACGTCGCGCTCGTGCACCACCACCAGCGAAATTTCACCGGTTTCGTCGAACACGGGAATGCCGGTGACGAACAGGTGCCGCCCGGTGCGGCCCGCCTGCTGCACGAAGCCCACCTGCCGCCGGTGTTGCAGCACCTCGATGCTGGCCGAACGGTCCACGATGCCCAGTTCCACGATGGCCCGCACGTCCAGCCCCAGCACTTCTTCCGCGCGGATGCGGTTGAGCGCCAACGAGGTCTTGTTCACGTCCAGCACGGTGCCGTCGCCCGCCGTGATCCAGATGCCGTCACTGGCCGAATCGAAGGCCGCGCGCAGGCGGCGCATCTCGGCCCGGCAGGCGGCCAGTTCGTGGACGGACGAGGCATCGGCGGAACCGGGTTCGGCGGCGACGCCCCTGTCGCGGGTACGGGATGATCTGGTCATGACTGCTCCGGGCATGGGTGAAACCTGTCGCGGCAAACGCGACATCCGACGGGCGCGGGCTTTTCATGGCGGCATGCGGCCGCCACCAGGAGCCGGCACAGCGCACCGCCGCGCCCGCATCCTGCTTCTAGCGCACCCCTCGTCCAACCGGCAACGCCGTGCCTTGCGCTCCACCCCCCAAAGAGCACTACGAATTACGAAAATTGTAAACAGACATACATTCTTTCATTTCGGCAACATGCCCCAACCTTTGGGGCAGATTCCGGCCCTTTTCCCCCTTTGTCCCATAAAATTTTCATTTGAAGCCGGGGTGGCGCGGGTCTAGGTTCGGGCCGTCGCGCCCGGCGCGCCCCACTCCCCACGCGGAGCCACGAGACCGCCTGCGCCCACGCCCAACCGCCCCACAACACCACACCGCGCCCGACACCGCCGGAGGATCGCATGGCCGAAGTCATCGTCGCCGCCACCCAGATGGCCTGCACCGACAACGAATCCCGCAACATCGACCGCGCCTGCGAACTGGTGCGCGAGGCCGCCGCCCTTGGCGCGCACATCGTGCTGCCGCAGGAACTGTTCTCCGGCCCATACTTCTGCAAGGACGAACTGCCCCGGCATTTCGCGCTGGCCCGCACGCTGGACGAAAGCCCGGCCGTGCGCCGCATGTCGGCCCTGGCCGCCGAGCTTGGCGTGGTCATTCCGGTGAGCTTCTTCGAGCGCTCCAACCAGGCCTACTACAACTCGCTGGCCATGATCGACGCCGACGGCAAGGTGCTGGGGCTGTACCGCAAGTCGCACATTCCGCAGGGGCCGGGCTACGAAGAGAAATACTACTTCACCCCCGGAGACACCGGGTTTCGCGTCTGGCGCACCCGTTACGGCACGGTGGGCGCGGGCGTCTGCTGGGACCAGTGGTTTCCGGAATGCGCCCGGTCCATGGCGTTGCTGGGGGCCGACGTGCTGCTCTACCCCACGGCCATCGGGTCCGAACCCGCCGACCCATCGTGCGATTCGTCCGGCCACTGGATGCGCACCATGCAGGGGCACGCCGCCGCCAACATGATGCCGCTGGTGGCGTCCAACCGGGTGGGCAAGGAGTTCGGACAGGGCTTTTCCATGACCTTCTACGGTTCTTCGTTCATCGCCGGGCCGCAGGGCGAACTGGTCCGCCAGGCCGGACGCGCCGAAGAAGGCGTGCTGACGGCGGCCTTCGACTTCGAGGCCATCCGCGCGCAGCGCGCCGGGTGGGGCCTGTTCCGCGACCGCAGGCCCGACCTGTACCACCCGCTGCTGACCTTCGACGGGCTGGACGGCATGCCCGGCGAAGAAGATGGATGCGGGTGCGGATGCGACGAAGGCTGCGGCTGCGGCGGGGGGGAATAACCATGGCTGAAGCACGCCCGCCGGATGGCGGTCTTTCGCACGACGGGGCGCGGCTGCTCGTCAACGCCCGGTTCCGCGACCCGCTGGCCCCCGCCAGCCTGCACGGGGCCGACCTGCCCGACGCCATGGCCGTGGAGGGCGGGCGCATCGTGGCCGTCGGCCGCGCGGCGGAACTGGCCCCCTTCGCCGACCGGGGCTTCGTCCGCGCCGACCTTGGCGGGGCCACGGTGCTGCCCGGCTTCATCGACTGCCATTCGCACCTGCTGCTCACCGGCATCATGGACCTGGGCATGGACCTTTCCGTGGCCGAAACCCTGGGTGACGTGCTGGACATGGTGGCCGACGCCGCGCGCGCCCTGCCTCCCGGCGGCTTCGTGCGCGGCTTCCGGCTGGAGGAACTGGACCTTGCCGAGCGGCGCATGCCCACGCGGCAGGAACTGGACGAAGCCGCGCCCGGCCGGGCCGTGCTGCTGATGCACGCCACCTGCCACCGCTGCATCATGAATTCGCTGGCGCTGCAACAACTGGCCGTACCGCGCGGGCTGCCCGGCGCGGACACCGAGGGCGGGCGCGGCAACGCCCCGTTCACGGGGCTGGTGCGCGACCCCGGCATCCTCACCTGGGTCTTTCCGGCCATGCTGCGCTCCATGGAACGCAGCCACCTGGACGCCGCCGCCCTGGTGGCCGCCCGGTCGGCACTGCGGGTGGGCATCACCACCGTGCATTCCATGGAAGGGGGCGAACTGACCCCCGGCTGTTCGCCGGTGCTGCTGGACAACGCCGCGCGCCTGCCGCTGCGCGTGGTTTGCTGGAACCAGAGCATGGACCTTGCCGAGGTGGAACAGCTGGCCCTGCCGCGCGTGGGCGGGTGCATCTGCGCCGACGGCGAACTGGACGCGCGCACCGCCGCGCTGTTCGAGCCCTACAGCGACGAGCCGGACAACGACGGCACCCTGCTGTACACCCAGCAGGAAATGGACGACTTCGTGCTGCAGGCCCACGCGCGCGGGTTGCAGGTGGCCGTGCATTGCGAGTCGGAACGGGCCATCGACCAGGTGCTGCGCGCCATCGAACGCGCCCAGCGGCTGGAGCCACGCATCGACTGCCGCCACCGCATCGAGCATTTCGAACTGCCCACGTGGGACCAGATAGACCGCATGGCCGCCGCCGGGGTGGTGGCCTCCATGCAGCCCGCGTTCGTGGAATCGTTCATCGCCGGGCACCGGCTGGCCCACTGCACATCGCTGTTCGGCCCGCACCGGGTGCGCCGCCTGCACCCCTACCGCGCCATCCTGGACGCCGGGGTGCGGGTGTGCGGCGGCTCGGACAGCCCGGTGACCAACTACGCCCCGTTGCGCGGCATGGCCGCCGCCGTCAACCACCCCTTCCCGGAACAGGCGGCCACCATGGCCGAGGCCCTGCGCATGTTCACCGTCGAGGCCGCGTTCTCCGCCTTCGAGGAACGGGACAAGGGCCGCCTGGCCCCCGGCATGCTGGCCGACCTGGTGCTGCTGGGCCACGATCCGCTGGCCCCGTCCGCCGGTTCCGCCCCCACGGACGCAGCCTCCATCCCCGTGCTGGGCACATGGGTGGATGGAAGGCCGACAAACGCCGAGAATGGAGAGTAGCGGTCGCCGACCCCCTATCGGCATTCATCCACTTTTCGGCCGAATGCATCGGTCTCATTGCACCGTCCACCTTCCCCCCTCCGACCCGCTCGGACCTTTCGGAGAGCACAAGAGCAGCAAGAAAAGCCCCGGGAGCTCATGGGTCTCGGGGCTTTTCTCCATATTTCCCGCGAGGCGACGCCGCATGGAATGCACCGGCGGCAAACCTGCGATGGCCTGCGCGTTCATACTGCAACGTCACCGATATGCCACCCAACAGACTCCATATCGAACGACATGACTGTTTACCCATATAATTTCGGGATGTTGACATGAAACTGCAAATATGAGCAACATACCCTGCCCATAGCAGTGCCCTCTCACGGGCACTGATGTAATTCTGTGTAACACTTCATCTATTTCGACACCCGCCATACCAGTTCACGCCACACCCGCCCAACCCAAGCGACAGGGGGTCGCATTGTCCGCCATTCAACTTCTGAACGTCAGCAGGCACTGGGGCGACGTCCGCGCCGTGGACGACGTGTCCTTCGAGGTGGAACAGGGCACCATGCTGGTGCTGCTGGGGCCTTCGGGCTGCGGCAAGTCCACCACCCTGCGGCTCATCGCGGGACTGGAATCCGTAACGTCCGGGCGCATCACCATCGGCGAGCGCGACGTCACCAACCTGCCCCCGGCCCAGCGCCAGTTGGCCATGGTCTTCCAGTCTTACGCGCTGTTCCCGCACCTGACCGTGCGCGACAACATCCTGTTCGGGCTCACCGTGCGCAAGGTGCCCGAGGCCGAGCGCGAAAAGCGCCTCACCCGCGCCGTGGACATCCTGGGCCTGGGCGGCCTGTTGCTGCGCAAGCCGGGCGAACTTTCCGGCGGGCAGCAGCAGCGCGTGGCCCTGGGCCGTGCCCTGGTGGCCGAGGCCGCCGTGTGCCTGATGGACGAGCCGCTCTCCAACCTCGACGCCAAGCTGCGCCACGAGATGCGGCGCGAGATCCGCGCCTTGCAGCAGACCCTGGGCATGACCATGGTCTACGTCACCCACGACCAGACCGAGGCCATGAGCATGGCCGACCGCATCATCCTGATGCAGGGCGGGCGCATCGTGCAGAACGCCACCCCGTCGGAACTGTACTCCCGCCCCGCCACCACATTCGCTGGCAGCTTCATCGGCACGCCGCCCATGAACCTGGTGCGGCTGGACGACGCGCGCGGCAGCGTCTGCGTGGCGGGCAGCCGCTCCGGCACGGTGAGCGTGGTGGACAGCGCAAACCACATCCTGGGCATCCGGCCGGAGCACGTGCGCATCGCGCCCGAAGGCTGGCGCGCCGTGGTGGAAAGCGTGGAATATCTGGGCTCCAGTTCGGTACTGGGCTGCCGCGTGGGCGGCGAAGAGCTTTCCGTGGTGGTGGACGGCGTGTCGCCCATCGCCGTGGGGGCGGAAATATACCTGCACTGCCCGGACGAGCACATTCACGTCTTCGACGCGGCAACCGGAGAGCGGCGCGGCACCTGCCGTTGACACCCCCCGCGACACAACGGACACATTCGCCCCGTATGGGTGATTCCGGCGGTTTACGACCATATTCAACGCAACATCGCAGGAGGCATCACACATGACCGGTTTCAGAAAAGCGTGCACCGTGATGGCGGCGGCCCTGCTGTCGCTGACGTTGCTGGCGGGCTCCGCGCTGGCGGAAAAGGTGAACCTCACCTTCTACTTCCCCGTTTCCGTGGGCGGGCCCATCACCAAGATCGTGGAAGGCATGACCGAGCAGTTCATGAAGGAACACCCGGACATCCAGGTCACGCCGGTGTACGCGGGCATCTACCGCGAAACCCTGACCAAGGCCCTTACCGCCCTGCGCGGTGGCGAGCCGCCGCACGTGGCCGTGCTGCTGTCCACCGACATGTACACCCTCATCGACGAAGATGCGGTGGTGGCCTACGACGACATCCTGAAGCCCGAGGAAATGGGCTTCACCAAGGCGTTCTTCCCGGGCTTCATGCGCAACAGCCAGACCGGCGGCAAGACCTGGGGCATTCCCTTCCAGCGCTCCACCATCGTGATGTACTGGAACAAGGAAGCCTTCAAGGCCGCCGGGCTGGACCCCGAAAAGGGCCCCGCCAACTGGAACGAGCTGGTGGAAATGGGCAAGAAGCTTACCGTGCGTGACGCTTCCGGCAAGGTCACCCAGTGGGGCGTGGCCATTCCCTCCACCGGGTACGCCTACTGGATGTTCCAGGCCCTGGCCATCCAGAACGGCGTGGAACTGATGAACGCCGAAGGCACCAAGACCTTCTTCGACGCCCCCAAGGCCGTCGAGGCGCTGCAATTCCTGGTGGACCTGGCCCACAAGCACGAGGTCTCGCCCAAGGGCACCATCGACTGGGCCACCACCCCGCGCGACTTCTTCGAGCGCAAGACCGCCATCATGTGGACCACCACCGGCAACCTGACCAACGTGCGCAACAACGCACAGTTCCCCTTCGGCGTGGGCATGCTGCCCGCCAGCGCCCGCCCCGGCTCGCCCACGGGCGGCGGCAACTTCTACATCTTCAAGAAGGCCAGCCCCGCCGAGCGCAAGGCGGCCGTCGCCTTCGTGCAGTGGATGACCAGCGCGGACCGCGCCGCCCAGTGGGGCATAGACACCGGCTACGTGGCCGTGCGCCCCGACGCCTGGGAAACCCCGGCCATGAAGGACTACGTGGCCAAGTTCCCCGTGGCGGCCGTGGCCCGCGACCAACTGGCCCACGCCGTGCCGGAACTGTCCACCCACGACAACCAGCGCGTGACCAAGGCGCTGGACGACGCCATCCAGGCCGCCTTGACCGGCTCCAAGAAGCCCGCCGAGGCCCTGAAGGACGCCCAGAAGGAAGCGGAACGCATCCTGCGCCGCTACGGCAAGTAGGGCGCACTCCCGCTGACTGACTGCCTGTCCGAATGATTGACCGAACACCCCTGCCGGGGCGGGGCCGCGCGCTCCGCCCCGGCAGGGGGATACCAGCACTACATTGGCAGTGCACTGCATCGGCCGTTCACCGCACGCCGTGCACAGCCTGATCCGGAGGTTCATCCGTGCCACCAGCCGTCCGCAGCCCCGCCGCCATGCGCAACATCCACGCCTGGCTCCTGCTGCTGCCCGCCATGGCCTTCATCGCGGCGTTCACCCACTACCCGGCGGTGAATACCTTCATCCACAGTTTCTTCCTGGATGGCAGGGGCGGCGCGCCCGCGCAGTTCGTGGGGCTGGAGCACTACCAGTACCTGCTGGAGGACGAGGTGTTCCACAAGGCGCTGGTGAACAACCTGCTCTTCGCCTGCGGCACCATTCCGCTGTCCATCAGCCTGGCCATGACCATGGCCTTTCTGGTCAACGCCGGGCTCGCCGGGCAGTCGGCGCTGCGGCTGTGCTACTTCGTGCCCACCGTGCTGCCCATGATCGCGGTGGCCAACATCTGGCTGTTCTTCTACACGCCGGAATACGGCCTGCTGGAGCAGATTCGCGGGGCGCTGGGTCTCACCGGAGTGAACTGGCTGGGCAGCGAAGCCACGGCCCTGCCGTGCGTCATCGCCGTGGCGGTATGGAAGGATGCTGGTTTCTTCATGATCTTCTATCTTGCGGCGTTGCAGCAGATACCGCCTTCGCTGGGTGAGGCGGCCATGCTGGAGGGGGCATCGCGTTTCTACTACTACCGCAAGGTGGTCATACCGTTGCTGATGCCCACCACCCTGTTCGTGCTGGTGAACGCCACCATCAACGCCTTCCGCATGGTGGACCACCTGTTCGTGCTCACGCAGGGGGGGCCCAACAACGCAAGTTCCCTGCTGCTCTACTACATCTACGAAGTCAGCTTCAAATACTGGGATACCGGCTACGGCGCGGCGCTTACCATGGTGCTGCTGGGCTTTCTGGCCCTGGCCTCCATCGGCCAATTCGGCTTTCTCGAGCGCAAGGTGCATTACAGATGAGCCAGACCAACATCTACGACAGCCGGGGCCTGGCCCGCCTGCTGGACACCGCCGCGGCGTGGACCCTGGCCCTGCTGTGGGCCCTGCCGTTGCTGTACGCCGTGTGGACGGCCTTCCACCCCTCGGAATTTTCCACCCGGTTCACGCTCACGGCCCCGCTGACGCTGGAGAATTTCGTGTCTGCCTGGCACGCGGCCCCCTTTGCCCGCTACCTGGTCAACACCGTGCTGCTGGTGACCATGGTGCTGGCCGCGCAGCTGGTGCTGTGCACGCTGGGAGCCTATGCCTTCGCCAAGTATGACTTCCCTGGCAAGGGCGTGCTGTTCGCGCTGGTTCTCATGCAACTGATGATCATGCCCGACGTGCTGGTGGTGGAAAACTACCGCACCATGGGCGCCATCGGCGTGCTGGATTCCACCCTGGCCATCGGCCTGCCGTACATGGCATCTGCCTTCGGCATCTTTCTGCTGCGCCAGACCTTCAAGAGCATACCGAAGGAACTGGACGAGGCCGCCGCCGTGGAAGGGGCCAGCACCCTACAGATTCTCTGGAAGGTCTACGTGCCGCTGGGCAAGCCGGTGTACCTGGCCTACGCGCTGGTTTCCGTCAGCTACCACTGGAACAACTTCCTGTGGCCGCTCATCGTCACCAACACCACCAACTCGCGGCCGCTCACCGTGGGCTTGCAGGTGTTCTCGTCCACCGAGCAGGGTGTGGACTGGTCCATCATCACCGCCGCCACCCTGATGACCTCGGGCCCGCTGCTGGTCGGGTTTCTGCTGTTCCAGCGCCAGTTCGTGCAGTCGTTCATGCGGGCGGGCATCAAGTAGGGCCGGAAAGCAGGGGATCGGGAAACAGCCCACCGGGAAACAGCCATGCCGCAACTCGACATCATTCCGCCGTACGAACTGGCCCGCCTGGCCCGCCATCAGGGTGAACCGGCCCTGGCCGCCATCCGCCGCGAATTCGTGCCCGCCGTGACCAACCCGGTGTGGCGCGGCCTGGTGGAAGAATTCATGGAACTGGAAGAGCCCCTGACGCCCTATGCCCATCCCCGGCACCCGGCGTGGAGCTTTGCCGCCTCGCCAGGCTCCGGCGCGCACCACGGGCACATCGGGGGGCTGGCCCTGCACGTGCTGCAAGACCTGCGCAACGCCCGCGCCCTGGGCGACGCGCACGAGGCGCGCGGCCTGCCGCTGGACCGCGGCCTGCTCTACGCCGCCATCCTGCTGCACGACTGCCTGAAGCGCTTCGTGTACGCCTTCGACGCGGACTACACCCTGCACAAGTCCGAAGACCCGTTCATCGCCCGCAACGAGGACCACCACTCATGGGTGCTGCGCGAACTGGCCGCGCGCGGAGCGGACGAGCAGATCATCCTGGCCACCGCCGCCATGCACGGGCTGGACGACGTGAGCCTGGCCGAAGGGGTGAAGCCGCTGGCCGTGGTCAACCATTATCTGGACATCGGCCTGACCGGCCTGACCATGCGGGCAGAGGACGTGCGGGCGGAACACGCCATCGGCTTTCTGGCCGATTCCGACTGGCCCTGGAGCGGGCGCGCCCAGCAGCGCACACGCGAACTGGCCGAGGGCATGGCCCCGCTGTGCGGCGTGCCCGCCGGGTACATGCACCTGTACCTGGGTTCACGCTTCAGCTTCGAGCACGTCGATGGGCTGTTGCAGGACATGGGCCGGGAACTGGCCATGGCGCGGCTGCTGGAAAGGATGGGGAAGGACGGGTAGGAAGAGGCTGAACCTTGTCCCGAAAATGGTTTTCTCAACAAAGAAAACCAGTAAGAAAACGGCACGATGCCCACCCGTGCTTTGGCTGAAAAACAAAAAACCCACAGGCGCAAACCTGTGGGTTTCGATATTCTGGTTGCGGGGGCCGGATTTGAACCGACGACCTTCGGGTTATGAGCCCGACGAGCTACCGAGCTGCTCCACCCCGCGACACGATGTGGGGACTGCCTCCCCAGCGAAGAAGGAGTGTATACGCGGGGGTGGCCGGGCTGTCAACCGCGCATTTACATCGCCAGGCAAATTCCTTATGTAGTGCGGGCCATGCAGAATATCACCTCACTCTCCGTCGTGCTGCCCGTGTACAATGAACAGGACAACCTGCCCGCCCTGTTCGAGGAAATCCGCCGCTCCGTCGCCACCCTTGGCAAGGAGTGGGAAGTGCTGTTCGTGGACGACGGCAGCAAGGACCGCAGCCTGGAGGTCATCAAGGCCCTGGCGGCGGACCACCCTCAGGTGCGCTACCTGTCGTTCCGCAAGAACTGCGGGCAGTCCGCCGCGTTCGCGGCCGGGTTCCAGGCCGCGCGCCACGAGGTCATCGTGACCATGGACGCCGACCTGCAGAACGACCCCGCCGACATCCCCGCCATGCTCGTCGAGTACGAACGCGGGTACGACATGGTCATCGGCTGGCGCGCCAAGCGCAAGGACACCTTTGCCAAGCGCATCGCCTCCCGGTGGGCCAACGCCATCCGCAACCGCCTGACCGGCGAGACGGTGAAGGACACCGGCTGCTCGCTGAAGGTGCTGCGCACCGCCATGGCCCGGCGCATCCCCATGTTCACCGGCATGCACCGCTTTCTGCCCACGCTGATGAAGATGCAGGGCGCGACCGTTTCCGAGCTGAAGGTGAACCACCGCCCGCGCCTGCACGGCGTTTCCAAGTACGGGGCCTTCAGCCGCGCCAAGACCGCCGCCTTCGACCTGCTGGCCGTGGCGTGGATGAAGCGTCGCTACATCAATTACGATATCGCCGACCGCAACTGATGTAAGGGCGGGGCACGCCGCCGCCATGTTCCGGGCCGGGCCGCCCCCCATCTTTGCACGAGCTTGCGGAAATGGACACGCTGGAATGGATGCTCTGGCCCGCCCGCTGGGCCATCCTGACCATTGGCCTGCTGGCGCAACTGGCCGCGTTGGCGCTGGCCATGCGCCGGGCGGCCGCCCGGGCCTGCTCCCCACCGTCCCCCCTTCGCGGCCGCCTGCCTGAAAGCTCTGCTGCGCCCGGCTCCGGACCGGCCGACGGTTCCCCATCCGTCACGGCCGCCAGCGCTTTGCGCATCTTGCGCGGGCTGTTGCTGACCGGCGGCGGCCTCGTGGCCGTCTTCGCCCTGCTGGAGCGCGACATGCTGCTGCTTGCCGGGCAGGCGCTGGTACTGCCGTTGCTCTGGCCGCGCCTGCGCTGATCTGAACGCTCCCGCGCCCGCAGCCCGGCACGCCGCCCGCGCGGCCGCACCTTCTTGACGTTGCGGCCCGTTGCCGCTACTGCCCACATGCGGCGCATGCCACCCGCCCCGTTCGGGTGGCATGGCAGAAGACATCCCGCGCCGTTCCGGCGGCAGTTCATCCACCTTCACCCGGCCGCTGCCATAGCCCCGCATGACCAATCCCCCCGCCCGACTGCTCAAACGCGTGCTCAAGGGTGCGTTCGTCTTTCTCGGCCTTGCGGCCGCCATCGCGCTGCTGCGCCTTTCCGGCCTGCACGACGCCCTGGACACCGCCTGGGTGGACGCCAACATCCGCGACCACGGCATCTCCGGGCTGGCCCTGTACCTTGGCGTGGGCTGCCTGCTCACCGCCGTGGGCATGCCCCGGCAGGTGGTCAGCTTTCTGGGCGGCTACGCCTTCGGCGCGGCGCTGGGCACGGTGTGGGGCACGCTGGCCACCGCCCTTGGCTGCGTGGTCACCTTCTATTACGCGCGCCTTGGCGGGCAGTCGTTCGTGGCGCGGCGCTTCAGCCGCAGGGTGGCCAAGATCAACGCCTTTCTCGGGCGCGACCCGTTCGCCATGTCGTTCATCATCCGCTGCCTGCCGGTGGGCAACAACATGCTGACCAACCTGCTGGCCGGGGTCAGCGCCATCCCCGCGCTGCCCTTTTTCGCCGGGTCGGCCGCCGGATACGTGCCGCAGACCTTCATTTTCGCCCTGCTGGGCAGCGGCGTGCGCGTGTCGCCGGAACTGCGCACCACCGCCAGCGCGGTGCTGTTCGTGGTGTCCAGCCTGCTGGGCTACCTGCTGTACCGCCGCTACCGGGTGGACGACACTCTGGAGGACCCGGAAGACGGCGACGGCAACGGTAGCATCACCGACGACCGCAAGGGCGAATAGCCCGGCAGCAACCCCCCAGTGTTTCCACGCCCGGCCACCCGCCCGGCGCGCTCCATCCGCCTACGCGCAACGCAAAACCGCCCGCCGATGCATGTCGGCGGGCGGTGTGCGTTTCAAACTTCGGGACGGTGGCGACTACGGCCCCGTTACGACACCTTGGCCCCGTTGGCCACGGGGCCGGACGCGGCCACCAGTTGCATGCCGCTTTCGGTGCGCACCGCAAGAATCATCCCCTGCGATTCCAGGCCGCGCAGCTTGCGCGGGGCAAGGTTGGCCACCACGGCCACCTGGCGCCCCAACAGGAAGTCGGGCTCGAAGTACTCGGCAAGCCCGGCCACGATCTGGCGCGGGGCCGCTTCGCCAAGGTCCACTTCAACCCGGTAGAGCTTGTCTGCGTTGGGGTGGCGCTCCACCACCAGCACGGTGCCGAAGCGGATGTCCAGCTTCTGGAAGTCGGCAAACTCGATGGTGGGGGGCGTGTCCCCCTCAGCGGGGACAGCAGGCGTAGCGGCCTGCGCGGGCGCGGCGGCAGCCTTGTCCTTCTTCTTGCCTTCCGCCTTGGCGGGCTTGGCCTCTTCCGTCTTTTCCAGTTCCACGCGGGGGAACAGGTTGGACGAGGCGGCAACGGCGGTTCCGGCGGCCAGTCCGCCCCAGCGGTCGGCCTCCCCGGCCAGATCAACCGTGGCCGGGTCCAGCGTCTGGCCCAACTGGCCCAGCAGCACGGCGGACGCCTCGGGCATCACCGGCCACAGGTGCACGGCCACCTTGCGCATGCATTCCAGCATCACGTACATGACGGTGCCCAGGCGCTCGGTGTCGCCCTGCTTGAACAGGGTCCACGGCGCGGCATGGTCGACGTAGCGGTTCAGGGCGCGCACCAGTTCCCACAACGATTCCAACGCATTGGAAAAACGCACTCGCTCGAACAGCCGCACGTAGTTGCGCTGGGCCTCTTCCGCCAGGGTGCGGATGGCCTCGTCTTCCTCGGCCAGAGGCCCCTGCGGGGGCACCACGCCGCCAAAGTACTTGGCGGTCATGGACAGCACCCGGCTGAACAGGTTGCCAAGGTCGTTGGCCAGGTCCGCGTTCAGGCGGGCCACCAGCGCGTCTTCGGAAAAGCTGGCGTCGCTGCCGAAATGCATCTCGCGCAGCAAAAAGTAGCGGAAGGCGCTCAGCCCGTACTTGTCGATCATGGACAGCGGGTCAACCACGTTGCCCAGCGATTTGGACATCTTGGTGTCGCGCACCAGCCAGTACCCGTGCACGTTCAGGTTGTTGTAGGGTTCAAGCTCCGCCGCCTTCAGCATGGTGGGCCAGAACACCGCGTGCGGCTTCAGAATGTCCTTGGCCACCAGGTGCTGCACGCCGGGCCAGAAACGGCCGAACTTCTCGCCGTCGGGCCAGTCCAGCGCGGAGATGTAGTTGATCAGCGCGTCGAACCACACGTAGCACACGTAGTCCTTGTCGAACGGCAGCTCGATGCCCCAGGTCAGGCGGGACTTGGGCCGCGAGATGCACAGGTCTTCCAGCGCGCCGCTGTCCAGGATGCCCAGCACTTCGCTGCGGTAGCGTTCGGGCCGGATGAAGTCGGGGTTGTCCAGAATGTACTGGCGCAGCCAGCCCTGGTACTTGGACATGCGGAAGAAGTAGTTCTTCTCGCTGATGTATTCCGGCTTCACCTGGTGCTGGGGGCACAGGCCGTTCTCCAGTTCCTTCTCGGTGTAGAACCGCTCGCACCCATAGCAGTAGTGGCCGCCGTACTCGCCGAAGTAGATGTCGCCGCTGTCGTAGACCTTCTGCAGCACGTCCTGCACGCACTTCTTGTGCTCCGCGTCGGTGGTGCGGATGAACTGGTCGTATTCCACGCCCAGATGCGGCCACAGGTCGCGGAACTGCGTGCTCACGCCGTCCACGAATTCCTGCGGCGAACATCCGGCCTTTTCGGCCGCCTGCACGATCTTGTCGCCGTGCTCGTCGGTACCGGTAAGGAAGTAGGTGTCCTTGCCCAGCAGACGGTGAAAGCGCCGCAGCGAATCGGCCACGATGGTGGTGTAGGCGTGGCCAAGGTGCGGCTTGGCGTTGACGTAGTAAATGGGTGTGGTGATGTAGAAACGGTCCACTTGTGTCTCCCGATTCGGGCGATGCGGGCGGTGCGGGCCCGCCGCGCCGCCGTTCCGATATGATGGCCGCCCCCGGCGCATGCCGGGGGCGGAAGCTGTTGCCTGTGTGAGCGTAGCGCCTTGGCGGCCTTGCGCGGCCTGGCGGACGCTAGTCGTTCATTCCGCCACCGCCGCCCTGTCCGCCGTCACGGTGACCGGAGGGACGCCGCTTGCGCTTGCGCCGCCCCCTGCTGGATCGCAGGGTGGAGGGGTCGGTGTTCTTCAGCGGGCCGCGCGCGCGCGGCATGGCGATGGCAGCCGGTGCGCCCCCGGCGGGAGCGACTCCGGCCGGGGCGGCCCCGGAAGAAGCAGTCGGCGTTGCCAAGGGTGCCTGGAGTGCCGAACCAGCCGGAGCCTCCGTCATGGGAGCCTGCGGCGCGTCTCCGCCCGTAGCGTGCACGGGCGAGGAAGGCGCTGCACCCTGCGGGGCTGTGTCCGCGCCGCCCTGGACGGGTGCCACGGTGATGTCTGCCCCGGCCGTTCCGGAAATTTCCGGCGCAATGCCGACCCCGCCCGCTGCGGCCTGCGGAGAGCTTGCCCCTTCGGCCAGCGGCGCCGGGCCGTCGGTCATGAACGTGTCGAAGGTGGCGGCGAATGCGGCCTGGGCGATGCTGCCCGCCGGAACGGAAGCCGCGCCGGACGGCACGATCTCCCGCAAGGGGGGCTGTCCATCCTGCGGGACGCGGGCATCGCGCCTGTCCAATCGGTCGGGCCTGTCGGGCCTGTCGCCACGCTCGCCGTTGCCGTTCCGGCCCTGCCTGTCTGGCCTGTCTGGCCGATCTTGACGGTCTGGGCGATCCCCCCGTTCCGGCCTGCGCCCGTCGCGCCCGTCACGGCCATCGCGCGGGCCATGGCCCTCCGGACCTTCGGGACGGCGCTCGTGGTGCCCTTCGGGGCGGCCACCGCCGCCACCGCCGCCACCGCCAAACCCGCCGCCGCCCTGGTCGGGACGGCGCGGCTCCATCTGCTGCCATTCCTCCAGCGTGACCTCGACCTCTTCGTTGGTCTCGGTCAGCAGGGCCAGGCTGCTTCGGAACATGTTGGCGCGCAGCACCTTCACCGCGCCGCGCGAGGTCAGGTACTTCTTGCCCAGGCGCGGGCAGCGCCGATGAAATTCTTCGTAATTTTCCTGCTCGTAGCTCAGGCAGCACAGCAGGCGTCCGCAGATGCCCGAAATCTTGGCCGGGTTCAGGAACAGGTTCTGCTCCTTGGCCATCTTGATGGTGACCGGGGCGAACTTGCGCAAAAAGCGGCGGCAGCAGCAAACCATGCCGCAGTTGCCCACCGCGCCGATCATCTGCGTTTCGTGGCGCACGCCTATCTGGCGCAGTTCGATGCGGGTACGGTAGTTCTTGACCAGGTCCTTGACCAGTTCGCGGAAATCTATGCGGGTGGGCGCGGTGAAATAGAAGATGATCTTGCTGCGGTCGAAGAACACTTCCACGTCCACCAGCTTCATCTCCAGGTCGCGCCCCCGGATGCACTCGTTGCAGAAGGCGCGGGCCTCGTCGCCCAGCTTCTCGTTTTCCGCCGCCTGCTCCAGGTCCTCGCCAACGGCCACGCGCAGAATGGGCCGAAGGTCGCCTTCGGCCTCGCCCGCGTCTTCGGGCAGGTCGTCGCGCAGCGCCACCACCTCGCCGATGCCCTGGCCCTGGTCGGTTTCCACGATCACCCTGTCGCCTTCGACAACGGGATGACCACCGGAAAGGAAATAGTATATCTGTCCGTATTCACGGAACTTTATGCCGAGTATTCGTTCCATCATGCTCGCCGGTCGCAGCCGGTTGACGCCCGTCCGGAAACATTCCGGCGGAAGGGGGATGCGTGCGAAAACCGCCGCATGGCCGCGTGTCGGGCCATCCCCGCCTTCCTTGGCGAAATAACCTCCTCTTTTCCGCTTTTATGGGGCACGTGTCAATAAAGCCACGCCCCGCGCGGCCCCGGCGACGGCGGCGCGCGCCGGACGGAAGGCGTCCGACCCGGTTGTCAACGCCCGTGCTCGTGCCGTACAAGGTCCGAAGTCCATGTGACCCGTTTCACGAAGACCGCACACCGGAGGCCCACATGCTCCCCCGCGCCGAAGCTCTCGACCTGTTGCGTTCGCACGATCCGGAACCCCACCTCGTCCAGCATGCCCTTGCCTCGGAGGCCGTCATGCGCGGCTTGGCCGCGCGCCTGGGGCAGGACGCCGAACTGTGGGGGCTGGCCGGGTTGCTGCACGACATCGACTACCCGCTCACCAAGGACGCTCCCGACCGGCACGGCCTGGTGGCCGTGGACCTCATCGGCGACAGGCTGCCGCCCGAGGCGGTGAACGCCATCGTGGCCCACAACAGCGAATGCACCGGGCGCGAGCCCGCCACCTTGCTCGACCGCGCCCTACGCTGCGGCGAAAGCGTGACCGGCCTCGTCAGCGCGGCCGCGCTGGTGCGCCCCACGGGCATGGAGGGCATGCAGGCCTCCAGCCTGAAGAAGAAGATGAAGGACAAGGCGTTTGCCGCCAGCGTCAGCCGCGAGCGGATTCGCGAGTGCGAGGCCATCGGCCTTGAACTCGGCGAATTCCTGACCATCGCCATCGACGCCATGACCCCGGCGGCCGCCGAACTGGGCCTGATTCGCTAGGGCCTGGTCCGCTAGGGCTGTTTCTCGAAAATCCCATCCGGAAACAGCCGCTGGCCAGCACCCGCCCCCACGGGGCCGCCGGGCCATGCCCGGACGCGCCCAGACGCGCCCGGACGCGCCCCTTTCGCCGGCAACGACACCGCAACACACACAACCGCCCTCAAGGAACCCCGCATGAAGCTCTCGTTCGTCATCGTCTCCGCCAACGCGGCGAAGTACATCGGTGACTGTCTTGCCTCGGTCCGCGCCGCCGCGTCCGAAATGACGGGTCTTGCCGAATCCGCCGACATCATCGTGGTGGACCGCGCCTCCACCGACGCCACCGCCAAGGTCGTGCGCGACGCCGCGCCCGAAGCCGTCATCGTGGACGCCCCGGCGGGCCTGGGCTTTGCCGCCGCCGCCAACCTGGGCATCGCCCGCGCCACGGGCGACGTGTTCATCTTCGTGGACCCGGCCGTCACCCTGTGCCCCGGCGCGGCCCGCCGCCTGGCGGAGCACATGGACACCACCCCCGCCTGCATGGTGGCGGGCGGCATGGTTACCGGCCCCAAGGACGCCGTGCTGCGCGGCGCAGCCCGCCTACCCGGCCTCATCGTCAAGCTGGCCCGCCTCAGCGGCCTGCCGGGCCGTCTGCCGCGCACTTGGTTCAACTGGCCCGCCTATGGCGAAAAGCACTTCCAGCAGCCCACCCGCGTACAATCGGTATCGCTGGCCTTCGCCGCCGTGAAGGCCGCCGCCCTGCGCAAGCTGGGTCCGCTGGACGAACGCTTTCAGGGCGACGCGTTCACCGGGCACGATCTGTGCCGCCGCATCCGCCGCGCGGTGATGTTCGACTGGAACGTGGCCGTGGTGCCGCAGGCCCGCGCCTGCGCGCAGGACGCCTTTGTGCTGCGCCCCGAAGTCGAGGACTTCGACCTGAACGGCGACGGCGTGGTGCGCACCCGCGTGCGCGACGAGATGCTGTACGTGTGGAAGAACTACTGCGTGCTCACCTCGCTGGGCAACAGCCTGCTGGAACTGGCGGGCACCAGCGTGCGCTACGTGGTGTCCATGCTGCCCGGCATCGGCTGCGACAAGTGCGCCCGCCACAACACGGCCGTGCTGCGCGAGACCTCGCAGGCCATGCTGGATACCCAGTTGGGCATGCAGTACCCCACCACCCCCTGGTAGTTCCGGGCGGCGGTTTCCCTGCCGGGCGTTGCCCGCACGGGGCTGCCGGACCCGAAATGCGAACGGAGCGGGCGGCGCATGCCGTCCGCTCCTGCGTTATCACCGGCCGCCACACGGAACCGGGCCGATTACCGCACGCCGCAGACGCCGGGCGGCCTTCGTGGCAAGGGCCACACGCTGGCCTTATGGCGCGCCCCGTGCTATCCTGTGAAGAATATGCGTAATGCGGGGCGTGCCGCCCAGAGCGGCCCCACGCCGCATCCGCGTGGCGTCCCACGCCCGGCCGCCCCTGACGTTCGGCTCATATCCGGCCCTGGGTCGGCCCCAAGCCTTCAGCCCGGACCAACGCCGCCACTATCGCCAATACCGCTCATACCGCCCATACCGCCATACCGCCATACCGGAGGACACCCCATGCCCTCGACCCATTTCGAAAACGGCTCCCTGCAACTGGACACCACCATTCCGGTCCTGGGACCGGCCAAGATACCCACCCCGCTCTGCTACGGCAGCTACGCCGACGAACAGGGCATCCCCCTGTTCCTCGACCGCGAGCACATCGCCGAACTGGGATCGGAATCGGTGCCGCTGCTGTTCGAGCCCGCCGGGCCGCGCAGCCACCTGTATTTCGATTCCTCCAAGACCAAGTGCGCCATCGTCACCTGCGGCGGCCTGTGCCCCGGCATCAACGACGTCATCCGGGCCATCGTCATGGAGGCGCACCACGCCTACAACGTGCCCGCCGTCATCGGCATCCGCTACGGGCTTGAGGGGTTCATCCCCAAGTTCCGCCACGAGTTCATGGAACTGACCCCGGATAAGGTGTCGGACATCCACCAGTTCGGCGGCACCATCCTGGCCTCGTCGCGCGGGCCGCAGTCGCCCGAAGAGGTGGTGGACGCGCTGGAGCGCATGAACGTCAGCGCCCTGTTCATGATCGGCGGCGACGGCACCATGCGCGCGGCATCGGGCATCGTGGCCGAAATCGCGCGGCGCAACCTGCGCATTTCTGTCATCGGCATTCCCAAGACCATCGACAACGACATCAACTTCATCAGCCAGTCGTTCGGCTTCGAAACCGCCGTGTACAAGGCCACGGAAGCCATCCAGTGCGCCCACGTGGAGGCGCTGGGGGCCATGAACGGCGTGGGCCTGGTCAAGCTGATGGGGCGCGAATCGGGCTTCATCGCCGCGCACGCCACTCTTTCGCTGAAGGAAGTGAACTTCGTGCTCATCCCCGAGGTGGGCTTTACCCTGCATGGCGAAGGGGGCCTGTTGCCCGCCCTCGAAAAGCGGCTGCGCTCGCGCGCCCACGCCGTGATCGTGGTGGCCGAGGGCGCGGGCCAGCACCTGCTGGAAGGCACCGGCGAAACGGACGCCTCGGGCAACCCCATCCTGGGCGACATCGCCACCCTGCTGCGCACCGAAATCAAGCGCTATTGCGACGAACGGGCGCTGCCCTTCTCGCTGAAGTACATCGACCCCAGCTACATCATCCGGTCCGTGCCCGCCAACGCCAACGACCGGGTGTACTGCGGCTTTCTGGGCCAGCACGCCGTGCACGCCGCCATGGCGGGCCGCACCGGCATGGTGGTGTCCAAGCTTATGGACAGGTACGTGCACCTGCCGCTGGACCTGGTGACGCGTACCCGGCGCAAGCTGAACGTGGCGTCCGACTACTGGCGGGCGGTGCTGGAGTCCACCGGCCAGGTGGATCTGGCGGGGATGGTGCCGGATACCACGCGTGCCTGCCCGATCTAGTTTCCGGAGGGGCTTTCCCCCTCTGGCGGCGTCAGCCACCGTGTTCCGCTCGGGTCACGTACCGAAGAGTACGCTCCCCTCGCGGAACATGGGGCTTCCTTGCCAGATGACGAAATCCCCGTCCGGAAACGGTGTTGCGCCCCGGCGCAACATTTTTGCCCACACGTTTCGCATCGTAAGGTCACGTTCCTTCTTCCTTCCGGACACACCCACCCCATGCCTACGCCAACGCTGACGCAGATCAAGGCCTCCGCCGGTTCGGGAAAGACCTACACCCTGACCCGGCGGTTCCTGTCGTTGCTGGCGGGCGCGCGCGACGAGGACCGACGGGCCTGCGCGCTGGCCGCGGAGGGCGGGCACTGCTGGCCGGACATCCTGGCGGTGACCTTCACCAACAAGGCCGCGTCCGAGATGAAGGAGCGGGTCATACGCCTGCTCAAGGAACACGCCCTGGCCGATCCGGCCAAGACAGCAAAAGACGGGGGCGACAGTAGCGGTGCCGCGTGGCCCCCGGCCCGCGCGGCCCGCTGGGTGGACATCATCCTGCGGCGCTACGGCGCGCTGAACATCCGCACCATCGACAGCCTGCTGACCATGCTGGTGCGCCTTGCCGCGCTGGAACTGTCCCTGCCGCCCGACTTCGAGCCGTCCTTCTCGCCCGACGAGTATTTCGATCCGCTGTACGACCTGGTGCTGGACCGCGCCCGCCGGGGCGACGTGCAGTTGCGGGATGACGTGCGCGACGCCTGCCGCCTGCTGCTCTTCCACACAGATTTTGAAGGGTTCACCGTGGGCGACAGACTGCGCGGCATTCTGTCGAAGCTGCTGCAACGGCATCTGGCCGAAGGCGGCCTGCCCGATGTCGATACCGACGCGCTGGCCGCCAAGCTGGTCGCCATCCACGCCGACATGCGCAATGCAACCGGAACGCTAGTGCGCATACTTGGCGAGGAACAGTTGGCCGTGGCCGTCCACTTCGGCAATTTCCTTGGCAAATGCACCGCCTGCGACGTGTTCGCCAAACCTCCCGAATCCTCCTATCTCCAAAAAGGCGGTCTTGACGACTGCCTGCTCAAGAAGTCGAAGGGCGTTGCCAGCGATGACGCGCGTGCCGCGTTCGCCGCTTGGCGCGACGCCTTCGCGGACTTCGCCGGACGGGGGCGGCTCATCCAGCGCGCCTTGCAGGTGGTCCCGCTGGCCGGGCTGGCGCGAGCCGTGGCCGCACAACTACCCGACTTCCAACGGCGCGAGGGCAAACTGCCCCAGCCGCTCATCCCGCTGCATGCCCGCGACATCCTGAACAACGAATTCGGCGTGTCCGAAGCCTTCTGCCGCATGGGCACGCGCCTCGCGCACATCCTCATCGACGAATTCCAGGACACCAGCCGCGATCAGTGGGCCGCCATCGAGCCGCTGGCCGTGGAATGCCTGTCGCGCGGGGGCGGGCTGACCTGGGTGGGCGACGTGAAGCAGGCCATCTACGGCTGGCGCGGCGGCGATTCCGCCCTGTTCGACGACATCCTGGCATCCCCGGCGCTTACCGCCATCGTCCCGACGCCCGAGCGCGACACCCTACCCCGCAACTGGCGCAGCCGCGTGGCCATCGTGCAGCACAACAACATGGTGTTCGCGCAACTGGACGACCCGCTGCGCGCGCGGGGCGTGCTTTCGGCCATGCTGGGCGAAAAGACGCCAACCCACGTGCTGGACGAGGCCGCAGCGTCGGTGGCACAGGCCTTCACCGGGGCGGCGCAGGGCGTGCCCGACAGGCCCGACGCGCAAGGCGGGCTGGTACGCATCGTCCCCCTGCACGGCGAGGACAACGGAGACCTGCGCGACAAGGTGCGCCAGCAGCTGCGCGCGCTGTTCCTGGACGATCTGGCCGCTCGCCGCCCGTGGCGCGACGTGGCCGTACTGGTGCGCAAGAACGACGAATCCGCCCTGGTGGCCTCGTGGCTCATGGACTGGGGCGTGCCGGTGGTCACCGAGAACAGCCTGCGCCTTGCCGACCATCCCCTTGTAACGCAAACCGTGGCCCTGCTGGCCTTCCTGGACTACCCGCCCAACGCGCTGGCCCTGTGGGAGGTGCTGACCGGCGCGGAACTGTTCGGCGGGGCAAGCGGTCTTTCCGACCGCGCGTTGCGCGACTGGCTGGCGGAGCGATCCGCCCGCGCCACCGACGATCCGCGCGGCGGCAAGGGGCTGCTGGCCGATTTCCGCGCCACCTTCCCCGTGGCGTGGGAAACGTGGCTGGCTCCGTTCTACGCCCGCGCCGGACTGATGGGCCCCTACGACACGGTGCGCGAAATCTTCGAGCGCTTCCGCGTGGCGCAGCGCCACCCCGAGGACATCGGCTACGTGCGCCGCTTTCTGGAGGTGGTGCACAACGCGGAATCGCGCGGGCTCACCTCGCTGGCCACCTTCCTGGAATTCTGGGTCGAAAGCGGCGGCGAGGAAAAGGTGCCCATGCCGGAAGCCATGGACGCCGTGCGGGTGATGACCATGCACAAGTCCAAGGGGCTGGAGTTTCCGGTGGTGGTCATTCCCTTCCACCACCAGCCCGACCGCACCGACCCGCCGCTGGTGGTGGCGGAACTGGACGGCCAGCCGCTGCTGGCCCCGCTGTGCCCGGAAATGGGCGACCGCTACCACCGCGCGCAGGCGGCGGCCGCCGCCGAAAAACTGCACCTGCTCTACGTGGGCTGGACGCGGCCGGTGGACGAACTGCACGCCTACGTCACCTCTACCCCGTTTGCGGAACGGAGTTCGTCACTGCTGGCCGGGGTGCGCGCCCTGCTCACCGGGTGCGGCATCGACACGGAGCAGGAATACGTGACCGGCGCGGTGCCCCCGGCGCAGGAGGCAGAGACGCCGAGTGATGCGACGCCGGAAGTCCCGCAGGACATGGAAGATGCGCGAGCCGTGCCGCATGCCGCACCAGACGGACCGCAGACCACGCCACCCGCCACCCCGCACGCGCCGCCTGCCCAGTCACCGGAGCAATTGCCGGACGCCGCCCCGTGGCGGCCCATGCAGTGGCTGCCGCGCCTGAAAATTTTCCGCAACCAGTTGGAGGAATTCACCTTCACCGAACGGCGACGCGGCATGCTGGTGCATGCCTGCCTGGAACAACTGCGCCTGACGGGCAACCCGGAGCAGGACGCCGCGCGCGCCGTGGGCCACGGCATGCGCGCCTTCCCCCTGCCGGTGCCGGAGCCGGAGGCCACCGCCCGCGAGCTCACCGCCATGCTGGCGTGGCTGGCGGCGCTGCCGCAGGCCGCGCACTGGTTCACCCACGGCGTGCCGGAACAGTCCATCATGGATGCGCAGGGCAGCATCCACCGCACCGACCTCATGGTGGACGACGGGGAAACCTGCACCGTGGTGGAATGGAAGACGGGCCGCCCCTCCGACGACCACGTGGCCCAGGTGCGCCGCTACCTCGGCCTGCTGGCAGAGGCCACGGGGCGCGGCTCCGCCGGCGTGCGGGGCGTGCTGGTGTACCTTGACGGGCGCACCGTGCGGCCCGTGGAACTGCGCGCCACCGACGCCGCCCCGCATAGCGACGCCCCCCCGAACGATGCCAATGAAGGACACCGCCCGTGACCGGCCCAGACGACATCCTCATGCCCGGCGCGGCCGCCGCCCGGCCCAGACGGTCAGCCGCCCGCCGCGCCGCCCCGCGCGCGTCATCCCGCGCCCCGCATGACGGGTCCGGCCCGCGACCGTTCCTGATCTTTCCGTGGGACACGGACTTCCTGGCCGGGCTCACCGCCACGCTCGTCGAGGTCACCGGCGGCCGCCCCGGCGACGCCGTGTTCGTCTTTCCGCACGGTCGCCCCGGCCGCTACCTGGTGGACCGCATCCGCCGCGCCCCCGGCATTGCCCGCCCCTGCCTGCTGCCCCGTGTGTTCACGGTACGCCAGATGTTCACCCTGCTGCGCGCCCACGCCGAAGACCCCGCCGCGCGCCCGGCCCGGCCCATCCCCCTGCTGGACCGGGTGGGCCTGCTCATGGACTGCGTGCGCGGCCTGGCGCGGCCCGGCGACGAACTGTACGAGCACCTCGCCGCCACGGACCAGCGCCGCTTCTTTCCCTGGGGCGTGCGCCTTGCCTCGCTGATGGAGGAATTCTTCGTCCAGAACCGCGTGCCGGAAGACTACCAGTACATGGAAGGCCAGGTGGCCCCCTTTGCCGCCGCCCTGCTGGGCGCGCTGGGCCGTATCCACGAGGCGTACGCGGCGGCGCTGACGGAACGCGGCTGGACCACGCCGGGCTTCGACGCCTTCCGTTCCGTGCGCCTGCTGCCCGGCCCCGGTGAAACGGGGCGCGCCACCGAACGCCCGGACGGCTTCACCCTGCCCCCGCTGCTGGCGGGCAAACGGCTGTTCGTGGCCGGGTTCTCCACCCTCACCGGCACGGAAGAGGCGTTGTTCCTGCACCTGTGGCGGCACGAAGGGGCCACGGTGTGCCTGCACACCGACGCGGCCGTGGCCGACATGGGCGCGCGCCCGGTGCACTGGACTTGCGAGGACCACGTGCGCTGGCTGACCTCATGGCGAGCTGGCGCCGATCTGGCCTGCCCGCCCTCCGGGCATACGCCGTCGATCATGTTTCATGAAGGCTACGACCTACATTCGCAATTACTGGTCATGGAAAAGGAATTGCGCTCCGAAAGGGAAGGCGCGCGCGGGTCCGGCAATCACAGCGAGGCCGCTCCCTCCGACAACGCGGCCCCATCCGGCAATTTGAAGGAATCAAGTCTAACGCCAGCAATCGAAAGCGCCGAAGGCTCCATCCCCCCCGCGCCGGACGCCGATGAACTGGCGGGCACAGCCGTGGTGCTGCCCGATACCGGGCTGCTCATGCCCGTGTTGCACCACCTGCCGGACAAGGACGTGAACATCTCCATGGGCTATCCGCTGGTGCGTTCCACCATGGTGCGGCTGGTGGAAACCCTGATGCGCCTGCAGGAGACCGCCCGGCCCGCCACCTCGCTGGCCGGGTTGGAAGGGGCACCGGGCGAGTTGCCGGACGAAGGAGGGAGCAGCCCCACCGAAGGCTATGCGGGCGCAACGCCGACCGACCTGCGCTACCACTGGCGCACGGTCATCGAGTGCATCCGCCACCCCTACCTGAAGATGCTGGAACTGGATGGTGAACGCCCCCTGCGCGACCTGTTCCACCTCATGGAAAACGCGGTGCGCGGCGGGGCCAGCTTCGTGAACCCGCGCGCGCTGGCCCGCGAGGTGGCCCGGAAGGCCCCCGGCGGCGAACACGGCCCGGCGGCCGCCCTGCTGCACCGCGTGCTGGAGCTGTGCCTGACCCGCTGGGAAACGGCGGACACCCCGGCCCGCGTGGCCGAGGCCGTGGGCGCGCTGTGCGACCTCTTGCTGGCCCACGGCGGCACCCTGTGGGAACGCTTTCCCATCGACGCGGAATGCCTGTTCCGGCTCATGCAGCGGGTCATCCCCGCCCTGCGCGACTGCGAACTGGCGGACACCCCCTTCCCGCGCGAGGTGCTGCACACCATTTTGCGCGAAACCCTGCGCGAGGAGCGCGTGCCCTTCGAGGCCACGCCCCTGGCCGGGTTGCAGGTGCTGGGCATGCTGGAAACGCGCCTGCTGCGCTTTCGCCGGGTTATCGTGCTGGACGCCACGGAAGACCGCCTGCCCGGCGCGCCGGGGCACGACCCGCTGCTGCCCGACAGCCTGCGCGCCATGGCCGGGCTGCCCGATTCGCGCCGCCGCGAACGGGTGGCCGCGCACAACTTCCACCGCCTGCTGGCCGGTGCGGAAGAGGCCGTGCTGTGCTACCAGACCGGCGTGGACCGCAGCGGCCTGCTGGACGAAAAGAAAATCCGCAGCCGCTTTGTCGAAGAATTGCTGTGGCGCGAGGAACGCGCGCGGGGCAGCCTGCTCTCTCCCGGCCAGCCCCCACTGCATGCCGCCGCCTGCACGGTGCGTCCGTTCCGTTCCGCGCCGCGCCCCATCGAGCGTACCCCGGCCATCGACGCGGCCTTGGGGCGGCTGCTGGACGCGCCCGTGTCGCCCTCTACACTCGACGCCTGGCTGACCTGCCCGGTGCGCTTCTTTCACGAACGGCTGGCCGGGCTGGCCCCGCCGGACGAAGTGAACGAAGGCGACGACCCCATTGCCGTGGGCGACCTGCTGCACAAGGTGCTGCTGGACTTTCACCAGCCCCACAAGGGGCGCGAGGTGCGCCGCGACGAGCTTTCCGCCGAGCACCTCGCCCGGCTGTTCCTGCAACGACTGGGCACCTCCGGCCTTTCCGCCCAGTTGCCGCCCGACGCCTTGCTGATGCTAGAGGTGGCCGGACCGGAACGCCTTGGCCGCTACCTGTCCCGCCAGCCGGAACGGTTCACCGTGCTGAAACTGGAGGAACCGGTGGAGGCCACCATCGACGTGCCGGGCAGCGCGGGCCGCCGCGTACGCCGCCTGCATGGCCGGGTGGACCGGGTGGACCTGCGCGGATTCGAAGACGGCGAAGGTGCGGTGATCCTGGACTACAAGACCGGCAAGGTGGAGTGGAAGCCGTCCGCGTGGTCCGACGACGCGCTGTGGGAACGCATCGAGGTGTGGACCCCGGAGCGCGACCCCGGCCTGCTGGCCGACGTGGCCGGTGCCCTGCACGGCGTGCAACTGCCCGCCTACGTGTACATGTACGGCCAGCATTCCGGACGCGACGTGCACGACGCCGCCTGGGTCATCCTGCGCGATGCCGGGCAGGAGCTGCCCCTGTTCGGCGACGGCGTGGACGACGAAACCCGTGATGCGGCCATCACCACCCGCATCCCCGCCCTGCTCGCCCTCCTGTTGCGGCACATGGCCGAAGCGCCGTTGCTGCTGCCGCGCGACGGCAAACATTGCGACTGGTGCTCCTGCGCAAAACTGTGTAAAATGCGTGCTTGAGGGAACGGGCCGCATCGGCCCTTCCGCGCCGCCAGCGCGGCGTCCGCCCGGCCACGGCCCGGCGGCGGTTGCGCCCATGCAGTGGGGACTGCACGGGAAACAACGCACCGCCGCCACCGCACCGCACGACGCCACCCAGCGTTTGCTGCCCGAAAGACTCCGATGCAGCCCACGGAGACCACTTGGAATCCGGCCATGCCGCTGGACCGTGCGTCTTCCGCGCGCCGCCCGCGCATGGTGGCACACCGGAGCGCCCACTCCCATGCCCTTGGCATGCACGCGGGCCCGGTTCATTCCGCGTGCCTTCACCGGCACGCACGCACCGCACCGGAGGACTGAATCATGCCTTTTCCGACCCTGAACATTGGCGACCTGGTCGCCCGCATACCCATCGTGCAAGGCGGCATGGGCGTCGGCATCTCGCTGTCGCGCCTGGCGTCCGCCGTGGCCAACGAAGGCGGCATCGGCGTCATCGCCGCCGCCATGATCGGGATGAAAGAGCCCGACGTTGCCAAGAACCCCATCGAAGCCAACGTCCGCGCCCTGCGCCGCGAACTGCAGAAAGCCCGCGAACTGACCCAGGGCATCGTGGGCGTGAACATCATGGTGGCCCTGACCACCTTTGGCGAAATGGTCCGCACCTCCATCGAGGAACGGGCCGACATCATCTTCTCCGGCGCGGGCCTGCCGCTGGACCTGCCCAGGCACCTGCGCGACGCCTGCGACCAGAAGAAGGAAGAATTCCGCACCAAGCTCGTGCCCATCGTGTCGTCCGCCCGGGCGGCCTCGGTCATCGCCAAGAAGTGGATATCCCGCTTCGACTACGTGCCCGACGCCTTCGTGGTGGAAGGCCCCAAGGCGGGCGGGCACCTCGGCTTCAAGGCCGAGGAGATCGACGACCCCAACCATTCGCTGGAAGCGGTCATCCCGCAGGTGGTGGAAGCGGTGAAGCCCTTCGAGGACGAAAAGGGCCGCCGCATTCCGGTCATCGCCGCTGGCGGCGTGTACACCGGCGAGGACATCACCCGGTTCATGGAACTGGGCGCGGCCGGCGTGCAGATGGGCACCCGCTTCGTGGCCACCCATGAATGCGATGCCGACGACCGCTTCAAACAGGCCTACGTGGACGCCACCGAGCAGGACGTGACCATCATCAAGAGCCCCGTGGGCATGCCGGGCCGCGCCATCGGCAACTCGTTCATCGAGTCCATGCGCGAAGGCGCGAAAAAGCCCTTCAAGTGCGTGTTCAAGTGCATCAGCACTTGCGAGCAGGAGCAGACCCCGTACTGCATCGCCGCCGCGCTGATCAACGCCATGAAGGGGAATCTGGAGAAGGGGTTTGCCTTCTCCGGGGCCAACGTGTTCCGGGTGGACCGCATCCAGTCGGTGCACGAACTGGTGTCCTCGCTCCAGCAGGAGTTCGAGGAGGCTATCAGCAAGCGCTTTGGCATGTTGCGCGCGTAGGCGTTGCGCGTTGCGCTCTTTCGCTCTCGGGCGGCATCAGGCCGCGCCGTTTGCTCTGGTCACGCACCTTTAGTGCGCTCCCGTCGCAACCGGCTTGCCTTCCTTGCCGGAGAGCGAAATTTCCGCAACGCCCGCAACGTGCCCCGCCCAAAAAACACCGGGCCGGAACCCTGCAAGGTTCCGGCCCGTTTCTTATGTTGTGGGGAAAAGTTCTCTACCGTTTGGCCGTAGGCTTGCCCCCCTTGCGGGGCGTGGCGGCGCGGGCCGTTTTTTCCGGCGTTGCGACGGGCTTGCGCCGAGCCGCACGGTCTGCCGGGTCCGCGGGTTTCGCCATGTCCGATCGGGGATGCGCCCGGTCATACACGTCCACCAGGCGCGAAAGGGTCAGGTGGGTGTAGCGCTGGGTGGTGGAAAGCCGGGCATGGCCCAGCAGTTCCTGCACGCTGCGCAGGTCGGCCCCGGCCTCCAGCAGGTGAGTGGCGAAGGAGTGGCGCAGCCCGTGCGGGGATATGGCCTGCGGCAGACCGGCCCGCAAGCACAGCGCCTCGATGATCCGCGCGGCCTGCCGCCGGTTCAGGCGGCCGCCCCGCGTTCCCAGGAACAGGGCGGGTTCGCCCCGACCCTCGTCCACCTCGTGGCGCACCGCCAGCCATGCGGACAGCGCGTCGCGGGCGGTATCGCTGAGCGGGCTCATGCGTTCGCGCCCGCCCTTGCCCATCACCCGCACCACGCCCGATGCCGGGTCCGCGTCCAGCACGTCCAGTCCCAGCGCCTCGGACACGCGCAGCCCGGAACCGTACAGCAGTTCGGCCAGGGCCAGGTCGCGCGCCAGCAGTGTCGCGTCGGCAGGTCCCGAATCCGTGGCCTGACCGGCGTGGGCAATGGCAAGGCCCTTGCGCTGCCGCCGCTCGTCCAGCAGGGCAAAGGCCTGGTCCACGTTCAGGGCGTGGGGGTGGCGCTGTTCCTGCTTGGGGTTGTGCACGCCCGCCGTGGGGTCCGCCGTGACCCGGCGCAGCCGCAGCAAAAAGCGAAAGAACGCCCGCAGCGCCGACAGCTTGCGGGCCACGCTGGACTTGGCGATGCGCAGGCGATGCAGTTCGGCCAGAAACCGCTGCACGTGGCGCTTGGTGATGCGTTCCGGAGTGTCGAGGGAAAGCGGCGGCAGCGGGATGACCGAAGCCGGGCGAGGGACGGCTCCGGGCCCGTCGGCCATGCCGCCAAGGAACGCGGCGAACTGGTCCATGTCGGTGCCATAGGCCGTCACCGTGGCTTCGGCGTAGCCCTTTTCCATGCCCAGGTGGGCCAGGAACATGTCCAGCAGTTCGGCGCGGGCGGGGGCAAGGTAGGCGTCGGGTGCAGCGGCTTCACCGGCTGCTGGATGGCCGGAGGCAGGCTGCGCGCGGCGAGAACCGGGTCGCTCCGCACGCTGGCGGCGATCTGCGCCGCCCCCATCGCTAGGCCTGCCACCGCCACGGTCAGGTCTGTCGCCGGTCGAAGACATAGCAGCTGCCCGTCCTGTCCTTGGCCAGCTTCTTCACCTGGCTGGCCCGGTACGAGGCCTCGCCGTAGTGGGCCAGCGAAAATCCCGCGCTGGGCCGGTTGCACACCACGGCGATGGACACGGCCATCAGCGGAAAGCTGCGCACCTGCCCCTGGCGGTCGTGGGCCACGATGGCCCCGCGCTCGCGGTCCTCGGCATCGTAGAAGCCGGGCACGATGGCGTCGAAGGCCCCCACCACGCGGCGGCAGGCGTCCTCCGCCTCGTCCACCGGGGTGACGAACACATAGTCGTCGCCGCCCACGTGCCCCACGAAGGCGGGCTGGCCGCGCACCTCGCGCGCCGTGGTGGCGATGAGCCGCGCGGTGAGCATGAGCACCTCGTCGCCGCGCGAAAAGCCGTACTTGTCGTTGAAGGCCTTGAAGTTGTCGAGGTCGGCGTAGGCCAGCGCGAAATCCACGCGCCGGTCGATGAGCCCCTGGATGTACTTGATGATCGAGGTGTTGCCCGGCAGCTTGGTCAGCGGGCTGGCGTCCAGGGCGCGGCCCGCGCGGGTCAGGGCCAGATCCACGCGCGCCCGCAGTTCCGTGGCCAGAGGCGGCGGCAGCGGCGCGCAGGCCACGTCACCCTCCGTCCTCGGTGCTGCCTGCGCGGGCAGCACCATGAAATCATCGGCATCGATGGACGACCACTCCACCCCGGCCACGCCCGGCGCATCCAGGCACAGCAGCGTGGCCACCTGACGGTAGACGTTCTCGCCCTTCACCAACTGGATCAGCGACACGCCCGACATGTCCGGCAGCGTGGCCGACACCAGCAGCAGGTCCGGCGGGTCGAGAAAGAACTGCTCCAGCACGGCGCGGCCGTTGTCGAACACCCGCCAGTCCATGGGGCGGCCCGAAGCAGCGCCGCCCTCGCCGGACCACAGGGCGCGCACCGTGGCGGACAGGCACCCGTCGGCGGTGACCAGCCAGCAGCGCGGCACGCCCGCCGACGCGACGTCGCCGAAACCAGGGGGGCGCGTGCTCACGACGGCGTCCTCTCCGCGCGGCGCGCGCGCCACATCCGAATGCAGCGGAGCTCTCGGTGAAAACGAAGATTCGGCAACACGGCGGCGTCACGGATCATGCGAAGCCCAGTTCCCCGGCGTCGGCGAATTTCTCGCACAGGTTGTCCAGCAGCGCCTCCAGCGAGCGCTGGTTCATGCCCAGCAGCTTCAGGGCGTGGGGCGACAGCGGGGGCACGTTGTCGTCGCCGCCGGAACCGTACTCGAACAGCCGGGCCATGAAGTTGCCCACGTGCACCACGCAGGCCATCTGCGGGTAGATGCGCGCGCTCATGGGCTTGTGGTGGAAGGCCATGCCCTCGCGGATGGCCGGGGGCAGGTTCCAGTGTTCGGCCAGCCAAGCGTTGATGCGGTCGTGCCCGAAGCCGAGCACCTGGGTTTCCGCGTCGATGTAGAAAAGGTCCTGTTCCTTCACCACGCCGTCCACGCGGGCCTTGGCCTCGGGCAGTTGCAGGGCCGAGACCACCTTGCCGAGGTCGTGCAGCAGCCCGGCCACGGCGTATTCCTCGGGGTCCTTCATGCCCAGCGCCCGCGCCAGTTCGCCGCAGGCCAGCGAACAGCCCACGCTGTGGTCCCACAGGCCGCGCATGGCGCGATTCATGTCGTCGTAGACCGAGGTGGAGATGATCAGCCCCCGGATGACGTTGAACCCCAGCAGCACCAGGGCGTGCTTCACCGTGCCGATGCGCCCCGGAAAACCGTAGATGGGCGAGTTGACCATCTTCAGCACCTTGGCCGCCAGCACCTGGTCGAAGGAAATGACCTTGGCCACCTGGTCGGTGGTGGTGTTGGGCAACTCCAGCAGGCGCGAAACTTCCTGCAGGGCCGTGGGCAGCGTCGGCAGGTCCTTCACCGCCAGCAGCCGCCCCTTGTAGGTGGTGCGCAGATCTTCGCTCATCGCCCGTTTTCCCGCGACGCGCCGTTGCCGTCCGCCATTTCGGGCCGGGCGGGCATGCCGTCCGGCTCGTCATCGACGAGCGAAATGCGGTTCTGCGCGGCTTGGGCTTCCGCCTCTTCGCGCGCGGCTTCGGCGGCGGCGGCGATGGCGGCGGCCTCGGCCTCTTCCGCCGCCCTGGCGGCGGCGATGCGCTCGGCAAAGAAGCGGCGCAGCATGTTGCGCAGGGTGGTCATGAACCGGTCCTGCCCGTGCTTGCGGAACAGGTGGTCCAGCCGCCCGGCGATGCGCTCCAGATCGTTGCCGCCGTCGTCGTCAAGGTCCACGGGGCGGCCCTGCACGGTGAGCGACTGCACCCCGCTGGCCCGGAAACGGGAAATGATGGTGGTGGTCAATTCAACGCCCGCGCCCACCAGCACCAGCCCGTCGGCCTTGGTGACGGGCTTGGCCAGCTTCATGCCGGGCGCGGCGAGGTCTAGCGGTATCTTCTGCATGTCTCTCTCCGGCGGCGCGTGCGCGCCGCCGCGTGATCTGCCGTTGGGGCGTCCTTCTACATACGCTCGTAGCGCATGCCGGGCAACCGGCGCACCGCGCCCTTTACCTCCAGCAACACAAGGCGGGCGCTGACGTCGGCCGCGCCCAGGCCAAGCGCGCGGCACACGTCGTCCGCGTGCGCGCCGGGCCTGTCGCGCAGGAAGGCGAGGATGGCGTCTTCGGGGCTGCCGCCTGACGCGGGGACGGGCACGGGGCCATCCACCGGTGCTGCCCGATGATCACGCGCGGATCGCGCCGCCTTGCGCGGAGCGGCCGGTACGGACGACGCGGGCGGTGCTGGCGTCGTCGGCGGCGGAGGCGGCGGGATGTCCGCCGTGGCCGGGGTTGCGACGGCCGTGGCCGTTCCCGCGAGTTCCGGCCTGGCCGGATTGGCCGGACTGCCCGTATTGGCCGTATTGACCGGATTGGCCGGACGGGCCGACGTCGGCGCGGTATCGACAGGGTACGCCGGCGCCCGCGCCGCATGGCCGTCATGGGAAGAAACGGCGGATTCGTCGGAAATCTTTAACCCCTGCGGGGCCGCGCCGCGCGGGTCGGCGCATGCGCACGGGGCTGCCCGCGAGATGTGGGCGGGACAAGGGTCCGCCGACGAGGTTTCGCCGCCACTGGCCGCGCAAGGCCGCGCTCCCCCTCCTGCCGCAGGCGGGACATCCGCCGGAAAGATATCGTCCAGCGGGTCGTCGTCCCACCCCGGCGGCGGGCACGGCGCGGCCAGGGCGGCCAGTTCCATGCCCAGCACCGGGGCGAGGTCGGCCAGCATCTCTTCCGCCGTGGACACGGGCCGCGCGCCCTGCTCGATGAGCCCCCGGCAGCCGCAGGTATACTGCGCCGTGGCCGGACCGGGCACGGCATACACCTCGCGCCCCTGTTCCAGAGCCAGGCGGGCGGTGATCAGGCTGCCGCTGCGGGCCGCCGCCTCCACCACCAGCACCCCCACGGAAAGTCCGCTGATTATGCGGTTGCGCACGGGGAAATGGCCAGGCAGGGGCAGTGTGCCGGGGGCGTATTCCGACAGCAGCAGCCCCGTGGATTCCATGCGCTCGAACACATCCGCGTGCTCCGGCGGGTAGACCACGTCGATGCCGGTGCCCAGCACGCCGATGGTGGACCCCACCTCTTCCAGCGCGGCCACGTGGGCTTCGCGGTCTATGCCGCGCGCAAGGCCGGACACCACGGTGACGCCAGCCGAGGAAAGACTGTAGGCGATGTCCGCCGCCACGCCGCGCCCCGCCCGCGAGGACAGGCGCGACCCCACCACCGCCACGGCGTGGTTGGCCAGCAGCGAGGCGTCGCCCCGGCAGTACAGCACGGCGGGGGCATCCGGAACCTCGCGCAGCCGGACCGGATAGCGCGGATCGGTCCACAGCAGGATGGCGCAGCGGCATCCGCGCACCGCGTCCCACTCCTGTCGGGCGGCCTCGCGCCAGCGGCCTTCCGCCACCGGCGCGGCCATGTGCGGGCGCACTCCGGCTTGCGCCCATTCGCGCCCGCCGCCATTGGCCGCCTGCACGGCGGCCAGCGCGGAGTCGAACCCCGCCAGCAGGCGGCGCACGGTGCGCGGCCCGATGCCGGGGCTGTGGCGCAAGGCCAGGGCGGCCCACAACTCGGCGCGGCCCGCCTCGTCCAGATCGGCGAAGGCGGGCAGCACGGCGGAACCGGGGCGCGTGGAAGCAGCCACGGGTGTTCGTTTGGCGGGAGACGCCGGGGAAGCGGGGGCCATGCGCGACGCGGGGCGGCTACCCGTTGGGGAAGCGCTGCCGCGCCAGCTTGGCGGCGGGGGAATCTGGGTGATCTTCGCGCAGCGCCTTCAGGTGGAAGCGCACGTTCTCGTCGTCGCCAAGCTGCTTGTAGGCCAGCGCCGTCTTCAGCAGCGAATCCGCCGCCTTGTGATGCCTGGGGAAGCGCGCCGTGACCTCCTTGAAGGCCACGATGGCATCCGCGTAGCGACGCTGGGCGTACAGGGCCTCGCCCTTCCAGTACAGCCCGTTGGGCACCAGCGGACTGTGGGGGTAATCGCCCAGAAACCCGTCGAAGCGCACGCGGGCCTCGTCGGTCTTGCCGCGTTGCAGCAGGCTCAGCGCGGCCTCGTAGGCGGCCTTGTCGGACACGCCCCTGGCGGGCTTGGGCGCGGGTTCGGCCTTCTGGGCGGCTTTGGCGGGGGGGGAGGCGGATTTGGCGGGCTCGGGCTGCACGCGGCGGCCCCCCTTGCCAAGGTCGTCGGCGTTCACCGAGGGAACGGACACGGCGGCGTCCCCGCCCGGCTCCACAGGTTCGGCGGACGGAGCCGGGGCCGTGGCGGCCTCCTGCGCGGGCGCGGGTGCGGATGCGGGTGCAGCCACGGCGGCGCGCCCGGGCTTCACCCCGGTCAGGGCGCTTTCCAGCGCGTCCAGCCTGCGCCCGTCGGATTCCCGATCGCCGTCCACGCGCGCGGACAGCGCGGCCTGCTTTTCCTCCAGCGCCTGCAACCGTTCGTCCACGGAGCCATCGCGAGCCTTTCGGGCCTCTTCGTAGGACAGGTACTTTTCCTCCAGCATGCGCAGCCGCCATTCGGTGCTGCCCTGCGCCCCACCCTGCCCGGCGCAGCCGGAAGAAAGAGCCATGGCAAGGAGAAGGGCCGGGACAAGCGATGCCGCCGATGCGCGAAGCCGCCGATGCTGCATGAGGAATCTCCGAACTGGCCGAGTACGTTGACGGAACTGTACCCTCCATAGGCGATGGCCGTCATTTTTTCAAGGAAATGAATGCGCAGCGGCGCTCCGGACGGGCGGACGCGCGTTTCCGCCCACGCCGTGGGGCAAACGCCGGCTGCGCGCGGCCCTCAACATACCGGCGCGCCCCACGGCGAACCGGCGACCCTTGCCCGGCTTTGTCGGCCCGGCCCGGTTCCACCCGGCTCCCCGCGCCCCGCCGCGCTGCCATTGGCCCCGGCACCTTGCGCCCCAAGCAGTTTTGGGGCACAAGACCGGTGCGGCAACGCCCGCGCGCGTCGCCGCATCACCCCAACGGAGCTTTCGCGCATGACCCTTTTTCCCGATGCCGCCGTCTGGTCGCTGGCGCTGCCGGGCGGCATTCTGGCCTGCCTGCTGCTGGCCGTGACGGGCATTCCCTTCCTGTGCCTGGCCGCCCAGCGTCTTGCCGTGACGCAACGCACCTCGTTCCCCGACAAGCTGGCCCGCCAGGGGGCCCTGCTGGCCGCCCTTGCCGCCGCATTGCTGGTGGCCGTGAGCGCGGTGGTCATTTTCCGCATGGCCCAGCTGCAGCCCGACCTCATGGCGGGGCCGTTCCGCGTGCCGCTGCTCTCCCTGCCCGCGTTGCTGGTGGGCACGGGGGCCTGCGCCGCCCTGTATCTGGTGGGCTGGAAATACATCAAGGGTTCGGCCATGCACCGCTTCGTGGGCCTTGCCGCCGGGATTGGCGGCATAGAGGCCACGGTGTCCGGCTTTGCCCTGGCCCGCGCCCTGCTGCTTCCGGGGCATCCACTGCCCACCGACGCATCTCCCATGGACACCATGCGCGCCCTCGTCGGCGCGCCCGCGGATTCCCTGTTGTGGCCGGTGCTGGGCCAGTCGGCCTTCGTGGCCGCCGGGGCCGCCGGGGCGCTGTGCCTGGCCTGGTTGCTGACCCGGCGCGAAAAGGACGACTTCGGCCGCGATTATTACAACTACGCCCTGGGCGTGTGCGCCCGCTGGGCGCTGGGCGGCACCCTGTGCGCCGTGCCCGTGGGCGTGTACGTGCTGTACCGCGCCGCCACCCTCACCAGCCCGGACCTGACCATGCTGCCCCCCCTGTTGCCCCTGGCGGGCACGCTGGTGCTGCCGCTGGCCGCCTGCGGCCTGTGGGGCACGGTGATCCGCTCCGCCACGCCGCTGCGCCACAAGGTAGGCATCGTGGGCGCGCTGGTGCTGCTGATGGTGGCCTGCGGCTGCGAGGCCAGCACTTTGGCCTACGTGGTGCGGCTGCACGCGCCCATGTAGGGAATCCCCGAATCCAAAAGAAAACGCCCCCGCCCGGTGCTGCCGGACGGGGGCGTTCTGATTGTGCTGCTACGGCGGATCGAGCCCTAAATGGCTTTCGAGGTGGCCATCATGTACACCTCGTGCGGGTCCAGAATCAGGATGACGCTGCCGTCGCCCATGATGGTCGCGCCGGAGATGCCCTTGAGGTCGCCAAGGTAGGCCCCCAGGGGCTTGATGACGATTTCCTGGCGTTCCAGCAACCGGTCCACCACCAGGCCCAACCTGCGGTCGTTGTCGTGGATGACCACCACGGACAGCACCTCCTGCTTGTCGCCCTTGGGCAGGCCAAGCAGTTCGGACAGCGAGGCGATGCCCAGCACTTCGCCGCGCAGGGTCACGGCCTTGCGGCCCTTGACGTCCGTCAGGCGGCGCGCCTCGATCTTGGTGGTTTCCGACACGGCGTCCAGCGGGATGGCGTACATCTCGCCCGCCACGTTGACCATCAGCGCGTCGATGATGGCCAGGGTGAGCGGCAGCGACAGGGTGAAGCGCGTGCCCTTTCCGATCTCGGAATGGATGCTGACGCTGCCCTTCAGGTTCTTGATGTTGGTGCGCACCACGTCCATGCCCACGCCGCGCCCGGAAATGTCGGTGATCTTCTCCGCCGACGAGAAGCCCGGGGCGAAGATGAGTTCCATGGCCTCGCGGTCGTCCATGGCCTTTGCTTCGTCGGGCGTGATGATGCCCTTGCGCACGGCCACTTCGCGCATCTTCTCGGGGTCGATGCCCTTGCCGTCGTCCTCGATCTCGATGGCGACGGAGTTGCCCTTGTGGTAGGCGCGCAGGGTCACCTTGCCCTTGGCCTTCTTGCCCTTGGCCACGCGCTCGTCCTCGGACTCCACGCCGTGGTCCACCGCGTTGCGGATGAGGTGCACCAGCGGGTCGCCGATGACTTCCACCACGCTCTTGTCCAGTTCCGTCTCCTCGCCTTCCAGGATCAGGTCCACTTCCTTGCCGCTCTTGCGCGACAGGTCGCGCACCAGGCGGGGAAAGCGCGAGAACACCGACGACACCGGCACCATGCGCACCTTCATGATGGTGTCTTGCAGGTCGTCCGAAATGCGCGCCATGGCGTAGGTGGTTTCGGACAGGTCCTGGGCCACTTCCGCGATGACGACGTTGGTGTCGTCCTCCAGGCGGCGGGCCAGCATGGTGTAGCGGTTGCGGTTTATGATCAGTTCACCGATGAGGTTCATCAGGTGGTCGAGCTTTTCGTGGTCCACGCGGATGGTGGACGAGGCCTTGGCCGTACCGGCCTGCTGGGCCTGCTGAGCCTGGGCCGCTGCTGCAGCGCCGCCCTGGCCCCCTGCTGACGCGGGCGCGGCGGGGGCTGCCGGGGCAGCGGGCGCTGCTGGCTTGGGGGGCGTTGCCGGGGCGGCAGGCTTGGGGGGCGCTGCCGGAGCAGGCTTGGCCACGGGGGCGGCAGCCGGGGCTGGCGCGGCGGGCTTCACCGCTTCTGCGGGCGCGGCCTGGGCGGCCGCACCGGTCACCGAGGAAATGGTGACCACGGCGGTATCGTCGTCTTCCGGCTCTTCGTCCTCGTCGTCGCCCTGCGGCGTGGCGGCGGTGGGGGCGGCCGGGGCCGGAGCGGGTGCCGCCGCAGCCTTGGGCTGGGAAGCCGGGGCGGCAACGGGTGCCGCCGCTTCGGGCGCGGGCGTGCTGATGCGGGCGGTCTGCTTTTCCAGCATGTCGCCGATGATGGAGGTTTCCTGCTCCATCAGGTCCACCATCAGGCTGAAATCCATGCCCGAAAAGCGCGCCTGGTCCACGAGACCGGCGGTGCGCTCGGCATAGACGCGAACCTCGTCCAGCCCCATGTAGCCCGAGGAATTCTGGATGGTGACCAGGCACCGGTACAGCGCATCGATGTACTCGCGCTGCGTGCCGTCTCCGGCAAGGGTCTTCAGGGCAACGCCGATGTTGTCCATCTGCTGGCGCACCGTGTTGACGAACAGCGCCACGTCGTCCGGGTCGTAGCCGGGGGCCACGGGCGGCGACGGCGCATCCTCGTCGTCCTCTGCGTTGGGCGCGTTGGCCGCCTGCGCGGCCTCAGGCGCGGCTTCTGGCGCGGAGGGCTCCGCCACGGGGCCGCCGTTGCGGCGACCGCCAAGGCCTGCGGGCAGGGTGATTTCTTCGCCCGCCACCGCCTTGCGCAGGCAGTCGAGGATGGCCGAAATGTCGAACGGGGTGACGTTGCCGGTGGCCGGGTCGATGCGGGACACCAGCGCCTCCAGCAGGTCCACCACCAGCAACAGCAGGTCCACCAGCTCGTGCGAGCCGGTCATTTCGCCCCGGCGCACGTTGTTGAGCAGGGTTTCCGCCTCGTGGGTCAGGCTGTTCAGTTCGGCAAAGCCGATGATGCCGCTGTTGCCCTTGAGGTTGTGGAAGAAGCGGAACAGATCGTTGACCAGTTCGCCCTGTTCGGTGGGGTTGCGTTCCAGCTCCAGCAGCCCGGAACTGAGGTTTTCCGCCATCTCGCGGGCCTCGTCGATGAAGTCCTTCAGGTGTCCCTCGCCAAACGCGGTCAGGGCGTAGGGCTCCATGGGCTCCAGCGTGGCGATCCACTCGGCGGATCCGCCCTCGGCCTGGGCGACGGGCTCCGGCTCCTGCCGGGGCGGCGCGGCGGGCGGAATGGCCGCAGGCTCCGGTTCAACGGGCGCGGCAACCGCCACGGGCTCCGGCTCCGCCGCCGCGACGGGTTCGGGCTCCGGCTCGGGGGCCGCCACCGGTGCGGCGGGCGCGGGGCGCGGGGCCGCAGCGGGCGCATCGCCCGCCATGATGGCGTCGATGGTGGTGATGATGGATTCGGTCTCCACGTCGCCTTCGCCGCCGGTGGAATCCAGGTTGTCCACCATCTGGCGCAACGCGTCCGTGGCCGAAAGGATGACGTCCATGATCTCGGAGGTGACGGTCATGTCCCCCTTGCGCAACTCGTCCATGATGTTTTCGGCGCGGTGCGCAAGGCCGTTGATCCGGTTCAGCCCCAGAAAGCCGGACGCCCCCTTCAGCGAATGCATGGGGCGGAATATCTCGTTCAGCAACGCGAGATTGTCCGGCGCTTTCTCGAGTTCGAGCAGGTTGGGCTCGATGGTCTCGAGGTGCTCTTTGGCTTCGACGATGAAATCGGCGAATATTTCCGGATCCATGAAATCCTGACTCATACCCTCACCTCAGGTAGGCCGGGGCGTGGCCGTGGTCGATAGCCGGGATGCCGTCCGGCGCGGCACGACGGCCGCGTCCGCCGGGGCCCCCGGGCCCCCAGAAATCCTTGGCGCGGCGGCATGCCGCGCGTTGCGTTCCGCTACACATGTCCCTATCGGTCAACCGAGCAGCATCTTTATGTTCTTGACCATCTTTTCCGGCTGGGCGGGCTTGACCATGTACAGGTTGGCCCCAAGGCTCATGCCCATCTGGATGTCCTTTTCCTGCCCTTCGGTGGACAGCACCACGATGGGCAGGTCGCGGTAGGCTTCCTGCTCGCGCACCGTCTTGATGAAGGTGAACCCGTCCATGCGCGGCATGTTCACGTCCGAGATGATCAGGTCTACCTTTTCGGAGGAGTACAGTTTCTCCAGACCGTCGAGACCGTCCTCCGCCGTGGTCACCTTGAAGCCTTCTTTTTTCATTATGAAGGCGACAAGGTTGCGAACGGTCTTGGAGTCGTCCACGATCAATATATGCTTGCTCATGCATGCCTCCTCAGCGTTTCAGAACACAGTCGAGTATCTTGTCCACCGAAACGATGCTCACCAGGCGTTCGTCGGCCTTGAGCAGGCCGGACACGAAATCCACGCTGATGCCGAGATGCGCCTCGATGGCCCAGTCGATATCCTGTTGCGGCACACGGTACATGGTGTGCACCCGCTCGATCATCATGCCCATTTGCAGGCCGCGCCTGCGGCAGACGATGATGAACTTGTCCTCTTCACCGGCGCTGGCGGAGCTTCCGCCGCCCTCGTACACGCCCAGCAGTTCGCGCAACCGCACCAGCGGCGTGACCCGTCCGCGCAGGTTGACGATGCCCGCCACGAACGAGGGCGCGGCGGGAAGGCGCGTGGGCGCGGAATACTTGATGACTTCCTGCACGGCCTCGGTGGGCACGGCGAATTCCTGCGCGCCCAGGAAAAATCCAACCATCTGCAGCACGGGTTCGCGGCGCAGGCGGGCTTCCAGCGTTTCCGCCTCGTCTTCGCCCCCGGCGAGCCCGGCGGCGACGCCCGCCCCCCCCGCACGTGCCGGGTCGATGCCGATGCGGCGCAGGATGTCGCCTTCCTCCACGCCAAGATACTTCTGCATGAAGGCCCGTTCGGCGGCGGTGAACTCGCCCCCGCCGCCCGTGGCCGCTTCCGAGCCGAAGTCGTGCTGGCGGAAGTATTCCTCGGGTGAACGTTGGGTCATGATTGCAGCATCTCTTCGGCCAGCGCGTCGTAAGCGCGCGCGCCCCGGCTGTCGGGGTCGAGATCGTAGATCACCCTGCCCTGCGCGCTGGCCTCGCGAAAGCGGGTATCCATGCCGACCACCGTGTTGAACATCTTCGGCCCCATCTTCTGCGCCAGCAGTTCGAGCACCCTGTTGCACGCCCTGGCCCGCTTGTCGAACATGGTGGCCAGGGCCCTGTACCGTATGGGCTGCGGCAGCACCTTGTTGAGCACCCGGATGGTGTCAAACAACAGCTTCAGGCCGTGCAGCGCCAGAAAATCCGTCTGGATGGGAATGACAAGCAAATCGCAGGCCACCAGCGCGTTCACCAGCAGGATGCCCACGTGCGGCGGGCAGTCTATGATGATGAAGTCGTAGTCGTCGCGCACGTGCGCGATGGCCTGTTGCAGTATCGCTCCCTTGCCCTTGCGCCCTTTCAGGTCCACGTCCAGTTCGGCAAGCTGGATGCTTGCCGGGGCCACGTCCCAGGCCTGTCCCTCGTTGCGGCGCACCAGGCGCTTCCACAGTGCGGGCCAGGCCGCCTCGTCGACCATGAACAGGTCGTACATGGTCACGTCCAGGTCCTCCGGATAAAACCGGAGGTGCACCGAGGCGTTGGCGTGCGGATCAAGATCCATGATCAGCACGCGCTGGCCCCGGCGCGCGAGCGCCGCGCCGAGCGTCAGGGTGGACGTGGTCTTGCCCACCCCACCCTTCTGGTTGGCGATGGCCACTACCCGCGCGCCCATCGACCATCCCTTGCGCCGCCCGCCAACGCCCGCCCCATGGGGCGGGGCGCACCGGGCGCGGGCCTGTTCCGTTCCGTCACGTTGCCGTCTCCCTGTCCTTCGCCGCCGTCACTCCAGCTTGCGGTAGATGATGGCCCCGGTATGGTGTTCCGGCTTGAAGGCGCGGGTGATGTTATGCAGCGATTCCGAGTGCCCGATGAGCAGGTACCCGCCCTGCAGCAGGTTGTCGTAGAACGAGCCGATGACCTGCTTCTTCATCTCGTCGTCGAAGTAGATGATGACGTTGCGGCAGAACACGATGTGCGAGCGCTCCACCCGCTTCAGCCCGGCGCGGTCGCTGAGGTTGATCTGCCCGAAGTTCACCAGCTGCTTCAGCTTGGGGTCCACCTTGAACTGGGTGCCTTCCTTGATGAAGTAGCGGTCGATGATTTCCTTGGGCGTGGTGCGCAGGGCGTAGTCGGAATAGACGCCGCGCCGGGCCGAGGCCAACACCGCCTCGGACAGGTCGTTGGCGGTGATCTTGATGTCCCAGCTCGCAAGCTCGGTCTTCAGCACCTCGTGCAGGATGATGGCGAGGGTGTACGGCTCTTCCCCGGTGGAGCACCCGGCGGACCAGATGCGCAGCCGCTTCTGCCCCTTGGAGCGCAGGTCGTTCAGGGTGGTCTTCAGCACGTGTTCCTGAAACACCTGCAACTGCGGCGGATTGCGGTAGAAGCTGGTCTCGTTGGTGGTCACCACCTCGAACAGCCGGTTGAGCTCGACGCGCTTGTTGGCGTCGTAGCGCAGGAAGTAATAGTACTCGCCGAAGTTCTTGAGGTTCAGTTCCTTGAGGCGGTTCGACAGGCGGTTTTCCACCAGGTACTTGCGGTTTTCGGCGATGTAGATGCCGCATTGCTGGTAGATGAAGTCGCGCAGTTGCACGAACTCCTCGTCGGAGATCTTCAGTTCCTTGCGCAGGGTGATGGAGTTGGAGAACAGCGAGGACATCAGTCATCCACTCCTTGTTCTTCGTGGATGCGGGCGGCTGCCGTCTCGGCGGCCTGCTGGACTTCCGGATCCTCCGAATCCATCAGGTTCAGCAACGCCCTGAACGCGACGTTGCCGCCGATGGCCCCCAGCGCCTCCACCACCTTCAGCAGCACCAGATGCCCGGCGTTTTCGGTAAGCGCCACCAACTGCGGCACCGCGTCGGAATCCTTCAGCGTGCCCAGCGCCTCGATGGCCCGCACCCGCACCCAGTCGTCCGGGTCGTCCAGGGCCTGGAGCAGATAGGGGAAGACATTGCCCTCGCCGCAGTTGCCCAGCAGCTCGATGAGGGCCAGGCGCACCTCGCGGTTTTCGTCGTGCAGCCGGGGCACCACCAGTTCCAGCCGTTCGCTGGTGAAGGGGCAGACGTTGGCCACCGCCTCCAGCGCCACCTTGCGCACGTCGGGCACCTCGTCTTCCAGCGCCTCGGTGAGTTCGGCGAGGTTCTCGTCCACGTCAAAGCGCCCCATGGCGTACACGGCCATCATGCGGTGCAGCGGGTCGGGGCTGCGGAACGATTCGCGGAAGCGTGCGTTCATGCCCGGGTCGTTCAGGGCGATGCACGCGTTGAGGGCGGCTTCCTTCACGTCGTCGTAGGGGTGTTCCAGCAGGGCCAGCATGCGCTCGCCCGCTTCCACCGCCTTGGCCCTGCGGCCCAGGTAGTGCAGCGCGGCCTTCAGCACGTGGGCGTCGTTGTGCCGGTCCAGCACGTCGATGAAGAAGTCGCGGTCGCTGGGGTCGCAGCGTTCGGACAACACCGTGGACATGGCCCGCTGCGCGTCGCGGGGCTTGTCCCAGAACACCCCGCGCATGAGGTCTATGCCGTGGCGGCTGGGCATGCCCCGGATTGCCTCGATAAGGATGAGCAGGGTGTGCTCGTCGTCGCCGCGCACGTGCCGGTCCACCGCGCTGTTGAAGCCGATGTCGGCCAGGCTCTGCACGCAGCCCACTAGGCGCTCGTGATCGCGGTCTGGGTCCAGCGCCACGGCCACCTTCAGCACCGCCTCGGTGGCCTCTGCCCCGCCGATGCTGGCAAGGCCGCGCATGGCGGCGTTCTGCACGTCCTCGTCCTCGTCGTCCATGGCGGCCAGCAGGTAGTCGCGCAGACGCAGCCGGTCCTTCTCGCCCAGCAGGGACAGCGACTTGCCGCCCAGCACGTTGACGATGGCCTTGGCGATCTTGTTGCGCAGCGGGCCGGGCGACTTGTCCAGGCGTTTGAGCAGGAGAGGCACGGCCTTGATGTTGCCCATCTCGCCCAGGGCGTCCACGATCATGGAGGCCACCAGGTCCGACGCCGCGTCCAGCGCCTTGACCAGGGCATTGACCGAGGATTCGGCCCGGATCTTGGTCAGCGCCTCGATGACCGAGAACTGCACCCATTCCTCGTCCATCATAGCCTTGTTCAGGCATTCCGCCGCGTCGGGAAAGGCCAGCGTGCCCAGGCTGACGGCGGCCTGGTAGCGCACGTTCACTTCCGGGTCGCGCAGCAGCGCCTCGCACAGCGAGGGCACGGCAAGGATGCTGCCGGAGGTGCCAAGGATGTCGGAGGCGAAGATGCGCATGTCCACGTCGTCGTCATGCAGCAGCTGCTTCAGCGATTCGAAGTCGTCGGCCCCGATCTCGCGCAGCACGTCCATGGCGATGTTGCGGATGGGCGCGTCGTCCGACCGCAAGAGGGGCAGCACCCCGCGCACGGCGGTCACGCCCCCGATCTTGCGGATGGCCCGGTCGGCCGCTTCTTGCACCCCGATGTTGTGACTCTGGATCTGCGCCACCAGATGCGGCACGGCGCTTTCCAGCCGAAGGTTCCCGGCGGCGTAGGCCGCCTCGCGGATTTCCTCGACGTTGTCGCCTTGGAGTTGCTCGATGATCTGCTGTTCGGACATACTCCCGTCCTTCCGTGGAATGGCTGGCCTTATTGCCTACCCCATGCCGCCCTGCGGCTTCCCGCCCCCCGACTGCCGTTCACGTCGTCCGCGTCTTGCGTCCACGTACCTTCGCGACCGTTCGCCCGTGGGCACTCCGGGCCTGCTCCGCGTCCACCGGGACGCCTTCGCGGTTCGGGGCCCAGCCGGCCGGGCGAGCCAGGCGGGCCGGGCGAATCGCGGCGTAGGCTATTTGTACAGTCCCGACATTATGGCAGAGGCCATGTCGTCTATGTCTATGATTTCATCGGCCAGACCCGCATCCACGATGGCCTTGGGCATGCCGTAGACCACGCAGGTGGCGTCGCTCTGGGCCAGGGCCCGGCCGCCCTTCTGTTTCAGCACGCGCACGCCTTCCAGGCCGTCGCTGCCCATGCCGGTAAGGATGACCCCCAGGGTGCGGCGACCCATGGCCTGCGCCACCGATTCGATGAGCACGTTGGCCGAGGGCTTGTACAGCGCCTCCGCCGGTTCCGGGGTAACCACCACCTCCACCATGCTTATCCGCTGGTCCACCCGCAAGTGCTTGCCGCCGGGCGCGATGTAGGCAGTGCCGGGGCGCAGGCGCTCGCCGTTTTCCGCCTCTTTCACGGTGATGCGGCACACGCCGTCCAGCCGCTTGGCGAAGGGGCCGGTGAAGGCGGCGGGCATGTGCTGGGCGATGAGGATGCTGGCCGGAAAGTCTGCCGGAAGCTGCGAAAGCACCTTCTGCACGGCGGGCGGCCCGCCGGTGGAAACGCCGATGGCCACGATGTCGCGCACCGGGCGGCCGCTGCGCGGGGTAAGCACCGGGCGCGGCGCGCCGTCAGCCGCCGCGCCGCCTGCCCCGCCCGAAGAAACGGGAGCGCCCCCATCGCCCACTGGGCGGGGGGCACGCAGGGCGCGGGGGGCGCGCAGAAACTTGCGGCGCGAAATTTCCTTCACCTTCTCGCGTAGTTCATCCTCTATGCGCACGATGTCCAGCGACACCTTGGACAACTGCTTGGGGATGAAATCCACGGCGCCCAGTTCAAGGGCCTTCAGGGTGGATTCGGCCCCCTCGGTGGTCAGCGAGCTGACCATCAGCACCGGGCGGGGCATTTCCATCATGATGCGGCGCAGCGCGGTCAACCCGTCCATGCGCGGCATCTCGATGTCGAGCGTCACCACGTCGGGGTTGTGCTTGCGCACCAGTTCAAGCCCTTCCTCGCCGTCGCGGCCCACGGCCACCACGCTGATTTCGGGGTCCTTCTCGAGCATGCTCGAAAGCGCCTTGCGCATGAAGGCGGAATCATCAACAACGACAACCGTGATCACTCGGGTCTCCTAGGGAACGTCCGGGCGTCGGGTTCCTCCCTCTACCGGAACGAGATGTTCCGGCCCCGGAACTCGCGTGCGATTCGCAATGCCTGTTCGTGTCGTGGCCGGCTACCGGCAGGCGGGCAGCCCGAACGCGCGCGGGCCGCGCCGACAGGGCCTTCCGCCCGCGCCCCTTGGCGGCGGGACTGCCAGTAAACTGGGCCGTATGTACAATAGGTGAACCCACTCTTTTTGACAACCGCCCATAAAAACGCTTGCCATTCCCACCCACCCGCGCTAAACACCACTTCCTCGACGGGATGTGGCTCAGTTTGGCTAGAGCGCAGCGTTCGGGACGCTGAGGCCGGAGGTTCGAATCCTCTCATCCCGACCAGAATGGTCGAAGGGCTTGTGGTTACCGCCACAAGCCCTTTTTCGTTGGTGCGCATGCATGCCGGACAAGATTGACAGAGCAGACGACACAGCCTAGCTTACCGACAAACGGTAAACGCTGGACGGACAATGATCTCGTCATTCAAGTGCAAGGAAACACGGGCTCTCTTCGAAGGGACACCAGCCCGCAGATTCACCGCCTTCGCCAGCGTCGCCCTGCGCAAGCTCGACATGCTCGACGCCGCTGCCTGCCTTGACGACCTGCGCATTCCGCCCGCCAACCGCCTCGAAGCGCTCAAAGGCAACCGGCAAGGGCAGCATAGCATACGGATCAACGACCAGTGGCGCATTTGCTTCGTCTGGCGAGACGGAGCAGCCCACGCGGTCGAAATAGTGGATTACCATTAAGGAGACCGCCATGCGCATCCGCACCCACCCCGGCGAAATCCTGCGCGAAGAATTCCTGGCCCCGCTGGGCATCACGCCGCACGCCCTTGCCGTTGCCCTTGGCGTGCCCGCCACGCGCATCGCGGACATCGTCCACCAACGGCGCGGCGTCACCGCCGACACGGCGGCACGGCTGGCGCGGTTCTTCGGCACCAGCGCCGCATTCTGGATGAACCTTCAGGCAGCGTACGACCTGTCCATAGTGGAGCGCGACAAGGGCGACGACCTGCTGCACATACGCCCGCACCATTCCGCTGGCACATCCCTGGCTGGCTGACCCCAAGACAGCGCGACCCTCTGTTGTTCTTCAAGAAATCCCCCGCACACGGGCGGCGGCTTGCGCCCGCCGTCACATGCGGGTTGCCAAAATGTCTTTTTCTTGGCACCAAGGAACCGTCGGCCTGAAACATCCGTTTCCGCCAGCCGCATACAGTACACGGACCACACCGGTTCCACCGCACGCCGGACGGCCGCTGGCCCTGCAACGCAAGGCCACGCAGCCGCGCACGGCGAATTCGCCTCAAAATCCGCCAACACCGCAAACACCACCCAACGCCGCCATGCACATGACGACAAAGCTCGGACCGTCGCCACTATTCCGCGCCTGCGCCCGCCTGTTGCCACTGCTGCTTGCCATTGCCCTTTCCGGCCCCGCCTGCGTCCGCCAGGTTGGCCCGTCCGTACAGCCCACCCAGATCACAAAGTCCGCGCATGAGGCGGACCAGCGCGCATCCGCCGCCGTGGAATCCTCCGCCGCCCCCACCGCCGAAGGGGACGCGGGCGCGTCCTGCGACATCGCGCCCCGCCTCGGCAGTGCCGATTCCCAATACGCCGAGGACGAAGAGGAAGGCGAAGACACCATGGCCGACGGCGTGCTCAGCGACATCGCCGAACTGGACGAAGCCCTGAACGCCATGGACGAAGCCGCGGGCCATCACCCGAAGGTGGAAGAAGCCGACGACGACATGTCGGCCATCGACGCCCGCATGCGGCTGGTCAACGTGGCCATGTCCAAGCTGGGTACCCGCTACCGCCGGGGCGGCGTTGGCGAGACCGGCTTCGACTGCTCCGGCTTCACCGGGTGGGTGTACGAAAACGTGGGCGTGGACCTGCCGCGCAGTTCGCAATCGCAATTTCTGGAAGGGCGCACCATTCGCCGCGAGCAGCTGCAAACCGGCGACCTGGTGTTCTTCAAGCGCAACAAGAAGCGCCGCATCCACCACGTGGGCATCTACCTGGAGGACGGCAAGTTCATCCACAGCAGTTCGTCCGACGGCGTGGTCATCTCCAAGCTGGACGCCAAGCCGTGGTGCAACCAGTGGGCCGGGGCCAAGCGCGTGTTCTGACGCGCCCCCATGCACAACCGCCTTCACACGCGCCGGGCCTGCCCGGCGCGTTCTTTTTTGATGGCCCGCTCCGCCGCCAACCCTTCGCCGCTTTCATCGCGGGCAGCAGCGCCCGGCACGTGCCCGCGCTCAACCGCAACCGCCCCGCCTGCGTCGACTCTCCTTCATCCACCTGTCTTCATCCCCCCTTCATCACTGTTGCGGGCCGGGCCGCGCTCTGGTACGCCGAAACCGCGCGGCATTCGCCGCCCGCAACCAAAACCCACCCTCCCATGCACCCGACACACGCAAGCTGCGTCACCCACCTGACCGTTGAACCCACCGCCGACCCGGAAATCCATCCCTACACCATCGACGCCCACCACAACGGGCGCGTGGTGGGCCGTCTGCGGGGCTTCGTCCTTGAATACCACAACCTTGAAGGCGTGGCCGCTCTGGCGGGGCTGAACCACGACGACCTGCGCGAGGCCGTGAACGCCGTGCGCTTCGCCATGGCCGCCACCCACGACGCCCCCATTTCCTACGTGGACGTGCTGCTGGTGGCCCCCGCCTATCGGGGCTACGGCCTGGCCCGCCAGTTGCTGGAGCGCTCGTGGCTGCACGCCGACTGCGGCGCGTCGCTGCTGCGCCCGTGCCCCCTGCAGTTCTGCCTGGACTGGCTGCGGCCCGAAGACCTGGCGCTCATCGGCCCGCAGTGCATCGGGGTGGACCCCAAGCGCTCGCTGGCCAGCCTGAACAAGTTCTACCAGCGCATCGGCTACGCCGCCCTGCCGGGCACCGACTTCTGGTGGCGGCCCCTGCCCGCCGTGTTGCAACGCTGACGCGCGCCGCGCCCGCACACGCCCGCACGCGGACCATCCTTTCCAGCGAACGGCGCTTGCCATTTTCACGCGGCCCTGCAAGGGTAACGGGCAAGGCCCGGTCCCCGCGCGGGGCCGTCCCGCGTTTGGCGCGCCCGGCATCGGGCGCTGCCCGTCGACCGCGTCCACCGATCACGCCCACGCACCGCACCTTTCACCCCACAGGGAGGCCGCATGCGCACCGTGACCGCCCCGCCCTTTTCCCCGCCAGTCACCTGCCCCCCCGCCCCGGCGCGAGGCCCGCGACAGCGGCGCTCCCCGGCCCCTGCCCGCATGCCCCTGCGGAATGGGTTCGCCGCGCTTTTCTGCGCTGTCTCGCTCTTCTGCCTGACCGGGCTGGCGATTCCTGACCACGCGAGCGCTTCCGTTTCCGGCCCCGCGCAAGCGGTTGCCGCCCTTCCCGCCGCCCCACAAGCAGTGGTGGCCCTTTCCGTGGCCCCTCCGGCCCCAGCCGCCCTGGCCGTGCCCGACGACCTGCCCCTGGGTGAACTGCGCCTGCCGCCGGGCTTCATCGTTGAACTCTACGCCCGCGTGCCCAACGCCCGGCAGATGGCCCTTGGCGGGCGCACCCTGTTCGTGGGCTCCATGCGCGCGGGGCAGGTGCATGCCCTGTCGCTGGACGACGCCCTGCGCCCCACCCGCATGGCGCGCCTGGCCGAGGGGCTGGCCCTGCCCGCCGGGGTGGCCTTCCATAACGGGTCGCTGTACGTCTCGGCCGTGTCGCGCCTGCTGCGCTACGACGGCGTGGAGGCATGGCTGGCCTCCGGGGCGTCCGGTCCGCCCCCGCCGCCCGTGACGGTGCGCGACGACCTGCCTTCAGAAACGCACCACGGCGCGAAAGTGCTGGGCTTCGGGCCAGACGGCCTGCTGTACGTGCCCGTGGGCGCGCCGTGCAACGTGTGCCGCACCGACCCGCGCCACGGCGTCATCCTGCGCATGCGGGCCGATGGCGGAGGAGAAGAGGTTTTCGCGCGCGGGGTGCGCAACACCGTGGGCTTCGACTGGCACCCGGAAACCCGTGAACTGTGGTTCACCGACAACGGCCGCGACTGGCTGGGCGACGACCTGCCCCCGGACGAGTTGAACCACGCCCCGACGCCGGGGCTGGATTTCGGCTTTCCGTACTGCCACGGCGACACCATTCCCGATCCGGAATACGGAGGGCCTGGTTCCTGCGCCGCCGCCACGCCCCCGGCGCGCAACCTGGGGCCGCACGTGGCCGCGCTGGGCATGGTGTTCTACACGGGACGTCAGTTCCCCGCCGCATATCGCGGGCAGATGTTCATCGCGGAACACGGCTCGTGGAACCGCTCCGCGCGCATCGGCTACCGGGTGACGCTGGTACGGCTGGAAGGCGGCCGCGCCGTGTCCTATGAACCCTTTGCCGAAGGCTGGCTGCGCGACGGCGCGCCCTGGGGGCGGCCCGCCGCCCTGCTGGTGCTGCCGGACGGCTCCCTGCTGGTGGCCGACGACTACGCCGGGGCCATCTACCGCATCCGCTACGCCGGGCGTTGATACGCAAGGCCGGGGCGGCGATGCAGCCCTCGCGGATGCCGTCCCGGCGCGAACGTGCGGCCTTGCGCCATCGTGCCGACACGCCGACACGCCGTCGCCGCGGGGCGGGGTTGCCATTTTCGCCGCGCGCGCTACTATCCACGGGCAGGCAGACAACACGCAACGGCCAGAGGCATGCCATGGCTTCCATGCCATCCCCGAACGAAACGCGCGGCCCGTGTCGCGCCACGCCCGGCGGGTCCGCCCTGCCGAGCGGGGCATCGCGCTGGGCGCTGCTGGCGCTGGCGTGCGTCCTGGCGCTGGGCCTCGTGCTGGATGCGGGCTGCACCGTGCGTTCGCGCGGCCAGTACGACGTGAGCGCGGGCAAGACCACGCGTCCCTGAACCCGCCCGAACGCCCGCGCCATGCTCCGGGCCGCCTCCGCGCCCGGTCATGACCACGGCACGGCCTGACCATGGTTGCCCCGCAATCCGCCCCTTTTGGTTCCGGCAGTTCCAACGCACCCCTTTCACCCCCACCCCGCGCGACGCCATGACCCAACCCACCCAGCCAGCCGGAACAGCCACCCCGCCCAACGCCGCGCCCCCCGGCAGCCAGGCCGCCCCCGCCCAGGCAAAGCAGCCCTCGCCCGTGGACTTTCAGGCGGTGGCCCCGGCCGCTCCGGAGGAACACGTCGAAGCAAGCTGCCCGCCGCCCCCCGCGCCCATCATCATCAACGAGGCGCAACTGATCCTGGCGGAAAAGCGCACCTCGCTGGCCGCGCTGCGCACCGGCATCGCCATCGTGGCGCTGCCCATGTCGCTGACCACCTTCCTCATCGCCACCTCGCGCTACTACGACATGGACGACGTGCTGCACTTCCTGCTGCCGGTGGGCGCGCTGAACCTCGCCCTGCTGGTGCTGGGGGCATGGCTGTCGCTGCGGGCGGTGCGCAGGCTGCGCCAGCAGGAGCAGATGCTGCGCCTGCTCAAGGAACGGCACGGCACCCTGGCGGAATTCCTGAAATAACCGCATTCCCCCACGGCCGGACGGCGCAACCGCCTTCGGCCCGTCCAGTTCATCCGGCCCGCCCGGCCCGCCCGCCACCCGTTCGAGGTGATGTGCGCGGGCTTTTTCGTTGCGCCCGCCGTGCGCCAATACCCCGGAACGGTTCCCGCACCGTGCCGGTCCCGGCCCACCCGCCGTTATGGGGCAACCAGGCAAAAGGGACGAGCCGCGCAACCCTCCGCAAAAAATAACGCGACGGTTAACTCGTTACATTCCGGCATATTGAAGAATATCATTCATGAAAAAACAAAAAAATGCCCACCCGGCCCTAAAGCGCTTTTTATAGCCGCCGATAGGACCTGCGAGTGGGGAGGGGAGAATCTACGGCCAACCGGAGGTGATACCGCGCCACAAGCGCAAGGCCGCGTCCCCCTGTATGGCGATGGAAGTCGTGACGACACATTCAAGGAGGAATGGTCATGTCACTGATCATCAATCACAACTTGATGGCGATGAACGCCACCAACAACCTGAGCCAGTCGTACGGCAAGCTCGCAACTTCCGTGCGCCGGCTCTCTTCGGGCCTGCGCGTGGGCACGGCGGCCGACGACGCCGCGGGCCTCGCCATTCGCGAACTGATGCGGGCCGACATCGCGTCGCTCAACCAGGGCGCACGCAACGCCAACGACGCCATCTCGCTGATCCAGACCGCCGACGGTGCCCTGGGCGTCATCGACGAAAAGCTGATCCGCATGAAGGAACTGGCCGAACAGGCCGCCACCGGCACCTATACGTCGGACCAACGGCTGATCATCGATTCGGAATACCAGGCCATGGCCTCGGAAATCACCCGAATCGCCAATTCCACCGACTTCAACGGCGTGCACCTGCTGAACGGGCACCTTTCCGGCGCCCACGACGGCTCCGGCATTGAGTCCACCGGCAAACTCAAGGTGCACTTCGGCTCCGCCAACGACTGCGCCGAGGACTACTACTACATCAAGATCGGCAACGCGACCGCGTCCGCCCTTGGTGTGGGCAGCCAGGCCGCCGCAGGCAAGGGGCAGTCCATATCCACCCAGTCCGCGGCGCAGGCGGCCCTTGAAGGCCTGACCAACGCCATCATCTCCAAGGACAAGATTCGCGCCTCGCTCGGCGCGCTTCAGAACCGCCTGGAGAACACCATCAGCAACCTGCAGATCCAGGCCGAAAACCTTCAGGCAGCCGAGTCGCGCATATCGGACGTGGACGTGTCGATGGAAATGACGGAATTTGTGCGCCAGCAGATTCTGTCGCAGGCGTCGGTGGCCATGCTTTCGCAAGCCAACGCCCTGCCCCGTCTCGCGTTGAACCTGTTGGGCACCTAGCCGAACGGACGATAAGGACATCGTCAATCCCGACAAGACTTCCAGACCACGCCGGGGCCGCGGGCACACGAACCCAAGGGAATCGGCCAGCCTCTCCACTCACAAGCGCCAGCAAAAGGGGCCTCCGCAAGGAGGCCCCTCTTTTGTCACACGGGTTGCAAGGAAATGCTCGCGGATTGCGAAAAAGTGCGGATGGATTGCGCGAAAATGCGTGCGCCGGGCCGCAGCCCGGCACCAAGCGCCCCCGCCCCTATTCGATGGTCGAGGTGGAGCGCAGCACCTCCACCACCGACGGCAGCTTGCGCAGCTTGTCCAGCGCCCGGTACAGGTGCGCCACGTCGCGCACCTCCACGGTGAAGTCCACTTCCGACTTGCCGTCCACCATGGAGCGCATGGTGCCGGAGTCGATGTTGACGTTCTCTTCGGCCAGCAGCGCGGAAATCTGGGCCAGCACGCCCTTTTCGTTGCGGCACACCAGGTGGATGCGCGCCGGGTAGGGCTTGTCTTCCTGCCCGTCCCAGAACACCGAGATGAGCCGTTCCGGCTCCATGGTCTGCACGTTGGCGCAGTCCGAGGTGTGCACGGTGACGCCGCGCCCCCGGCTGATGAAGCCGATGATGGGGTCGCCCGGCAGCGGGTTGCAGCAGCGGGCGAAGCGCACCAGGATGTCGTCCACCCCCTTGATGCTCACGCTGTCGGCCCTGCGGTTGGCCTCGCGCGTGGCGGCCGTGGCGGCGTTGGCCTCGGCGGCCCTGGCGGCTTCCTCGGCCGCGGCCTCCTCGTCCTTGGGCAGAAGGCGCTTCAGCACCTTCTTGGGGGTGTAGCGGGCGTAGCCCACGCTCGACAGCAGGTCCTCCACGCTGCCCAGCGAAAGTTCCTTCACCACGGGCAACAGGTCGCCGTCGCGCAGGGCCTTCGTGATGTTGACGCCCATGCGCCGCCCTTCCTTTTCCAGCATCTCGCGCCCCAGCGCGATGGACCGTTCGCGCTCCTCGGTGCGGATGTAGTGCTGGATGCGGCTGCGGGCCTTGGCCGTCTTGACGAACTTCAGCCAGTCGCGGCTGGGGCGGCGGCTGTTGTCGGTAATGACCTCGATGGTGTCGCCGCTCTTCAGGGCGGTGCCAAGGGGCACCAGCTTGCCGTTCACCTTGGCCCCGGCGCAACGGTTGCCCACCTCGGTATGGATCAGGTAGGCGAAATCTATGGGGGTTGCCCCTTCGGGCAGTTCCTTCACGTCGCCACGCGGGGTGAACACGTAGACCTCGTCCTTGAACAGGTCGAGGCGCAGCGACTGCATGAATTCCTTGGAGTCGGTCTCCATCTTCTGGCGGTCGAGTATCTCGTGCAGCCAGGTGAACTGTTCAAGGTCGCGCGGGTTCACCCGGCCGCCTTCCTTGTACAGCCAGTGCGAGGCCACCCCGTGTTCGGCCAGGCGGTGCATCTCCTCGGTGCGGATCTGGATCTCCATGCGCTCGCCCTCCGGCCCGATGACCGTGGTGTGCAGGCTGCGGTACCCGTTGGCCTTGGGCATGGAGATGTAGTCCTTGAACCGGCCGTGCACCGGCTTCCACTGGGCGTGCATCAGCCCGAGCACGGCGTAGCAGTCGCGCAGGTCGTCCACGATCACCCGGAAGGCGATGATGTCGTGCATGTCGTCCAGCGTCAGGTCCTGCTGCACCATCTTCTTGTAGATGCTGTACTTGTGCTTGATGCGCCCGCGCACCTCGCCCTTGACTTCGTTCTTGTCCAGGATCTCCTTGATGCGGGTGATGACCCGCTCGATGTAGTGGCTTTCCACCACCTGGTTGGTGTCCAGCCATTCGTTGATCTGGGCGTAGACGTCGGGCTTCAGGTAGCGGAAGCTGAGGTCTTCCAGCTCCAGCTTGATGCGGTGCAGCCCCAGCCGGTTGGCCAGCGGGGCATAGATGTCCATGGTTTCCTGGGCGATCAGCTTCTGCTTGTGCGGCTTCTGGAAATCCAGGGTGCGCATGTTGTGCAGGCGGTCGGCCAGCTTCACGATGAGCACGCGGATGTCGTGCGCCATGGCCAGGATCATCTTGCGGATGTTCTCTGCCTGGGCCTCTTCCTTGCTCTCGAAGGTCATCTGGCTGATCTTGGTGACGCCATCCACCACGTCGGCCACTTCCTCGCCGAACAGGGTGTCGATGTCCTCGATGCTCACGGTGGTGTCTTCCACCGTGTCGTGCAGCAGACCGGCGGCGATGGCCGCCTCGTCGAAGCGCATCTCGGCCAGCGAATAGGCCACAGCCAGCGGGTGCGACAGGTAGGGTTCGCCCGAAAGGCGCGTCTGGCCCGCGTGCGCGGCGGCCGCGTACACGTAGGCCTTCTGGATGAGGGCAAGGTCGGCGTCCTTGTTGACCGACGCCACCTTGTCGAGAACGTCCTGGATGCGGATCATGCGGTTCGGGCCTGTGTATGTCGGCCACGGCGGACTGCCGCCATGGCCGGAGTTGGCTGTGTGTTCCCGCCGACCGGTGACGCGAAACCGCGCGCACCCGGCGGCGGGGCCGGGTGCGGGGGAGGAAGCTGAATATACTTCTTAATGGGCTGTTTCTGAAAAAATCCCTGGAATCAATACCCTACTGTTGCATGCGGTACCGCTGCTGCTCCCTCGGGGTCCACCAGCGGGTGAAGTTGTGGGTCAGGCCCGCCGGGGCGGGTTCCAGCCCCTGGAAGCGCGAACTGACGATGGGCAGCGAATAGGGCACGTACAGGAAGCAGTACGGCTGGTCGCGGTGCAGGATTTCCTGGAACCGGTCGTACAGCTTCTTGCGCTCGGCCTGGTCGAAGGTGGAGCGGGCGCGCTCCAGCAGGTCGTCCACTTCCGGGTTCTTGTAGCCCACGAAGTTCAGCCCGCCGGGCACCGCCTTGGACGAATGCCACACGTCGTACAGGTCCGGGTCCTGCAAAATGTTCCAGCCCAGCAGCACGGCGTCGAAGCGCCCCTTGTCCACGAATTCCTTGATGAAGGCCGCCCACTCCACCGTGCGGATCTTCACGTCGATGCCCACGGCTTTCAGCTGGCTCTGGATGATGGTGGCCGCCTTGATGCGCTGGTCGTTGCCCTGATTGGTCAGGATGGTGAACGCGAACGGCGCGCCGTCCCTGTCCAGAAGGCCGTCGCCGTTGGTGTCGGCCCAGCCTGCCTGGGCCAACAGTTCCCTGGCCTTGGCAGCATCATACGGATAATCATCAATTTTGTCATTGTATACCCAGGTGCCGGGCTTGTACGGCCCCACGGTGGGCATGCCCTGCCCCAGCAGCACCCCGGCCACCAGCGCCTTGCGGTCTATGGCGCAGGCCAGGGCCTGGCGCACCTTCACGTCCTTGAACATGGGCAGCGCCAGGTTGTAGCCAAGGTAGCTGTAGCCGAAGGACAGGTACTGGAACTTGCGCCAGGCCATGTCCCATTCGGCCCCGTTGGTCTGGTGCAGGTACTGCTGCGGGCTCAGGTTCATCATGTCCAGGCGCTGGGCCTTCAGCTCCAGGAACATGGTGGAAAGGTCGGGGATGACCCGGTAGACCACCTCGTCGATGTAGGGACGGCCCAGGAAGTACGTGGGGCTGGCCTCCAGCGTCAGGCGGGTGCCCGCCTCCCATTCCTTCAGCCGGTACGGCCCCGCGCCCACGGGCTTGCGCGACAGGGGCGTGTTCATCAGGTCATGCCCTTCCAGCAAGTGCCTGGGCATGATGCCGTGCATCCAGGTGATCAGCGAACGGGCGAAGGGCCTCGCGTAGCGCACCTCGAACGAGAGCGGCCCCGTCTTGCGGAACTCCTTGATGGCCAGGTAGTCCTCCGCGTAGGGGGTGGGGGTCTTGGGGTCCACCATCAGCTTGTAGGTGAACTCCACGTCGTCGGCGGTCAGGGGCTTGCCGTCCTCCCAGCGGATGTCGTCGCGCAGGGTGAAGCGCAACAGGGTGCCGTTTTCCAGCACCTCGTACGAGGCGGCGGCCCACTTCTCGATGTTCAGGTTCTTGTCGTAGCGCAGCGGGGCCACGAACAGCTGGTCGCTGACCTCGTGCGACGAGGCGTCCGAGGCGATGAACGGCAGCAGGTTGGACGGTTCGCCGATGGTGCCGAGGATGATCCGGTCGCCGGTCACAGGCTCCCCGGGCGCGCCCTGCGGGAGGGTTGCGTTGCCCCCGGCGGCAGTGGCGTTGGCGGCGGCCTTGTCGCCGTCCTTGCCGCCTGGGGGGGCGGAATCGCCGCAGGCGGACAGCAACAGGCACAGCAGCAGCGCGGCAAGCAGGGCGACGGGGAATGTGCCCTGGCGCGCGGGGCGCGGCGCGGTCGGGGTGGTGCGGTTCATGCGTTTGCCTCCGGCTATTGCCTATTCCCGTGGATGGGGTATGATTTCACGATAGCATGGGCGCATCCCCGCGCGTGGCGCGCCGGAACCACCCCGAGCGCGTTGGATATCATTGTCCAGCGCCGTGAGCAAACGCCCCAGCTATTGATAATGGCGCAATTTTGGACTAAATTAGTCAATTGCGCTTCGTACGGGGGGACACACACGAAGCGCGCCCCGCCTGCATTCGGCCGCGCGCCTCCCCTTCCGGTTGCGACTCCAGAGGAGCACACGAGCATATGGAACTGAACGAGGAGCAATCCGTCCGTTCGCTCCTGCAGGACTTCGTCCATGATTCCATCCCGGAATACATCCTGGACGGGTCGCAGGACATCCTCGCCGAAGGCGGCGTCCAGAAGCTGAGCCTGAAGAAGGCCGACGGCTATTGGGAAGTCGAAGGGAGCATCCAGGGGGAAGACTTCCAGATATATTCGCCCAGGCTGTCCATCAGCCTTGGCGAGGGCACCACCGCGTACCATTGCAACTGCCCGGACTCGTTCTCCGGCGTGTGCAGGCACGTGGGGGCCACCGCTCTCAAGATGCTCTCGACGCTGGACACGCGCCCCGGCGGCGAGGAACCCGCCCGGCCCAAGACCGAATGGCGGCAGAATTTCCGCGCCTTCTTTTCCACCGCCATCGAGCCGGAGGCGGGCCAGCACTACCTGATCTTCCGCTTTCACCCCGAGCCGGGGCGGCTTCTGGTTTCGCTGTTCCGGGGCCGCCAGAACAAGTCCGGCCTGTCCACCGTGCACAACGAAATCACGCTGGAACAGATCCTGCGCAACCCCGACTGGTGCGAACTTTCGCCCCAGCTGGCGCAGGTGGCGCAGCAGATCGGCCAGATCGTGGACTACTACGGCCACCGCATAGAAGTGCCGGACGGCCTGCTGACCTGGTTCTTGTGGGCCATCCGCAACGAATACTACCTGTTCTGGGGCGACACCGACCAGCCCTGCCGCATCGAACGCACCTCCATGCGCCTGAAGCTGAAGCCGCAACTGGCCGATGACGGGCTGTCGTTCGACGTGATGCTGCACCGCGAGGGCAAGCAGCCGTTCTCCATCATCGGCAGCGAGGTGACCTTCCACGGCCAGATGCCGTTGTGGGTGTGCTGGAACAAGGGGTTCTACCCCGTGCACACCAGCCTGAACTCGCAACTGGTGCAGGACCTCGTCCGCCAGCCCCCGGTCATCCCGCAGGAAGACATTTCCGAATTCCTCGACCGGGTGTGGACCAAGCTGCCCACCAGCGACCTGTACGGGCAGGAAGAGTTCCTGAAGCACATGGAACCCATCTTCCAGCCGGCCACGTACAACCCCAAGCTGTTCCTGGACGAGGAAGGCAGCCTGCTGACCCTGGAAATCCAGAACATCTACGAGACGGTGCACGGCGAATTCTACCTGCCCGGCCCCAACCCCGACTTCCAGACCGGCAGCTACACCATTGACGGCCACACCTGCCTCATCCGCCGCCATCAGGAAGAAGAGGCGTCGCTTACCGCGCTGCTGGCCGAAATGCGCTTTCAGCCGCGCAGCAACCGCATGTGGTTCCTGGAGCCGGAAGAGGCCATCAACTTCCTGCTCGACGCCTACCCCAAGCTGGTGGAACTGTACCGGGTGTACGGCGAAAAGGCCCTGTCGCGCTACAAGGTGCGCCTGTCGCAGCCCATCATCACGGCCAAGGTGGAAAGTAGCGAGGAAGACAAGTGGTTCTCGCTCGACATCACCGTGGAGTACGATGGCCAGAAGGTGCCCATCGACAAGATCTGGAAGGCCTGGAGCCAGGGCAAGCGCTACGTGCAGTTGAAGGACGGCTCGTACACCAGCCTGCCCGAAGCCTGGCTGAAGCGCATCGCCCACAAGTTGCAGGCCCTTGGACTGGACCCGGAAAAGCCGCCGCAGAAGCAGTTCCAGCAGTTCGAGGCCCCGGTGCTGGACAGCCTGCTGGACGACCTGCCGGACGCCCAGACCGACCCCTTCTGGAACAGCCTGCGCGACAAGATCCGCAATTTCCGCGAGATCCGGCCCATCGATCCGCCCAAGGGGCTTACGGCGTCACTGCGCGGCTACCAGCAGCAGGGCCTGTCGTATCTCAACTTTCTGCGCGAATACGGGTTCGGCGGCATTCTTGCCGACGAAATGGGCCTCGGCAAGACCATCCAGACCCTCTCGTTCATCCAGCACATGGTGGAACGCGGGGCCGAGGGGCCAAACCTGATCGTGGTGCCCACCTCGGTGCTGCCCAACTGGGACCGCGAAGCCCAGAAATTCGTGCCCGAGCTGCGCCGCCTGATCATCTACGGCACCCGGCGCGAGGGCATGTTCCGCCGCATCGACGAATCGGACCTGGTGGTCACCACCTACGCCCTTCTGCGGCGCGACCTGGAAGAATTGCAGGAGCACGAGTTCAACTCGATCATCCTGGACGAAGCCCAGAACATCAAGAACCCCAACACCATCACGGCGCGTTCCGTGCGGCGCATCAACGCCCGCATGCGGCTGTGCCTGTCGGGCACGCCCATCGAGAACAACCTGTTCGAACTGTGGTCGCTGTTCGAGTTCCTGATGCCGGGCTTTCTGGGGTCGCAGCACGCCTTCCAGCGCGGCATCATCAAGCCCATCAAGGACGGCGACAGCGAGACGCTGGACTACCTGCGCACCCGCGTGCGCCCGTTCATCCTGCGGCGCACCAAGTCCGAGGTGGCGAAAGACCTGCCTCCCAAGATCGAGAACACCTACTACTGCGCCCTGGCCGAAGAGCAGGCGGAACTGTACACCGCCCTTGCCCGCAAGCTGAAGGAACAGGTGATGGCCGACGTGGACGAGAAGGGCATCGCCAAGAGCCAGATGTCCATCCTCGACGCGCTGCTGAAGCTGCGCCAGATCTGCTGCCACCCGCGCCTCTTGAAGCTGGACATGCCGGGGCTGACCACCAACCTGCCCTCCGGCAAGTTCGACGCCTTCAAGGACATGATCACCGACATCGTGGAGGAAGGCCACAAGGTGCTGGTGTTCTCGCAGTTCGTGCAGATGCTGCACATCATCCGCTCGTGGTTGCAGATCAACGCCATTCCCTTCTGCTACCTGGACGGCACCAGCAAGGACCGTTTCGAGCAGGTGGACCGCTTCAACAACACGCCCGAGATTCCCATCTTCCTCATTTCGCTGAAGGCGGGCGGCACGGGCCTGAACCTGACCTCGGCCGACTACGTCATCCACTACGACCCGTGGTGGAACCCCGCCGTGGAAAGCCAGGCCACCGACCGCACGCACCGCATTGGCCAGACCCGCCAGGTGTTCAGCTACAAGCTGATCTGCGAAAACACGGTGGAAGAAAAGATCCTGAAGTTGCAGGACATGAAGCGCGGCGTGGCCGAGGCCATCATCCCCGGCCAGGAAGCCTGGAAGTCGCTGACCCGCGAAGACCTGGAAATGCTGTTCGACGTGTAGCGGGCGGCAGCCCACTGCCCGCCACAGCCCTGCCAGACCGGCACGATGCAACAACGGCGCGCCCCCATACGGGAGGTGCGCCGTTTTGCATGCCTCGCCCCCCAACGCCCCCGGAAAAGTGCGAAGGCGTGAGGGCATGTCCTATGCCCCCGCGCCTTCGCGGGTGATCCGCCGCCTTTTCCGGGGGGAACCCGCCGGGTCGGGGAGGGAGGCGGGTTGGCGGCGTTCCACCACGCAACGCGGGCGTTGCCGCGCGACCGGGCGCGGCGGGGGATCGCTGTGCGCGCCCTCACGCGCGGCACGCCCACGGAGCAGTCTTCAATACGCCGTCAGGTTCGGCCGGTGTCCGGGCGGCCTTAGTGCAGGCCGTCCAGCACGGCCTTTTCGCCCTCGCCCAGCAGCAGATCAAGGTCGAGCAGCAACAGCAGCCGCCCCTCCAGCTTGCCCACGCCACGGATGAAGTCGGACCCGCCCCCCTCGATGACGGCTGGGGGCGCCTCCACCGTGGAGGCGGGCAGACGCAGCACCTGCGATACAGAGTCCACGATGAACCCGGCCACGCGGCCTTCCATCTCCACCACCATGATGCGGGTCTTTTCGTCCGCCGCCCCGGCCCGCAGGCCGAAGCGGGCGCGCATGTCGATGACGGGGATGACCTTGCCGCGCAGGTTGATGATGCCTTCAACGAACGAGGGTGCGGCGGGCACGCGGGTGACCGGCATCATGCGGATGATCTCTTGCACCCGCAGGATATCCACGCCGAATTCCTCTTCGCCCAGGGTGAAGGTGACCAGTTGCAGCAGGCCGCCGTCGCCCGCACCCAGCCGGAACTGGCCGGACGCCCCCGGAGCAACGGTCGCGGTGGCTTCGTGAGTGGTTTCCATGCCGCGCCTACGCCTGCTTCAGTTCTTCGACCAGGCGACGCAGCACCTGGGCCTGGTTGGACAGTTCGGACACCGCCTTGGCCGCCTCGCGCATGGCCTGCGCCGTCTCGGCGGAGATGGTGCTCACCTGCTCCACCGCGCGGTTGATTTCCTCGCTGGCGGCGGACTGCTGCTCCGACGCGGTGGCGATGCCGCGCACCTGGTCGGTGGCCGAATCCACCAGCGCCACGATCTCCTTCAGCGACGCGCCCGATTCCTGGGCCAGGCGGGTGGTTTCCTCGATGGCCCGCACCGAACGGTCCACATTGTCCATGTTCTTCTGGGTGCCCTGCTGGATGCCCCGGATGGCGCTGCCCACCTCGCTGGTGGCCTGCATGGTCTTTTCCGCCAGCTTGCGCACCTCGTCCGCCACCACGGCGAAACCGCGCCCGGCGTCACCGGCGCGGGCAGCCTCGATGGCGGCGTTGAGCGCCAGCAGGTTGGTCTGATCGGCGATGTCGGATATGACGTTCATGATCTGGCCGATGGCCTCGGCCTGGCGGCCCAGGTCTTCCATGTCGCGCTTCAGCTCCATGGACTGCTGCTGCACCTGCGAGATTTCGCGCACCACGTTGTTCACGATGTCCGCACCGGCCTCCGCCTTGTTGCGGGCGTTTTCGGACGAACCGGCGGCGGTGCCCGCGTTGCGGGCCACTTCCAGCACCGAGGCGTTCATTTCCTCCATGGAGGTGGCGGTTTCGGCCACCCGCTTGGACTGTTCTTCCGCGCCCCGGTCGGACTGTTCGATCTGGGCGGAAAGTTCTTCGGAGGCGGAGGAAACAACCTCCACCACGCCCTCCAGCTTCTGGGCGGCCTGGATCATGCCTTCACGCTTGGCGTTTTCCGCGCGCCTGCGGGCCTCTTCCGCTTCGGCCATGGCCTGCACGGCCTCGCGTTCCTTGGCCTCGGCCAGCACGGACTTCTCGTCGGCCTCGGCTATCTTGCCCTTGAGGGTGGCAACCATGGCCTGCATGGCCTGATAGACGCCGGACAAGGGCCGTTCGGCGCGGAAGGCCACGTTCAGGTTGCCCCCGGCGATTTCGGAGGAGACCCCATGCAGGTAGCCGGGGTCTTCGCCAAGCTGGTGCAGCGTGGAACGGATGAGGAACGCCGCCGCGCCCACGCCGATCAGCAGCGCCATGGCCACCAGCGCGACATTGACCTTCTGGGCGCCTTCGGCCCTGTCGCTGGCCGCCTTGCCCGCCGCCGTGGAATCGCGGTCGTTCAGTTCCACGCAACGGGTCAGGGCGTCCATGGCCGCCGTGAACCTGGGCCGCAGGGCCTTCTTGTCCAGCTCCATGGCCTCTTGCTCATGGCGCTGCCGGGAAAGCTCCAGCGCCTTCTGCAACCCAGACACGTATTCCTCGATGTTGGAACTGTACGCCTGGAACGCCGCGCGCTCTTCCGGCGAGGAGATGAGCTTCTCGTAGATGGTGCTGTTGGCCAGCCGCCTGCCGTTGATGGCCTTCAGGTTGCGCTCGATGTCCTCCATCTCCTGCGCGTCGTCGGTGATGATATGCTGAAAATGCTGGCGGCGCAGTTCGTTCATGTTGCCCCGGATGTCGGCGATGGCCTTGACGCTGGGCAACACGTTGTCCGTCAGCTTGACGATGTCGCCGAGTATGGCCCCCAACTGCACCGAAGAAAAACCGCCTACCCCCGCGATAAGCAGCAACAGTACGCCGAAACTCACAACCAGTTTCATTCTGAGTGTCATGGATGCCCCTCGTCCTGCGGTTGTGCTGCCGGTGACGCAGCATGTCGGCGGTACATTCGCGCGAAGGCTTCCCGCCCCCGGAAGAGACGCCACCCGTTCGCAGCTGCGGGGACAATCCCTAAAGCGGGGAAGCAACGCGCCGATTACAGCCGTATCAGTGATTGCAGACCTAACCTTAGGCAATCACGAGCAAAGCACTTCACCAATGCGTGCTTGCCCCCCAATGGACGCTCACGAAGACAAGAATTTCACACGAAGACGAATACAGTGTGCACGCAGCAAAAAACGTCACGCATGAAGACATGACGCCGCCATATGCCGCACCGAATGCAGCATGTTCCGCATGTTTGACCGAATCCGCCCGCAAGGCGGAATTCGCCATGCCTATAGCTGTTCAGCATACTAAAGCGGGGTTGCGATACTTATAGTCTGTAGACTTATAGTCGTCAACGCAGAACCTGAATGGATTCCCGCAACCATTGGAGGAATGCCATGCCAGGATACTCTGTAAAAGAAAAACAGCATCTTAGCGCGCTAGGTGCGGCAATCAGGCATTTTCGCGAAGCCCTGGGCTGGTCGCAGGAACAATTGGCCGAAAGAGTGGAGTTGCACCGCACCTACATCGGCGGTGTGGAGCGGGGCGAACGCAACCTGTGCCTGCTGAACATCATCTCCATTGCCGATGCTTTGGGGGTATCGCCGGGCAGGCTCATCGAAGCCGCGTTTCCGGGCAGGGCCAATGCCGCCGCCCCCTCCGGAGACGACGCGGATACGCCGCCCGGACGAGTCCTGAAGCCCAAGGGTAGGGCCTGATCCCGCTCCCCCTGGCCCCCGTCCGACTCGTCGACATGCCCGCCCTGCCCCATCAGGCCGGAAAATAACGCCCCCGGAACGAAACTTGCCTCTTCCGGGGCACTCCGGAAACGGGGAAAAACCTGCCGCCGTTCCTGTTGCGGCTTGATACCCCGGGGCCTAGCCCCGGGCAGACCTGGGAGGGCAGACGGAGGTACGCATGAGCATCGAACATTGCGGAGGAGTTTCGTGCGACGGATGGGGCCCGTGGCGAAACCGGGGCCGGGGCAGGGCCACTGCCCGGCTGGCCAAGGCCATGATGGAGGAACTGGACGCCGACGACGACGGCAGCCTTTCCGCCACCGAATCCCCCTTGTCCGAGGCGGCGTTCGCCGCGCTGGACGAGGACGGCGACGGGGCCGTCACCACCCGCGAACTGCGCGCCGGGCTGCGCAGCAAGCGTGACGAGTTGATCGATTTGATGCGCGCCGAGTCCGAGGGCGAAACCGGCACGGGCGAAACGCCCGATGCCGCTGGCCCCACGGCGGAACAGGCCGGGGCGGTGGCCGGGCTGCTCATCGAAAAAGGCGACGCCGACGGCGACGGCGCGCTTTCCGCCGCCGAAACCGGCCTTGCGGGCGACGTGTTCACCAGCCTGGATACCGACGGTGACGGACTGCTCTCTTCCGGCGAGCTTTCCACCGCCGCGCTGGCGGGCGCCATCGCCGCCACCCTGGACGGCAAGTTGGCCGTGCGCCTGACGGCCCCGGCCGCCCAGCAGGGCACGGGCACGACCACAACCACCGACGGGGGCACGGACACCACCGCCGCCACTACCGCCGGTACGGCAACCACCGACACCACGTCCACCCAGGCGGGCACCGTAGGGGCGCTGGCCTCGCGCATTGCCCAGCGCATCGTGGAACGGCTGGACGCCGATGATAGCGGCGGTCTGTCGCAATCGGAATCGGGCCTTGACGAAGACCGCTTCGCGCAGATCGACGCGGACGGCGACGGCAGCGTCACCGCCAACGAGTTCGGCGGTTCGCTGCAACAGATGCTGGACGTCATGAGCGCATTGCACGCCATGAGTTCCGTGGCGCGCAACAGCTACGGCCGCAAGGCCTACGGCATGGCCGCGCGAGAGGCCGTGGAACGGTACGAGGGCAACATGGGCGGCCTGATGACCGCTCTGTTCGAAACCGCCCCCACCGGCACCACGGGCTCCACCAGTGCTGAAGCCACCGGCTCCTCGGGCGGCGTGGCCGCTACGGGCGATTCGTCCACGACCACCACGGACGGCGCCAGCGACGCCGTGGGCGACCTGACCGACGTGCTGGCGGACGCGGCCGCCGCAGAGGCTGCGCAGGCCGGAACCGAAGCCGCAGAGGACGTGACGGCCTGATCCGCGCGCACCTCGCCATCACTGATCGCCTGCCGGGTGGGTTCGTTGCGGCCCACCTCGCCATGCCGCCCGGCAGGCCATGTTCCGCCGTAACGGAACTTCACCGTTCCCCGGCGCTGGCCTTCCCTTCCGCCGCCTGCCCTTCCCCGCCGTTTTCGGCGGGAGTACACCCCCCTCGCGAACGGCCGCCGCCCCCATCGCGCCACCCGGCAGGCTTTGCCGCTGGTGCGATTCTTGCTTTTCCGCGACCGTGCCGCATGGTGCGGCACGGTTTTCCTGCCCTCGGGCTGCGGGCGAGCACGGCGCTGCGCACATGAGGTACGATAGGAGGTACTCATGAGCATTTCGGGAATAAGCTCCGGCAGTTCCACGCTACAGGAATTGCTGGCGTCCTGGAGCAGCGACTACGCGTCGCAGGCCACCCAGAGCGCCACGTCCACGTTCAGCAGCCTTAGCAGTTCAAGCGATGAAGACGGCGAAAGCAGCACCACCCAGGCCACCGGGCTGTTCAGCAACCGCGACAAACTCATCGCCATGCTCAGCGAAGGCGACGAAGGCTCGGCCTTCGCGCAGACCGCCTCGCTGCTGGGGCAACTGGACAGCGACATCAGCGGCGGGCTTTCGCTGGAGGAATCCGGGCTGGAGCAGGACTCATTCGACGCCCTGGACGCGGACGGCGACGGCACGGTGACCGGCTTCGAGCTTGAAGACGCCCTCAACTCCGGCGTGGCCAGCATCGGCGACGACGGCACGCTCACCGTGGACGCCTCTGCCGCCTCCGACGCGGCCGCGCAGGCCTATTCGTCCCTCACGGCCATGATCATGGGCCTTGCGGATTCCGACCAAAGCGGTGACCTGACGCAAGAGGAATCCGGGCTGGACGAGGACACCTTCGGCCAGTTCGACCTTGACGGCGACGGCGTGATCACCAGCGACGAACTGTCCTCCGCCATCGAGAACGGCGTGGCCTCGTCGTCCGATTCCAGCCTGACGGCGGCGGTTTCCGGCTCGTCGGCCAGTTCGGCCAGTTCATCCAGTTCCTCGGATGAAGACGAGGAAGAGGAAGAATACGACGAACTGGACACCAACAAGGACGGCATGGTCTCCACCGAAGAACTGGCCGCCGCCATCCCCGGCTACGCCGAGGCCCTGCGCCTTGCGCGCGGCGAGGACGGCTCCGGTTCCACCTCCGAACTGCGGCGGGCCATGAACGCCTACGGCAGTTCGGAAGGTTTCGACTTCACCAGCCTGTTCGCCTCCTCGGACTCGACGACCACGTCGGCCGGGGTGTCCGGCCTGCTGGAGGAATTCGCCTAGCCGACACGGTGGCCCGCCCGGCTGTCCTTCCGGGCGGCAACAACCCAATGCCGTTGCTGCATGCAATGAACAGCGCGGCGCTGCCCTTTCGGGAGCGCCGCGTTTTTACGTTGCCGGACGGGGAGCAGGGAGAGAGACAAGGAGGGGGATTGCCGGGCTGCGGGCCAGGCAGCCATGCGCCGGAACAGTCGGCCAGCTACCCGCGCGCCGTGCGCATGGCCGCGCGCGCCACCGCGAAGCGGGCGGCAACATCGTCCGCGCCCACGATTTCCGAGACCAGCGCGCAGCAGCGCGCGCCGTGCGCGGCCACCTGGCCGATGTTGTGCAACTTGATGCCGCCGATGGCTACGAACGGCAGGTCGATGTTGGCCACCACCCAGTCCAGGTACTCGAAGCCAACGGGCGCGCAGACGTCCTTCTTGGTCCTGGTCGCGAAGATGGGCCCCACGCCGATGTAGTCCGCCCCGCTCTCCACGGCGGCGCGGGCCTGCTCCGGCGAATGGGTGGACAGCCCGATGATGCGCCCAGGCCCCACCAGTTGCCGCACCGCCTGCACGGGCAGGTCCTCCTGCCCAACGTGCACGCCGTCGGCATCGCACAGCATGGCGATGTCCACGTGGTCGTTGACGATGAAACAGGCCCCGGCCTCGTGGGTCATGCGGCGCAACTCCATGCACTCGCGCAGCATCTCACCGGCGTGCTTGTCCTTCTCGCGGTACTGCACGATGCGCGCGCCGCCGCGCAACATGGCGTCCACCACGTCCACGGCGGACCGCCCGCGCGACAGCCCGTCGTCGGTCAGGCAATAGATGTCGGCTTCCGGCGTGCTGCCGGGAAGGATGCGCGGCATGGGATGCTCCTTGGCGGTTGGAGGAACGAAAAACTCGCGTTCTTGCCACGGGTGCCGACCTGTCCGCAGTCAGGCCGGGCATCTATCTGAAAATACGCCTCTCTGGTTCGGCACCCCGACTGTAATCGGCGTCAGGGTGGGCAGAGGCAAGGAAAACAGGCTTTCCGCAAGGGGAGCGTACGTCGTCGGCACGTGACCCGCGCGGAAAGCCTATTTGACGCAGCATATGGCCCCGCCCCGCGCGTTACGCCATGAAGCCGGGGCAAGGTCCGAGGATGTGACTAAGCACCGCATCCGCCTGCATGGCCGCCGCCATGGTCACGCGCGGGGCCAGCGGCGGCAGATCGTGGCCCACCTCGCTGGTGAAGTCGCCCACCAGCACCATGCGCTCGCCCATGCGGCGCATCTGCATGGCCGGGCCGCCCCAGCCGCCCATGCCCGAGGCGGACACCACGAACGCGCCCATTTCCAGCGCGGCCTCCACGAACATGCGCTTGGCCTCGGGGTCGTCCAGGGCTTCCACCAGAATGTCGCACCCGGCGAACACGTCGGCCACGTTGGTGGGGGTCAGCTCCACGCGCCGGGCGGTGACCACCAGGCGCGGCTCGATGACGCGCAGGCTTTCCGCCAGCGCGTCCACCTTGGACTTGCCCAGATGAAACGGCTGGTACTGCTGGCGATTGAGATTGGAGGGTTCGACCACGTCGCGGTCGGCCACCACGAGACGGCGCAGGCCGCTGCGCACCAGCATGGCGGCGCAGTTGGAGCCAAGGCCCCCTGCCCCCGCGATGCCCACGCGGGCCGCGGCCATGCGTTCAAGGTGGTCATGTTCGAGATACCGGGCGAGACCGTCGGAAAGAATGCTCACGAAAGCTCCTGAAAGGGGGGATTGCGACGACGGATGCCCGCCATGCCTGTCCCGCGCGCAGGGGCCTATTCCGAAAAGCTCGGCAGTTCCGGAAGGATGCAATCAGGCCATGGCACGGGGGGCTGCCGGGGTGGGAGCGCCGACAGGCTCACCAGACGGGGTGCGTCGCGCGGCGCACGCTATCCCACACCCATACCCGCCGTCCAGCACCGATTCCCAGTCCTTGTACACCGGCTGGTAGCCGCGCGCGGCAATGGCGGCGGCCATTTCGTCGGCGCTGCGCGGGTCGGAAATCTCGAACTGCGGGGTGGCGCCATCGGCATCTCCCTGCCCTTCCACATCCTTGCGGACGGCGTGGCCGTCTTGCGTACGGACGGCGTGGCCGCCGACTGCGGTGCTCACCCCGGCGGACATGCGGGTGACCCCGAGCGGAATCAGGTTGTCGCGCAGGTCCGCCCGTTCACGGGTGGAGACGGTAATGCCCGCGCTGGGCATGAAGATGCGGTAGGCCAGGATGACCTGCACCAGATCGCGGTCGGACACCGCGTGCGCGGGCTGAAAGGCCCCGGCATGGGGACGCAGGCGCGGCACGGAAAAGCTTACATCCACGTAGGGATAGTGGCGTTGCAGCCAGTCCCCATGCAGGGCGGTGAAAAAGGCGTCTCGCCGCCAGTCGTCCAGCCCCAGCAGCGCGCCAAGGCCCACGCTGCGCATGCCCGCGCGGGCGGCGCGCTCCGGCGCGTCCAGGCGGAAATGATAGTCGCGCTTGGGGCCTGCGGGGTGCAGGTCCGGGTACAGGGCCTCGTTGTAGGTCTCCTGAAACATGGTCATGCCGTCGATGCCCGCATCCACCAGCAGCGCGTACTCCTCGTCCGTCAGCGAATAGACCTCCACCGACAGCGAGGGAAAGTACGGAGCCAGCAGGCGCGCGGCATGGGCGATGTATTCCGGCCCGGACACGTGGCGCGCGTCGCCGGTGAGCAGCAGCAGGTGACGCAGCCCGGTGGCGGCAATGGCGCGGCCTTCGGCCGCTATTTCCTCGTCAGATAGCCGCTGACGGGGAATGTGGTTGCGCGCGTTGAAGCCGCAGTAGCGGCACTGGTTGGTGCAGTGGTTGGAAAGGTACAGCGGGGTGAACAACTGGATGGTGCGGCCGAAATGGCGCACGGTCAGCTCGCTGGCGCGGCGGGCCATGGCTTCCAGTTGGGTGGCCGCCGCCGGAGAAAGCAGGGTCAGCAGGTCATGTGGGAAAAGGCGTTGCTTGCGCAGCACGCGGGCCACGTCATCCGCCGTGGCGGCATCCATGAAGGCGCGCAGGGGGGCGTCCGCCACGCGGGGGGTCCATTCACGGACCACGTCGTACATGCTCATGTCCTGCTCCTTGTGCGGGAAGACGCGGGGGGGGGGGGGCGGCGAACGCGGGTAAAGCCAGATCGGTCAAAGCTGCCAGACAGGCCAGACAGGACAAGCTGGGCATGCCCCACCGCAACGCCCCACCCGCTGCGGCTATTCCCCCAGAAAGCCCGTCAGCGGCGATGAGGCGCTGGCCCCGTCCGCAGTCGCTGCGGCCACAGGTCCCGCGCCCGAAAGGTATGCCGCGCGCCCGGCGCGCACCGCCTCGCCAAAGGCGCGGGCCATGGCCACCGGGTTGCCCGCCGAGGCGATGGCTGTGTTCACGAGGCACGCGGCAGCGCCCATCTCCATGGCCTCGCAGGCCTGCGAGGGCTTGCCGATGCCCGCGTCCACGATGACCGGCAGGTCGATTTCCTCGATGAGCACGCCGATCATTTCCGCCGTGCGCAGCCCCCGGTTGGTGCCGATGGGCGCACCCAGCGGCATGACGGCGGCGGCCCCGGCGTTGACCAGGTCGCGCGCCACGTACAGGTCGGGGTTCATGTACGGCAGCACCACGAAGCCTTCCTTGGCCAGCGTTTCCGTGGCGCGGGCCGTGGCGTAGCCGTCCGGCAGCAGAAAGCGGCTGTCGGAAATGACCTCGATCTTGATCCAGTTGCCGCACCCGGCGGCCTGCGCCAGCCGGGCGATGCGGACGGCCTCTTCAGCCGTCCGCGCGCCGGAGGTGTTCGGCAGCAGCCGCATGTGCGGCGGAATGTGGGCCAGCACGTTGGACCTGGGGTTGGCCAGGTCCACGCGCCGCAGCGCCACGGTGATGACCTGGGAGCCCGAGGCCCCGGCCACGTCAGGGATGAGGGAGTCGGTGCCGTACTTGCCGGTGCCGATGAAGAGGCGGCTTGTCAGAGCCGTCCCTCCGATCACCAGCGTGTCGTTGTCGTGTGTGTCGTGCGTCACTAGCCCCCTCCCACGAAGTGCAGTAGTTCGAGTTCGTCTCCCTGATCGAGCCGGGTGGCCCCGTACTCCCCGGACTTCACGATGGCGCGGTTGCGCTCGACCACCACGGCCTCGGGCCGCAGGGCCATCCGCTCCAGCAACTGGAGCAGCGTCGTGCCGGTTTCGCATTCCATCTGCTGTCCGTTCACGCGTATCGTCATTGCCGTAAATCTCCGCTGCCGCGACGTTCGAGAAAGCGAAGGGAGCCTGCGAACGGCAAGCTCCCCTTTGATGGCCCGAAGGCGAGGAAGCTTCCCTACGGCAGGATGACCTGCATCAGGTTCTCGGGGTCGGAAGGCTGCCCTTCCCTCTCAGCCCGTGCGGGCTCCCCCAGCTTCGCGTCATGGCGCGCCCGCCGTGCGGCCCGGCCTTCATCCTTGCGGCGGGCGAACAAAAAACGCCCGTCGCAGGGTGGACGGGCGTTTCCGGCATTTCGGGCGCGGTACGCTCAGCTTCCCTACGGCAGTGTGAACTGCTTCAGGTTCAGAGGGTCTGGAGGCGTGCTCCACTCTCAGCCCTACGGGCTCCCCTAGCTGAATGAGCGATCAATACCCCCGGCGCGGGGGGATGTAAAGCGCAAAACGTCGGCAGCGACGCACTTGTGGTGCCGCGCAGATCCGCCCGGACGAATAGTGCCTGTACATTCGGCATGGTGCGCGCGGCAACTGCTTGCGCCGCAAGCAAAGCATGCCCTTGAGGCGGGCGCGCCAAGCGCGCCCGCCTTCCTGCAAATCATACACTGACAGGCGACAGGCCGAATGCACCCGAATGCATCCGGGCGCGCGGCACGGACCTACCGCACCACCAGCACCGAGCAGGCGGCGTGCGACACCACCTTGGAGGCCACGCTGCCCAGCAGGAACTTTTCAAGCCCCGTGCGGCCACGGCTGCCGGTGACGATCAGGTCCACGCCTTCCTTCTTCGCCAGTTCGATGATGTTGTCGGCGGGCGAACTGCCGCCTTCCAGCACCGGGCGCAGGGTCACGCCCTTGGCCTTGGCGATTTCGGCGGCCTTTTCCAGGGCCTTGGCGGCCAAGGCCTTGTAGTGGGCGGAAAGATCGACGGGAACGGCGATCTCGCCCATGTCCAGGGGCTGTTCGGCCACGGCAAGGGCAATCAGTTCCGCCCCACCCTTCTGGGCCATGTCCACGGCCTTGGCCAGGGCCTTTTCGGAAAACTGCGACGAATCGACGGCGACGAGAATCTTCATGGCTCCTCCTTTCCGATGTTCCGGCGTTCCGGTCAAAAGCGTGCCGCACCCCAGCGGGCGGCGCGCGTGGCAGCGGAGGAAGCGTCCGTGAAGCGTCAGGCGGAAGGGGCGTCGGCGGCTGTCAGGCCCGCCGACTTCGTGACGTCAGGAACAAGCGCGGACGCGCGGGGAAAGTATCCACTCTCCCTCACTTTCCTTATATGACGTCACACTGTCAGCGGCAATGAATTTCCGCGCCACGCCACCATCTTTCATCACGCACCGGAAAAAATGCGCACCGGGCAAGGCCCGCATGGCGCGGCGGAAGGGACGGAAGGGACAGACCGGGGAGGACGTCCGCGCGGGCATCCTCTCTGGCGGTCCGCCCCTTCAACGGCGCGTCACGCAGGCGATGCCGCACAACACGCAGGCCACCCCGGCCAGGTGCGCCCATCCCACCGGCTCGCCCAGCAACAGCGCGGAAAAGCCCAGTGCGCTCACCGGCAGCACGGCGGTGAAGGCCCCGGCCGTTCCGGCGGGCACGCGCGCCACGCCCCGAAACCAGAAGATGTACGCGGCCACGGTGATCACCGCGCCGTAGTACCCCACCAGCAGCCAGCCGGTGACGTCCAGTTCCGCCACCCGGTGCGCCTCGGGCAGGGCCAGCGGCAGAAACTGCACCGCCCCGAACAGGGTGCACGCCGTGGACGCCGCCAGCGGCGACACGGGCGTGCGCAGGGTGCGCCCCAGCAGCAGGAACAGCGTCTCGCAGCACACCGCGCCCAGCACCAGCAGCAGGCCCACGCCATCCACCCCGGACGCGGCGAACGGGCCGGATGCGGCGGGCACGGCGTCGCCCGCCCCCGCGCCGGAAACCGGGGCCAGCCGCAGCACCAGCACCCCGGCCACGCAGCAGACAATGCCCGCAAGGGTCCGCAGGCTGGGGCGCTCGCGCAGCAGCACCAGCGAGGCCAGGGCCATTACCGCCGGGGTGGTGCTGGTGACCACCCCCGCCGCCGCCGCGTCCAGCCGGGCCACACCGGCCAGCAACAGCACGTTGAACAGCAGCGAACCGGCGGCGGCCTGCAGGAACAGTACGCCCCAGTCGCGCGCGGGCAGGCGCGGCAAGCCGCCTTCGCGCCGGTACAGCAGCGGCACGGCGATGCACGCGGCCACCAGAAAGCGCAGTTCCTGCACCAGGTGCGGCGGCAACGACAGAGACACGAAACGCGCCGCCGCCACCGACGAGCCCACGATGACCATGGCGGCGGCAAGGTCGAAGTACGCGCCCCATGCGGGGCCGTGCGACGCCCCGGCAGCGGGCTGCGGCAAGCGCACGACGACGCGGGACGAGCTTGCGGGGATGAGGGCCGATGGCGTGGAATGCGGCGGCATGTCCGGTGCAGTGACGTCAGGCGCAACGGAGTCAGGCGCGGACGAAGGCGTTGTGACGGAAGGCGTGGCGACGGAACGCGCCGTGCCCGAGGCCTGGAGCTCAGCGGCGGGGAGCGCTGCCTCCGCCATCTCCGTCATCTCCACTATCTGGGCGGCAGGCGTCCGCGTCTGACCGGCCATCCGGCGTGGTGCATGCGTGGTCATGGGAATCCTCCGTGGAAGTCCTGTTTTCCACGAAGGCTACGGCCCATGTGCCGCGCGCGTCTTGAAGCATCTTGCGGAATCTGGCCGGGGTCACGCCAACTTGCGCCCGGAAGGCGCGGGTAAGGTGGCTCTGGTCGGCAAAACCCGCCGCTGCCGCCGCCTCGGCGGGGGTGGAGCCTGCGGCCAGCATGCCACGCGCCCGACGCACCCGCGCCTGCACCAGATAGGCGTGCGGGGGCAGGCCCACGGCGGCGGCAAAGGCGCGGGCAAGGTGAAACGGACTGAGGCAGGCCACCCCGGCCAGGTCCGCCAGCCGCACGTCGTCGGCGCAGTGGGCGTCCAGATAGTCGCGGGCGCGGCGCACGGCCACGGGTTCGCCTTCGGCGCGCAACGGGCGGGCGGCGGGCGCGCGCTGGGCCGCATGGCGGGTTATCCAGCGGGTGAGCACGGCGGAAAGGCGCGTTTCCTGCGCCAGGGTGGGCATGCACGGCCCGGCGCGTTCCATGTCGCGGTGCAGGGCGTCGATGGCCGCCGCCAGTTCCGGGTCGTCCAGCACGCCGCTGGCGAAATCGGGCAGCGCGCCATGCGGCAGGCCCGCCTCTTCCCCGGCCATGCGCACGATGTCCGGGTCGAGGTAGAACATCCGGTAGGCCCAACCCGCGTCGCCATGGCCCTGCCCGTCGTGCGTCTCGCCGGGGGCCACCAGGTTCACCGCGCCGGGCGCGGCCACATGGTCGCGCCCCAGATAGCGGAATCGCAAGGCCCCGCCCTTGATGACGCCCAGCGCGTATCCCTCGTGAAAGTGCCGGGCGAACACCTGCCGCGTGTAGCGCGCCCGCAGCAGGTCCAGCCCCGGCAGGCGCGAGGCGGCCATCCAGGCCACATCTTCCTTCGGGGCGACATCTTCCTTCGGGGCCACGCCGCCCTTTGGGGCCATGTCGCCCTTCGGGGCCGTGTCGTCCCTTGGGGCGCGGGGTGCGGGCGGGGTATCGGATATGGCGGTGCGGGCACGCATCCCCCTCCTGTGCGGCAGACGGCGCGGAAACGCAAGCCCCTCCGCGCGCCCGCGCGCGGAGGGGCGGCGAGGGGGATGAGGCGGAGGGAGAAGGCGAGGAACACCGGCCTTTCAGGTCAGCGGGGTCAAGGGAAATCACGGGGAATCAAGGGGAACCACCGGGCCTATGCACACCGGCTGTCGAGGCCGGTGGGGATGTGGCGGGCACGCCGCGCGAAGATGCTGCCCGCGGTTCTCCCCGTGCCCGCCCCGTGCCCGCCCCGTGCCCGCCCCGTGCCGAAGCCTTGCGGCCCCGGCAACACTCACGGGCGGGTGGCGGCCTGCGCGGGGACGGCGGGCTCGTCGGCCAGGGCGGCGGTTTCCGCAGAGGGGGTGTCGCGCCCTTGCCGCCCAGCGTGCTGCATCTCGCGGGCGTAGCGTTCGGCCAGAATGGAGCACACGAACAGCTGCAACTGGTGGTAGAACATGATGGGCAGCACGATGACCCCAAGAGCCGGATGCGCGCCAAACAGCAACCGGGCCATGGGCACGCCGGAGGCCAGGGTCTTCTTTGAGCCGCAGAACACGGCGGCGATCTCGTCGGGCTTGTCGAAGCCCAGGGCGCGGGCCACCACGGTGTTCAGCACCAGCACCACCAGCAGGATCAGGGCCGCGCCGCCGATGGTCAGGGCCAGCAGGTCCATGCCGTGGTCGCGCCACAGGCCGCCGCGCACGGAATCGCAGAACGAGTTGTACACCAGCATCAGGATGGCCAGCTTGTCGAAGGTGTTCACCTTCTTCTTGTGGCGGGCCATGAACCGGCCCAGCCAGGGGCGTGCCATCTGTCCCAGCACGAAGGGCAGAAACAGCAGCCCCGCGATGTTGATCATGGCGTCGGTAAGCGACAGCGCCCCGCCCTGTGCGCCTGCGGCAAGGGCGATGATCACCGGAGTCAGGAAGATGCCCAGCAGGCTGGACAGGGTAGCGTTGAAGATGGCCCCCGGCACGTTGCCGTGGGCGATGGCGGTCATGGCCACCGACGAGGAAATGGTGGAGGGCAGCGCGCACAGGTACAGGAAGCCCAGCATCAGGTCCGACGGGACAAGACCGTCGAAGGCGAAGCGGAAGCCGAACCACAGCAACGGGAACACCACGAAGGTAGTCAGTTGCACCATGGTGTGCAGCTTCCAGCGGGACATGCCGTGGCGCATGCTTTCGGGCGAAATGCCCGCACCGTGGAAAAGAAAAATCAGGAAGATGCCCGCGTTGCCCAGCATGTCGGCGTGCAGCGCGCCGCCGCTGGCCCCCAGGTCGGGCAGCAGGGTGGCCAGGGCCACCGCGCCCAGCATGCCGGCCAGAAACCAGTCCCTGGCCATTCTTCGCGCGTACTTTGCAAACATGGTCGCCTCTCCGTGTGGTCCGGCGGTCCGGGGATCGTCGGACGGCCCGTGCGCCGCCCGCACCAGACATCTAGCCACCCCCGCGCCTTCCTGCTATCGACACGACGACAAGATATGTCGCGAATACGCCAAAACGTCTTTCCCGCGTATCACCCTGCCGTGCGCCCGCCCGCGGACCGGCCATGCACGGCCCGTGCACCCGAACCGCCCGCGCACGGCCAACGGAGTCCGCCATGACCACACCCCGCGCCATACCGGACATCGCCGCCCTGCCCCGCCCCGTGTTCGCACGGGCCGAATCGCTGGCCGCCGGATCGTGGACCCATCCGCACAGCCACGACTGGGTGCAGTTCAGCTATGCCGTGCACGGGGTGTTGGAAATACGTACCCGCCAGGGCAGCCACATGGCCCCGCCGCAGCGGGCCATCTGGATTCCGGCGGGGCTGCCGCACGAGGTGATGACCAGCGGCCCGGCCGAGCAGCGCAGCCTGTACATCGACCCCGCCGCGCTGGCTCCGCTGTGGGACCCCATGCCCGCCCGCTGCCGGGTGGTGGAGGTAACCCCGCTGGCCCGCGAACTGGTGCTGGCCTTTACCCGACTGCCCAGGGATTACGACGAACACGGCGCGCAGGGGCGGCTTGTTGCCGTGCTTCTGGATGAACTGGTGGCCCTGCCCGAGGCCGGCCTGTCCCTGCCGTTGCCCGCCGACGCACGGCTGGCCGCCCTGTGCGAAGCCATGCTGGACGCCCCCGGCGAGGACCATTCGCTGCCGCGCCTGGCCGCGCGCGCAGGCATGAGCGAGCGCACCCTGACCCGGCTGTTCCGGGCTGAAACCGGCCTTTCACTGCGTGCATGGCGTCAGCAGGCACGCATGCTGGCCGCCCTGCCGGAACTGGAGCGCGGGCGCGGGGTTACCGCCGTGGCGCTGGACATGGGCTACGATTCCACCTCGGCCTTCATTGCCGCCTTCCGCCAGTTAATGGGCCGCACGCCGGGCGAATTCTTCAGCCGTGCGGCGCGAGAGTAGTCGCGCCCGCTCCCCATTTCACGCCCCGTCGCCCTCACATCTGCCGCCGCGCATGCCCGGCACATGTTCCTGCACCACTGGCAACGCGAAACGCCGGGAAGGTTTCCCTTCCCGGCGTCGGTCATGCGTTGGCAGACTACGAGGCGTTGCGCTTTATTCTTGAGCCCAGGCCTTGGCCCGCTCCACGGCCCGCTGCCACTGGTACACCAGCTTTTCGCGCGCCTCGGCGGACATGTTGGGCTCGAAGCGGCGGTCAAGCTGCCACATGGCCTCGATTTCCTCTTCGCTCTTCCAGAAGCCCACGGCCAGACCGGCAAGGTACGCCGCGCCCAGCGCCGTGGTTTCCGTCACCTTGGGCCGTTCCACCGGCACGCCCAGCACGTCGGCCTGGAACTGCATGAGCAGGTTGTTGCGGGTGGCCCCGCCGTCGGCGCGCAGGGCCGCCAGCTTGATGCCCGCGTCCTTCTGCATGCAATCCATGATGTCCAGGGTTTGCAGGGCGATGGATTCCAGCGCCGCGCGGGCGATGTGCGCCTTGGTGGATCCTCTGGTGATGCCCACCATGGTGCCGCGCGCGTACTGGTCCCAGTGCGGCGCGCCAAGGCCCGCGAAGGCGGGCACCAGGTACACGCCGCCGTTGTCCGGCACGCTCAGGGCCAGCTGTTCCACCTCGGGGGCGTCCTTGATGATGCCAAGGCCGTCACGCAGCCACTGCACCACCGCACCGGCGATGAACACGCTGCCTTCCAGGGCGAAGTAGCGGCCCGACGGGGTGGCCCAGGCCATGGTGGTCAGCAGGTTGTTCTTGCTGGCGTGCACTTCCTTGCCGGTGTTCATGAGCATGAAGCAGCCGGTGCCGTAGGTGTTCTTGGCCATGCCGGGCTTCAGGCAGGCGTTGCCGTAGGTGGCGGCCTGCTGGTCGCCCGCGTTGCCCGCGATGGGAATGGCCTTGCCCAGGAACTCCGGATGGATCTCGCCCACCACTTCGGACGAGCGGGTCACCGTGGGCAGCATGGAGCGCGGCACGCCCAGGATGCCCAGCAGTTCGTCGTCCCACTGGCCGGTGTTGATGTTGAACAGCAGGGTGCGGCTGGCGTTGGATTCGTCGGTGGCGTGCACCTTGCCCTTGGTCAGGTTCCAGATGAGCCAGGTGTCGATGGTGCCGAACAGCAGTTCGCCCTTTTCGGCCTTGGCGCGCGCGCCGGGCACGTTTTCGAGAATCCAGCGCACCTTGGTGCCGGAGAAGTAGGCGTCGAGCACAAGGCCGGTCTTCTGGCGGAAGGTGTCGGCAAGGCCGCGCGCCTTCAGTTCGTCGCAGAAGCCCGCCGTGCGGCGGTCCTGCCACACGATGGCGTTGTACACCGGCGCGCCGCTGGCCTTGTCCCAGACCACCGTGGTTTCGCGCTGGTTGGTGATGCCCGCGGCAACCACCTGCGAAGCGTCGATGCCCGCCTGCTTCAGGCAGTCGCGCATGACCCACGATTCGGTGTCGAAGATTTCGTTGGCGTTGTGTTCCACCCAGCCCGGCTGCGGGTAGATCTGGGTGAATTCCTTCTGGGAAATCTGGATGATGTCGCCTTCGCGCGAGAAGAGGATGGCGCGCGAGCTGGTGGTGCCCTGGTCAAGTGCGAGAACGTACTTGGTCATGTCGTGCTACTCCCTGGGTTGGGGGGATTGCGGCACGGGCGGCTCGGGGTTTGGTGGCCCGGCCGCCCGCCGGGAACACTTTCAACGAATGCAAACCAGGATTTTTTGTCCGCTGGCAAGGAAACTAGCTTGGCATAAGGGAGGATACTCTTCTCGTATTCGACCGGCATGCCAAGAGACGTTTGACGCCGCCAGCGGGAAAAAGGACGGTTTGCACCACCATTAGGCGGACTGGGCCTTGTGCACGGCACCCGTCGTCCAGTCGTAGATGAACGCGCCAAGCGGGCCGCCGATCAGCGGACCGACGATGGGCACCAGCACGATGCCGGGTTCCATCAGGTTGGGCTGGGTGAAGCCCGCCACCAGGGCGAAGAAGCGCGGACCGAAGTCGCGCGCGGGGTTGATGGCGTACCCGTGCATGGCGCCAAGGCTCATGCCGATGGCCACCACCAGCAGCGCCACCAGGATGCCGCCGATCCAGCCGATGTTGTTCTTGCCCGCGAAGTCGCCGATGGCGAGGATGCCGAACATCAGCACGGCGGTGCCGATGATCTGGTCGATGAAGCCCGGCAGGTAGGACGTGGTGATGGCCGGGAAGGTGCAGAAGATGCCCGCGGTGCTGGCCAGTTGCGGGTCAGCGCCGATCCACTTGGCGTAGAAGTCCGCGAAGACGATGGCCGCGCCGACAAAGCCGCCCGCAACCTGCGCGATGGAGTACGGCAGCACCTTCTTCCAGGGGAAGCGGCCGGTGGCGGCCAGCGCCAGACTGACGGCGGGGTTGATGTGCGCGCCCGAGGGCAGGCCGGCCATGATGCCCAGCAGCACGGCGAGACCCCACCCGAAGGTGATGTTGTCCCAGGTTATGTTCAGGCCCTTGCCGAAAAGCACGGTCATGGCCACGTTGCCTGCGCCGAAGATGATCAGGACCATGGTGCCCATGAATTCGGACAGCATTTCCCGGCCCAGCGAAAGTTCCTTCATAGAATCCTCCTGATGGTACACCCTCTCTTGGATACGCGGAGTACCCTGCGTTCTCCGCGCGATGGTCTGCACCCTTGCGGGTGCGGCATCCCTTCCCGGCTCTGCCTGGGCCATGCGGCCCAACCACCGGGCAGGGGCGGCTTGAACGCCACATCCCTCCTTGCGACTCGCCAGGCCTGCACCAACCCGGTGAATCCGTTGACGGTTCAAATCCATCATGCGCGGCGGGCCGGGCCGCCTCGCGCCATGTTCCGGGCAACCGCCCGGAAGTTCTGCCTGGCATGGCGCGGTGACTGTCCCGTGGCGCCCCTTGCGCCGCACGCATCTTCCGTATCACGGGGACGGGGCGCGCCGTGTGACGCCCCCGCCCCGCGTGGCAAACCTTAATCCTTGGGCGCGCGCCACCCCGAAAGATACGTTTCGAGGTGTTGCAGTTCCGCGTCGGTGCGGCCCGCATCCCAGCCGAGCTCGGCGGCCATGACGCGCGCCACCCCGGGCGCGGCCTGCAGCGTGTGCTCCACGTCCAGCAGGCCCATGGGCAGGCGGCGCACCAGCACGTCGACAAGGCGCATGGCCAGTTCGTTGCGCACGATGAAGGCCACTTCGGCCATGATGTGCGGGTGGTCGGGGTGCACCCGGTCGCCCAGGTTCTCGTCCCGCGCGATGGCCAGCACCTGGCCGGTCTCGTCGCCGTAGGTGCCATGCAGCGCCTTGGCCAGTTCCGCCGGCACGCCGTATTCGCGGGCGATTTCCGTGTGCCCGCCGGGGATGAACCCGCGCGCGCCGACAACCTTCAGGTGGCGGGTCACGCAGGGGCGCGTCAGGTTCAGGCCGAAGGCCACGTCGGCGCGGTCCACGGTGTCCTGGGCCATCATGCGGTAGCTGGTCCACTTGCCACCCGCGATGGTCAAGAGCCCGGCGGGGGAAACCTCGATGACGTGGGTGCGGGCCAGTTCCTGGGTGCTGCCCTTGCCGGGCGCGAACACCAGCGGCCGCAGCCCGCTCCACACCGCGCGCACGTCCCCCCGCGTGACCGGGCGCGACAGGTACTTGCTGGCGTAACGCAGCAGGTAGTCGATGTCGGCCACGTCGGGCACGGGATCGTGTTCGGGGTTGGCGTGCTCGTCGGTGGTGCCGAAGACCACGTGATTCTGCCACGGTATCATGAACAGCACGCGACCGTCTTCGGTCTTGGGAATCATCAGCGAAAGGTCCGGCGGGGTGAAGCCCGCTTCGAGCACGATATGGATGCCCGAGCTGACCTTCAGGATTTCCTCCGCGCCGGGGTCGTCCATGCGGCGCACGGTGTCGGCCATGGGGCCGGTGGCGTTGATGATGCCCCTGGCGCGCAGGGTCCACGTGTCGCCGGTCAGCATGTCGCGCAGTTCCGCGCCGCGCAGCCGACCGCCTTCCTTGATCAGGCGGGTGACTTCCACGTGGTTGCAGCAGGTGCCGCCGTGGGCGTTGGCGGTGCGGGCCAGGGCCACGGCCATGCGCGCGTCGTTGAACTGGCCGTCCCAGTAGGTGACGGCGGCCTTGTAGTCGCCCATGCGCAGGGTGGGGAACATGCGTTCCGCCGCCCGCTTGCCCACGAACCTGCTGTGGCCAAGGCCAAGCCGCCCGGCCAGCAGATCATACAGGGTAAGCCCCGCGAACATGTAGCCCGCGTCCTTCCACGTGGGCACCGGCGTCAGCAGGCGCACCGCGTGGGCCAGATGGGGGGCGTTGGCCAGCAGAAAGCCGCGTTCGCGCAGTCCTTCACGCACCAGACCGAACTGTTCGCGGTCGCATTGCAGTACCGCCTTTTCCAGGTAGCGCACCCCGCCGTGCACCAGTTTGGTGCTGCGGCTGCTGGTGCCCTGGGCGAAATCGGCCCGATCGACCAGCGCGACGTCCAGCCCGCGCGTTGCCGCATCCACGGCCACGCCGCAACCGGTAGCCCCGCCGCCGATCACCAGAAGATCGAATTCGCGGCCGGACTTCAGTCGTTCCAGCAACCCTGACCTGTTCATGCATCTCCTCCGTGTTCCCGATCGAGCAGGCGCAGCGCGGTGCCCTCGTCCGTGACCAGCACGTTGACGAAGCCGCCGGTAAGCGCCGCCCTTATGATCGCAGTCTTGTTCTCGCCGCCAGCGGCGGCGATGGTCATTGGTATGGAGCGCACCTCGTCGAGGCTGGGGCCCATGAAGCAGGCGTTCATGGGGTGGTCGACGGGCACGCCGGATGCGTCGACGAAGGTGCCGAACACCTCGCCGACGGCGGTGGTGCGCTGCAACGAACGCACGTCATCCTGGGTTATGGCGCCGAGCACCACGTTGGTGGCGTCGGTGGCAAGCTGGCCTATGCCTATGAGCGCCACGTCCACCCGCACCGCCCGCGCGTACACGGAGCGGAACAGCTCCTGCGACTTCAGCAGGCGGCACGATTCCGGGCTGGGGGCGAACATGGGTGCGGCGATGTAGTAGGTCTGCGCGGCGGACAGCCGCCGGGCGAAGGTGGCGACTATTTCATAAGGATTGATCACCACGCTGTAGGGCAGGCCGCCATACAGCGAAACCACGGTAAGCCCCTGGGCGGGCTTGCGCGGCACGGCGGTGGCGGCGGCGGCAACGGTGGTGCCCCAGCCAAGGCCCAACGAGGAGCCATCGCGCAGCACCCCGGAAAGGTACTGGGCGGCGGCGTGGCCAAGATTGCGGTTGAGCGATTTCTGCGAGGGGGGCGTGGGGATGACCACGGCGCGGCGCAGGCCGAAGGCGGCCTCCATGCTGCGCTCAAGCTCGTAGCAGACGGCCCGGTCGGCGTTGACCAGGATCTGCACATAGCCTTCGTCGCGGCAGACCTGAAGCAGCCTGTTGACCCGCACCCGGCTGATGCCGAGCCAGTTGGCCACGTCGGACTGGGTCATGCCCTCGACATAGTAGGCCCATGCTATGCGGCTGAGCAGCCCGCGTTCCATGGGGTCGTGCATCATCTGCGTCTCCTGCCGCGCATGGCGGCGGAAGGTGGTACCGCAGACCCTGCGCGCGTTCCCTGTTTCGTGCCCGGAAGCGGTGCGAAACACCGGTTTCCGTCATGGCGCGCGGCCTGCCCGGCACTTTTGTTCACAGAACGTACATATGTCACTTTTCTGCGTCATGGCAACAGAAATCTTGATATGGCGCACAGGATTTTTTTGTCAAAAAAGGTTAATCGCTGCGATTTAAGACAATTAAATTATCATTTTTTGATCAGCCCATGAACATATTTGCTTCCATTTTTTAATGTGCACACCCCTCTTTCTCCTGCGCCATAAAAAAACCGGCGGCTCGGGAGGAGCCACCGGGGGTGCGCAAGGCAAAGGGGCCGCCCTGCGGCGGCCCCATGCAAACTGGCTAGAACGGCACGTCGTCCATGCCGCTGGCTTCGGAGGGGAAGGCCGGTCCGAGATCCTCGTCCGCGCCGTAAGGGTCGCCCTGCGGGGCCTGACGGCGCTGGCCGCCCTGGCCTCCCTGTCCGGCCTGGGCACCACCCTGACCGGCGGGCTGCTGATAGGACCGCCGGGGAGCACCGCCGCCTTCGGCGGGCTGGGCGCCCGCGCCCTCGCCGCGCCGGTCGAGGAACTGGACGCGCTGGGCCTTGATTTCGGTGGAGTAGCGGTCCTGGCCGTTCTGATCCTGCCACTTGCGGGTTTGCAGGCTGCCTTCGACAAAGACAAGGCTGCCCTTGCCGAGGTAGTTGGCGCAGTTTTCCGCCGCGCGCTGAAAGACCACCACGGTGTGCCACTCCACGCGGTCGACCTTGTTGCCGTCGCGGTCGGTGTACGATTCGTCGGTGGCGATGCGCAGGTTGGCGATGGGGGTGCCGTTCTGGGCGTAGCGCAGTTCGGGGTCGCGGCCGAGACGTCCTATGATCATGACCTTGTTGAGCATGCGTATTTCCTTGCGATGGTCTGCTTTGTATGCGGAGGGGCGGGACGGCATGCGCCATCCCTATGGGGTGATACCGTGGGATGCATTTTGTCGCAACCGTGATGCGCGGCGAAGACGGGCCTTGGTCATCCCCTGCCTTGCCCGAGCGGGTCCGCACGTCAGCCGAAATGCCGACTGCTCGCCCCATTTACTTCCCCTACCCCACAATTGAAAAGTTTGTGGGTGGGGAAGGGGGTCGGGGGGAAGGGG
>NZ_AGFG01000018.1 GCF_000226255.1 Desulfovibrio sp. A2
AGCAATGACCAGCCCTAACGTCAGCTTCGACACGCTGCCGTCGTCCATCCGCAAGCCGGGCAAGTACCTGGAGTTCAACACCCGTCTTGCCGTGCGCACGCTGCCCGCCAACGAACAGCGCGTGCTTCTGGTGGGCCAGCGCACCGCCGGGGGCAGCCAGCCCGCGCTGGTGCCGGTGGACGTGTTTTCGGACGAGGAAGCCCGCATCCTGTTTGGCGAGGGCAGCGTGGCCCACCTGATGGTGCGCGCCGCCATCATCGCCAACCCGTACCTGTACCTGACCGTGGTGGTCGTGGATGACGACGCCGCGTCCATTGCCGCGTCCGGCACCGTGGGCATCACCGGCACGGCCACGTCTTCGGGCGTCATCGCGCTGGCCATCGGCAACCAGACCGTGAAGATCGCCGTGGCCAAGGGCGACACCGCCGCCGTTGCCGCCGCCGCGCTGGCGCAGGCCGTCACCACGGCCCGCTACCTGCCGGTCACGCCTGCCGCAGAGGGCGGCGTGGTCACGCTTACGGCGCGCAACAAGGGCGCGCTGGGCAATCAGGTGCCGCTTTCCGCCAGCCATACGGTGCAGGGGCTGACCGTACAGGTAACGGCCATGTCCGGCGGGCAGACGGACCCGGACATTGCCGGGGCGCTGGCGGCCCTGTTCCTGGGCGGGCACCACATTCTGGTCACGCCCTACGCCGCGCAGGACAACCTTGCCACCCTGCGCGACCACCTGGACGCCGTGTCGCACGCGCTGGAACAGCGCGGGGCCGTGGGCGTGTTCGCCACCACCGGCACGCTGGCGCAGGCCACCACGCTGGCCGGTCAGGTCAACAGCGGGCGCATCTGCGGCGCGGTGTTGCCCGGCACGGTCAGCCTGCCGCACGAGGTGGCCGCCGCCTACGGGGCCGTGGTGGCCAGCGAGGAAGACCCCGCCCGCCCCCTGAACACCCTGAAGCTTGCGGGCATTGCCGTGCCGCCGGTGGCCAAGCGCCTTGGCCGCATGGAGCAGGAAACGGCCCTGCACAACGGCGTCACCCCGTTGGAAACGGGGCCGGGCGACGTGGTGCAGATCGTGCGCGCCGTCACCACCTACACGGTGGACGCCCAGGGCGTGGAAGACGTGTCCCTGCTGGACCTGACCACCATCCGCACGCTGGACTACGTGCGCAAGGCCGTGCGCGAACGCATCAGCCTGCGCTTCCCGCGCGAGAAGCTGTCCGCCCGCACGCCCCCCAAGGTGCGCAGCGAGATCATGGACGTGCTGCTGAAGCTGGAAGAACTGGAAATCGTCGAGGAAGTGAAGGCCAACCTGCCCGGCGTCATCGTGGAGCGCGACGCGCAGGACGCCAACCGCCTGAACGCGAAGATCCCGGTCGATGTGGTCAACGGGCTGCATGTGTTCGCGGGCCGCATCGATCTGCTTCTGTAACGGCGGCGATTTTCGCCGCTGGCGGCGTCAGGCGTCGGCGTCGGTGCGGGTGGCAAAGGAAGCGCGCTGCGGTCGCCATCCGTAACGCTCGAAGACTCGCATAACGGCTGCCGCACTCCCCGCACCACCGCCTAGCCTTCCTTGCGGCAGCCGTTAGGTGAGCGCGTAGCGCGAGGCTTACGGATGGCGACAGCAGCGATGCCCGCAACGAAACTTGCCGCCGTTAGAAAAGGTGGCTTGCAACCAGAACCCCGGAGACCCCCATGTCCCTGAAGGAATACCTTGGCGCCGTCATCCTCGAAATCGACGGCAAGGAATACGAGGTCGAGTCCGTGGACATCGACCACAAGAGCGGTCGCAAACTGGTGAAGACCATGAACCGCAAGGGCAAGCCCAGCGGCTTCGCGCAGGGCGTGCATGAATGGACGCTGAAGCTCACCCTGCCCATCCCCAAGGAAGATGCCCCCGATTGGGACGCCATCGTGGGGGCCAAGGTGACCATCTACCCCGTGACCGAAGGCGGCACCCGCGAATCGTATCTGGACTGCGTGGCCATGGACGATGCCCGCAAGTACAGCGTGGACAATGAGGCCAAGGTGGACGTGACGCTGGCGGCAATGGATCGGGTGGAGGAATAGCCCATGATACAGCACAACTATCGTTGTCCCGCCGCCGCAGGCGGCGCAAGCCCGGCGGGGACCGCGTTTCCCGCCAGGGCGGCACAGGCCCGGAGGGCCGTCATCCTGTCGGTCAATGAAGCCAAGGTGGACGTGACGCTGGCCGCCATGGACCGGGTGGAGGAATAGCACATGAGCCGCACCCCCATGACCCGCACCCCCATGACCGAAACCGGCACCCTGACCATCGGCTGGCAGGATGAAGCCGGTGACTGGCACAAGGACTTCGAGATGCGCCTGCCCACCATGGCCGACGTGGAAGACGCCATGGCAGAGGCGGGCGAAGGGGCCAATCAGGCCCGCATCACCCGCTACGTGTGGGCGCGCACCATCACCCGGCTGGGCACGCTGCCGCAGGATGCCATTACCCCCGAACTGCTGGGGGCGCTGCCGGATACCGAGTTCGGCCAGCTTAACGCGGCGGAGGACCGGCTGCGAAAAAAGCTGATGGCCGCGAGCGCCGTTGCCGCGAGCTGAGGCTGGCGGAACTGGCCCTGGTGCATCGCGGCTTTCGGCTGGAAGAGGTGCGGGCCATGTCCCTGCCCGAAATCCGCACCTACATAGAACTGCTGACGGGGCGCGGCCCCGCGCCGGGCAGCAGGCGGGTGGTCAACCGCAGGCTGAAGAGGAACTAACGCATGAACGACATGAGCGTGCAGGTCACCCTGCGCCTGCGCGACCAGATGGGCCGCTATACCAAGCGGGCGCTGGACGACGTGACGCGGGCCACCGGGGATGCCACCTCGGCAGCCCGTGGCCTTGCGCGCGCCGGTGCCGATACGGACCGCATGCGCTTCGGCGGCCTGCTGAACGGGCTGCGGCAGGTGGACCGCCTGTCGCGCACGGCCATGCAGTCGCTGCGCGGGGTGGCCAGCGCCGCGTCCAACGCCGCCAAGGCCGCCGGTCAGGTGGGCAGCGGCCTTGCAGCGGGCGGCTACGTGGCCGGGCGGGCGCTGGCCAAACCCATGGACTACGAACGCCGCGTGGCGCAGATGGCCAACACCGCCTATGCCGAGCGCGACGTGGCGGGCCGCCGGGCGGGCATGACCCAACTGGACGCCTCCATCACCGGTGCCGTGCGCACCGGCGGCGGCACCCGCGACGAAGCCGCCGAGGCGCTGGACAAGATGCTGGCGTCCGGGGCCATCCAGGCGGACGCGGCAACCAGTCTGCTGCCGGTGTTGCAGAAGTATTCCACCGCGTCGGGCGCGGCGTCCGGCGACCTTGCGGACATCGTCATCCGGGGCGTGCAGCAGGGCTTTTTCAAGCCGGAAGAAGCACAGGCCGCATTGGACCGGGCCATGGTGGCCGGGCAGATGGGCGGCTTCGAGCTGAAGGACATGGCCCGCTGGCTGCCGCAGATGATGGCCAATGCGCAGGGCATGAAGGGCATGGCCGGGTTCGAGCGCATTCTGGCCAGCGCGCAGGCGTCCGCCGTCACGGCGGGCAACAAGGACCAGGCGGGGAACAACCTCGTCAACCTGCTGGCCAAGCTGAACAGCAGCGACACCGCGCAGGACTTCAGGAAGCAGGGCATCGACCTTGCCGGGTCGCTGGCCAAGGCCCGCGAAAGCGGCGAACTGCCGCTGGATGCGTTCATCCGGCTGGTGGAAACCCGCGTGGTGGGCAGGGACAAACGCTTTCAGGACGCGCGTGCGAAAGCCGCCGGGGCCACCGGCGGCGACCGCGCGTCCGCCCTGAACGACATGGCCGACATCCTTCAGGCGTCCGCCGTGGGCCGGGTGATGCAGGACCGGCAGGCCCTGCTGGCCCTTGTCGCGGAGATGACCCAGAAGGGCTACGTGGCCGACGTGCTGGGCGGCATGCGCGGCGCTGCCGGCGCGGGCGAAACCGCCTTCGGCGTGGTGGCCTCCACCTCTGCCTTCAAGGCGCAGCAGGCCAGCAACGAGAAGGACATCGCCGCATCCGGCATGCTGGCCCACGTGAAGCCCTACCTGGACCCGGCCATGGAAAGGCTGGCCGCGTTCGGTGCCGAATTTCCCGCCCTGACCACGGCGGCCATGGAGGCGACCACGGCCATAGGAGCCATGACGGCGGCGGCTGCGGCCTTTGGCGGGCTGCGCATGCTGACCGGCGGTGCCGGTGCCGCCGGGGCGGGGGGCAGCGCGCGGTTCGGCAAGCTGGCCGGTCGCCTTGCCGGGCGCGCGGGTGGCCTGCTGGCCGTGGCCGGTGCCGCCTATGACGTGTACGCCACCGAGCAAAGCGCCATGAGCCGCAACGACAAGAACGCCGCCCACGTGGCCACGGCGGGCGGGCTTGGCGGCACGCTGGCCGGGGCCGGGCTGGGGGCCAAGGCCGGGGCCGCGCTGGGCACGCTGGTGGCCCCCGGCATCGGCACAGCCGTGGGCGCGGGCGTGGGTGGCATCGGCGGCGGCCTGCTGGGCTGGCTGGGCGGCACCAGCCTTGGCCAGAAGCTGGGCGACATGATCTTCAAGGACGAGCGCGTGGTGCGCGTGGAATCGGTGTTGCAACTGGATGGCCGGGAAGTGGCCCGCGCCGTCAACGAAGTGAACGGGCGCGACGCCACCCGCCACTAACGGCGCAACGGGATCATCGCATGGCATGGAAGGACAACCTGCTGGACGCCAGCTTTCGGGGCGCGGGCTTCGAGGTGCTGCGCACCCGCGACAAGGGCGAACGCGCCCTGGTGGAGCACGAATACCCCTACCGCCCCGGCGCGGAAGTGGAAGACATGGGTCGCAAGGCCCGGCGCATCAGCCTTACCGCCGTCTTCAACGGCCCGCAGTACGAGGCCGGGCTGGCAAGACTGGTGGCGGCGCTGGAGGAATCCGGCCCCGGCGAACTGGTGCATCCCGTGTTCGGGGCCGTCACCGTGCGCGCGGCCTCGTGGGACATCCCGCACGAAGGGGAACAGCCCGACTACGTCGAGGTGGCGCTGGAATTCGTGGAGGCCGGGACGGACAACGCCTTTCTTGGCGCAACGGGTGCGCGCGGCGCGGCGGAAGGCGCGGCCCTGAACGCGGAAGGCGCGGCGGGCGAGGCCAGCGAGGCATCGGGCCAATCCTTCGCGCGCTGGCTGGAACAGACAGCCAGGCAGTACAGCCTTGCCGACAAGGTGGACGTGCTGAACAGCATGCACGACACGCTGGACGTGTACGACGCCACGCAGCGCGCCGGGCGGTCTGCGGTGTACTACCTGGACTTTCCGTCCGCCTACCTGTCCGACCTTCAGGCCGCGCAGCAGGTGGCGGCGAACCCGCTGGCCGTGCAGGGCGGCGGCTTTCGCAACTGGCAAAAGCTGTCGCAGGCGTTTCCGTCGCGCAGCCTGACCGGCGGCGCGGGCCGCAGCTACCCGGCGGGCGTCAGCGCCTACGCGGGCAGCGTGGCTGCCGGGCCGTCCACGGGGCAGGCCGTTGCCTCGCCCACGGTCAGCATACCCACGGCGGATGCCGCGCGCCCGGCCCAGCAGGCGGACCTTTCCACCCCGCAGGGTGCCACCAGCGCGCAACTGGCCGTGCTGGCCAACGTCACGCAAACGGCGCTGCTGACGGAACAGGCCGCGACGCTGTTGCAGGCGGAGGCCGCCGCGCCCACCCTGACCCCGCAGGAAGTGGAGGCCGTGGTGGGCAACCTGCGCGACCGCATGCAGGACGCCATGGACGGCGCGCGCATCGTCCTGCCCGCGCAGGACGCCTACGCCGTGGCGCAGGCCCTGCGTGATGCGGCGCTGGCGTTGCAGGAACTGGGCGCGGCGGTCATCGAACAAAGCCCGCCGCTGGTGACCCACGTGGTGGACGCCCCCTGCAACCTGCACCTGCTGGCCCACCGCCTGTATGGCGACTACCGCCGCGCCGCCGAACTGGAACGCCTGAACCCGGCCATCCGCAACCCCAATTTCCTTGCCGCCGGGCAGGAGGTGACGGGCTATGCCCGATAGGAAGCGCATTGCCCCACGGCGGCAGGATGCCGCCGGGCCGCGCAGCGCGAGCGCAGCCGCAACCGCGTTTGCGGCCAGCGAGAGGCCATCCGCCGCAGGATACGGCGGTGGCCGTCATTGGGAGGTGACAGGGTATGCCCGCTGAACGCGACGCCGTCACCCTGATCGTGGGCGGCAGGGAACACCGCGACTGGACCAGCTACGAACTGGACAGCGACCTGTTGACCCCCGCCGATGCGTGGCGCGTGTCGCTGGGCATTCCGACGGACGCAGTGCCGCAGTCGGTGCGCCCGTGGGCCGCCGTCACCATGGCCGGGGGCGGGCAGGCGGTGCTGTCTGGCCGCATCGACCGGGTGGAACGGGCCATTCGCAAGGGGCAGCATACCCTGTCCCTGTCCGGGCGGGATGGTGCCGCCGTGCTGGTGGATTGCTCCGCGCCGCTGTTCGTGGCCCGGCAGATCGACCTGGAAGAGGCGGTGGCGCGCATCGTGCGACCGTTGGGCATCAGCCGCGTCCGGGTGGCAAAAGGCGACCGGCGCGAGAAGATTACCGTGGAACCGGGCATGACCGCGTGGGACGCCCTGCAACAGGTGGCAGAGGCCAACGGCATGTGGCCGTGGTTCGCGCCGGACGGCACGCTGGTGGTGGGCGGCCCGGACTACACCGCGCAGCCCGTGGCCGACCTTGTGCTGCGCTTTGGGGACGAAGGACGCGCTAACAACGTGCTGTCCCTGACCGTCAGCGAATCCGTGGAGGGACGGCATTCGGAGGTCACCGTGCTGGGCCAGAACCACGGCACGGAAGACGCCGAGGGCGAGCATGCCCTGCGCGCCGTGGCCAGGGATTCCGGCGTGGCGTGGCACCGCCCGAAAGTGGTGGTGGAATCGCAGTGCGACACGGAAGACATGGCCCGCCGCCGCGCCCGCAAGCTGCTGGCCGACGGGCGGCTGTCCGGCTTTCAGGTGCAGGCCACCGTGCGCGGCCACCGCTGTACCGATGCCACCGGCACCGGCCCCCTGTGGGAACCGGGGCAGCGGGTGCGCGTGCTGTCCGAACCGCACGGGCTGGACGCCACCCTGTTCCTGATGCGGCGCACCTTCATCGGTGGCCGCGACCGGGGGCAGGTGACGGAACTGCTGCTGAAGGAAGACGGCGTGTGGCTGCCGGACGTGGGCAAGCACCGCAGGCGCAAGAAGGGCGATGCGGCAACGGAGATGGAGGTGGTGGATGTGTAGGACGTGGCAGCATGACACAGCGGGGGCGCTGCCCCCGCGCCCCCGGCAGGGGACCACGTCCCCTGCACCCCGTATGCCTTTCGCCGTATGCGGCGAAAGGGGGCTGGCACACAGAGGGAAGACCCGGCCATGATGCAGCGCGTGCAGGCCATGATTAACCGCACGCTGGCCACGGTGCGGCAGGCGTTCCGCGCCCGGCTTACCGGGCTGGACAGCAAGCCCGGCGTGCAACTGGTGCAGGCGGCGGCGCTGGCCGGGGAACAGGTGCAGGCGGCGGAACTGTTCCAGCACTTCGGCTTTACCTCGGCCCCGCCCGCCGGTACGCAGTGCATCCTGCTGCCGCTGGGCGGCAAGACGGCCCATTCCGTGGTGGTGGCCACCGAAAACGGGGCCTTCCGCGTGCAGGCCCTGCAAGGGGGCGAGGTGTGCGTCTACAACCAGTGGGGCGCGAAGATCACGCTGAAAAAGGAGAAGATCGTGGAGGTGGATTGCGACCACTTCCGCGTTGCCGCCAAGGAATCCATCACAATGGAAACCAAGCAGTGGCAGGCCATGGCCAGCGAGGGGACCACCTTCACGTCACCTTCGCTGGATTTCGGCGGCATGGACGGCACCCGCGCACGGGCCACTCTGGACGCCGACCTGAACACGACCGGCGACGTGACCTCTGAAGGGGACCACGTCGCCGGGGGTATCAGTCTGCGGCATCACCGCCATCCGGGGGATTCGGGTGGGGCGACGGGGGAGGCGGAGTCGTAGACGAAAGTTATCTGCTATTGAAAATATAATATGACAACAATCTATGTTTACGGCAGAATACGGAGAAGCGGCGAAGCGCTGATTCCCGGCGGATAGCCGCTCGAAACCCTTAGGGAGGAGCACCATGATCATTTCCAGAAAAACCACCCTGGCCCTTGCCCTTGTCGCGGCCCTTTCTTCCTCGCCGTTGGCGGCAATCGCGGCTGAATCCCCCGCAGCGTCATCCGAGCACACGGCGCACGAAGCCCAGAAAGAAGCCAGTGAAGGCAAGAAGATGATGATGGATGGCGCGGGCATGATGATGCACAAGGATCAAATGTCCAAGGGCGAACACATGATGATGCAGGGCGAGGGCATGATGTCGAAGGAAGGCCCCATGACCGAGGGCAAGAAGATGATGATGGACGGCCACAAGAAGATGATGGAAGGCAAGAAGATGATGATGGATGGCCACATGATGATGGAAAAGGGCCAGAAGATGGACATGGAAGAAGCTGGCAAGAAAAAGTAGATTTGAAATGATGAACGGCGTTGATGACAAATGCGTAGTCATCAACGCCGTTTTTTATTGGCATGGCGCACAGGATATCGTTACGCTACAAAATAATTTATGTTTTAGTGTAGATAAATATTGCACTGAACCCCTTCCCCCTGTCTTCCATCCCAGCCGCCACTAGAGTGGCGGCATGGGTACCGATGCCGCACTTGATACACTTTCGGGCGACTATACCGGCGAGCGCATTTCCAGTCTAGCCAATGCCGTCTACCTGCGTCTAATGACGCCCCTCGGCACGTGGTGGGCAGACCCTTCCGTGGGGTCGCGCCTGCACGAACTGGAGCGGGAAAAGGACGTAGCGCGGGTGCGGCGTCTGGCCGTCCAGTACGCCGAACAGGCCCTGCAACCACTGGTGACGGACGGGCGCGCCCGCGCCGTCAGCGTTATCGTCAGCGGGCTGGGCCGGGACGATTCCGGCGGCGGGCGCTGCCTGCTGCATGTGGAAGTCACCGACGCGGCGGGCCGCCATGAAACCTACACCCACCCGGTGCGGGTTTCCTAGGAGGCGGCCATGTCTTTCACCATCCCCACCTTCGAGCAGATACGCGCGGCCCTGCTGCGCGACGTGAAGAACCTGCTGCCCGACGCCGCCACCACCACGGACAGCGACGCCTACGTGCGCGCGTCGTCCGTGGCCTCTGCGGTGGAGGGCCTGTACCAGCATCAGGCGTGGATGGCCCGCCAGATCCTGCCGGACACGGCGGATACCGCCTACCTTGAACTGCATGCGTCCCTGCGCGGCATCACCCGCAAGGCGGCCACCACGGCCACGGGCACGCTCACCGTCACCGGCACCGCCGGGGCGGAAGTGCCCGCGTCCACCCTGGTGCGCCACGTGCCCACCGGGGCCACCTTCAGCACCACGGCTGCCGTCACGCTGGGCGAGGGCGGCACGGTCACCATCACCTGCGCGGCGGCCAGCGCCGGGGCCATGCCCGACTACGCGGACGAGCCGGTCCTGTTCGTCACCGCGCCCACGGGCGTGCAGGCCGAGGCCCGGCTGACCCTTACCAGCGGCACCGACGCGGAAACCGACGCGGAACTGCTGGCCCGCCTGCTGGACTACATGCGCAACCCGCCCGGCGGCGGCAACCGCTACGACTATCGGCGCTGGGCCATGGAGGTGCCGGGCATCACCGGGGCGTGGGTCTACCCACTGCGCCGGGGCATCGGCACCGTGGACGTGGCCGTGCTGTCCGCCGGGGGGCTGCCCTCGGCGGAACTGGTGGCCGCCGCGCAGGCCAGCATCGATGCCAAGCGCCCGGTGGCCTGCAAGGATGCGCTGGTGCTGCCGCCCGCGCCGCTGCCCGTGGATGTGCAGGTGCGGGTGCGCCTGTCCGGCGTGCTGCTGGCCACCCTTGCGGCGCAGGTGCAGGCCGCCCTGGCCGCCTACTTCCTGACGCTGGAGCCGGGCGGACTGGTGGTGCGGTCGCGCATCGCCGCCATCATTTCCGGGCTGCCCGGCGTGGCCGACTGCGAGGTGGCCGCCCCCGCCGCCAACGTGCAGGCCGTGGTGGATGCCGCGCGCATAGAATGGCCGCGCCTTGGCACCGTCACCGTGGAGGCCATGTGAGCGGGCACGCCACCCTGCTGCGCACGCTGCTGCCGCCCGTCAGCTACGACCCCAACGGCATGGCCATCGGCGCGCACCTCACCGCAGAGGGCGCGGCGCTGGATGCGGCGCTGGCCGCGTCCGTGCGGGCGGTGCTGGGCATCAACCCCTTCCGGGCCACGGAATGGCTGGAGGATTGGGAGCGCGTCTACGGCCTGCCGGACCCGTGCGCCCGCGCCGAACGCACCCTGCAAGAGCGCATCACCGCGCTGGCCATCGCCGTGCAGGAGCGCGGGGGCCTCTCGCGCGGGTGGTACGTCCGGCTGGGGGCCATGCTGGGCTACACGGTGACGGTGCGGGAATACCAGCCCTTCCGGGCCGGGCGTTCGCGCGCTGGTGACGCCCTGACCAACGGCGACTGGCAATTCGCATGGGCCGTGGCCTCGCCCGCGCAGACCGTCCACCGGTTCCGGGCCGGACGCAGCGCGGCGGGCGAACCGCTGGCCCATTGGGGCGACGAGATTCTGGAATGCGTGATGCGCAGGCTTGCCCCGGCGCACACCAAAGTGCTGTTCATCTACGGATAGGAAAGGACAGGAGCCGCCATGCACCGCATAGACACCCCCGGCGCGACGCCGGACAACATGTTCACCGAGGGCGACCCCACCATCCCCACCGCCGCCACGGAAGTCAGCGCCGAATGGCTGAACGCCGTGCAGGAAGAGGTGGCCGCCGTCATCGCGGGGGCGGGCATCGCCCTGGACAAGGCCGACAACGGCCAGTTGCTGGAGGCCATCACCGCGTTGATCGCGAGCGCAGCGCCCGAAATGCCCGGTTACGCCACCACGGAAACACCGGGGTTGGTGCGCCGGGCCACCGACGAGGATGCCGAGGCCGGGGTGGGGAACGGCTACATCTCGCCGCCGCAACTGGCGGAACTGCTGGGGCGGGCCAACGTGACCGCCGCCGTGCGGGACATGCGGGCGGGCGAGATCGTGATGTGGGGCAAGGCGACCATCCCCACGCTTTCTGACGGCTTGCCCGCAGGGCTGGAGCTGAACGGCAGCGTGGTGTCGCTGGCAACCTTCCCCCGCCTGCTGCGCGCGTGGGTTGGCGAGACGGACAACGCCACGGCCGAGGCGTTCTACCGCTGCACGGATGCCGGGGTGCGCGATGCGGCGGGAACCCACATCCGCCTGCTGGACATGCGCGGCGTCGCGCCGCGCGGATGGGACAATGGCCGGGGGCTGGACGCCGCGCGCGTGCTCCTGAGCTACCAGGACGACGATTTCGCCAGCCACGTGCACACCCAAAGCCGAAACAGCGGCAGCGGTTCGCTGGGCAGCAAGGGTTGCCAGGGCACGGACACGAACAACAACGGCTACAGTTCGGGCTCCAACGGCACGGGTGCCACCGGCGGCAGTGAAACCCGCATGAAGAACGTTGCCGTCATGTTCATCATCTACGTCTAGGAGCAGCCCATGCCCACCATCCATATCTATCACAGGCCCACGCGCGAGTACCTGCGCACCGAAGACTGGACGCAGCCCGAATCGTGGGTGTCCCTTCCCGCCGATGCCGTGGCCGCCGACGCCGCACCGCTGCCGCCCGCGCGCGCCGGGCATGCCCGCGTCCTGAACGCACGGGGAGATGCCTGGGAATACGCCGAGGACCACCGGGGCAAGGCGGGCTGGCTGGTGGACGGCACCCCGCAGGTGGTGGACACGCTGGGGCCGTTGCCGGACGGCTGGAGCGAGACGGAGCCGCACCCTTCGCTGGAAGAGGCCCGCACCGCCAAGTCGCGCGAGATTCGCGCCGGGTATGACACGGCCCTCGCGGGCGTGCTGGCCGGGGCGGATGCCACTGCCACCGGCGTGGCCGTTGGTTCTGCCCTGATGGCCGTCAGCGACCCGCAGGGGCTGGAATATCTGGTGGAGCGGTTGACCGCCCGTCGGGTGGAACTGGAACAGGCCCTGCTGGCGGCGCAGGCCGACGCCGACCCGGTGGCCGCTGTGCAGGCCATCACGGTCAGCTATCCCACGTAGGGAGGGTGCCCGCGCGTCGGGCTGTTCGCTGACAATGAAATAGGGACGAAAAATGAAAGGCCCGGTCGCGTCTGCTGCAAGAGGCGGCGCGACCGGGCACGAAGACGAGAGGAACAGGCGGGGGCGTTTCCGCGCCCCCACCGGCCCGGCGCATGCACGCCGGACCACGGCCCCCGACGGGTAGCCTCCCGCCGGTTTGCTCCGCTGTTCCGTGGCCCCCAGCCCCGAAGGGCAGAGGTGCCGGGGACGTTAGCAGAGCCACAAGGCCACGACCACCCACTAACGCATGACAGGACACACGCAACGGGAAGTGCGCTGCGGCCACTGCCGCCGCCTGCTGGCCAAGGGAGAGGCCATCGACCTCACCATCAAATGCCCGCGCTGCGGGACGCTGAACCACGTGAGGGGCGCGACCCCCGACACGGAAGGCCCGCGAGCCTCAAGAGAGACCTCGCATGGACCGACCGATTGAACACATTGGCAACGTGGCCACCATCCACCAGGGCGATGCCCTGACCGTACTCCGCGAACTGTCCGGCGAAAGCGTGGATGCTGTGGTTACCGACCCGCCGTATTCCAGTGGCGGGATGACACTCACGGCCAGACAGGCCGACCCGGCGACCAAGTATCAGACCGGCGGCACAAAGCGCAGCTACCCGGCTATGCTGGGCGACAACAAGGACCAACGCAGCTTCACCACATGGGCCACCATGTGGCTGACCGAGTGCTGGCGCATGGCCCGCGACGGCGCGCCGCTGCTGGTCTTCACGGACTGGCGGCAACTGCCGTCAACCACCGACGCGGTGCAGGCCGCCGGGTGGCTGTGGCGCGGGCTGGTGGTCTGGCACAAGCCGTCCGCCCGCCCGCTGCTGGGGGAATTCCGGCGTGACGCGGAATTCCTGGTCTACGCGGTGAAACGTAAGGCTAACCCGGCCTCACGCAAATGCCTGCCGGGCGTACTGCGGCACAGCGTGAACCCGGCAGAGAAGGCCCACCTGACAGGCAAGCCCGTGACGCTGCTGCGCGACCTGCTGGCCGTGACGCAGCCCGGTGGACTGGTGCTTGACCCGTTCACCGGCGGTGGCACCACCGGCGTTGCCTGCATGGCTACCGGAAGGCGGTTCCTTGGCATCGAGCTATCGCCCGAATACCACCGCATCGCCGCCGACCGTATCGCAGCGGCCCACCGCGACGCGTTGGCCACCTAGACGTGCTGGCCACGGAAACGCGCTGTCCGTGGAGCAAAACACAAAGCCCCCGGCGAAGTTTTTTCGTCGGGGGCTTTTAGTGCCAAGCGGGCTGCGCCGCCGTGTCAAACGTCGCGCGCGCGTACAGGGGACACTCGCCGTATCCTGAACATCCCACTGAGTTTCAAAAATTCCAGCAACCTCTTTGGTCAAATCGTCTTTAAGAGCCATTTTGAACCCCTCGCACACTCAAAAGAAGCACAATTGCTATAAACCACGGAGTGATAGACAAAAAAGAGAGCCACATGCTCTTTTTAATCCACGAAAACTTCATGCAGGCTATCTCTGCATTGCGATGAATCTGCTGTAGCCAATCGTCCAGGAATTGATCACACGTCGCATCCCTGAAAAGCTGCGCGTACTCCGGCCTCGCACGCCCGGCAATCTTTCCAAAAAAAAGCAATGAAAGGGGCGGGCCCTCAAGCCGCGGCAAAACGGCCATCGCAGCAGCCACTATAGCCCCTCCAAGCCCAAGCACAGCCAGCAGTATCACCCCCCACCGCCATGGTTCAAGGGCACAGACCTGGACCGCGCTGAATGCTGCCCCCAGCCCCCCCAACATCGCAGTATCAATAGCGACGATCACGCCAACCTTTACTTCCGCAGCAGCAACCCAGGCCAGATTGCGCTCAAGCACCCACTGGGCGGCCTTCAGTCTTTCGTCATCCGTCATGCACATCTCCAAAGAGCCTAGCATTCAGATTTCAAACCAATTTTAGCGACTGGCCGACTGTGCCCGGGAGAGGAATGCCTAGTCAAGCTGATGCTCGATGGCGGTACGCTGGCATCTTTCCCGTTCCATCACGCAGCCCCTATCTCAACTTTGCCAGCTGGGCCAACTGCTCGCCTTCATGGTCACGCGCCCCCCGTCTGCGACCACGCTATGATCGCGGTGAGCTACATGACAGGGCTGCTCGACGTGGAGCTATGCGCCCTCGACTGGCACGACCTGGTGAATTGGCAGTGGGGGTATTTCGACATAGTGGGGAAGGGCCCAAAGGCTCGGCGGGTCTACGTGCCCGGTCCGGCCATGAGCACACTCATGACATACCGCCAGGCGGAATTCGGGGTGGCGCCTTACGCGCCTGCACTCGGCCTCGATGTGTTGCCGGTCTTCCCCAACCAGAGGAAGATCCGCGCCCGCATCGGCCGGCACGGCGTGTACAAGCTGGTCAAGAAGTGGGTGAAGCTGGGCCTCGGCAAGGACGCCTCACCGCACCGGATCCGGCACACCTGCTTCACCCAACAGCGCATGAAGAGGGCGACTTCGGCCATGGGCTTGGGGTATGGGAAGAGAAAATTTCAGCTGCTCGTCCTTCGCCCAGCATAAACATTAAAAGTCTCTGGCAGGCTCTTCTTTTGCTTCTCGCATCCTATATGCATTGAATTCTAATATTACATTCTGAATCTCCACTGGGGGAATATTTTGCAGAATATGCTGGCGGATATGCTCAAATTTGGACGCTTTATGTTCATCAACAATATTCTTTAAGTCATTCATGGCGGTAACAAACGAAAGAACATTAAATACAATGGGAACATTGTTAACTCCAAGATTCGCAACAACTTTCCCAACTTTCCTTGCAACGGTCCATGAATATCCTCTGTATCCACTTTCATATCGCTTTTTATCTGCTAGATATTCCTGGATCTTAGAAATGGGGACACTCTCGAGTGCAGTTGATGTTCCATCATTAGCATTAAAACATAACCCCATATTTCTAAACAATTCACCAGATGATACACACTGATTCGACGAATACAATGAAATATTGTTCACAACTGCATGGACTATTATGTCTAAGTCAAAAGGTGCAAGCAAGAATTTATGCGCTTCATCTCTTCTATAAAGAATCGCCATGCGCAATTCATGACTTCGATCAGGATTATCATCATTTTCACTCATTGCGTTAGCGTCATAATATTCAGCCAAACCAAGCCGAACTAACTCTGCTACAGTTTTTTCAACAAGTTTCATTTCATTCATGAGCAATTCTGTATACGGATTGTTGCGGAACAAATACTCAAATATGCCTTTATTATCTTTGCCACTCAGAATGTTGCGGATCAATAAAACTTGTCCAAATTCGTGCATAAGCTGCATAGGCCATGCGTGTGCAAGAGGAAACGGTGAAATCAAGATAGTCTCATTGGCAGCATCCTCAATAGCGTTAAGCAATGTTGACTGAGAAAAAAATGCAGTTGAATCCAATATTTTTTTAGTTGTAGCCATCATTCCACCCTATACATTAAAAATTTCCCAAACCTATCCTAAACGCCATTAGAGGATTCGCGCGTGCTTTGTTTACTTCTTCAATATACCATTTTTTGATTCAATCTGACGCTGCATATCATCAATGACATCACCATGCCTTGCCAGGGCATCTAATAGTTTCAGCTCCTCGACATTCTTCTTCCAGCTTGTGACTGGCATCAGCTGCCGCACAGTGATCGGCCGTGACACACCACTCCGGCACGACTTGTCCTCGTAATCAAACGTCAGGCCGAATCGCTCATAGAACCGATTCCGTCTCAACTTTGCCCCCTCGTCATTCGCTTCCGGAGCAAGAAGCTGAACAGGCGCAACCAGAGCGCCCGGCCACTGTTGTGCCCAGGCCACTACCTCGTTCATGAGATAGGTGCCCAGCCGATGGCCACGCAGATAAGCAGGATCGATGAACACTGCGCCAGACCCATGGCTCAAGCCCGATACGAGCGAAACAACCCCCTGGGCCGCGCAATAGCTGGCAATGAACTCCCCCGCAGGGAAACGCGAACTGAGACCGATAACCCAGTAGCGCAGGGCCAGAATCACGTCTGCGGGAATCCCCCCTTGCGGGCGCCTTTCCTCACGCTGAACGAGAACGCGGGCAAGGGGCATTTCCCGCCCCCCTGCCCTATCGAAAATCGTCAGCAGCTTTGCATTATGCATTGGCTCCCTTCCTGCGCCGCTCCCACAGCTGCATGTCCTTCATCTTCTTGCGCCGCTCACGCTGAAGGCCCTTGCAAACCAACGGCGTTCCTTTCTTGTAGCCCCACTTCTCCCGGTATTCTTCAGCGTCGAGGCCATGGTGCGCTAGGTGCTTCTTGGTGATCACCTTGAAGACCTTGCCGCATTCGAGGCAGGTGATGCTCCGCTCCTTGATCACCTTGGACTTGTCTTGGGCCGCGGGCTCTTCGGCTGGGCTTGAAACCGAAGCGCCGAGAAGCGACATGGCAGCCAAACTCTTGGCAAGCGACTGAACCATGCTGGTCATTTCTTCTGCCGTCATCGTCCGTACTGAAGCCTGGGCCTTAACAAGCTCCAGCGCCTCTTTGAGCATGTCGTCCATGGAATCACTCCTGCTATTCATTCTTGAAATTCATACAGATACCAACATTCGATTACAACGAAATTCCAATAGACTCAACTGTAGAGCATGCCAATCCATGTAAGCAAGTAGTCCCACCACTGCGTGGCTTAGCTCGCCAAAGGCAATTTGATCGACCTTTGGCATTTTTTTTGGGGCGCAAGTTGCTGCGCCCGGACCTCCGGGGCCAAGAGTAGGAACTACCTAGGAGGTTGCACAATGCCCCACGATGATGACGCCAAGCTGCCAGAACTGGTTGAAGACAAAACCCAAGGACACGCGACGCAAAGCGCGCCAGCAACACTCGATAAAGCGCTGAATTGGCTTTCGCAGCTTTTGGTCGTCGCGCTGGCCATTGCCGCCTACCACTTCTACATCCTGAAACCTTGGGAGATGAACGAGGCCGTCGTTGTCGATTTCAGGGCACTCTCCGACGCCCAACTCGGCACCTTGGCCGAGAAAGCCGCAGCAGGCGGCCCTATCGACGAGAAAGAGTTAGCCAGCTTCATTGAGCGCCTCCATAGTACCGTGGCCACCCTTGCCGGCGGCAGAACGGTCCTTGTTTCAGGCGCCGTGGTGAATCCCTCCCAAGACCTGACCCAAGAAGTTGCCGCGGCGCTGGGAATCGACTTGGCCAAGGGGCTTGAGCACAGCCTGAGCGGTGTGGCCAACAAGGTTGCCGGAACCGTGCGACCGCCCACCGAAAACAACTAGGAGGGAGTGGTATGCTCACCTGGTCCAAGAAGGCTTTGAGCCTACTCCTGATCACTATCGTGCTCGTGCCAGCACCAGCCGCCCACGCGGATTGGTTTTCAAACCTAACCGACAAGATCCAGACGAATAGCCCGACCTCCTGGGAGGGCCAGAAGCGTGGGTATTTCACCGGCGGCGGCATGAGCTACCGGCTGAAGACCTCAAAGACCCCCTTGCTCTCCATCCAAGCCCCCCGAATCCAGGCTGGATGTGGGGGCGTTGACGCGTTCTGGGGGGGCTTCGGCTACATGAGTCCTGAATATCTCGTCCAAGCATTCCAGAACGTCATGACAGCGGCGCCTGCGTACGCCTTCAAGTTGGCGCTTCAAAACCTGTGTGACCCCTGTGATGACGCGATGACGTCAATCCAGCAAATGGCTCAGGCCATAAACAATATCGCTATGGATGAGTGCTCGGCCTCCCAAGCCCTCGTCAACTTTGGTGGCGATGCAATTGCATCGCTTTCAGGCATGGATGCCCAGAGCGGCGAATCAGAATTCGGAAACTGGATCAAAGAAAAGACAAACTATCTGACGAAAGCCGCATCTACCTTCAACCAGAAAGTACGTGACCTTCAGAATTGGCAGTATTGTGGCGGTTTCGCCAATCACGACGATTGGACGAAATGCGCACAGTTCGTTGATATAACGGGTTCCATCTGGGAAAAGGCTAAAAGCATCGACAGAGTTGAAGATAATTCCCCTGATGATCTGTTCATTCAAATGTCTCGCGCCTTCTTCGGTGACTTGATCATTACCGAAGCATCGTCGTCTGGAACAGAATCTACAGACGGCCCAACCATGTATAACGTGAAATATGAAGAACCCTGCTCGGAAATGACAGCTCGCGAGCTCCTCAAATCCATGCTCGGAAATATTATCGCCAGCACAGCTCAAAAAAATGCCGAGAACATTACGGGCGAGACTTCGTTGCCCCAGTCCAACGGCACGGCCCCTTCTTCCAACGCAACCATGGTTCCTACCGGCGAGATGGATGTCGCCACGGCCCGAGAGCAAATCAAACTCCGCGGGGTCATCAAGTCTGGCGACACGGTCACCGGCGTCGCGGGCTGCGTTGTGCAGAGCATGCCCGAAAGCCTGCGGGTTTATGAGCGCGCCCTAGCGGCAATAACCGATGTCTCTAATAAAATGACCACCGCTCCGCGTTCGCAACTCGACGCGAATACTCTTGAAATCATAAAACAATCGTCCATTCCGATATACCAAATCATCAATATGCTGGCATACCGGGCCCAAAACGGAAGTGTGATCACAGCTGAAGAAACCAACGCGCTCGTAAAGCTCGCGAGCCTTGGTTACGCGCAGTTTCTTCTGGAGAACTATGTCAACCGGGCCGAGTCAGTGCTTGATCAGACATACATCCAGATGCAGCGAGGCAAAAATGGGACTCCGACGCCTCCCGAAGACATGAAGCGAGGATATGAGGCCATCAAGAGCAAGATCGGCACCTTCCGAGGAACGCTTCTGACCGCATTCAGTGACATACATCAAACATACATGGCCGCAATGAAGGATCATTTCGAATTCATGCGGATGAAAGACTATTACACCGGCCTGCTTAAGACCAAGGGCCTCACCAACGCATATCGCGGATTCTAGGAGGCCTGCATGCTGCTTCATCGCATCAAGTCCATGTTCCATACGGAGAGACTTTCCGACTGGTTGCAGTACGATGTGTTCATTGATGATCGCGATCTTTACCTTAACAACGATGACACTATCGGGTTCATCATTGAGATACCCCCGGTCATGTTCGCTGGCTCAAACCTCCTCAACGGGGTCACCAGCAGCCTGGAACAGGATTGGCCCAAGGATACACTGGTCCAAGTCATCCTCTATGCCGATCCGAACATGGAGGGGATCATCGACAACTACGTGGCCAGGCGAGAAGAAGCACTTGATCCCGCGAATCCCGACGATGCGTTCCTGCTCCAGTGGACGAACTGGCAAGCCAATTATCTCCGGCGCCATCGCAAACGCGGGATCAGTGAGGAAGTTCCTGTGCCGTTTCGAAACTATCGATGCTTCGTAACTGCCAAAATTCCTTGTTCTTCTCACGAATTCAAATCCCAGGTCAAAATGGACCTGATTTGCGCACTGCGTGACAGCATCATGGGCACCCTGCACACGAATAATCTTCGTGGTCGGGCTGTGCGCCCAGCAGAACTCATTAAGTTCCTGTGGCAGGTCTTGAACCCAAATCACAAGTTCCTGGACCGAAACTTCTACGACGACCGACAGTTCATCAAATCCCAGGTCGTGGCGCCGGACACTGAACTGAAAGTGCGGCGACGCAATCTTGTTTTAGACGGGTGCCATGTCGCCGTGAAGATCCCGCAAGTTTACCCGCTCACCACCACGGCCTTTGAGACGAATCTCCTTGTGGGCGACTTGATGGGATCCAACCTTCAGCAGATATGTTGCCCATTCCTTCTGACCTTGAATATCGACACCAATCCCGTCGGGAGCGAAATGGACCTGAAGGCAGAGATCACTGCCGCACAGTCGGCCGCGCTCAAAAAGCTGGCCCCAAAACTGAATCGGAAAAATGAGGAGTACACCTGGGCGGCTGGCCAACAGGAGTCGGGCAAGAAGTTTGTCCGCGGCTACCTCACGCTGGTGCTTTATGAAAAATCCCCCAAACGCCTAACCCGTTACCAGACAATGGCTGGAACCGTATGGGGCAACCGGGGCTATCGGCTGCAGGATGAAATCTTCGCTCCCCTCCCCTTCTTCCTGGCAGCCTTGCCGTTCGGGGTTGTTCGCCAGGCGGCCAAGGAAATGAACCGCTGGCTCACGGCGCCCGCAGAAACCTTTTCAGCTCTTGCCCCCCTTCAGGCAGATTGGCGTGGCACCAAGACTGAAGGAATGCTGTACCTTACTCGCCGGGGACAACTCTGCGCCCTTGATTTTTTCGACAGCGACACCAACTACAATTTTGCCATTGCCGCACCATCAGGGAGTGGAAAAAGCTTCTTGGTCAACAAAGTATTAATGGAAAATGCCAGCAGGGGCGGGATTAACTTCGTTATTGACGTTGGCAAATCCTATAAAAAACAATGTGACCTTCTCAACGGCCAGTATATTGAATTTGAAGAAGGCCGGGAGATGAGTGTCAATGTTTTTTCAGAGCTCACAGCTGCCATGTTCAGGATAGAAGAGGATGAGTCCAGTACAGACTCTTTGAAGAATAAGGTCGAGCAGAGAGCAACACTGCTCACCCTCTTCACTCAACTTCTTGGCGTCATGGCTAACCCCCGAGAAACGATGACGGACTTGGAATTTTCAATCCTGTCGAACGTCATAATTGAAGCCTATGAGAATCTCCCGTCTGGTGAAATCATGGAACCCGATAGGTTTGTTGCAATTCTTGATGCCCGACAGGCAAAAAACGACAAGAGCGGAAAGCAAGAACATATCTATGGGCAGCTAGCCGAGCGTCTGCGCAAATACTGCGTCAATGGCGAATACGGCAAATGGTTCCGTGGCCGGATGAATATCGAATTCGACAACAAGTTCGTCGTCCTCGAACTAGAGCAACTTAATGCACGGAAGGACTTGCGCGAAGTTATTCTATTGCTTTTGATTTCCATCATCGAACGCAAGTTCTATTTCGGCAACCGCTCCATTCCTAAAATCGTCCTCTTCGATGAAGCGTGGGACCTTTTTCGAAACCCGAACACGGCTGCATTTATCGAGACAGCGTACCGGCGTGCGAGAAAATACGGTGGCTCCATTGGAACCATTGTTCAGTCATTCCTCGATTTCTCGCGCAACGGGAATCTGGAGGTAGGCCAGGCCATTCTTTCAAACTCAGAATGGAAAGCTGCGCTGGCGCCGCGCGTGGAAGAACTCCAGCAGGCCACTGAGCAGCACATCTTCTCGCTGTCCGAGGCTCAGCTTAAAATTGCCGGGACTGTGCGCACGTCGAAGGGAGCATTCTCTGAAGTGCTGTTACTTTCCAGTGCACAATTCGCAGTCTTCCGTTTCATTCCCACCCCGCAAGAACTCGTGGCCTTTACGACCTCTCCCCGTGAAGTCCAAATCTTCGAGGACATCCAAGCCAGAATCCCCGCACAAGGGCTGGGTGGCCACACGCGCATTATGGCCGCCCTCCTCCTGGCCCGCTACGCCTTTGACCTTCACCACGCAGGGCACCTTGAAAGCGCCGCAGTTGAGTCCGCATTTGCTGATATTGCCGGTGCCATCCAATACAGCCTTGACAAGTTTCAGGCTTCATAGGGGGAGGAGAGATGAGCTTTACCGTATATTGCTTCAACGATGCCTACCCCCTCTACCTATTCCTCAATGGGCTGAAATCTTTTTTGGGATCATCAGAATGGTCTGGTTACCTCTTCATGGTAGCCAGCGTTGCATTGTTATTTGGCATCCTTGCTGTCAAACAAATCGACGCGATGGGGTACTTCAGGGCTTATACCGCGCCGATTTTGCTTTTCCACTTCTTCCTCGCCCAACCAGCTCAGTTACGCCTGGAAGACCAATGGGCCAATGAAGCATACTCCGTTGACGACATCCCCATTGCAATTGCTCTGCCGCTGCACGTGACATCGTCACTTGAGCAAATATTCGTAGAACTCGTTGACACGCACATGAGCCCGCCCGTGTCTACAAGCTTCCGTGAGTTTGATTTTTTTCTGGAAGCAGCGGCTCTCTCCGAGGTGCTAAATGGACAAGCCCTCGGAAATATTGAATTGCAAAGCAGCATCAGCCAGTACTATGAAGACTGCATTTTGAAGGGGATGTCTACCGGCTTCGTGTCAGAGTCCTCCTATTACAAAAGCTCGAACCTGCTTCTAGATTCTTATATGCCGTGGGGTGTTTACTTCACTCAGGTCTATCCTGAAAACCAACCTGCCCAGGTCATGACGTGTGAAGAGGCGTATACCCAGTTTCTTTCGCCTCGCATAACAGGGGAATCGGCCTCAACAGCACAGGAAGGTATTGCTGGCTACATGCAACATCTGTTCGGCGGAAGATTCCAGTCTACATACGAGGTGACCGCCGCCATGGACAATTTGGCCAGCTTCATGTTCCCCGGCTACCAATCGACCTCTGAAGCCCTGTTCCAGCAAGCGTTTATGATCAATGGCATCCAATCAAACCTAGCCCAAACCAATCCTCAAATCCTAGCGGCCATCTCGCAGGCGGAAGTGTCCCAGGCCACCGGGATTGCCTCGGCCAGCGCTATCTATATCAAGAAGCTCCCGAAGCTGCGGGCCATGCTGAAGCTGGCCATCGTCGGCCTTGCCCCTATCGTCGCTGCCTTTTTCATCGCCCAGAACGGTAGGCCGGCTGTCCAGTGGGCAGCGGCGCTCCTCTGGGTCTCAATGTGGCTCCCCATGATGGGCGTCATCAAGGCCACCTACGTGGCCTCGGCCGTGAACGAACTGCAAACTATGGTCTTAACCACTGGCGGGGTGACCATCCCCAACAAGCTCCGGATCATGACATGGATATCCGACACCTCAACGGTCGCGGGCTCCCTGGGCTTCATGATTCCCTCACTCGCAGGGATCGTCCTACAATTGATTGCGCCCAAGCTTGCGGCCGGGATCGTGAGCGGCTTTGTCGCCGGCTCGCGTACTTCCGAAGGGTTTGCTCAACGCGCCGGCATGAGTGCCCTTTCAGGGGCAGAACGAAGCGCCAAGGAGCTTGAGCTCGACAAAATGAACCAGGCCTTCATGGAGGCAGGTGACGTTCAATTAGCGCGACAAGGACGGATGAACGACCTCGTTGGCCAACGAACCAATGTGGCCATCGGCAATGAATTTGGCTCAAGCCCCATGGGAACCGGGGGCTCACACCTCCAGTCCCTCGCGGGGACCGGTTACACGATTGCTGGTGGGATGAGCGCGGGACAAGAACAGGCGTTGCAAAGCCAGGTCCAGCAATCACAAGCGCGAGCGACGTTGGCCAGCAGCACAGCAGCCCATCATTTTGCCTCAGGCATTGGGACAGATAGATCTGAAAGTGATTTCAACCGCGTGCAGAATTCCATGTCCGAACAGGACAGGACAGCCTTTGATCAGGCGCGGCAACATATGAATTCTAAAGTTGCTGAAGCCATGCAAGGCATGGGCTACTCCGGTGAGCAGGTTGCCGCCGTACAGCGAAGTGTTTCAGCCGCAGCTTATGCAGGCGCGAAGATCGACAGCACTGGAAGTGTATTAGGCTCAGTTATTGCCGGTGCCCTCGGCGCATCAGGGGCTGCTGGAGTAGAGAGCCGAGCTTCTGCGAATATGAATACCGGAGAATCTGAGCGCATAACGCATGATGCGAGCCAAATTTCCAAAGCACTCTCCAGTGATCAAAACACGGTAGCATACTCACAATCACGCGCTCAGTCCCTCGAAAAAGCAAACTCATACGGGCACGGATCCGACTGGAGGGAAACTCATTCGCAAAGTGAAAGCTTTACACAGTCCGTACAACGAGCTGAATCCTATCAGACTGAAGCACGGGAGACTTTGGCCGCATCCTCTCAACAGAAAGCAGCCCTTGGAGCAAATTCCAATTTTTCTATAGCCACAGGAACCCTTGCCGCCTACGCCCAAAGAGGGGATCTGGAAGCACTTTCCGGGGTTCGCGGCATGAATACCTTGAGAGATACTCTCCACAATAACCCCGGCGCAGATATTGATAAATTGCGCCGCGCTGCCAGCGGCGACCTAGGGACACTCGTTAGAAGTGCCAATGATGGTGATAAAGCCGCCCGCACCTCTGCAATTGCAGCGCTTGAATCGCTTGCCGGAAATAAAAACTACTTCCATGCTTCGAACGCCTCGCAAGCCGCTGGAATATTGAAAATGCAAGGCGAGCTCGTTGATCAGGCGAAGGGGGGGCTTGGCATTGCGGCAACGATCAAGCCCACCGACACTACGGGCCTCCATGAAGCCGGATCAGAGTTACAATCCAAGCTCGATCTTTGGCACACAGAGGGTGCAAACGCCAAAGCGCCCGTGGGCGGGAATCTCAACGGTGCGTACACCGCAGCAGCCACTAACATGCAACTCGCCGGAGAAGGCGAGCGGGCTGCGATTTTCAGCGATGGGCAAGCCGCTGCAGCTGGAACTTCATTTCTGAACCCTGAGCAAGGTACAATGGCCAACATGGGGAATGGCATTGACAAGGTTGAGGACTGGCTCGGGGACTCCACTTTTGGCCTTGATGGCAAAATACACAGCCAACCTGGTGGGCAAGCTATTGGAGAAATCATGGGCAAGGAAGTGCATGGCTCGGGGAAAAAATAGCGCATGAAATGATAGGCGGGCCGGAGCCCGCCTATTTTCTTCTAAAGAAGGAATCCATGTTCCCGAAAGTATTGCCTCCGGCATCGTGCCCTGCAATATCGCCCAGCATTGGAAGGCCAGTTGCCGGATTAATCGGAGGGCCTTCCCACGGATCAATCTCTTTTTGTCTCCTTACACCCGGCCGCTGTACGCGCTTTGGCGCCTCGGCAGTCGGTCCGATCGGGGCGCGCGAGGCGTATGTATCGCCCGCTTTGCGAATGACCAAAGCAATGCATACGCCTAGCAGCAGCACCGCCCCAAAAAACAACAGCAGTAAGGTAGTCATGATCATTCTTCCCCATGACGGCAGGCGCTGCCGAAACTGATCAAGGCGGGTGGCGAAACTTTGGACAGCCCAGCAGCAACCTGCTTCAGCAAGTCGCGGAAAGCCGCCTCGTAGGCCTCGTCCTCTTGACCCCGGGCGAGTACCGTTGCTTGTTCAGCCTGAAGGGCCTCTTCCCGTTCCATACCGACCTCCGGGGGCTTCTTATCGCCCTATCGGGTCACCCTTCAAAGATTGGAATAAACCTGGCCAGCACCTCGTCCAGGACATCATCCGGCACGCTTTCCACCCGACGCCCGCCGCGGGCCTTCAGGTCAAGCACTCGGGGCTGGTCGCAACGGATCACCCCTATGGTTTTGATCCCGGCCCCCTCAAGGGAAACCGCAAAACCCAACGCACGTGCAAACCCACCCCCGGTCGTGATGGGCAAGACAACCGGTAGCTGGGTCGCCTTGTTGAAATCCGTCTGGCTAATGACCAGCACCGGACGCTTTCCCTGCTGTTCGTGTCCCTCGGTAGGGTCAAGCGAGACAAGGTAGATATCCCCACGCTTCATTAGATCAACTCCCGGCCCTGAGGTGCGCCGTTCGTCCAGGATGCGTCTTCATCCAGGGGACAACACTCGGCGCGTTGGGCCAGAAGCTCCTTCAGAGCGTAGCGATGCCGCGGGCGGGGCTCAACGAGCAACCGGCCGCCTTCCACCGCCAAGCCCACGGTCGCACCGGGCACCAACTCCAGCATCTGAAGCATTGAACGAGGAACGGCCATCATGACGCTGCCGCCAACCTTTCTCAGTGTCGTGGTGTGCATTTCACCCTCCCGTAGTTATATTAAAGTATAACACTATCGGCGCGGAATGCAACCCCCCCCCAACCACTCGCGCCCTAACTCCGGGCTACCACCAAATTGAGCAGCGCTTGGCGGTCGTAAAAGGACGGATAAACACCCACCGAGGCCAACTCGCACATGAACCGGAGCAAGGCCGGCAGCGCGCTGGGTGCCGCCTTACCACACCCCCGGGCCATGGCCACTGCCTCTCGGACAGAATCAATTGGGAACATGGGGACACGTGGATCCGCGCCACGGAGTTGTGCTTGGGTGCCGTACAGGACAATCGAACCGATCGGCACAACCAGCCCAAGATCCCGCAGAACTCCCGTCAAAATGCTCCGGGCGCGCAAGGCCTGTTCAACGGGACTGCGCATTATCCGAAAGTTGGAACCAGGCCCATTCTTTCTCCAGACAGCGGTTCCAACCCCTTCCCAGATTCCTCGAAGGTTCTTGGTCTCCAGGAGGAGCACTCCTTCAGGGAGCACTACCAGATGATCAACCTCACAGGTTCGCCCGTCACGCCCACGCATGTAGACGCCCCAGTAGACGGCCAGGACGCCAGCATTCGCCAAGCGCAACATGACTGCCAATTCGCCCTGCTCCCCCCGATATCTCCGGAAGTCTTCAGCAGACGACATGGGGCCCGGCTGTACGGCCTCAAAACCCCGTAGGGCTCTTCGCAAATAGGACACTGGCGCCGCAAGCGATACGCCATAGGCCGAAAACACGGCGTAACGGCGGCGTAATTCGTCACGGGCGGCTTCGCTCAAGGCCCTATGAACGAAGATATAAAGCCCGGTGGCCACCACTATTAAAATTGGAAACAAAATTGCTGCAAGCATAAAATTTATTCCTAACTAGCTAAAATAGATTGTTTTATCCACACAGGACAACGTGTAAGCCATTGCATCACACTGTCAAGCCGCATCTAGGCACAAAAAAAGCCCCCACCTCGTAGGGCAGGGGCTTTACTGGTATTTCCAAGAGAAAGTTACAGCCTCCGGTACTCCTCATTGGTGAGGTCGGTACCGTAGTTAAGCCCGTGGCGCCAGCCTTGGCCGACACCACCAAGCCCAGCCTGGTGTGCCTCGATGATGCGATTAAAAAAACTGACCCGGGGCAAGCTATCACGATCGAGCAGAGGAAGGCGGAGCTTAATCGGGGGGTAGCCTTGAGTGGACACGATCGCCTGTCCTTTTGGAAGTGAAGTCAGCACCTCGGGCGGCAGTAAATCCACGTCGTTCGTATCCACGCGCTCGGTGTAGCCCGACGAAAACAGGTCTTTGACCCCTCCAAGGTTCGCGCTCACAGAACGCATTCGTGAACGCTTTGTAATTTGGCACTGCCCCAGCGAGGCAGCAAACTCCTTGGCCTGCTCAATGTCGGGAATCCGCAAATAGATCTTGTTCGCGATGTTCCCGTCCACCTGCCGGCGAACTGGATCCGACAGCTTTGCCTCGACGTCGGCTGTAGCCTGTAACCCAAGGGTTAGCCGAAGCCCCGCAGCCCGCGATTTATTGAGGATGTCTACATAGCCTTCATACGCAACGGAGTAGAACTCATCGACAAAAAGGTTCACCGGCGAGTGCTCCACCTTGTAGGCATAGATCGTCCCAATGTAGGCAACCAGGTCCTGGACGATGAGCTTCCCAATGTTTGAGGCCAAGTAGCCGTCGATCATGGAATTGAGACTGACGTAGACAACCTTCTTTCCCGAAATCATCCCCTCCCATGTGAGTGACGCTCGCTCAGGATTTAAGAGGTTGCCGACATTGCCAGTGACCATACTCTTCAGCACCGGCAAAAGAGACGTTGTCATCTTTTGGAAGTGGGTTTGATCATGGCTGATTTTGGCCTGAAGGTCCCGGATGCTGTCCTCAAGCTGGAGCCTATGGTTTTCACTGAGCACCGTTGAGCTTTTGAATTCCTCCGCCTCCTGGAGCAATTGCTCACGGTCCAGTACAGCATAGCGGTACAAACTCTTCAGGGTCACCGGCTTACGGATGACCTGTAGCACCTGAATAACTGTGGCCAGCACGTCATAGCAAAAATCCACAAAGGGTTTGGAATTCCCCTCTTGGGGCATGATCGAGGTTATGCGGCCCGCAGCCTCACCTGGTGATTGCCAATTCGCCAGCGGATTCAGACTCACCGATAGCTGGGCATGGGCAAGGGAGAAATACTCGAAATCTTTCTCGCGCTCACACGACACGCACAACTGATACACAGCGTCGAGAAGGTCCCTATCTCCTTTCGGGTCGATAATAACCACGACCTCGCCTTGCATTATCCGCTGGCCGATCAGGAGTTCAAAAAGTCGCGTCTTGCCAATCCCAGTCGTTCCGATCACGGCCGTGTGCTCGGGGCATGCCAATATCTGAGGCCTATCGGCTTTCTGACCTACGTTGTGAATGTAGGCCAACCCGCCGGCGGGCCCCATTTCGGAAAAAATGCGCGCTTTGTCCGGCAATGCCTTGATCTGGTGATAAAGGCTGCAATGCTCTGGCCCCCAGACGAACCCCTCTCCCAAGTATAACCAGCTATCCAAGACCCCTTTCTTTTTTTTCAACCGCTCGATCTCGGCTAGTGAAACTTTGAAAGCCCGGGCTTCAGCCAACCCCTTGAGGTCATGCCTCCGCTCAATATACAGCAGTAACCGATGGGCTCCACACAAGACGATCGCCGCAGCAACCGCCCCCGCGGTCAAGAAATTCCAATCATAACCGCGCAACACATAGAAGCACAGCACGCCGAGCAACAATTCCAGCATCCCGTATTTCAGCAAATGCCCATTGTGCAAGTGAAGGACCAACTTATTGCCCATATCCTACGCTCCCTGAACACCCTGCGGGATCTTTGCAACAAACAGGAATTCGTCCTTTCGCTCGGGATTGCATAGAAGGAAATCACCAGAAACCGTCTGCCGCTCTCCGCTTTCCTGGATGACTTCCACCTCCATCCACTCCGGTGTCGGGTCCCAAAGCACACCTGCTGAAGCCAAGAAGCCAATCAAATCCCTGAACTCATCAACACGAGCTGAGTCGGAAATGAAAGGCGATGGCACCATCGCCTTCAAAACTTGCGGCACCCGCAAGTAGAGGAATCCATCGCTACCGACAAAACCCCATCCAGACTCCGGATCGCAAATACGCTTGCAGCCTGTTTGGGCCTGAAGCTTCTGAAGCCGGCCAGCAAGGTCGCCAGTCGGATCACCAGGATGCTCTGTACCCACGGGACTGGCAGGAGGCCCCGGCTGAAGCTCGCCGAGTAAGGGGGGAGAGGCAGGCTCAGTGGCCGTGACTTCAGAGACTGAGAGAGTCGAATCCGGATTGCCGGTCGGCAGGGTCTCCGGCACCTTGCCAAGGGGAACGGCGCTGTCCAAAATTGCTTCCGCAGGTGCCTGGGCGACGAGGAAATGATCATGGATTTCTGCTGCGATATGCTCAAGGGCCGGTAACGAATCTTGTGGAAACCACGCCTCTCCACACCCGGCCAAGCAATTCGGGGCACAATCAAGCAGGAACTGCGTCGAGACGAAGGCGAGGTTAATCGGCGCTCGTTCGTGCTCCTCTCCATCTCGAAAGCGAAGGCTAAAGGCGGTTCGCATGGAGTACCGAACGGCCTTCCCTCGATCTATGGCGAACAGCACACCGCGGGCCGCTAAATACGCCGCAAATGACTCTTTGGTGGCATACCCCACTGCTTTCCCAACTTTCTCCACGAACTGGTCGTAGTGCACACCTGTCCACACCTCATTCACCGAGTACACATATTTTTCGGGCTTAGTGGCTGAACGTACCGTGAAATAGTTGGCAACAGCACGGGCCACCTTATCCGCAATGGCTTGGTCACCTACAGTTGACTGGATAGCTTCAGACACATCCTCAGCGGATGATTCGACATCCAAGAGCGAATTAATCAGTTGGACATACACTTCCGGAGGAGTACTGCAAAGCAACTTTCTCGGAACTCGCATGAACATTTCAAAGGTGTTGATTCGTCCAGGATGGACTGTCAATTTGTTCCATCCCTTAACCTCTGCGCCAGGATATGCTATTTTGAAGTCTAATATTTGTGCCGTTATTTGACTTGCTTGAAAAATTACTTGCCTGCCTTTTACAACGCTTTCAATCTGCACTTGGTAAATCTTGTATGCGTCATGGTACAGACCCCGCAAAAAGCCCATGACAACCACAAACCCTTGATACTTCTTAAGTGCAACCTGATCGACACCATGGCGCGTAAAGGGTTGCCACTTGGCCCCCTCCTCCGCACCCGCACACGCTTGGTGCAGCGAATGAACTAGATGCCCCCAGGGATGGGAATGATGGTTGGCATAGGATGATGGCATGTCCCAGTATCGGACGATCGCATCCCCCACCAGGTGGTCGAGGATCTGCGGCAAGTCGGGGTGCCCCGCCACCCCTGGCAACGCCTTCGCGTAGTCAACATAGGGCCGGAGCATATGATAGGCCTCATCGGCCAATTGCCGCTTTACCCGGAGGTATTCACTGTGGTGTGGCCGGTGCTCAAGCTCGACCTTGGGCATCATTCCAAGGTCCACCTCGATGTCGGAGAAGTGAACTCCCCCCAGGCTCCCTAAAACTCTTTCCTCTCCGAATGGGTTGGCGTGGACCGTGAAGAAGTCATGACCGTCTGCCGGTCCTTCGGCCTTTACCGGGGCCGTCTTAGCGGCGTCTTTTCTCAGCTTTCCGCGCAGCCACTCGAACACTGTTCACTACCTTTTTTAGATCCTCAATGGCGCACTGGATTCTATCCATGACTCCAGCAACCTCATTGTAAAACGCCGCAACACTTTTAATCTCAACAATTCCTTTTATTTTCAGAACATTCACAACACTGCACAATCTATCGAGATTGCCTACAAATCGAAACAAGGCGTGCCCCGTTTCTGTGTTCACTCGGATGGGTACAGGCGTGCCTTGCTTTGTTTCTCGGACAGCACGCAGCATGTGCTTTCCAAACTGCTGACCTTCTTTAACTTTGAAAAATCCATGCATAGCTTCAATCATATCGTCTAGCTCTATTAACAAATCATGCCATGCAATATAAATCGCTTGATAATCTTCTTGGGCAACATTTCCTGTTAACGCCTCTGTAAATAACTGCTCCATACCCCTGTCTACAGATGCAATCTTGATGGCTATTCTCAATCCAACCTCAGTCGCAACATAGAGGGTTTTGCGCATGGCCTAGCCACCCTTCCGCATTGCCATAGACCGAATAAAAGAAATTCCAATTGCGTTTCTGCATGCACCATCCGAATCCACTTCCGGGAGTTCACAATATCCGGATGGGAGTCCAAACTTCTCAATAAATCTTCTATACGCAGAAGCGAACACCGCGTTGCAATAGATTTTTGGCGAGAAATCGCGCAATTTGACTAATGTCCAATTGCACGAAGCTTCTCCTGGACACATCTCGCCTTGGGCAAGTTTTTCCAGCTCCGCTATGGCGCTCTGCATTGCATTTCGAAAAGAGGCCGCCTTCGTATGCCGGTCATTTAACATCTCAAGCGGATTGGCCGCAGGCCATACATCATCGGCAGGGATCCTCCGCGCGCTCGCGACAGGAGTTGGCGCGGAACAACCAAGTGACACCTGCTGCCCGAACAGCAACGCTTTGACGATGATCCTGATTTCCGAAAACTTGATCCACAAGCCAAGTAGCTTGAACTCTTCTTCAAAACCACAAGGGCATCGCAAGGAGAAAAAGCGGCGAACTGAGTTCTTCGGAGCCCGGCACCTTCTCCGATATGATACAATATGGTTCAACAATGATTCTTTATTCTCTCGCACAAACAACACCACCCGGAGAACTGCACGCTCACCATCCATGATATACTTGGCATATTCGCTATTTTCTTCGATGGGAATATTCATCCCAAACCGCAACACACTCATTTCTCCTCCGACTGGCATATATAATGGTTGCGGCGCATTTCTGCGCCGCAACGATAGGTATACCAATTAGCTTTTGATGGCCGCCAAGTACGCAAGCGCATTCCCAAACACAGCATTTTCAAGAATTTTCAGCGGTATGCCTTGAATAGACGTCGGCAACACAGATTTCATCAGCAACGCCCCTCCACCTCCAATAAAGATCGCGTCGAAAAACGGGAGATCGTCCCCCCAGAGCTGGAGCATTTTGGACTCCATAGCTGCATAATTTTCACGCAGCGTGGTTTCCACCTCTCCCGCCAAATCAAGCCGGGCCCCCCTAAATTTGATGAACTTGTCGCGCAGAATCCTGCCTATCTGGGCATCGCTCAGCGTCAGCATACCTTGCGTTTCAGGCCTGGCCATGAAGCGTGAACGCAGGTCGCTGTATATCTGGAACGCCCCAAGTGCGTAGGAATCGCACCGCCCCTCAGGGATTTGGTGATTAACCATGCCAAGCAGATCGAGCGTGTAATGGCCGATGTCTACAAACCCCGCGCTCTCGGGCATCTGGTCGTCTGGTAGCGTCGCGCAAATCGAGAGCCCCTGAGCGAAGACCTGCACACTACCCACCTCGACCTTCCAGGGCTCGCCTCCAGCTTCGAATTCAAAACGGGTGTGGCTTGCAAGCCGGGCCGAGTTGGCCTCCGTCCAGTAGGCGTACGGAAGCCCAACGCCAAGACACTCAACGGTCAACAGGGGACCCGCCCCAGCTTGGCGGCCAAGTTCGTAAAACGTGCGCGCCATCAGGACACGCCACTCGTCGCTGCCATGGAAATCGCCAGCTCCGGAGTGGATGTTCCCGCCGGAGTTATCGGCGCCCGTCCGCCACGGGCGCCCGTCCACAGTCACGATCAAGGCATCATCCCTATGCAGCCCTCCCCGCGAAACATACGGGGCGAGATGTGAAGGAAAATGCACCGAGTGCCCTTCACCATCCACGGCCTTCACCGAGCTGAAGCCGACATCAACAGCAACATGTTTAACTTTCACAGGCATGCCCCCCCAGACTACTGCGCCAAGCGCTTGTCGATCTCGCCGGCCTGGAAGCCAGAAACCACCTGGCCGTCAATGATGATCATCGGGGTGCTTTTGAAATCCATCTTGGCCAGTCGGGAAATGCCTTCGACAACCACCCCTTCGTATTTGCCCTTCAGGAAATAAAAAAAGGCGTCCAACTGCTGGGCACCAACGAGCTTCGGGAACTTGCCTACAAATTGGGCCACAACTGCCCGCTGCGCACCCTCCAGCTTGCCGTCCACACCTTTCTCAACGGGCTTGAGTTCTTCGTAGGCAAACTTCACCACCTCGAATGGGACGATGCCCTGGTCATGCGCGTAATGCATGACCCACGACGCGGCCTCGGCCCCTGGATGCATGGGCAGGGGCAAGTGGGCGATTTTCAGTTCACGGATCTGGTCCAGTTTGCCGAGAAGGTGTTTGAACGCGTCACGGCAAAAAGGGCAAAAGGGGTCACTGACAAACACGACGTCATGCTTCCCCTTGCCCACAGCAACTTTCGTCGACAACCCCGAAGGGAAATCAATCTTCGTCAGCGCCGGCGTCTTGCTAAGTACGGCCTCATCGCCGGTCTTGATGTCGGTCACCATGTTGAACTGGACGGTTCCGCTGCTGTCTGTGATCAGCACCATCTCATCAGAACGACCGTCGGAACGGGTAATGGCCAGCTTTACGGCATTGAGCTCAACATCAGGAGCCACCTTCACAGGTTCGGCTCGCAGAACTTTGATGTTGCCGGGGCCGAAGCCCTTGAGATCAGCTTGGCCACCCGATTGCCGCTGAATCATGCTGGCAATGCGCGTGGCCATATTTTCCCGAAGCATTTTTTCGTTAAGAGGTACGGCACTCGAAGTACCAACGGACATGGCGAGTAGGCCGACTACAGCGGCCACAAGCAAAAACAGGATCTTTCTCACCGGGTAACTCCTTTGCGGTTAATGGCGGCAATTGCCTACCATCGGGCCCGGGAAAGACCGCGCAGCAACTCATGCCGAAGGAAAAAACAGCGGGCGACACTCAGCCAACCGGACAATCCTGTAACACACCGTTTTTTCAAAAAAACATAGAAGAAATTCACATTGACGCATTGGCACGTTGACGCATTGTCTCATTAACACATTGAGACCGCCCCCCCTCGAACCCTGTGCCGTCGCAGCCGCTTCAAACGGTAGACTTCAATTATTATAGTATATTAAATGCAAAACCCCGTGCTACACATTACCGCATTAGCACATTTGCGCATTCTCCCGCCTACTACGTGCTGGGAACCCCTTCAGGTTTCCCTAAGACATTTCATGTGCTGGGAACCGGTTTTTGGCCCCCCCCCGGCCTAGAGGGGGTAAGAATGCAGACAAGTCTTGTCGTTATAACCCTTGCAAGGCGCGTTAGCTTGTATTTACAAGACAAGGGGTTGGCGCAGTGCTGGTGCGTCATCCGCGGCATCCCGCACTGAATGAGGGACAACTTGGTCTCGCTACTTTTCAGGCCGCGCTCCAATGCATATTGTGAGCGCCGCTGGAGGTGGAATGAATAGGAAATATCGGAAAAAAAATGTGGCGGAAGTGGACGCCGCGCTAATCGAACAAATCGCAGTATCAATAGAAGAATTACACGTAGGTGATCACATAAAAATATCTACACATCACTGGCTAAATCACCCATTTTTAAAAAGCGAGTTCATAATAAATTCAAGGGACCAAATTAACGCTCTAAAAGATTACGGCATAACCGACGTTATACGCTTCTCTTCACGCTCTGCTCTGAACAAGAAATCGCATAACGAAACAGAAGGAACCACACGGCCTTCGTTCCGACTATCCTCAAGCGATGAGAAAAAAGCCCGCATAAAGGCGTTTGTTGACAACTATTGGAATGGGCACAAAGAGATAACCAAAAAACTACATGAATTAGCGTCCCTATCACGGCAAATTAAGGACGCTGTCTTTAAAAAAAACAGCATCCCGCTCCATACGTTTGACCACTTTTACCAGGACACGGCTCCACTGCTTAAAACATCCAGCCGACTGATTGTCTCTGGCATCAATATTCACAACGAATCAGACGCTACCCGTTTGCACTGTGCGAACGTTTCCATCTTAACCGGCCTACTCGGTCACAACCTAGGTTGGGAAGATCAAGAGGTCTCGGATGCAATGCTGGCGGCCCTCCTCCATGACGTCGGAGGTGAGCTTGTCGGAGGTGCGAAGGTCATGCGTCGGCGCCGGGCCCGAACCCATGCCATGGAACAGGCATACCGAATGCACCCCAAAAAGGGGGCCGAGGTCCTCGCGCAAACTGGTGCCTTTTCGGCAAATGTGATCGCGGGTGTGTTGCAGCACCATGAGCGCATGGATGGAAGTGGTTGGCCCGGCAAACTTATGGGAGACAGCATCCACAAGTACGCCCGGGCAATCGGCATAACGAATGACTACGACTTGATGGTGAATTCGTTCGATGTCCAGCTTTGCGAATCGCCGCACACGGTCCTGGCAACCATGTTCTACCGGTTTCGGGAGTACTATGACGCTCAGTTCCTCGCCACGTTCATCCGGACCTTAGGTGTGTACCCAGCGGGATCCTTCGTACAAACTGCCGACGCTCGTGTCGGAATGGTCATCGCGTCTGCCACGGATAATACTAGCACAAACCCGCAGCTGCTCTTTTACGATGCCGAAATCGCCCGTGACCAGGCCCTACCCTGCTCGCTCAGCGAATCTGGTACGACAATCAGTCGGGCGCTGGCCCCATCTGAAGTGCCGGAGGCCGTCCGCATCTACCTGCTCCCCTCACACGTCCTGGGCTATTACCCAACGACGTGAGCACTGGCGTGAGGGAGGCCTTGCCCCCGAACGCCCGAAGGGCGTCCTTGGGGTGTACCCGGCCTCTTCTTTTTAGGGTGAAATTCCGCAGGCAGCATGCATGGAGAGGCCCCTTGGGGGGAGGGGGGGGAGACATTGGAGCATCGCCCACACCGCAGTCATTTTGGGTAAAAAGAAATTGGATGATTTTGGCTCTATTTTCCTGAAAAACATTCTTAAAAAACAAGATAGTTTCATGCTTCATCCGAGTGGTAAAATTCCACAAGAGAGGGTGGAACATGAACTTCGAAGAATTTTGCCTCACCTATTCCAAGATATTGCGCGGCGCCTTCAGCCCATCAATTCCCGCTGACCAATATCTTCATAAAGATACATGCGAACAGTATCTGAACCCAGCCCAGCAGGCAGAGTATGAGGAAGCCAGGCTCCATGCAACAAAGGATGTCACCTCCCCTGAAGTTCACTTCCTTTTCCTGGTTGCGGATGGTAAAATACCTTCACAGCACCTTTGCTTAGCCAATGTTGTCCTCGCAAGCAGGACATGACCCTACCCCGACACGAGATGGCTCTCTCGTCGGCTTGGCTAGCCCCCCGGACTCTCTCCCCGGGGGGCTTTTTTGCGCGTTATGAAGCGCAAAATTGGCCTCTTTTTAAAAATCTGTCCTGCACCGTGCGTACGCACACAAGCCTCGCTGACCTCATACCGCATGATGCCGACTGAAATCAGAGCGAGTGCGCCTCAGGTGGCGTTGGAGTACGTGTGAAGCATGGGGCTGGCCAGCGAACCGGGCACCTGGGATGATGCAGGTCAAGGAAAGCAAGGCGCGGAGGTTACACGCGTGGATCCTGCCGTGGCTGGGGGGATTAGGCTGCACCTTTGGCCTAGGGTGCTCGGTATCGGCCCACGTGGGGGGCAAGCTGAGTTGGCCGACGCCCTGTGATCGGGTTTGCGGTTTTGAGCCTAGCGTTGCGGATGTGTCCCGGGCAGTATCAAGCCCCGAATGGCCACAGGCACCCATCGGCCCTTTAACAGACAAACAGGCCGGAGAATCGATCCTCGTCGATTTCCCGGCCTATCTTCTGCGTGCATGACCGTAATCGCTACGCCCCAAAAGCACTCAGCAAAACTCGGCAAACACCCCCTCCCCTGCTTGGGCAAGTGCCCGGGCAAGGATCGCTTGCTCGCATCGTTCGAGCAAAGCATAGGCTTGGGCTAAGCTCAAGCCATGGATACGTTCCGAGAGCGCAAAACGGTCCACCCCACTGACCTCATCCACATCCGCGCCGTGGCGTCCTGGCTGAAACACTCGCAGGGCCAGGCCATCCCTAATGGGGACCGCAGCGGGGACAGGGTCTGTGGCGACGGCATCGAGGAGGCAAAGCATCTCCACGCGCGAAAACAACCCTTGAAGCTCAACGCCTGCTTCCTGCAGTATCTGCCTGTACCGGCCCAAGTCCATTTCGATGCGGGCCGTGCGCCCCCGAAACGCTTCCGATCTGGAATCAACCCAGGAAAGGGTCTCATGGCGAAGAGAAATCGTCACGGGCTTCACCCCGGTGTGCCGACTAGACATGGCGACAGTCCTCCACTCTGTGTATGACACATCCGCCGAATTGGCTCATAGACATGTGTATGATACAGTTCATACACATGTCATGAAAAGGTGAAAAGGGGGCGTTGCAAGCAAGTGGCCGCCGTGCCCAGCTTGTACAGGACCCCAAACGAGGAGATAAACATGCACTCGAAGACTCACTGGCTGGCTGTTCTCGGGATACTCGCGTGCCTGCTTTCAACGGGCTGTGGCGCCATCAAGACGTCGCTGAAGTACAAGGACCTGGAAACCAACCTCATCACCAAGGAAGCCCTGTTCCTGACTGACATGCCGGGCAACAGAGTGGCCCTGAAGCTCACCGATTCGACTGGACTAGATATCCAGGAGAAGGTGCAGAAGCAGGCCGAAGAGGACCTGAAGGCGCGCGGCTATGAAATCGTCCCCCCGGCGGAGGCCGATTACATAATCAGGGGCAAACTCACGTGTCGCCAAATGGCGGTGGCGGCATCGGACGTGGACAGTGCGAGTCCCACGGACGGAGCAATCGCTGGTGGTGTCGGCGGCGCCGTCATCGGGGCCACCACTGGTGACCCCAGAGCCGCGCTGATCGGTGCTGGTGTCGGTGTGGTGGGGGGAGCGGCCACGTCGCTGATTGCCGACAACCTCGTGAAGCTGGACACCTTGGATTTCGAGGGCAAGCTCATGATCTTGGAGCGGGCCAATACCTCGCTCCAAATGCAAACCGAATCATCTATCCGGGCTGGCTCAGAAACCAACCAGAGACTGTCGTACTCCGAAGATACCGCATATAAAAGATACCGCGCGGGGTTTGCTTTGCACGCAAAACAAGCCAACATGGATTGGGCAAAGGCACGGGATAAGATTTCAGAACTACTTGCCAAAGGAATAGCCGACAACTTTGAACCGTACTCGCAAGAATAGTCGATTCATACGGTGCGAAAATGGAAAGCCACTCAGGAATGAGTGGCTTTTTTATTCCTTCGCTATAGCAGTCGTGCGCCGCCATGTAGTATAATACGTCATCAACTTCACTCACAAAGGAGAGAGCCATGTTTGTCGAACTCGAAAAGATCATCCCCGAAGGCGGCGCGGTAACGGTTTCCCTGACGAAGAAGAACGGCATCCTGTGCGCGGCTGTCCTGCCGCGTTTCCCCGAAGGAAGCAAGGTGGAACCCATCCAGCCCCTGATGCTCAGAGGCACTGCGGAACAATTGGACAGCACAGAATGGGCGAATGTGACCCGACTGGCCCAGCCGGTGCATAGCCTCGCGGCGTCGCTCAGAGCCAGCATCCAGAGCCTCGAAGCCAACAAGGGCAAGCTGGATGCCACCAACAAGAAGGCGGGCAAGCCCACCACCCCCGAAACCACCGCCCCGCAGCAGCTTGGCTTGCTCGGCGCTTAGGAGTGCGACATGACCACCAACACCACCACGCAGGGTCAGTCTGACGTTTCCGTGACCGCCCTCCCCCGCATGTTCAAAATCGTGTCCCAGGCCATCACCACGACCTACAGCGACCCGGACCCGGCCCTGACTCCCGAAGAGGTCAAGGCGCACTTCGCGGGCCTCCATCCCGAACTGGCATCGGGCACCGTCAGAGGTCCCGAAATCGACAATGACACCATGCTCTACACCATCGAATCCGGAAAAGCAGGAGTGAAAGGGTAACACCAGACTGCCGAAACAAAACAAAGAAGCCCCGCCATGCGGGGTTTCTTTGTTTCCACTCCACGACATGATATAATTACAGCGGAGGGATTATGAAAACCATATCACTCAAGCGGTATATTGAATCTCTTACCCATGACATAGAGCAACAAAAGTGGGGACAAGAATGCGCCAAAGATGCAGCCGCGATAGCAGAAATCTTGTCAGATCACACCATAGATCACATCCGCCAACAAAGCATAGCGGAACGGCCAATAACACCCTCAAGCATCATCCCTCCGTGGCTTTAAGCCTTCCGAGAGCCTCCGGCATTCCGGAAGGGCTTTCTGCAACCTATGTGGCAAAAGCGCGCAGGACCTATTCACGCATGGCTTATGAAGCCATTGAGAACATTACCTTCCTTGAAGGTGTCAGGAAGTCCCTTCGGGCGCGACCAGTTCGGCCCTTTGAAGATGACGAACCCGCAGAGGTTGTACAGAAACTGCAATCGAGAATATTTGAACGTATTGCGCACGCTGGATTCAACGCAGACAGAGTAGCCATCACGCAAAACGGAGATATACGCGAGGTTTTTGATTTAGGGACGGACGATTTTGTATGCCTTGTCACTGATGATTATAAATCTATTTTTTGCAACACACCTGAAATTTACAAAACAATACTTGACACAATAGCATACATATCACGCACTTCATCCATAAATGCGACCTACGACTGGCGCGAGATTTACGAAGAGTACCACAACGATGAATACCCGGATGAAGAGTTTGTGGCAAAGGGTCTCGCATGTTTTGATGAACTAAAATCGGAACTTACTGCTAACGACAGAGAAGATTTGAACACCGTCCGCCATCGCATATACGCAGCCAACTGCCCAGAAAATATCATGAATATTTGCACGGGCCTTGTAGAAGCGTGTGACGCCCTTGGGCCCTTGTGGAACCACTTCGCAACTCTTAGCGGGTATGACGATGATGTGTACTGCGGCGCGGATTACTTCTGGATATGTAAATCCCTTGAGGACGAATCCTCTTGCAAGTGGGTGATAGAGGGTGAATATGAGCGAATGCAGCAATACGGCTCTACTGCGGAACCATTTCACGGAATACAGGTAACTGAAATTCACACAAATAATGCTGAGCATTGTAAAAAGCACAGAGAAGCATGGTACAATTTCAGCAACAATTTTATCGAACTTGCAAAACTAGCTTACGGCACACCTACAGAGGAATAAATCCATGCCTAAAGCGTTCAAGCCCGTCCAAGAACTCATCATCTACAGGTCTGACGATGGGGATCATCATATCCAAACGGCCCCACTGTTTCCCTCTTCTTCCGGGGTCAGGAGAGGGGCTTTTACTGAACTCACCACCCGACGCATGCGGACCTTACTCGACCGCTTCGGCTCTGCTGCTACGCGAAGAAATATTGGCTTCCTCCCCGAAAACATCCTGGGCTTCGAGGGTAACAATGTCATCTGGTGGGTCCAGGCGGATAAGCGCCCTCTCATAATGACGGACCAACTCCGGAAGGCAACGGCCCTTACAGCGCCGGTATACAACTGGCCAGCACTTGTTTTTAAATACAACGGGTACTTAAATGTTTACGTGGCTAATACCAAGAAACGCCCAACACCTGAGACACGTCTCTTGGCTGCCCCGTTCTGGAACACACAGCTATCTGGAAACGTATGCCTTGGGACTGCCCGTATTGACGATAGCGACATTGGCTCCATCGTTAAATCAGCGACAGATGCCTTTTTCAATGCCGATTTCACCCACACAGGTAGCGCCAATGCTAAGCGCAGCCTGAATGAAATTTGGTCAATTGCTGCTGATAAACCTTTCCCCTATCGCTATCTACACAAAAGCCCCGCAATAACAGTCGGAAACCTCTTTAAATAGCCTCACTCAACATGGTATAATACCTCATACACTTCGTTTATGGAGACACTTATGCGCCACTACCTCGACAACCGAATCATGTCCCAAGGCCACCGCGTTGGCGTCATTCTCGTCGGGGCGGGAGGAACCGGATCACAAGTGCTGTCGGGCTTGGCACGTATCCACCACTCCCTGTGCGCCTTGGGCATGTCAGGCCTCCACGTCACCGTCTTTGATGACGACGAAGTGTCGGAATCGAATCTCGGTCGTCAGAACTTTGCCCGAGCAGACGTTGGCGAGAGCAAGGCGGGAATTCTGGTGTCACGCATCAACGCCTATTTCGGCCTCGACTGGCTGGCGTATCCCCTCCGCTACCCCATGCAGGACACCCGCGAAATCTCTTTCCTCGGCCATCAGGCCAGTACGCAGAAGTGCCGCAACAGCGACGTTGCCGCCCTTGAGCGTCGCGCGAACATCCTCATTACCTGCGTCGATACAGCCAGCGCCCGCCTCGCAATCGCGGAATACGCCAAAGGCGGGACGGCCGACTATTGGCTCGACTTCGGGAATACCCGCGATTCTGCCCAGGTAGTGCTCGGCACCTTCCATCCTCTTGAGCAGCCCAACTCCGCCCATGCGCTTGCCGGACACTTACCCACCATCCTCGACCTCTATCCCAACCTTGTGGAACTCGACGAGGCGGACGACACCCCCTCCTGTTCGGTGCGGGAGGCCCTCTTGAAGCAAGACCTGTTCATCAACGCCACCGTGGCTAACATGGGATGCAGTCTGCTTTGGCAATTCCTCAAGAACGGGTTCATCGAGCGGCATGGCTTCTTCCTGAACACGACCTCCCTGATTACCAGCCCCTTGCTCATCAGCCACGATGTGTGGGGCCGCTTCGGCTGGACCGTCCCGCCCCCGGCATCGGCCCTCGCTGCCTAGCGCCTCGCTCAGCCCTTTATTTGGGACACGCCGCCTCCAAAATACCTTCGCCGGAGTGCAGATCACGGTCTACCGGCACAAAAGAAGAACAGAATGGGTCTGCGGGCTGGCGACGGCTCCCTTACCCGGAAAAAACGGAGGTTGCACATGGATCAGGACATGTTGATGGCCTGTCATGCGGCGCTGTTATTCATAGCCTTCCTGATAACGATCGCTATGGGACGGTGACAATGGGCCGAGCATTTGCGGCGCGGCTTACGAAAACTCGCGCGAAGACCTTCCAGCATGGACCGTTCGTTTTCCGGGTCGTCTTTGAAACCTCCCTGCCTTGGGGGCTCAAGAAGCGAAATGGTACTGTTGCCCTCCTTGCATATTGCTGGGGTCAAGCCGAATCCACTGAACAATTCATGCACTTCCGCATTCTCGTTTTGGGGCCATTGGCTTTCGCTTTAGGGCGTATCCAGTACGTACGACGCAATGCGCGCCAGTCAGTGCGCTCTTGAAGAACAAAAATTGAATTCAACGGCGGGATACGATTATGGCAGGTACCACCAAAATCGAAGACAGGCTCACGGAGCTGAAAGCTCACGCGACTGAGGGCACTTTGCGGATCGGCCTGTTCGGCGAATTCGCATGCGAACTTTATGCCCCCCCGGCTGGAAGCGAACCAGTAGCTACCTGTGGTTGCGAAGAAGATGCCGCGCTGATCGCAGCACTCTGGAACACCTGGGGCAAAATGGCCTCCGTTGTCGGGGCAGCACGAGGCCTCGACCAAGCCATTGCCGCGCACAACCTCGCGGCACCCAACAGCCTTGACGAGGTGCATACCAATACGGGCGTCTGCCTTGCTCATTATGAGCTTCAGGCCGCTCTCACCGCCCTTGACCAGTTGGACCCGGCAAAAATGGAA
>NZ_AGFG01000017.1 GCF_000226255.1 Desulfovibrio sp. A2
CCCGTATGAGCAAACGACTTGTCGTGCTGTTGGTCCTTTTGACAATTGGGGTTGTTGCGACTGTGGCCTGTGCCGAGGGGGCGCCGAAGGAGCCTGTGGGCTCCGAGATGATCAAGGAAATGGTGCGGAATCAGGAAGAAATCCTGGCGGATCGAAAGCAAGAGATGCGGCAAGGGATTGAGGCCAATGGGACCATTCACCAGAGCGTGGCCGGCCAGGCAATGAGGCAGCCCGAAAAGGAGGCAGAGTATGGGGAGCAGCTCGGCTCAACCCCGCTGCTGAATGCGGATCCTGCCAGAGAGCAGGCGCGTAGGGCATACCAAGCAGGCCAGGCCTCCCAGCATCAACGGATCACACGGTATGAGGACGATATCTGGGCGAAGGTGAAGGCTGAGCTCGCACAGGAGGGGCGGCGTTTTGACAAGGCGTACGTTGAGGAATTGGCGCGCGAAAACAAGGAGGCAGAACCGTACGATGACACTCACCTCTACGTATTCATTTCGTCATCCGTGCCAAAGGCTACGTTGGAGAACTATTTAAAAGCATTGGAAGGTGTGCGTGTTGCGTATGTTCTGCGAGGTTTGATCGGCGCAGACGTGTCAGCATTCAAGCCAACGCAGTTATGGATTGAGAAGATACTCTGTGGCGATGAAATCAAAAGTCGATCGCAAAAATGCAAGGGTGGACCAATTGATATAAACCCGAACTTATACAGACAATTCGGAATCAAGGAAGTCCCGGCGATTGTATATGTAGAAAACCCGAACCGAATTGCCTCATGCGGCACCGGTGAGATGCCCGTCAAAGAGTTCTTGGTGTGGTACGGCGATACCAACCCGGAATACGTTTTGAAATCATTCCAGCAATTGCGCCCAGCGGACAGAGTGTTGGCATCATTGATTGGCAAGGTGAGTCCAGGCATCTGGGAAAATCAGGTGAAATGATGAAGACCGTTCTTATGAGTTTGGCATTGATTGCGGATGCGACTTTTTGCCACGCGATGGATGATGCACGCCGATTCAACTATTACGATGATCCAGATGTTTGTAAGGGGTGGTTTTGCTACGAGGATCCAAAGCAAGATGTGAGCATTGGTCCTATCCACCCGGGACAACAATCTAATGAGCCAAAGAAGGCATACTCTGGCGAAGTTGACTGGGCGCGAGTGCAGACAATGCCTCCCGAGGAATTAAAACAATTGATCAATGATTCGTTCAGTTATGCTCAGCAAGACCCATCGGATAAGAAAAGACTGCTGGACTATATGAAACTACAGGGTGTTGCAATGCGACGGGCGAAACAGTTTCAAGAAACATGGGTTGAGGTTGTGAGTCAAAACCCTGTCCTTGATGAAACTGTTAAGCGGTCCCCAACCCAGGCGGGTACTTTTCTTGAAGTTGTAGCAGAGCGGGGGGATAGGAATCGCGTCATTGCCGAGATGGCGCAAAATATGGGGCTGATTTACTTTTATTCACCGAAATGTCCATATTGTGAGAAAGAGAAAGAGATATTGAATGCTTTTGTTGAGAAGTGGAAATGGAAGAATATAACGGCGATTAACATTGTCGAAAATCCGCGATCAGCTCAAGAATACGGAGTCCAAACAATTCCTGATTTATGGGTTGTTGGTAATGTCAACGGTGAAGTTAATCAGCGTCGCCTCAAGGCCGGTCTCGCAACACACTCGGATATTGAGCGCGGGCTTCTGATGGCATGGAAGATGTGGTTTCAGCAAAAGCCTTACGAACGCCCCCAGATGGGGCAGGAGCTGATGACATTCGATGAATATTTGAAAAAAGAGTAGTCCATAGACTCGATAGCATGGTAAAATATGGCAAGCTCTTTTGTGAGGTGCCATATGATGAGCGGATATTCAGGTCACACAGGCATTGTTGTGAAGGGAAAAGCTATCTGTGTAGCGGGCATGGACTTTCCGGGGAATAGCCTTTTGCAGTTCAACCTTGTTCATCAGAAAAGAGAACAAGGGTACAAGCCTCCCTTCTTTTTTTTCATAACGTTTGTGCCGGCTGGTAAGGCCGGTAATTCGAAAACGTACATCACGGACAAGCGAGTGTCCTTCAAGGTGGAATACACCAAGGCACTCGAAATCGTCGCGGCGATTCGCGCTCACGCGAACGGTGGAGGTGGCCGCCTTGGCAAGCTGGTCATCTGGGCCGATCCGACCAAAGCTGCTCACGTGTCCGAAAACACGGATATGCGCACGGGAAAGCGTATGACGGTGGATTCTGCTCCCCACGCCCGCAACCAGGGCGAGCATGTGGTGAGGGTCACCTGTGACCCGGGCAAGGATCAGTCTGGGGCCAGTGCCCCAGCCATTGTCTATTCGATGAGTCCGTATGAGGCCTTGGCCATCGCGGACAACCTTTCGTTCCTCGCCCAGCAAGCCCGAGAAATGCACTTCAATCGGATGGTGTTGGACTCGCGGAACGCGGCCGCTGCCGGGAGGATGGCCGCATGAGAAGCCCGGAAGTGAGCGCCGAGCGCTTGGATGTCACGATCGAGCGTGTGGTTTTCCACGATTCGGACTCGGGCTTTGTCGTGGCAAGTGCCCGGGTTGATGATGACCGTACCACGCTCGTGGGCTCGCTGGGATCCGTCCGTGAAAATGAACGCCTTATCGTCACGGGTAATTATGCGACCGATCCTAAATGGGGGCGGCAGTTCAAGGTTATTTCTTTCCAAATGCCTGACCTGAGCGCTGGTGGAATCCGAGATTTTCTTTTTTCAGGGTACCTGAAGGGTGTGGGGCCCGTTTTGGCAGAGGCCATTTACCGGCAGTTCGGTGAGGAGACAGTCTCCATTTTGGATGAAGATCCGGAGCGCCTGATGGAAGTGCGCGGGGTAGGGCAGAAGGTGTTGCGAGGCATACGCGATAGCTGGGAGGAGCATTCGGGCAAGCGTCACGCGCTGGGAATTTTTTCCGCGTGGGGCATAGGAACCCAGACAATCCGGAGAATATTGGACCGGTGGCCTAACATCCGCGATGCAATCGAAAAGGTGCGAAGCAACCCCTACGTGCTGGCTTGGGAAGTGCATGGTGTGGGTTTTTTGAAAGCGGATGAGATAGCCGCTTCTCTTGGTGTGCCTGGGGACAGTCCGGCACGCATTGATGCGGCCGTGGGGTACGTTCTCGATATGGCCGCCAAAAATGAAGGGCATTGCTTTCTGTCGCGCGGCGAGGTCTGTGGGCGAGTTGTGGCGCTTCTGGACAAGAGCGCGCCCGATACTCTCGGTTCGCCGGTGCTGCCATTGGTCCAGGACGCTATCGAGCGTTTGCGTATCGAACGGATAATCACGGAGGATGACCGGGTTTACCTCACCAACTTGAATGACTGCGAGAACGGGATTGCCCGCCACATCATCAGGTTGCTCAGGGCAGGGGTTGCGGCAGTCCGCAGCGACCTGATTTGCCAAGCCCTTGTCCGTTTTGAGCAGGAGATGCGTATTGCCCTGCACGAAAGGCAGCGCATGGCCATAGAGGTGACCCTAGCGAATAAGGTGACGGTGATCACCGGGGGGCCGGGGACAGGTAAGACCACCATCATCCGGGCTCTTCTGGCTTCAGCCGGCGAATTGGGCATCACTAAAATCGCTCTTGCTGCGCCGACCGGCAAAGCCGCCAAGCGTATGCAAGAAAGCACAGGCCATGAGGCGTCAACGGTGCATCGCCTGTTAGGGTTCGGAGGCGACAATTCGTACGATGAGTCCAACCCTCTCGATGTTGAGCTTCTCGTGATTGACGAGGCCTCAATGCTCGATGTGTTTTTGGCTCGGGCCGTTTGCCGTGCGATGCCGAGTGATGCGCGCTTGGTCTTCGTGGGCGATGTGCACCAGTTGCCCTCCGTAGGGGCTGGCAACGTGCTCCTGGACATCATTGAGTCTGGCTCCGTTCCGGTCGTGAGGTTGACGACAGTCTACCGGCAGTCTCCTCGATCGTTCATCGCCTTGAACGCAGGAGCTATCCTTCGAGGGGATACCAGCCAGGTCAACCTCACGAACGAGACGGATGACTTTTTCTGGATGCCCGTCCCGATGGCTGCTGAAGACGGTCGTGACTTGACCAGCGCGGAGCGGTGCGGCTTGATCCGCGGGAAGGTCCTGAGGGCTGTTGGCCGTCTGTTGCAGCGCGGATTCGTGCCGGATGAAATTCTGGTGCTCACGCCTATGCGGAAAGGGGCGGTAGGCGTTGAGGAGATGAACCAGGTGCTTCGCGATTTGATCAACCCCCATGGGCGGGTGGCGGGTAAGCACTTCCGGATCGGGGACCGGGTCATGCAGGTCAAGAACAATTACGACAAGGACGTGTTCAACGGGGATCAGGGGAGGGTGCTTGGAGAGGGCCGAGAAGGGCTTGAGGTCCTTTTTGATGGGCAGGCCGAGCCGCTAGTCTACAAGGGAGGGGAAATGGCTGAGCTAGTGCTTGCCTACGCCATTACGGTTCACAAATCCCAAGGGTGCGAAGCACCGGCCGTGGTCCAGATTATTTCGACATCGCAGCACATTATGCTGCAAAGGAGTCTGCTTTATACGGGGGTCACCCGAGCAAAGCGGATCTGCTGCCTGATAGGCGAGCCGGCGGCCTTGCATAGGGCGATTGCAACGAATCATGTGGCTGAACGAAACTCTGCCCTGCGGCAGAAGCTGGCATGGTGCCCGTGAGGTCGGCATGAAACGCACGGTACTAATCGGTTTTATAGTCGTTTTTGCGCTTGCAAACGCGCAAAAAATTGAGGCCACACAGATAACAGTGCTTGATAAAAGGCAAAAAGTTCTTGAGCCGCTGTGGTATGGCCCTTGCGTGAAGTATGGCACGCCCATGGCTCTGGCCATTGCGATAGCTCGGCAAGAAAGCGGGCTTTATCCTTGGGCCGTGAATGTCGCCGGCCGTTCTTACACGCCAAAGAGCAAAGAGGAGGCATTGGAAATTGCAAGGCGGGCTGCGGTAGAAGGGCAATCCTTTGATGTCGGACTGATGCAGATTAATAGCTATTGGTTGCGGCGATACAATCTTAAGCTTGAAGCTGTGATTGAGCCGCCTGCAAATGTTGTAATTGGGGTTTGGATTTTGTCGCAAGAGATTAAACGCTACGGGCTTAATTGGAAGGCTGTGGCAAGTTATCATACACCTTTATCAAAGAACCCTGAACGTGGTAGAATATACGCAGAATACGTGTATCACCACCTTTTAAAAGTGCAGGGTATAGAATGACACCACGGAAAGGGTACCTTCCCGCAATGCGTCCGCTTTCGTTTGTGGCGGATTCGTGTGGATGCTCTGTGGAATACATCAGGAAGCTCATACTGCGCGGTGCCGTCAGGCATCGGGCACTTCCTGGGGGGCCGAAGCGCGCTGTCGGCCAATACCTTGTGGTTGAACAGGACGTGCGGGAAGCGCTTCGGCAGGGCGACTACGCGATGGCTTGGGGAACCGCCCAGGTCGCGGCGAAGAAGTGCGGTGTGACTCGGAACGCAGTGATCTATTTGGCCAATACGGGCAAAGTTCGCCAACGAATGCAGAAAGGAGCTATCGAAGTACACATCGGCGACTGCCAAACTTATTACGGGTTGGGGCAGCCGGATGGGCCGTTGGAGATGTTCACGGCCGCATTTGCTTAGCCGCAGCTTGTTTTCCAAGGGCAACCCTCGGTAAATGCCGGGGGTTTTTGTTTGCGCTCGAGCGCGAGCAACAAATGTAAAATATAGCGACGCATAATTCCAATCATATAATTATTTAACACACCTTTACGCTTAACAATTCGTCAGATTTCAGCAAATACAGCGACACATAATTCCAACGAATTTGACCATGTGGAGGAGGGTTGTGTAACCGGCGATAGACTCAAAGCCGATATGTAGTGGGGGGAAGGATGGGACGGCCGCAAGGCTTTTGCCTGGGTATTCCGCTGTGTGAGCTTGCGGACTGCTATGCGTTTGCGCAACGTAATGGTTTGTCTTCGCGTTGGCTACAGCGCAAGGCGGCCTCAGGGGTCTTGAAGTCAGCCGTCCCGGTTCGTGGTCGGACAAAAGGAGGAGCAATCTCCTATCTGGTCTCTGCAGAAGAGGTGCGCCGCTTGGTTTTGGAGTGTGGCTCTCCGAGAAGCATACGATCTATATTGGAGTCCGTGTGGTTCGAAGGCTTGGCAAAAAGAATGTGGGCAGTGGCAAATAAGGCTCATGGGCATTGGCGTAAGCATTTCAATGTTCCGCGAGAAGGGAACATTGCTTTGTTTGTATATTCAAATGATTTCTATAGACTTAGGCCGAGGTATGCCTTTTTCCATGATAACAGGGAGAGTATTGCAAAACTATTGCCCATACAGTTGCGAAGCAAGTTCTTGGAGATATTAAATGAACTGTGGATATCTGGATCATCTCACTTGCGCAGTGTATGCGAGCAGTTTTCAAGGAGTAATTTCAGGAATAATTACATGGACGAGAGGTTTAATTACGAGGCAACACTATTCATGGGCTTAGACATGTTAATGGATGGTATGCCGATAAGTGAGGCGTTTCAAAGAGCACTCGAAGACGCTCCAAGATTTTATGATTCAAAGCCCAAAAAGGAATGTGCATTTGAGGGTGTTGTTTTTGAAAGAATAGCGAAGACGCTGTACAACGAAGAAGATAGGCTTGCGACCAGATTGTCTTTAGAGAAAGTTCTAAAAGAACTAGATGAAGAAGATAGGCAAATTCTTCTGTTGCATGCAGAAGGTCTTTCGGACACGGATATCAAGCAGAGTCTTAGTCTTGATATAACGCGTCAAGGTCTGAACCGCAGGCGGTTACGCCTGCTCGAACAAGTACGGGCCCAGCTATAGGAACTACTCCAGCTGCGGTTGCTGATAGGGGGGTCCCCGACCTGTTGGTCAGGAGGCCTACCATGGACATCAAAGCCAAAGTCGATGAGATCCTCGCGGCCAGCGAGGAGGAACAGTCCGCAATTCTCGCTGCCCTGATCGGGGCAATCTCTCCGTCTTCCATTGAAACGGCACTGCGTCGCTCTCCCCTGAATCGGCTGCCCGATCCGGTTAAGATGACCATCGCCAACCGTCTTGGGGTCTCGATCATATCGCATCGGGGTCAGGACAATCAGTTCCGCCCCGTGACCGTGCCAGACTACATCATGCCCATTCTGCGTGAACTGTCACGCACTGCCGGGATGATTGAGGAGGCATGCGGCCAGCTTGTCAGTCTGCGCTCCAACCGCGATGCCGTGCTGAGCCTTCTGGGCGAGGCCCCTTTCACTGCTGCCGGCGGGCTCAATGAGCGCGTCACGGCGCCACTCCGAGGCTTTCGGCATTCCCTGGAGAAAGAGCTTCGGGGAGCCCGCTACCCTCAGCGTCCCCCCACCAGGCGGCAGGATGCGCGTACCGTTGCGCCGGTGGAGGCTGCCGTTGACGGGAAAAAACCGAAGCGCAAACGGAAGAAAGAGCCCGGTGCGGAACAATCGGGGCAGCAGCCAGTGCAATCCGCTACCCAAGAGCCGGTAGCATCGCAGGAACGCCACACCGCGAGTGGTGTCGAGTCCCCGCAAGTATTCCCTCCGTCATCTGATGCTGCTGATGCGGCTGTAGCCGCAGGGTAGGGCGCATGGCCAACGAGGAACCCAGAAGGCCTTTGGGGCTGATTCGGGGAGCCGTGTTGGTCGGCGCCCTCATGCTTTTCTTCAGCCTGTGGCTCACGATCTGGGCGGTGCGGCAGGCGCCGCACCAGCCCAGGACAGGGGTTAACCTGCTGGCGCCCAGCGTGCGAGGAGCTGATTTCGTATGGGCACCCTTGGAGGCCGAGAAGAGGCTATATCGCGATGCTGGGTATCAAGTGGCTTGGTTGGATGGGGCTGCATTCAAAAGAGGACGTCAGGTCTTTGGACCCTATGCGGCAATATTCGAAATGATAGCCCTAAGAGGCTATGGGCTCAGCCGGATGATTCCGCTTTTGGCTCTGGCTGTTGCTCTTGGTTTGTTTGAAGGGCGGGTCGCGGCAGGTGAGAAGAAAGCTGAATTTGGGAACTTATCCTCTACCAGATTCCGCTTAGCCACGATCATATCAGCTTCAATCATTGCATCGTGCGTGGTCTTCGTCTCCCTTCCATTTGGTGTCGTGCTGCCCTTTGTTGGTGAAATACCTCTGGTGTGGAATGGAATATGGATGTCAGCACCACACTATTGGGGTGTATTCTTCGCATCACAGACTGTTCTTGCAGCACATCAAATCTTTTCTAACCTCACAACAGAAATTTAGGATGGATCTATGAAAACAAGAATTTATTGGATGACCGCGGCGCTGATGTTGCTGATGGCGAGCCAGGCGTTCGCCTTTACCGCTCCGACATCGTCGGGGATGTGGTATACGCTGTACGATGTTTTCTACAACCAGCTCGTGACAGGTGCGGCGGGCAATGTCGCGACGGGTGTTCTGTTCGGGATAGCGCTCATGAACTTGGTGAAGAGCAATGTCTTGGGATTCGTCCTTGGATCTGGAGCCGGGGCGTGTGTGTATAACCTTGAATCAATCGTTACTGGCGCAGGTTTCTGCATCTAAAAAAAGGGAGGGTGGGTGGGTGGAAAACGGAAGGGTGCGATGCCCAAGATATCTGGACACACAGGTAACGTTCTTGTTCTGGGATGCTGATGTTATTCTTCCAGCGGTTATCTTGTTCATGGTCGGTGTATTTACCCACAATATGCTGATGTGTACATCAATAGCGGTTCTTTATGTGTTGCTCATAAGCAAATATCAAAAGAAATTCCCGCGTGGTGTGGCGAGGAATGTTCTTCATCAGTTCGGAATGCCGTACAAGGGCTATCCCGATGGTTTTGTCCGCGTTTTAAGAGGTTAGTATGCGTATAAATTTCTTCACATCATTGTATGAGAGGCTTGAGGCCAAATACATTGCATCGCAAATAGTAAATGTCGCGCTAGTTATAGCTGTTGTATATATGGCATATAGCATGGTTAAAATTGCAAACAACAAAACAGTAACTGTTGTGCCGTCTCATTTGGCTGCTAAAGTTGAAGTTGGGCCGGAGTATGCAAACCCAGAATATATTGATGTGATGGTTACTCATATCACACATCTTCTGTACACTTATACACATGATCGGGCTGCGCCTCAATTCAGCGAGTTTCTTGCGTACATTCCAGTCTCTGATGAGAGTAAAAACCGCGAAGCTCTCGTTTCAAAGCTTCAACAGAGAACTGATCAGATAGGAAAATTGAGAATTTCAGAGGCATTCCTGAAAAAAGGCCCCGTCACGATGCTCCGAGGTGATGCATGTGCAATCGCAGGAACCATAAGGCGCTGGTCTTCTAGTACAGAAATCGCGCATGAAGACCTATTCATTAGGTATAAATACAAAATCATTGGTGGAGGATTCACAATTGATGAAATGCAAATTCTTACCGGTGCTGAATACGCTGCTGTTCTTCGTGATGAGCGTTTGCGCTAGTTATGCTGGCGAGATCGTTCACGAGCCATTCCATGTGAAGGTTCGTCAGGCCGATGGTAGGGTCAAGGTATACAATGATCGGTTGTGCACGGAGAAATTCGTGGACACCTCAGTACTCTACACGGTGACCCAAGTTGAATACGCCGGGGCGGAAGTGGATGGCTACCACATCGCGGAATTGAACAGCTGGGTACGTGCTGGTGATTTCGTTCCAGTCACAGCGACTTCGTCGTTGAAGAAGACGGAAGATGCCGTCCCTGGGGCCCTCCGGGAGATTGGCCAGCAGTCTTCTGTCGAACCCACTCTGGTCCGCGAGTCACTCCCTGCGACATTGCCCTCGCCTCCCGACGTGCCTGTTGAGAGCTGGTCTGTCCTGCCTTCCCCCTCCCCTGAAGGGCAGTCCACCTTGCGTACATCAGGCGCGGTTATGGCTCGGCAGGCCCCCCCCCTGCCTGCCGAGCCTCTATTTCCTGCCCCGCCACAGCGAGCAGTGGGTAGTGCGCGCGAAACCAAGAATGACAGCCCCAAGGACCACCAGTTGGCCTACAACCAGGACAACCAGGGTTATCGAGCCCAGGTTGAGCGCGCTGCGTGGCAACGCGCGGAGCCCGATAAGCGAAATTTCGCCGCATTTGCACGGAATTATTCCAATCGCATTCACTGCGACGGGGTGATCTCAGATGTGCTCTTTCCTGTGGATAAGGGGCTTGAGATCAAAATTCTCAATGACGGGCATGATGTCTTTCTGCGTGTTGGGCAGAGCGTTCCGCCGAGCTACGCTCACTTTCCTGTAGACTTGACTGTCCTGTGTAACGGTCAAGTCTATCAGTTCAATGCCGTCATTGATGCGAAGTATCCAGGTACCAATGTCGATTTGGTTGGTGCTACGAATAGCGCCAGAGAAATAAAACAATACTCTGAAGCTATACAACGAGCAGCTGCACTCCCTCATGAAGACAAGATATCCCGGATAATGCAGCGCGTATACCAGGACAAGCCCCTGCCATACTGGCGTCAGACGTCGAAGTCTCAAAAATTCACTGAGAATGGTTATGCCTATTTCCTTCGCCAAACCATCAAGACGAATATTGAAGGGATTGTTGCGTGGGATTTTTCGTTGGATAATTCGCATCTGACGATATCAGAGTTGCTTCACATCTTGAAACCTGCTGTTGCAGGCGAAATTATCAGCATCGGGAGAGTGCAGTACTCCAACGCGCAGCGTGTCGTTGTTCTGTCCGTCGTGGGGGATGGGGGGCGGTCGTGAGCGGACGCAAATTTGATATCAAGCGTTGGTTTTTCAATCTCACCTCTGTCCAGCGGCGCGTTCTCGTGCTTGGGGTTCTTGCTCTGAGTGCTGTGCTCATCATTGTGTTCGGTGCCCCTACGCGAGAACGGCGTAATATTGCAAAGAACGCGACCCGGCAGCTCGAAATCAAATCGCCTGATTTGGCAGGGGAAGTCCTCACCGAAAAGGTTGGCGATGATTTGGTGCGCCTGAACCGTCGTATTGCTGAATTAGAAAAGAGGCTGGAGGACAGGGGCCGTGGCCATGATCCCCTTGAGGCAGCCCCCGATAAGGGTAAGCAGCAGCAAAACGCCACAGCGAATGTCATGCTTGGGGACATGGAAAAAGTGCTGGGGAGCTCGGACATCTACTTGGCCCCCAATGACCCGCTCTATGCCCCGCCTCCTCGCCAGCCTAGCTCCCCCTCGCCTGCTGGTGACAAGGTGCACAACACGCCATCTCTTGGCACGCCATCGCCTTCTGCGCAGAGTGTTCGGGCTGGCGCAGGGGCGAGCGATCCTGAAGCCGTGAAGCCCCCGCCCCTTCAGGAGTCCATGGGGATTGTCTCTTACCGTCCTGCGGTTCCGGCTAACGGGGAGGCTGGCGCTAAACCAAGCCAGAAGCAGGGGGCGCCATCGTTCTACCTTCCTTCCGCCTCTTTTTTTCCGGTGAGCCTGCTCACAGGGCTTGATGCTCCGACAGGCCACAAAGCCAAGGCCAATCCCTCTCCGATTGCCTTCCGCATCCAGGACCTCGCATGGCTTCCTAATGAAGTCCGGTCGCAGGTTCAGGGGTGTTTCATCCTGGCCGAGGCCGTCGGAGAGCTTTCAACCGAACGTGTTAACGCCCGGGGGATGTCGCTTTCGTGCGCCGATAATGAAGGGAATAGGGTCATTGATCAGAAGCTGTTGGGCTTCGTGGCCGACAGTGATGGCAAAGCTGGCCTTCGTGGGACGGTCGTAAATAAGGCTGGCAAGGTGCTCGCCGAGACAATGAAAATCGGGTTTGTCCAAGGCCTTGCCCAATTTTTCCAATACAACTCCCGTGATTACATGACGACAACTCAGGGTGCCGTTATCAGCAACCCCTCCGATAACATGGACAAGAAGCTGATGGGCGGTGTGTTTTCAGGGATGGGCAAGGCTCTTGATAAGGTTGCAGACTATTACATGTCGCTTGCCGAAGAAATATTTCCGGTAATTGAGGTGTCTGCAACTAGAAGTGCAACGTTTGTCGTTACTACAGGTACAGAAGTCAAGTTCGACAAGCAGCTCGTTTCGTTATCTTCGCAGGAGGGAGCCGATGATCTTTAAGCGGATAATTTGCCTTGTTGCTGCCTTGCTACTGGGCGGGTGCGCCAGCATGCCTTACAACGACAGTTTCAACTGCCCTCAGATGGAAAACGGCAAATGCACCAGCGTTGAGAATGCCCACGGGGAGGCCGTAGCTAAAAACTCCGGCGTCACGCCTCCTAATGACCGGCCAGATAAGCGGCCCGCAGATTTCGATAAGGCGCTGCGCGCGTACCAAGAGGCAGCGAAGAAGGGAGACGCTAAGGCCATGGCCGCGGCCGAAAAAGATCTTCAAGCCCTTTATGCCTCTTCCGCAGCTGATGGTCAGCGCGCGGAGCAGTTGGATCAGATCGTCACCGAGGAGGACACCCGGTTGGGGTTCCTGGCTGCCTACGCCCAAGGCCAGGGCCAGCGCATGCCGGGAGTCAGGAAGCCAGCAACGCTCATGGAAACGTATATCCTGCCCTACCAAACGCCGTCGGGCATGTTGGCGGGAGAGCGCACGCTGTGGATCCCGGTTGAGGAAGCAACGTGGGTGTGGTCGGACAAGTTTTCGGGACGCAGCGCGGGGGCTAGCATTGGTGCGGTTCAATAAGCTCCTGCTAGCCGCGATGCTTGTGGCCAGCCTGAATATTGCCATTTCGGCCAGCGCCACAGTCGTTGGCCGGGATGGTGCCGTGTACCCGATCGCCGAGCGGGACATGATCGACGTGATCGAGGAGCGTGCTGCTCAAATTGACCAAGATGAGCTGCTGAGGAAAATGCAGGACAAGATCCGACAGGACGCGCGGACGTTTCGGCCTGAAGACTCGGTGGATGATTTGCCGAGGGCAGGATCCGACGGGGTCTACCGTGTCGATTTGTCGTACCGGGTGCCCCAGGACATCGTCGATCTATACGGCCAGGTCATCTACCCCGAAGGGTATGTGTTCAACCCGTTGGCCCTGATGCGGGAGAAGGGGATTGGCTATCCCTTTGTCATCGTGGTGCTCAATGCAGCCAGTAAGGTCGAGCTAGAGTGGTTCAAGGCTTCTGGCTTGAATGGGAACCCTCGGGTGCGGCTGTGGATCACCGATGGGCACGCCTACGAACTTGCTGAGGAGCTTAAGCGTCCAGTCTACTACCTCACCCGACGTATCCAGGCCCGGTTTTCGATCCGAGCCACCCCAAGCCTTGTCTACTGGCCCCAGGGCGATGACTACCTTGCGGTGCGGACTTTGGCGCTGCCCTTGCCGCCGGAGGTAAACCCGGCCGATGCGGGTGGGCAGGTGCTGGAACAAATCGGGCCAGCAGAGGTGCCCCCTGGCCCAGCGCAACTGGATGCCATCTGGGGAGGCGAGCATGCTCCGCAACCGTAGGTGGTGGATATCTGGTCGCCGCGCTGTCGCGATCGTGTTTGTCTTTGTGCTCGGAGCATTTTCGTTTGCGCCTCGCCTGATCGGGGGAGGCCAATGGATGCTCGTGCGCGGGGAAAGCGTCGCCGTAAAGCTGGCTTTGATTTCACCTTGGCTCGCCGAGAGCGAAATCAAGGAGGGGGCCTATGTGGTGCTTCGCTGGGTTGGTGAAGATCCCCAAGGCCAAGGGCTCGAAGACGGAATGAGCTTGGTCAAAAAGGTGGGGTGCCTACCGGGACATGATTTGAGGGTCACGAAGCACGGAGCTTGGTGCGACGGGCGGTATCTGATGTCGGTGCCAGACCGTAATTCGCGCGGGCTGCCGGTGGCCGCGGCTTTGTTCGATGGGCAAATACCTTCAGGCCGGGTGTTCCTTATTGGGGATATCCCCAAGTCGTACGACAGCCGTTTCTGGGGGGTGGTTCCCATCACCCAGCTCACCCATATTGTGCGCTTTGCTTTTTAACCAATAATTTCGAGGCAGACATGCGTGGTGCATACGCATCTGAACATATCAGCCTGGGGAAGTGCTGCTCTTCGTTTGTTTCAAGACAACCGTATGATCTGGTTCAAGAGATTGAGGGTCATTCATCTCGCGTTGCTGCGATGTGCGTTATGTTGGCGGAAGCAACTGGGATTGTCTCACCGACACTGGCGTATGCGTGTGGGTATTTCCATGATTTTGGGAAATTCAAAATGCCCAACGTTATTCTGAAGCAAGGGCGTTTAAGTGATATGGATAAGGTGCAGGTAAGGAAGCATCCTGATTATGGGATTGAAATCCTGACTAGTGAGTTCTCCTTGGAGCTCAACGCAGTTATCCATGATGCCGTGCTTTACCATCACGAACGATTCGATGGGTCCGGCTATCCCTGTGGCCTGTGTGGTAACAGCATACCTGCCATAGCAAGGCTGGTCAGTGTTTGCGACGTTGTAGACGCGTTGGCCAGTGATCGCTGCTATCGCCCGCAATGGTCCCCCGCCCGAATAGCGGAATACCTTAAGGAAGAGGGTGGCAGGATGTGGGGGCCCTTAATCGGGGAGCGTGTGCCCCATATTCTGCCGGACCTGCTGCGAGTGAGGAGGGGAGGGCGCCATGCGTAGCTCTTTGGTTGTGCTCATCCTGATACTGCTCAGCCAGCAGCATGCCTATGCCTATTCAGTTGACGATGCGTTGGAGTCGGCCCGGCAACACAAGCAGCAAGTCAACGACTCGTCGAAAATCAATGAGCGCCTGTTGCAGCCTGCTATGTCGGATAAGTCGAAGTTTAAAACTTTCGACGGCCAGCAAGAATTCCAAGCCAATCTGATGTGCTCGGGCGAAGGGCCCGTTATCCGTGTGACTGCGTTCCCTGTGGGCAGCATTGCAGGGGTGGGTGAGCTGAATATTAAAGTTGAGTACGACGAGAATCTGGATGGCATCCTTGAAGGCGTGATCTCGTTGAACAACGTGGGGGGCATGTGCGGCAACGGCCTGGTGAAGGAGTGCAAACCGTCCGGGTCCTGGAGCGGCTGCCGGTACTGCAAATGGGCCGTGGTGGACGATCGGATCCAGGAGCAGTGCGAATACGGCACGGGTGATTCGAGTCCGGTTCCTGTGGGGCCGCAGGGGCTGAAGGGGTGCTTTTGCTTCAATGCTTCTTGCGGCTCCCCTACGCTGGATATGCTGGAAACAATACTTTCGTTCGCTGCAAAAGGGGTACTGGATGTCCTCCAGCAACGGAATAACCTGATGGTGATTACCAAATCAGAGTACAAACCTGAATCGTTACAACTTTCATATATGGGGGCAAAGGCAGCGAATTGTTCTGCTTCTGGCAGTGACTCAAAGGTGTCAGAGCTAATTTCTCTCAGTGGGAAGATTAATTTCCCGACGGATGCTGCTGTCGATGAGGCCATGGCAGACACGAATAGTCCGTACAGTGCCGTTGCGGCGACGTTCTCAAACGATAGCCGCTCGCAGTACAAGTGCCAGATGACGTCAAAGGTTGGGGTTGAATTACAAAAAGTAAACCGGGTAGCCAATGTTGATTTTGGCATTGGTGTAGATGCTGACGGTGGCTCGAAGCAGTGTTTTTGGGCCAGGGGGGGCTACTGTGGGGCCGTTTTTGGCGAAACTGGTGATTATAATACATGTGCGAATAGAATAGTGCCTGCTGGGCTTTCTGATATTTGCAACACACTGCTTGTTAATGGTGGTGTGTTTGTAGATATCACAGGTGTATCAGAATATAAACCAACGTCTGGAATGGGGAACTACTTCGGTTGTTACGGCGCTGATAACGACGCTGGCGACCAGTTGTGGGAGATGAAGTGCTCCGGCACGCGTCTTGATGATGTGTTCGTCTGCAATTCGCCATCAATGTCCATTCCAAAGCAAATCATAAAAAACGCTCCCTACAACGAGGCCCTCTACCAGGGATGCGAGGAGGTGCTCCCTCCCAAATCCACGTGCGATACCCTGGAGGCGCGACGTCAAGAAGGCGAGTGCGAGCTCGTCTCAGAGATCACTGATGGGGTTTACACGTATCGGGAGGGAGCGAACACAGGGTTGTCCTCGTCTGGAGGGTGCAAGACCTTTAGCGGCTCTCGTAGATCGATTACTGTTTGCGAGCCATGGTGGACCAAGGACCGCGTTTATCGGTGCTCGGATTTTGATGACAGTTTCTCAAAAGAAAAGCAGCGGGCTCAGTATGTCGGGGGCTCAATCGGGTACGATGAGACCACCGGGAAATGGAGTTCGCAGGGCGATTTGGTGTGGCAAGGGGATAGCAAGCTGACCAGCGTCTTTGATCCAAGCATCGAATTCCAGAAAAGCGCCAAGACCTGCGTCCCCGCCTGCCGGATTGAGACGGATGCCAAGAAGACGGATCTACACGTGCCCACACAAGGCAAGCTCGCGTCCGACGGCAGCTACCATCTCCCATATGACGGCGAACTGACCTACACCACGGATCAGGCTACCGTCGTCCAGGATATGCGCGAGTGCGTGGAATCAGGCACCGGTGAATGGAGTTGTCCGCTCCTTGCTGGCGAACGTGCGGTCACGGGTTGCGAGTGTTTCGATCAGGATGCCTTTGGCCAGGCGGTGGCCACGCTTCAGGCCATCAATCTTGCCAGCACCAACATGATCTGCTCTAGCGGCAACGTGCAGGGGGTCTGCACTCCCGAAGACGAGGGGCTTACCGCGGAGAGGGTCATGTGCGGCAAGTTCTCCTATAACGAGGACGGCACGGTTGATATCGAGAAGAGTACAATATGGGATTGTGAGCCGAAGCTATGGAAGGGGGCTGCAGTAGCAGCCCAGACGCACACCGTTGCAGCAAACGAGGAGTACAAATGCGTTGCTAAGGCGGTTGGGTATCCCGAGGATGATCATTTTGACAATGTAGTTTGGACTCTCTCTCCTGTTCCGGCTTGGTTTAAGCCCGCAGTTGACTGGGCGAAGCCCTACATAATCGACCTACTGCAGAATGATGGTAGGTTTATCCCGTCGCCGGGAGCAGATTGCCCTTGTTCGGCAGATGGGGAGGGGTGCAAGTGGACGCTGGCGTCATCAGTCGAAAGTATAAATGAAGATTATCAACTCGGGCTGGCACCAGGGGCGTTGGAGCCATTTGGGTACGTGCGTTTAGCCCTGACAACATCTGGTGTCTGGGGGAAAACTACATCTGCGGCTTGTGTACAGGAGGCTGTAAAGGACGAAGCTGTCGAAATAACCATCAATGGAACGTGTTCCTCAACCTCTGGTTGGGGTGCAAAGACGTGTTGGTATGATTATGACCATAGCTACGTGCTTGGTGTCGCGCCACTCAACGGATATGATATGTGGTCATTTTACTTTAATGATAGTTTTATAGGTGATGCTGAGAGCAGTTCGTCGTCAATCATCACTAGTGGATTTAGATATACAGTAGGAAGTTATCAAGATCGAATTTGTATTCGCAGGCATCCTGACAAAGACCACATATGTATTATAAGTCGTAACAGTTATCAAGTTTGCCGGGAAAGTCAGCAGGCAGGGTACTCATGTAGCATCAGCTCTGGACAATACATCACATCAGCGTCTTGCACTGCTGCATGTTCAAAAAAACAATATCAGTGCAAAGAGTCTAATATAATTGTAGATTCTCCGAATGATTGCCCGGATATTACTGCATTTAAGTGCCCCCTTGACGATAAAAGATATTCGAGCCTTGGCGCTTGTGAGTCCGGATGCAAGAAGACGGAGAATTGTCAAGGCCAAGGAACGTCTTTTGAATTTCAAGTGGCCATTGAGAATAGTGGAGGTAACGGCTTTGAGCAGGCGTTACAGCAGGTCTCGCCTGATGCCAGAAGTCTTGCACGCGAAATGTACGCGCACAAGGATATCATCCTCTCGCAGTGCGTTGATCACTACACCCAGCCCTACATTGGGTTTGAGGACCCGGCCACCAAGGCAAGGTTCTCCTTCGCCCAAGCGGATCTGCTCGCCTACCAGGTTGCGGCCGAGCGCGGCGAGCTGCCGCGGGACGATAGCTCCGGCGTGAAATGGAGCTTGCCGAACTACCCGCCCGTGTTTCGGGCCACCTACACATACACTGAATCGGACCCGCCTGTGCGGGCAACAGTGCCAAATAGCCCCATGTTCTGGGATGCGATGAAGCAAGCGTCCTGGGTAGACGATGGGGCCTCAAAGCTCGGGACGTACACTGTCTCGCTCTCGAATCTCATCCCCTACGTCTATTATTGGCAATGCCCACAGGGGAACTTGGCCAAGGGTTCCACAAACAGTTGTGGCGCAACCCCTCCGACAGGGGGCGTAGATTCCACAATAGATGGGAAATGGTGCTTCCAGTATCGGTGCGATGTCACCGGCACGATGGAGCCAAATCATAACTACAGCGGCTGCGGGATGGTGAATGATGGCGAATGGCAATAGTCCTGCCCGGCGCGTTGCTTGGGCATTTGTGCTGGCTTTGCTCCTCGTCCCCGGCCCCGCCTATGCTGGCTATACGCCTGCGGAATTGAACCCACTCCTCGGGCGCCCGGTCCTTATGGATGCCATGACGTGCCAGAAAAAGTACGGTGCCGACTTTTGCGCATGCATGACCCTCGAGGATGGCACAAATGCCTGCTACTACCAGCGGCCGGCGGCAGGGTTTTACACGCTGGCCCGCTGTGAAGAGATTTGGGGTGCTGGCCATTGTGAGTGCCCCTCAGCGGATCAATGCCGGCTGAAGGACACCTCCGATGAGAGCAAACCGCTGGGTTGCGCCGGTCAAATTTATATTTTCCCTGGTGAGAAAGACGAATGCAGTAAGCCCGGCATCATGACCGCTGGGCGGAATTGTTGTTTTGAACAGAGTGAGACGTCTAACGCCTGCGGCTTCGAGAATGTGGCCGAAACGTTAGGGTGGGATTCAGCGGCAATCGAACTAGTGAAAATGGCAGGAGGGTATTTCGCAAAGAAAGCTATATCCGATTATGCTGCCAAGGTCGCCGTTGAACAAGCCATACAAAATGGAGCATTTGATTTTGCAACCTCTTCGATAGGTTCAATGTTTGGGTCAGGAGCGCCCGTGATATATTCTGTAGAAGGAGGGGCATCATTCGCTATCGAAATGGGTGGTGAAAAGATACTGGCAGAATCAACACAGCAGGCTGTGTCGCTTATTTCAGAGGCCTACATGACAGCTTTCACTTGGGTAGGCTGGGCGTATACAATTTACTCAATGTATAATATGTACGACCAGATGACGCAATGTACAGCTGGCGAAAAGCTTCTTGGGTGTAAGCGCGCTAAAGGCACATGCCACGAGGTGGGCTCGCGTTGCACAATGAAAATTTTCGGACAGTGCCTGCAAGAAAAAAAGGTCTTTTGTTGTTTCGATACGATTCTTGCGAGGATAGTCCAAGAGCAGGGGCGCCCACAGCTTGGACGAGGCTGGGGGAGTGCAAAAAGCCCTGACTGTCGTGGGTTCTATGTAGATGAGTTTGCGCAAATTGATTTTAGTAAAATCGACATGTCCGAATATGTTGACGATATTACAAGACAGATGTTGGATAATACAAAAATTCAAGATAAAATAACGAAGGCTGTAGAGAAGTGGCGCACCGACGATACAGGCAACTGAAACAATAGCTAGAGGGGAGGCCATTATGTCCAATCGAGTCATCATTCTTGTGATGTTACTGCTGTCGCTGTCGGGCCTCGTGGGGTGTGCAGGCAAAGCCCCCGCACCTGGCATGTATACCATCTATGCCAGCGTGCAAGATGTCGCAAAGCAGCAGCACGTGACCAAGCCGCTGGCCGTGGTCCGGCCTGAGAGCTTCAGGCGGTTCGAGGGGTATGCGCAGCCGATCATTCGCGGGTTACGCGCGTCGAGTGGGGCGGCTGTCATGCATGTTGCGGTCTACGCGGACCGCAAGTTGCCGGGTGCGAACCAAGTCGACTCCACCATGAAGTCCCCGGCGTCCCTGTTGCTCGACCTCCTGAAGCAGGATCTGGAAGAAGCCCTGCTGACGGTTGATGACAAGTTCGCCGACGGCGACTGGCCCCGCGTGAACCTTCAGGTCATCGTGTTCGAAGACAAACAGGATGGCGGTGTTGTCGTGACCTACGAGGTTGTAGCGGATTACCAGATGTCTGCGGAAGCGATGAAGCGGCGCCTTCCCGAACTGCTGCTTCCCGAACCGGCGCGATTCACGATCACCTGGGATCAGGGAGACCGTGACTCCGAGGTGGGCCTGCAAAAGTGGCAGGACAGCCTTCGCCCTATCGCGCGCGCGGTCACGGCTGAAATCAAGAAGCGAATGGGGGCGTGATGTCGGCCCGGGCAAGCGCACTGGGTTTGTTGCTCTTATCATTGCTCATGGTCCCGGCCTCGGTCGTGGCCAAGTGCACGGGGAGCATTGTAAACCCTCTGACGGAAACGTCTTGGTCATGCCTGTATCCGATTCGCATGGCGGGTGTGCGCGTTTCGCCCTCGGCCCCCGATCCGGAAGCCTATCTCTCGCAACCGCTCTGTTCCTGCCAAGATGGGGCCAACCTTCGGGTTGGCCTTATCATGGGCTTTCGGGAACCATCCCGGCTTGAGGATACGGTTAAAGACGCCTGGTGCTTTGCAGGGTTTGGGATGGATCTGGGCAGTTCCAATGTCTGGGGAGACGGAGGTAGCGAGGCACAGGGGTCAAAACGAGGAATTGAGCAGGGTTATTCGGCGGAGGTCCATAGCTATTTTTACAACCCGCTGTACCTCATGGAACTGCTTCTCGACATGCGGTGCATGGAGAAGATTCCTGTTGGTATTTCAGACCTTTCCGAGGTTAGGCCGGACCACAAGGATGGTCCGCTCAACCTGATGCTCTACCCGGAAACTCTTCTCTTCTCGAACCCGATTGCTACGGCGGCGTGCATGGCGGATGCGGTCGGCGCCACGGCGGGTTACCCGCTTGATGCCCTGTTTTGGTGCGCGGGGTCTTGGGGGAGCGTTTACCCGATGACAGGGACCTCCCAGCAAAAAGGCGGAACCAACGTCGAGGCCGCGGCCAATGTTGCGGCAAAGAGTATTGCGCGTGGCCATCGAAACCTCACCTGGTGGGGGACAAAAGGGCAGGCGGCGCTTTGCGGCATGTACCCGCAGCCCGTGTGGATGAAGAGCCAGTACAAGCTTCAGCCGGTGCGCCCCATTCGTTCTGCCCTATGCCCGCCGATTGGGCGGACCGAACTGCTTTGGGGAGCGGGGAATAATCCTCCGGTGCCCCAGAGGGCCGACAATTTTTCGTACATGGTTTGGCGCTGGCGCGACTGTTGTTCATTTTAGCCTGGGGAGGTGCGGCATGCAGGTGTTGAAGGTCGGTAATCAGACGTTCCGGGGGGAAGACCCAGGCCTCCAGGAAGCTCTGCAGCAGGTACACGGAACCAAGATTCGCCCCAGGTGTATGTGCCGAGGAGCGGGCATTGAGATGTACGTCGCCAAAGTTCATGGCCGGTTTCTCGCCAAGAGGATGCCAGACACCGGGCCCGAGCATGCGCCGACCTGTGAGAGTTACGAACCGCCGGCGGAATTGTCCGGCCTTGGCGAAGTTCTCGGCACCGCGATTCTGGAGTCGCCGGAGGATGGCACTACAACGCTTAAGCTTGGATTCTCCCTCTCAAAAGGGACTCGCCCGGCACCGGAACAGCCAGTCGGGCTTGGCGAGCGGGATACGGCAAAAACGGACGGAAGCAAGCTCACTCTGAGGGGGTTGCTGCACTATTTGTGGGACCAGGCCAAGTTTACCAATTGGAGTCCTGCGATGAAGGGCAAACGGAACTGGCCAGTTCTTCGGAAATACCTCATGCAGGCAGCCGACGGAAAAGTGGCCAAACGCTATTCCATGAACGATCTTCTTTACGTGCCCGAGCCGTTTGTATTGGATAAAAAGCTCGAAATCGCACAGCGCCGCATGTCTCATATTATGAAAGTTGCCTCGCCAGCCGGTGGAGCGAAGCGCATGATGATTCTTTTGGGTGAGGTGAAAGAATTTGCGCCCGCCCGCTACGGCCATAAAGTTGTGATCAAACATGTGCCCGACATGCCTTTCATGATGGCCGAAGATATTTTCAGGCGCATGAATAAGCGATTCGAGGACATTATTGGATTGCACAATGCTTTGGATGGTACAAAGCTGATTATGATCGGCACATTTAGCTATAGTAATGCTGGTGTGGCATCTATTGAAGAGGCCGCACTGATGCTGGTTACTGAAAATTGGATTCCTATTGATCATGCTTTCGATAAAATGTTGTTAGACGCGTTGGTGCAAGGTGATTACTATTTTATCAAAGGGTTGAAGTATAACCTTACACAGGCTCGACCTTTGGCATGTGTAGTGCTCACCCATCTTCAGCAGGGCGCGACGGCCATGTATATCGTCCCGCCAGGTGCCTCCGAAGAATACCTGGGGGCTGTCAATGACGTGATAACGGCGAGCAAGATACCGTCATGGCTGTGGGTGGCCGGGAGCGATGCGATGCCTCCCCTGCCGCCAGCGGTTCCCCCTATCGCGTAAAAGATATTGTTTTTTCAGGGCACGGGAGGTAATGAACCGGAGTAGATCTCAGTGTGAGTACAAGGCTTGGAGGTTGTATGAAGGACTTTGTCGTCGGTGTCTTTACAGGAAGTGCGCTTATAGGCTTATTATTTTACACATGTATTTTTTATATATTGGTGTCGATCTTTATCCTGTGGCAGGCGGCATATGGTGATAAAGGCAGGCATTATGGGATTAGGGGTTGTATGCTTTCGCTAGTGTCTTTGTTTGTTATTCAGTCAAACATTTTGGATAACACTATTAAAAACGCAAAAATAACGGCAAGCCAACTTGCCGAGTTGAAAGACAATGCTGTTTTGTTTGAGTGGGTCGCATTTGCGCTGCTTACTTTTTCGGTTATTGCAGTTGTGCTTGGAAAATCAAAAAGAGGCACTGGTGAATGATATGAGTGTGTTGTCTAGCATGCGTGATGCGGTCGTTCGTGGAGAGTTGCGGTTGCGTATTTCTCATGCTGTTCAAATTGTATTTAATCCGAGAATGTCTTTTGCTAGCTTGTCCGACGATTTCGATCTGGCGACCAAAGCACAAAGAAAACGGTTCAATGCCTTTGAAGGATTTGAGGATGTTGTGCGTGGTGAGTTCGAGTATTTTAAGAAGAATTTTCAGCCAGTGATTCTTGGTGAACCGTGGTTTGAAAGCATCGACATCGGTAAAGAATTTGCTCAACATCGCCAGGCCGCGAATGCTGGAGCCCCGCTTAAGTTCCCGTCGGGTTCCAGTCTGAGAGTTCTGCAGATTCAATATGGGCGCATCCCCGCTCGCATTACTGAGTTTGAAAATACGGGAAATGCAAAACAGGTCGTTGAGAGTGGCGGGAGCTTGGTTTTTTCCCAGTCGCCTGACGGCTATATTGCAATTTTTGTATATCCGCGAGTGTCAGAATATTTCAGTCGAGTTGAGAAGCACGTTATATATGAATACAACATTGATCCAACACGATATAGTAAAAAAACTATAACGAAAGCATTCTCATTCTTTGCAAGTTATTGTCTAGCATCATCGGTCTTTGGGAGAAAGCAGTTGCTATTTGACGTGTGGTATTGGTGGATTTCAAGAATAGCGTGTTTGGCTCCGAATGATATAGGAGAAGTGGGGCTAGCTTTGGGCAAGATTCTGTTCAAACTAATAAAATAGATTTGACGCGTGTCAGATACTGTGGCAGCATTTCTAAATGTAATCGCTTCCTTCTGGGAAGCCTCACCGGTCGGGCACACGGCTGGTTTCAGGTATAACCTGATGATCAGAAAGCCCCTGGATGTCGCTACACGCGACTGCGTGCGCCAGAACCAAGGCACGTACGGGAGAATCGCACTTAGCCGGTCCCTTGATGCGCTTCCCGGCGCTAGGACCGTGCGAGTAGGGCGCCGCAGCACTGGCGCATGGGCGAAGCCCTTAACCTGCGTGTAGTCTACCGCTCCATGCCTCAGGGAATTAGTGCCTCCCTTTGCGTGGACGTCTCTTTGAGACGCGGTACCGTTTCGGGCTGCTGTGCCCCGCTTCGGTGAAGTCCATGTGAGCTTGCTCGCATGGCTTTTTGTTTTGCCAAACCCAACCTTGGGGAGAATCTCCCCAAGGGAGTTCTCCCCTTTTTTACAAGGAGAGAGAACCAATGGGGTGAAGATTCGAGAGTCCTGGGAACCTTGCATCAAACGTGGTGCGGATTTGCTTGAAAAGATATCCGCTGGTTCGTTGATTGTTGGGTTTTACCAGAGCAAGACTGAAGCAGTCGTCACAGGCATCGTTTTGACGATCGTCTGCTTGTGTGTTACTTGGTTTAGCAGCCGGAGGGAGCATTATGACGACTAGCGATATCCTTTTCCTGGGCACAGGCTTGGCCCTTGGTCTCTTCGTGCTGGGTATCTATGGCCTCGCTTGGTGGGAAGACCGCCGTGCGCGGAAGAATCCCAATATCAAGCGTGTGTTCAGCGAAGACCCTAAGCCACAGAGACATCGGCGTAGCTATCCCTACAGGAACAGACACTGCTACTAGCAGCCAACGGTCACGTTGACGTAGCCCACACCCGCTTATGGCCGGTGTGGGTTTTTCTTTACCCTCATGGGGAGCTTTCTCCCCGCGGGGGAGTGCTCCCCGCAAATCAGCGGAGAGAGCCAAATGAACAGAGTTATCCTCATCGGACGCTTGGGCCGTGATCCGGAACTGCGGTACGCGCAGAACGGAACCGCCATCGCCAACCTTCGAATCGCCACCGATGAATCGTACACCGATCGCGATGGCAACAAGGTCGATAAGGTCGAATGGCACACGGTACTGGCATTCCAGCGTATCGCGGAGAATTGCGCGAACTATCTCGCCAAGGGAAGCCTTGTCGCGGTCGAAGGCAGTCTCCAGACACGCAAATGGCAGGATCAGAACGGACAGGATCGGTACTCCACGGAGGTGAAGGCGCAACGGATCCAGTTTCTCAGCCGGCCGAATGAGGCAGGGCAGGGTGACCAGGTTCCGAGCCAGGCGCCGCAACGTGGAGCAAACGGCGGCCAACGTCAGAACGGGAACCAGCGCCCGCCGGCCAATGGCAGAAGCCAGCAGCAGGCACCGCAGGGCGCCCCCTATGGCGGTTGGCCCGACGATGATCTCGGTCCCGCCTTCCCGAGCGATGCTTCGGGAATGGATGACGTCCCGTTCTGATTTCGAGCCAGAGGATTAAAAACCCACAAGGGGAGCCTTCCCCTGTGGGGGGCTCCCTATGAAGGAGCCTGACATGGAAATGCTGATGCAGAATAGCGTCTCCACGGATGTGGATGAGCTTTTCAAAGCATTGAGTGCCGTGCAAGCGGCCCACGTACCGGTGAAAGCCGATAAGGCTAACCCGTATTTTCAGTCACGCTACGCCACGTTACAGGCTGTGTATGAATCGGTTCTGCCGCTTCTCCAAGCCAACGGGCTGTGCCTGATTCAACGTCACCTGCCGTCCCAGCCGGGGACGGCCACCATCGAATCCTGGCTGCATCATCTGCCAAGCCAGCAGTTCATCAAGTCAATCTTGGTAATCCCCTACAAGGGGGACGCACAGGGCCTGGGCTCAGCGACAACCTATGCGCGTCGGTATGCTCTTGCCACGCTTCTTGGCGTGGTAGTGGATCCCGATGACGATGGAAACAAGGCAACAGACGGCGCCCAGAACACTCCGGAAGGTGTCAAACCACCCGGCAATTCAGCGCGCGGTCAAGCCGCTCCGCCGCCGAGGCAACGCCCGCCGCAGATTCAGCGGCAGGCACCGCAAGGACCGACCACCAGGCAGACACAACAGCCTGCTCCGGCGCCACAAGGTGCTGCACGCGGTCCCGCGGGTTCCCAACCGCCCCCTCAACGAGGTGAGCCCCCCTATCTGGCCGAATTGCCGCGACTGAATGGCATCAGCTATGATCAACGGCAGTCCCAGAAAGGGGCGTTCCTCGTCGCAATGGGAAACACCCGGCCCCACGCTAATGCGTTGCGCGCTGCGGGGTTCCAGTTTCATCAGAAGCAAGCGCTGTGGTGGCGTTACGTCGCTCCCACTGCCGCTGCGGCTTAAGCACAACCACCCTGGGGCACACCGTTCGCCCGCGGGGCGAGGTGTGCTTCCTTTCATCATGGAAGGAGAGAGCCATGACCGAACGGGAAAAAAGCATCGGCTTGTTGGCATTGCTTGCCAAGGGCCTGATCATTCATGACAAGTCGCGTGCAACAGCGACGCTTGGCGACCGGCGTGAGTATGTTGGCATGTCCGATATCTGCAAGGGCTACGAATGCCTGCGCAGCGCTGTGTTGTCGAAGGCTGGGTATACCCTGGAGGTGCAGCCGGAAGAAATCGACGGCCTGAACCACAAGGGTGACCTTGCGCGCGTACTGTCTATTCTGAGGAAAAAGATCACCCTACAGCGGGGGCACTGGCAGGAACCCGGCCTTCAGGCCGCGTTCGAGTCCGCTGGTATGAAGGTCATGCCTCAGCTTGAGATCAACGTGAAGGCGCATGGTGTACCGATCAAGGCGCACCTCGACTTTGTGTTGGTCTGGGCTGGTGAACGACCGGCGGTACGTGCCATCGAGTCAAAGAGCTACGCCCGCCTGAAGTCGGAACTGTACCCCTCATACGAGGTTCAGCTCTACGGACAGTTGGGCTTGCTCGCGGCCGTATGGAACCAGCCGTGCTTCGCCATGCGGGACAGTGCCGGAAATCTGCTTTTCGAAGGGTTGACGTTCCCGGCGGCCGTGAAACGCCAGTTCGGGGTCGATATGCCCATGTCCGCCCAGGAGGTGGACATCGAAGGGTGGGTTCTTGGCTTATCCATGGAAGATGCTCGAGCCTATGGGCCTTATCAGCCGAACCAGACGATGCTGCGCACGTGCCTTGGCATTGCGGAGAAAATATGGGCGGCGATGCAGGCAGTATACGAGGGGAATGCCACTGCTGCGCAGCTGCCTTACGCGAAGGGGTTCTATCCGCTTTGCGACTACTGCGACAATTGTGGCGATTGCCCCAAGTTCCAAGGAGTCGAGCATCCGGAGTACGAAGAAATGCTTACCAGGCTATCGGCGCTGAAGGACACCGAGAAGGCTCTGAAAGAGGAAATCGAAGAGTTGGAGAAGAGGCTGAAGAACGCCTACTCCCAGTGCAACGCCAACGGTGACTGGATCCTTTCCGGCGGGCAGCGCTTCCGCGTGACGGATGCGGCCGGTCGGAAGACTTTGGATCAGGCTATCCTTCGGGCGGAGCTCCGTACCGCCCTTAACGGCGATGAAGTCGCCGTGGAAGGACTCCTGCAGCGTTCCACTAAGCTCGGTGCGCCCTCCAGCCGTCTGTACACCGGCAAGATCAAGCCGGAGACAATGGCCCAAGAGAATATCGCCGCCTAACGCGGCCCAAATAACCCCTGAAGGGAGAGACTCCCTCAGGGGGCTCTCCCTTTTTTCATGGAAGGAGAGAGCCATGACCATCGAAATTCGCATCTACTACGGCAAGGCGGGGCAAAAGATCGTTTACCGTGTAGACGAGCTTGGCCGCCCTCTGGCGGGTCTTATTACCCGCGTGAAGCCCACCGTACCTGCCCAGTACGCCAACGCCGGCAACGGCGAGTGCCACTAGGGGAGGTCAGTATGGCGGCAGCGACCTTTGCCGAACAGGTAGCGTCTTTTCAGGATCGAGATGCGGCGACTGAAATGCTGCGACAGCTAGGCAATGCCCTTCGCCTGAAGGACTGCCCGGCCCACGTGGTTCGTCCCATCCAAGTCCTCATCAATTCGCACCAGGCCTGGAAACGAGGCAAGGATGGGGTCTCCCATTCAATCTTCGTGATGCTTGGCCAGGTGTTTCTTAAGGCGGTTCGCCGGAATCAAGAAGAACTGGAAGCTGCTGCACGGCTGCAGGAGAATGCGCTGGGCCCGGCGAAAGAACGTTTGGCGGCTATTGAAGCTGGCCATGTGTTCGAGTCGAGCCGTGGCGAGGCTCATCGGTATGCAGCGGCCTTCAGGAACTATCTCGCCGGAAAGGAACCGATGCCACAACCCCGCTCCATAGCGGATGTGGTAATAGGGCCTGACGAGTTCATGTTCCTCACCAGGTACATGGTCCCGAAGGGCCCTTTCGCCTTGGCGCCCGGGCTTGTCCCGATGGCTAGTCCGCGGCGCCTTGAGCCTCTTGCTGCTTAACCCCACGGGGGCTTCTCCCGTGGGGGAGGGTTCCCTCTTTTCCCTGAGTGGGGCGCCACGTAAGTGGCCCCCACTTGGGTTTTAAAGGAGACTCCAATGGCAAGGGCTGCCTCGCAAGCCAAAAAGGGATTTTACAGCACCCCGCCGCATCTGCTCTCGCTCATTGCGGCCTATTTCCGGGTTCTTGACCCGGAGGACACGCGTATTCTGGATCCCTGCGCGGGTGAAGGAGAAGCGTTGGATCTGCTTGGCCAGCACCTGGGGCTTCAGCGCCATTTGCTGTTTGCCAACGAGTTGGACGAGACGCGCGCTCAGGCTTGCTCACGGCGTGGGCTTGTTGCTGTGTGCGGTGATGCCACAGAAGAACTTGATGCCCCCTTTGGTGGGTTTTCTTTGCTCTACCTGAATCCCCCCTACGACTTCGAGGGTAATGGTGAGGGCAGAACAGAGGACAAGTTCCTTCGGAGCACGCTGCCGTTGCTGTGCCAGAACGGGATACTCATTTTTGTGGTGCAATTGGCCGTCCTCAGGCGACCGGAGTTCCGCAAGTCAATCCCGTTGCTGCTCAAAGACATATGCATGTTCCGTTTTCCCGACAGTGACTTTGAAGCCTTTGGTCAGTGCGTTTTGATCGGGCGTAAAGCCCGGGGTGAATCCAAAGTCGAGACTGCCCGGTTTGAAGCCGAGATATACACGCACCGCGTGCTTGGTGAAGACGTGCAACTCGCCCCATGGATTGTTCCTGGCGCACCTGTTCGGAGGCAGCATTTCTCCTTTTTTTCACGCAACCTCACCGCTGCTCTAACGGCAGACCTCTTAGCCTCTCCGGTCGCGCAGAAGGCGCTGGCCATGGGCCTGACAAGATCTACCGATAGAACGCTCCGGAGCCTGATGCCCCTCCGCGCTGGTCACTTAGCTGTCACGCTGGCTACCGGCGTAATGGATGGCGCATACCGGGACCCGGAGACAGGAAACATCCTGATTGTGGCTGGGGAGACCAAAATCAAGCGGACCGAAACAGATACCCTCGACGAGGACGGAACCGAGATCACGCGGATACGGAAAACACCGCAAGCCGTGGTCAAGGCGTTGGATGTCACAGAATCCAGCCAGGTCGGTGAACTCGTCCTTTATGAGATGGAGTGACCATGTATTACAAACTGGTACGAGAGCGTGCGTGGCTTTGTCAGGCGCTCTACACTCGCAATGACACGGTGTGCCGCCTGATAAAGGCGGTGTACATAGGTGCCAAGGAAGCCGTGCTTGCGGTTTCGACGCAGATGCTGATGAGCAGCCGGGTTGTTCTTGAAGTGGAGGGACTTGACTGGCTGTACCTTATGCCGGGTCAGAATCTCCAAATGCTGAAAACCCCCGCACTTCGCCCGGGCACATCATACGTGCTGGGTGGTGTCTATCATGCGGAGGCGTTGGCCAATGTCGTTGTGGGTGCTTCCGAAATGGAGCTGTTTGCCCAGGCGGCCCCGCTCTTCAAGCAGGCCCTGGAGTTTCCCATCATCGACGAATGGATGCCTCTCCTTTGGAGGATGGCAATTCGTGAAGGGTGGGCCCTAGAGCTCGCGACTGTCGGGATACCTGGCCAAGCCTATCATCTGGCACTGCCGTCTTCTGAAACGGTAGCGGAGCACGTCCTTGACCAAATATACTCTTTTCAGGATGCGGCCAGCGAAGCCTTGAGAGAGGTTTCAGCCGTATAAGTCCGAAAACCCCACGGGGAGATTATCCCCGCTGGGGAGGTCTCTTCCGTGAGCAGGGGAGAGACATGCTTATTCGGAAACGATCGCTCAAAGATTTCATCTTGGGGGCCACGGCGCAACTGACAGCGAAAGTCAAACACGCCCTGCATCCCTTGTTCAATCCCGGTGATCCCGACCCGTATGCCGACAAGGTGGGCGAGGCGGTATCAATGGGGATCAAGAAGCCTTTCCCGGCGCAGGCGGATGCACTCCGCGCGCTCATGGAAGGGTTTCGCCAAAAGAGGTGCCTGGGGCTTGTTGCTGAGATGGGGTGCGGGAAGACCCTGATGGGGATTCTGGCCGCATGGGCCATGTCCAGCCTGAAGGGTAGGCCTACCCGTAGCCTGGTGCTCTGCCCCCCGCATCTCATTTCGACATGGACCCAGGAAATGAAAGGAATATTCGGTGATGCCGTCCGCGTCGTTGATGCGAGCGGCAAGAATGCGCTCACGCTGCTGACGCAGTTGCGAGATGCATCACGGTATCCGGACAAACCCGAATACTGGGTTATTGGTTTCAACAGAGCCAAGACCAATTTCCGCTGGAAAACCACCTGGTGGGATAAACGCGCGGCCGACATATGCTCGTTCGACGGGGTACGCAAAGTATCCCGGTACACCATCCCGGTGTGCGAGCGTTGTGGCCATGAGCTCCCAGCGGCAATTGACTTATCACTTCGTAATACCTGCGAGAGGTGCTCAAATCCTCTTTGGGGTCCCCGCCGTGTTCAAACTGCGGACGATCCCGACGGAGAAACCACATTTGCACCTGTGCTCTACATCAAGCGCTACCTGAGACGGCATTTCCAGCTGCTGATTGCGGATGAAGTCCACAAGATGAAAGGGGCTGGTACGATTCAGGGGGCGATGCTGGGGCAGCTGGCCGAGGCCATTGAGAAAACCTTGGTCCTGACAGGCACCTTGTCCGGTGGAAAGGCCTCGGACGTTTACTTCTTGTTGCATCGGGCATTTGCGCTCAACTACAGCAAGGATGAACGCCGTGATCTTCTGCCATCCTATGACGAGTTGCTGGAATTCGTCAGAACCTATGGCAGCCTGGAGGAAGTCTACAAGTCGGTTCCCGCTGACCCCGCCACCGGCAGGGCCTCACGGGTAACATACTCATTGAAGGAAAAGCCGGGCATTAGCCCGATGCTGCTGAAACAGTTCTTCCTCGAGAACTGCGTGTTCTTGCGGATTTCCGACATCGCGGATGCCCTCCCTGGGTATACCGAAGTGCTGGAGTTCGTGGGCATGGATCCGGAACTTGCCGCAGAATATGCGGCGTTCCAAGAGGATTTGAAGAAGGCCGTCAAAGAGGCCTTGAAGCAAAATGACATGAAGGTGTTGGGGCAGATGCTCTCATCGCTTCTTGCTTGGCCTGACCAACCCCAAAGGGAGGTCGAGGTGACGAATCGCAAGGGTGAGGTTGTTGCTCGAGCTCCTGCTCTGGATGTCGCCACGACTGAGAAGGATAACCGGCTTGTCCAGTGCGTCTTAGAGGCGCGTCGCGCGGGTCGGAAATCCCTCGTATTCGTGGAGTACACGGGAAAATGGAGTGCCGGTGAGCACGTGGAGAGAATGTTGGCCGACGCTGGCATTCGCCCTTTATTGCTCAAGCCTTCTGTCCCCACCCACAAGCGGCTGGATTGGATCAGGAAACGGATGGATACGGGCAAATACGACTGCCTGATTTGCCAGCCGAAACTGGTCGAAACCGGCCTTAATCTCTTGCAGTTCCCGGAAGTCCTCTTCTGGCAGACAGGGTATAGCACTTATACCCTGCGTCAGGCGTCGCGTCGTTCGTGGCGGCCTGGCCAGCGGCAGGATGTGGTTGTGCGCTTCTTCATCAATAGGGACACGATGCAGGAACAGGCGATGACGCTTATCGCGTCCAAGCTGGAAGCCTCGCTCGTGCTCGAAGGAGAGCTTTCTGACAAGGGCCTGGTGGCTCTCTCCGAAATCGGGGACAGCATGACGGTTGAGCTTGCCAGAAGCTTGGTGGGCCATCTCAAGCTGCAAAGCTTGGAGGCCCAATTCGCTGCCTACCGGAAGCTGGATGCCCATTGCCCATCTGCGACACCGAGCGTTCAGCCCACCCTAGACATCCCCACTGTGGTTCCAGCCGCAGCCTCACGCGACCCTCAACACGCGCCAGCGGTGATAGCACCTCCGCGTCAGTTGGGCCGGGTTATTGGCATGTTCGCAGGGCCAGCAGGGGGGAAATTGAAGGGACGAATCCGGAAGCTCCACGTCGAGGCTGTACCTCGCGAGAGCGGCCGTGTTTTGCTCGCAGCGGGCACTCCGATCGGGCAATGGAAGCAAGACGAGATTCAGTACGAAATCGACGGCAAGATGGTTCGCTTCGCAGTTGTTGCGGAGACCACTTTGCCAGGCTTTGAACAGTTCACTGTGCACGCCATCGCTGCATAGTGAGCGAATGACCTTCATCAGGGGATAGCTTTCCCCTGATGGGGGAGGTGTTTCCTCTGATGTGAAAACAAGGAGGGAACCCTCGTGAAAGCAGCAACTAGATTCAAGAAAAAGTTCAGCGGCAAGCCTATCATTCTGAAGCTCAACGACAACGGAGTGTTCAGAGAAATTCGGGGAACTCTGCGAGGCCTTGAAGGCAACCAGATTCTCCTGGATGAGGGCGGGGGCCTTTACACGCGGTATCTGCTGGGAAGCCAGCCGGGCCGCTGCGTGCCCCTTTGCGTGGGTCAAGAAATTCCCGCCCCTAAGATGGCGGCGGTGCCGGAAACGGGGCCCACGGAGTCGCACGAGTTTGATGACGATCCGTTGAATATCCGCTTGCGGGTGCTGGAAGTACAGATTGCCGACCTGAAGGCAAATTCCAGCCCACTCGAATTCAAGCATGGGAAGCCATCTCGCGGCCGCGGCCGTCCCCCCAAGCCCGTTTTCGAGGACTTGGACGTGGACCTGGATGCGGTTTGCCCGGATGGTTTCGACATGAGCTTTCTAAGAGAGCAAATAGCCATCCACCAGCGTGGTGGCCGTCCGTTTTCATTCGAAATGGCGGCCGACTATCTGGAAGATCTGAACTAACACCCACCGGGGCACGTTGCGGCCCCAAAGGGGACGCCGTGTCTCTCAATCACACGATCAGTGAAGGAGAGAGCACATGATCGAACTCATTCCCACCTGCACCGGCTGCGTCAACGCTGGCGCATGGATATGCCAAGGCTGCTCCGCGATTGGCTGCGTGTTCTTCGCCCCCAATACGAGTGGCTTCGCATCGAAGCAGGCTGAAAAGTAAGAGACATTTCCCCACCGGGGTGCACACCCCGATGGGGGTGGTGCCCCTCAATTTCGAGGAGAGAGCCATATGTCTACCATTTTTGAGCAACTTGCCAGCTTGACGGTTGTTGATCACGACATCGCCATTGTCGCTGGCAACCAGGCCCCCGTGGGCCAATACATCAAAGGTTATGCCGCCCCTTGCGCGGTAACGCCGCTCCGGAACAGCTTCTACCTCATGCGCGCTGAAATCCTTCGGGATATTCTGGCGTGGTTCTCTACTCCGTACTCTGAAGCGCTTTATCTGACCGGCCCCACGGGGTCCGGGAAGAGCAGTGTGCTCTCGGAGATTGCGGCCAGGCTGAACTACCCAGTGTTTCAAGTCACGGGGCATGGGCGCTTAGAAGTTCCGGATCTTGTCGGGCATCTCACGCTCGATTCGGGGACCATGACCTTCCAGTATGGCCCCTTGGCTTTGGCCATGAAGTACGGTGGCCTTTTCCTGTTGGACGAAATCGACCTGCTGGACCCGGCTACCGCTGCTGGGCTCAATGGCGTTCTTGAAGGGCGCCCGTTGACCATCGCTGAAAACGGCGGGGAAGTGGTATCGCCACATCCCATGTTCCGTTTCGCGGCCACGGCCAACACCAACGGCGGCTCCGACGAAACGGGCTTCTACCAGGGAGCCCTGCGCCAGAATCTTGCGTTCATGGATCGTTTCTGGGTGACGGTGGTGGACTATCCGACCCCGGAGCAAGAAACGGCATTGCTGGAGCGGTTCCACCCGGAGCTGCCTCCGGAGACTGTGGTTAAAATGGTCAGCATGGCCAACGATGTCCGAACCCTGTTTCGCGGTGAAGCCGCAGGGCAGTGGGCGGACATCTTGCGGGGTATGGGCAGCATCGATGTGACGTTCTCGACGCGGACTCTGTTGCGTTGGGCCAGGCTCACGGTGTCGTTCAAAAACCTTGGGCGAATTGGCATTCCGCCAATCGCCTATGCGTTGGACCGCGCGCTTGGCTTTCGGGCTTTACCCGAATCGCGTGCAGCTCTCCACGAGTTGCTGCAGCGGTACTTTCCCGACTCGAACAAGAGCGGGGGCTAGCCATGTTTGCCAACATGTCTCCCGAAGCTGCGGAAAGAGCACTTAAAAATCGCCTGTGCGAATTGCGCGGGCAACACTACTGCTGGGAAAAGGGCCAAAGCGGTGCCCGCGCGTTTCTGTGCTGGAACCAACACGCGGAACGCGCATGGTCCATCTTGTTTGAGGCCCGAGACGATGAAGGCTTTGGGATAGCAGAGCTGTATATGCGGCGTGACGCGATTCATCGGGATTATTGCGACGAGCAATACCCCGGTGAACTGTCCGACCTGTACTTGGCCCTCGCCATCTTCTATTGCCTCCCTGCTTAATCCCGTACTCGTAAAAACAACCAATACCCTGGGGGGGAGTTCACATCCCCCTTGGGGATACGTGGGCTCTCCCCTTTCTTAGGAGAGAGCCAGATGAACACATGCCCCACCGACATCACCGTGTTGGAACAAATCCTCTGCATCAACCTCAACGTGAACATATGGACTGCGCGGCGTAAGCTGACAGCTCAGGACATGGGTGGGGTTGATCTGCCGCCTGAAGAACTGGCCTCGCTTGGATCCAAGCGCGTTTGCGACCCCGAAAAGCTGAAGGTGTTCACCACGCTGAAGGCACGGGCGACTTCGCTACTAGACCGAAGCGGTGTGCGCTTCCTTGGGGGCTGGGCAATTCCCAACTCCAAGGCGGGGGTTGTTGCCGATGGCTTGCGAGCCATCCGTGATGACTTCCTGAAGGCCAAAGACCAATTCTTAGGAGGCTATGAGGAGGGGCTCGTCGAATGGATTGCTGCTTTCCCGCGGTGGGCTGATGTCATTCGGGACTCGACGGTGAGCGCGGACTACGTGCGCGCGCGCCTTGGTTTCCGGTGGCAAATGTTCCGAGTCGTCTCGGAACAGCTCAACGGCCCTGACAATGGGCTTTCAGAAGAAGTAGCAAGCCTTGGCGGTGCGTTGTTTGAAGAAGTGTCGGCCATGGCCGACGATGTGTGGAAGGTGTCTTTCGTGGGACGCACGGAGGTCACCCAGAAAGCGCTGCGGCCGCTGCGGACCATCCAGTCGAAGCTGCAAGGCCTGTCTTTTGTCGAGCCCCGGGTTTCCCCGGCACTCGATCTCCTGGATATGGTGTTCAGCCAGATGCCTGCGTCCGGTAAGATAATCGGCCCGGCGTTTCTCATGCTGCAGGGAGTCGTAAACATGATGCGCGACCCCCAAACGCTGCTGATTCATTCGCAATCTGTTCTGGATGGGCGCAGCCCCTCTGAACTGATTGCTGGGCTTTGGGATGCACCGGTGCCGGCGCTTGCGACCGAAGACGCGGACTTGTCCGCCAATACGGTGGCAGTGCTGGGCACCACAGCTGAGCAACAGCTCGCTCCCGACGGTCAGGCGTCACAGCCCGTCCCCACTGCGGTGGTGGACATTTCGGGCCTTTTAGACGGACCTGATGATGATCCCGAGGAAAGCCAGTTCGTGCCTGTTGCCCCCAACTTGGGGGTTAACCTGGACGTCCTGGGCCTCTGGTAATCCTTTCCCCTATGGGGGTGTTGGTTTCAACCGACATCCCCATGGGGGGATGTCTATTGTGGGAGAGAGTATGCATAAAAATAGCGAGATAGCTGCGTTGCCCTTGGTGGCTGCGATGATTGGTAAGCGATACGGTATCCGGATCGAAGTCGGAGGGAACAGAGCGGCTACAGATGGCCAAACGGTCTATCTGCCTGCATTACCCCTTGATGATGACATCGCGCGGTTGCTGTGCCGCGGTTACCTGGACCACGAGGCAGGGCATCTTCGTTTCACCCAGTTTGGGGTACGGGCAAGTGCGCGTTCTTCATTCGAAGCACACCTGTATCAGTTGGTGGAGGACTATCGGATTGAAGCCCGGATGGGTGAAACTTATCCTGGGTGCCGAGTGAACCTCTCGACAATGCTACAGTATCTGGTCGAAAAAGAGGAAATATTCCTTAACCCCGAAGGGGCGCGCGAAGCCCTCTGCTCGTACTTGTTTTTTACGACACGAGCATGGCTTTACCCAGCGTTACAATCACACCAGGCTAATGCGCAGGCCCAATTAACGGCTCAAGTACCTGCCATGGTCTGCCTCCTTGCCCCGATCCTACAAGAGGTTCGGAAAGCAGCGTGCACTGTGGATAGCCTGAGGTGCGCCGCTGCGATTATTGATCTCTTGCGCGATTTGGCTTCAGCCGGCGCCGGCACGGGCGAGCCTGATGGCGACCCGGAAGGGGAACAACAGAGCGATACGCCCGGCACCGGCCAGCCTGATGGCGACCCGACTAGACATGGATCAGCCACGCTGCTCAGAGGGTTTTGCACCAACGTGCTGGACTCTCCGGACTCGGAGGATGAAGACCTCCTGGGCCGCCACGTCAGAGACCTCCTGGAAAGCATGGCCGAGGAAGGGGGAGACCCCATCAGCGTTGCCGAGGAAAGTGTCATCTCCACTTCGCCAATATCCAGCGACGACGCGCGTAGGGCAACGACCGCTCTGCGTGCGCGCTTGCAGGGGCTGGTACAGGCAAAAACTCTTGCCAAACTACGCCCAGGACGGCGAGGGACGCTGGCGGGGCGAAACCTGCATCGTGCAGCGATAGGAGATGATCGGCTCTTTAGGAGAGCAGAAGAACGCACGGCCGTGAACACGGCCGTACATATCCTGTTGGATGCGTCTGGCTCAATGGCGGAAGGGGACAGGATGCATGTCGCCTCCCTGACAAGCTTGGCTCTTGTTCAAGCACTCAGCGCCATCAACCACGTGCGTCCAGCCTTGACAGGCTTTAGTGATGAGGTGTTCCCACTCATTCGGTACGGGGAGCGAGTTCACAACCGGATCGGCCTCGTGCCGATGGCAGGTACACAACTTGCGGAAGCCCTGTGGTGGGTGATGGGGCAGATGGTGACGCTTGAAGAACGCCGAAAAATCGTTTTGGTCATCACCGACGGCGACCCCACCAGCTCACACATCGCAATGAAAAATGTGGTGGCTACAGCGCAGGCTGTCGGGTTCGAACTGTTCGGAATCGGGATTTGCCAACCGAATATTGCCACATACATCCCTGCGAGTCGCTACATCCAAACGGTGGGGGAACTCCCACAGGTGATGTTCGATATGCTTGGTGAGGTGCTGGCTTAAACCCCTTGGGGAGCATACCCCCGGGGGTGCTCTTCAACCGGAGCAACCATGAGCATCGTCCGTACATTTACCGGGACATCGGTTGATTTGCTTGACCCCAATCCCAATGCCATTCGCATCGAGGACATTGCGCACCACCTTGCGAAACTTGACCGTTATAACGGAGCTGCGCCTTATCCATACTCGGTGGGCCAGCATTCGCTGTTGGTGGCTGAATTGCTGCCTCCCGACCTTCAACTCTGGGGGTTGTTGCACGACGCCACGGAGGCCTTCCTCGGCGACGTCGTGAGCCCCCTGAAGGGATTGCTCCCGGACTACAGGAGAATCGAGGAGAAGTTGCATCAAGCCGTTTGCGCGGCCTTCGGCCTACAGTGGCCCCGACCGCAAGCAGTGAAGGATGCCGATCGCAGGATAATGTCCCTCGAAATGATCCAGGTTCATGGCTGGCAGGATGCCGGCGGTCGCAAGGATCTGCCTTCTCCCCCTGAAGGCATTGTGATCAAGCCCATGACATGGGTGGAGGTTAAAGACTCGTTTCTGAAAAAATTCACCATGGTGGTCTAAGCGACTGACCACCCCTGCGGGGAGCTCCCCCGTGGGGGGCTCCCACCAAGGAGCTATTATGGGTTGGTTTGAGAAGGCCACGGGCACAAAGCGTGTCGTCTTCGTCTCATTCGGGGGAGGTGTCGACTCATGGGCACTATACTTCTTGCTACTCAGCAGGGGGCTGCGCCCAATGATCGACTTTTTTCCCATCTACGTTGACCATGGGGGAGATTTGCCGGAGTCCAGGGCGTATAACTACCGGATGATAGACAAGGGGTACCCCTTGCTCGTTGCCCGGCCAAACGTCGAAGGCTTCCGCAATATTTTCGACTATTACTGGCACAAACAGATAATTCCGTTTTTCAGCGGAAAAAGCTGCAATGCCAAGTGGAAAATTGCCCCCATAGAACGGGTGATGCGCCAGTTGGCCATCGATTTGGATCCTCAGCAGGATCACGGTTTTTTCCAGCTGCTCGGCTTCAATGCCGATGAAGGCTACCGTGAAGTTCGCAGCCGTGACCGTTTTGAAAGCCAGGGGATCACGTCACTTTATCCTTTGATCGAAGAGGGGCTCGGTCGCAAGGCCTGCAAAGAGCTCATCAAGGACCATGGGGTACCTGTGCCGCCCAAATCAGCGTGCTTCTTCTGCGGTGCCCAATCGCCGGAAGAATGGCGGTATTTACGCCGACAGCATCCCGACCTCTTCTATTCCGTTCAGTTGCTTGAAGAGCGGAGCAATGCTAGGCGCCGCCAAGACGGCTTGGGCCCGGCATATCTGAATGCCCGCTGCTCGGTGGCCAGCACGGTAGGTGAGGGTCTGCTTCGTCTGGGTGGCGACAGTTACCCCCAACCACGCGCGGCCGTGGCCCCTCACAAGGCTTCGGACCAAGAATATGTCCATTACCTCGTAGACTTGGAAATGGAGCGTCGTTATGGCGCGTACTACGAGTTTTGCCATCCCGGGCGCTTCGAGCGCGCGTTTGTTAAGGTGTGCAGCGCCTTGGGCGTTCCGCACCTGCAGCCGCCAGCCGCCGGGGGAGCCGCTCCGTGGGATACCTCTCGGTGCGGATTCGACCTACAGCAGCAACCTCGAACATACAGTTTGCTGCCTGGCATTCACCGCAAGGTGATGGCGCAACGTGCAGGAGCGTTGGATATGCTCGACGGCTGGGACAACTTGATACTGGATGGAATGGCCGGTGGCATGTGTCCAGGAGGTAAGGTGGGTAATCCTCCCAAACTTCCGAAACTGCCGCGGGCCAAGAAACCGGACAAAGAAACTCTGCCGCTTCTGGCCATGGCCAAAGCAGCCTGATTATACTGGTGGCCCCCTTTGCGAAGGGGGCTTTTTTTGTTGGCAAAGCGGTGCGGGCTACCGGCTCCCGCACCTAAAAGATGAACAGCGGACATTCTGCAAGGTACGAGAGGAGAAGATGTATCTCACCATCAAAGAAGCGTGTTCGATTTGCGAATCCTTGGATGTCGAGTTGATCGAAGGCGCTGGGGAAGGCCAGGCGGAATTGGTCTCACGCGTGCGGCCATGCTACGCGCAGCTCGGAGCCGCTGGTGTGATCTACGTGTTGCCCGGGCGGTATGTGCCCCCGATGCCATTTGTGGCCGCCCTAGGGGAAATTATCACAGGCCGGGTTGGGATGTCCCGGCATGAGCTAAATTTGGGCCGACTGCTTGTTGCAGGGATAATTGGCATCCGGTTGCACGATCGGTGGTCAGGCGCGAATCTTGCCCGCCGCATGATTCAAGCGTCAACTTTGTGCTGGTCCGGTGAAACTCTTTATCCAGGATGGCTTGAGGATTACTTTGCTCGGACTGGGGGAGTGTGGACAAGGCAACTGCTCAAAAATGGTTTAGAACTTGTAATATCCAATGCCGCTCTGTGTGCAGATACATTCTGGGGGCAGTCAAGTGTATAATGTCATTGTAGAAATTAAGAAACGCGTTTCCATTGAGCATATCGCGACACTAAACCGCCAAGCGGATAGAGATCGCGTGAGATGCCCGGTTCCTGGGTGTTGTGGCATCCTTAAAGTGTTCAATGACGAACATTTTGAATGTATGAAATGCGGAACACATGGCGACGTCATTACTTTTGTTCAGTTGCAGGAAAGTTGCAACATGAATGAAGCAATTTCACTTCTCGTAGACAGAGCAGGAGCCAACGTTCCTAGTACGGCGAGGTGGCCTGTCAATATTAGCACTCATTACGACGACATGTTGAACTATGCGCAGCTTTACTTTTTTTCGCAAATTACGGAGCGTAGATATCGCGCAAACGAGCTCATAAAGAAAGCTGGCTTGGCAGATGAGGCGATACATTATTACCAAATAGGATTCTCACCCAACGAAGAGCGAGGACTGACAGAGCACTTAATAGATGGTGGATACGATCTTGATCGTGCAGTTTCGCTTGGAATACTAACTTTGGCCAAAAAAGAATATTCCGATGCTTACCGTAATGTTCTTGTTGTTCCTGTGTTGAGCGAGATAGGAAAAATTGAGAGATTTATTCCTATCAGCGATAAGAATGAACAGGAGAAGATTAGCATTGACCAAGTTGTTTTTGGATTGTACCAAGCGCGCAAGTATATTCACGGAACGCGAACTGTAATTATTACATCAAATTTTTTTGGCATTGTGTCGCTATATAACGCAGGGATAAGGAATTCAATCTATGCTACTAAGATCACGAATGATCAAGCTGTTTTGATTTCTGAGTGTGCGGACACTGCATTATTTGCCATGCCTACAGGAGCCACAGGAAACATGAATATCAATGCTAATATGGAAACGCTGAAACGATTCGGAGTGTCTTGTAGAAAAATTCACTCATCTTAAAGCCAAAAGAGGATAATTCAATGAAGCGATACGCAATACTTCAAACGTTAGTCGTAGCACTGACGCTGGCATTTGCTGGGATTGGAAGTGGAGCGCAAAATCACGGGAATACCAGTATTCCAGATTTTGGTTCCGCCAAGAAAATTCTGGAGCAAATTGTGTATCGAGATCATCGCATAGATTTTTATTGTAAAGCGCGCTTTGACGAAATGAAGAATATAACCCTGCCTGAGGGATTCCTAACCCCGTCCCACCAAGGTCGCGCCCGCAAGATGGAATGGGAACATGTGGTCCCTGCAGAAAACTTTGGCCGCAGCTTCGTTGAGTGGCGCTCAGGAGCCACACAGTGCAACAGGAACGGCCAGGCCTACAAAGGTAGAGAATGCGCGCGTACGAACCCTTTGTTTGCAGCCATGGAGGCCGACCTTTGGAATCTCGTGCCTGCTATTGGCGCTGTGAACGCAGCGAGAAGTTACTACAAATTTACTCAACTTCCCGTGGATACGCCAAATACATTTGGATCATGCCCTGTTAAAATCATAGGAAATCAAGTTGAGCCACCGGAATACACGCGCGGAGAAATCGCACGGGCCACTTTATATATGGCATGGGCATACCCCGATATGCATTTCTTAAGTGAACAGCAGTCAAACTTGATGCGAGCGTGGGACGCTATGTATCGCCCTGATTCATGGGAATGCACGCGGGCCTCACGCATCAAAATGGTTCAGGGGAATATAAATCCGTTTGTTGAAAAAAAATGTCGCGAACAAGAATGACATATATGATATAATTAGGCATGGATTAACCTCTACTCATGGAGATGACCATGCCTAAGGCAAACATTTGCCGTGTGTGTGGACACAGACCGTTCCACACAAGAACGTTCACAGTCAACACCAGACTGTATCATTGCTCCAATGCCGCATGCGTGTTCCATACACTATGGCTACACTTAGCCAAATGGAATGAAGCAAACAAGCCTTTCGACATAACGGAAAGCATGCTTGATGCCGCCGCTGAAGAGCTCGCCGCCTTTTTGCGACAAGAAGGCCAAGCGATCGAACAGCCAGAAGCGAAGAAGAGAATCCGAGCTGCCGCCGAGCGGATGCTCAGGATGTCCGCCCATTCGCATAAGGCAGGAGTAATGCCGTGAACACTTTCGGTGAATTCATTTTGACAGCTAAGGGCCAAGCCGCACTCCGCGGCGGGCAGTGTCTCTTCATCACAGATAGCATGGAAAAGAGAATTCTGATGGGTGATGATGCCCATGGCCATGAACTCTTGGCCACTGGGTGCAATGTCACGGTTGGGATTACCGGGATAGTTTCCACGGACAACCGAGACGCTTGGTTTTTAGACGACGGCTGCGAGGCGGTTCTCCTCTATCTTCAGACTTGGGGATACCTTGCGGATATCCACTCCGAGACACTTCTGACCCCTTCGGGACATTTCGTGAAATTGAAGCGGGATGAAGACGCTCAAACGATGGCCATTGTTCGTGACGCAGTGTCCAGGGATGCAATTCGCGTCTTCCCTGAACTGGGGTCCGCATACATTGTCCTGCCTGGCTACACTCTGCAATGCCCGCTGAATGACGATGAGGTAGCCACTGTCTCCGGTGACTGGAGCACAGTCACGCCCAGCCTATTGGCGGAAGAGTTCGTAGAGACGCTAGCGGCCCGTGGTCTACTGCTTTCTGAAGAAGGTAACGGTTCCCATGCGTAATCCAGCTAAACGCACCGAAACCTTGATCCAACTAAGCCTGTTGACGGAAGCTTACGCCTCAAGTCCGACAAAGAGTCTCACCAACCAAGATCTCTATGAGCAAATTGCAGAGACATCCGGCATTGGCCTAGAGGCTTTGAATACCCGAAAGCCCATTGGCCACGCGCAATCACTTCGGAGCCCGGTTCAGAGGTCAATTCGTTGGTACCAGCAGACACTACGACAAATGGGTATCCTGGAGCGTGCAGATCAGCGCGGTGTCTGGCGCCTCTCGGAGGACGCGGGCAAGAATCTCCACCGGATAATTGCCGGCAATCAATTGGTCGCCTTCAGCACCCGCCTGGGCGTGGCCATTTGGGCGCGCCACAAGGAGGTGTTCCCTTCCTTGGGTGAACCCATTGCCCTGTGCATCACCTCACCGCCGTATCCGTTGCGTGTCCAGCGCGCCTACGGCGGCCCCACCAGCGAAGAGTACCCCGACTTCGTCTGCACGGCTCTGGAAGGGATCGTTCGGGCTTTGCAGCCGGGCGGCAGCATCGTGCTCAACGTCGCCAACGATGTGTTTGAAGAACGTAGCCCGGCACGCTCCCTCTACGTCGAGCGCCTGGTTTTGGCCCTCCACGATCGCCTAGGGCTCGCGCTCATGGACCGCGTGCCCTGGGTGAATCTCTCCAAGCCGCCGGGTCCCACCTGGTGGGCATGCATTAATCGCGTACAGCTGTCTGCTGCATACGAGCACCAGCTCTGGTTCACGAATGACGCAACGCGCGTACGCGCGGATAACCGTCGTGTCCTGGAGGAGCACACGGCTCGACAGCGTGAGTTGATGGCCGCCGGTGGCGCGCAGCGGTCGGCCGTGTATGGGGACGGGGCATACAGGATCCGAAAAAACTCATACGGCCGCGAGACACCGGGTAGATTGGCCCGAAACGTAATGCTCCGTGGCCATGCATGCACCGACACCAAGGCGTACCGGCGTGTGGCCACGTCCATGGGGCTCCCATTGCATGGGGCCATGATGCCTACGGCCGTTCCGGACTTTTGGGTCCGGCTCCTCACCGACGTGGATGACCTAGTTGTGGACCCCTTCGGGGGGACCGTGCGAACCGGGCTCGCGGCTGAGCGACTCGGTCGCCGCTGGATAGTGACGGAGTGGATCCGCGAGTACCTTCAAGGGGCCGCCTCCCTTTTCCGCAACAATGCGGGCTTTGCGTGCAACTTCTAACGAGCCGCCCGCACACGGGACAGCAGGAATCGCATGAAATGGCACACGCATAAGCTGGCCGGAGTCGCCCTTGCCATCGGCCTCGGCTCATCGCCTTTAGAGTTGGTGAGCATCTTGGCGGGAGCGGTGTTGCCGGACGTTCTGGACTACACCATAGCGGCTGGCAGCCCCGAGTTGTTTGCCCGCCTTCATCGCGGTGCCACCCATTGGTTCGGCTGGTGGTTGTTGGCCACCATCGCTGGAGTGACGTCCGTCCTCCCCATGCCGTTTGATGGGATCGTTTTTGGCTTAGGGGTAGGCGGGGTGTCTCACTGCCTCCTGGATGCACTTACCAACAGTGGCGTCCCCCTCGTCCTGGGCAGACGTTACCCGCGCCTGAAGGCCCGACTGTTTAACACCGGCAGTCTCGGTGAGTTGGTCTTTGCTTCAGCAATTCTGGGGATCGGATATTTGCATCAACAAACGGTGTTGAGTTATGGCTACCAAGCCTTCACTTGGTTCAAGTGCGCCCGGCTCAGCCCGTATTCACTGGGGGCCTTATGCTTCTGATCTGGCGGACAGTGATTACTGTCGGCTTCTGCCTTCTCATGCTTGATGGGGCCAAAAATCTTGGGGACATCTGGGACAGCCCGGCTAACCCCCTTCTGAACCCCACCGTCGTTCTGGGCGATGGAAGGGAAATTTCAGGCTCCGCGGTATCCCGTGAGTGGGCCACCGGCTGGTGGAAGCTCGAAACTCACAATGGCACCATTCGTTTCCATGACTATCAAATGATCAAGGTGGACGGGCGTCCCCGCGAAGAACGGGGCGTGTTGGCACGCTGGCGGGCCCACTTGCCGATCGCTGGCCTTCTTGCTTTTGCTGTGATGTCCCTTGGGGCATTCTGGATCCCTGTAGCCCAAGGCCGGCTACACCCGCAAAGCGAATTACCCAGGGTGCCCCGCTAGCCTCTGTGTGATAAGGCGAGGAAACTTCCAAGCCTGTTCATAGACGAAGGCCCCTCAGCTCAATGCTGGGGGGCCTTACATATGCTGTACGTGTGGGACGAACCAGAGAATTTCTGACCTGTTGAAAAGTTACCAAAAGCAAGCTAGCTTCACATAAGGTAACGCTATATCTGATTATGCCGCTCCGGTTGCGCACTAATTAAACCGCACCTAGCAGGAGACGCACCGTGCCAGAACATATCGAGAATGCCCCAACTTACCATGTCTTGGCACTGTCTGGTGGCGGGTATCGTGGATTGTACACGGCAACAATATTAGCTCGATTTGAAGAGATACTTGGTGGCAACCTCGCCGCACGGTTTGACCTGATTTGCGGAACATCCGTGGGGGGGATTCTCGGCCTGGGGCTCGCGGCTGAAATCCCAGCAGCGGAACTAAAGCAAATTTTCCTTAAGAGCGGTGATAGAATATTCAACTCCCGTTCGCTCAAAAAAAAAATTCGAGGGCCTTGGTTTGAGGCAAAGCATAGCTGCTCCGGCTTAAAGGAAGTGCTTGAGGGACAATTCAACACAATGACAATTGGCAATTTAGCGCATCGTGTTTTGATTCCAACAGTTAATTATACAACAGGAAAAGGACAATTTTTCAAAACACCGCATCACCCATCTTTAGAGGTTGACCACTTAGTGCCTCTTGTAGATGTGGCATTAGCAACCACAGCAGCCCCTGTATATTTTCCTCTCTCGAAAATTGGCAATGAAGTTTATGCCGATGGTGGCCTAGTCGGCAATGCGCCTGGTTTATTTGGGCTGCACGAAATCAAGCATTTTGTGGCTCCCAGGCGGCCGGTAAAAATTCGCGTTCTATCGATAGGGACAATGACCCTAGGAACAACAATTGGTGGAAACGAAAAGTTGGATCGTGGCCTTTCCGATTGGGGTAGCGGTTTGTTCGACTTGGTAATCTCTGCACAAGGTGCTTCTGTTGACTATATTTTGAAGCACGAGCTGGGCGATGACTACTTCAAAATTGATGATGATGCGACACCAAAGCAAAGCAAGGACATTCAGAATCTTGACGTTGTCTCAAAAGCCGCAACAAACACCCTCCTGGCTCGCGGAATGAGCGCTGCACAGCGCGCGCTTGGCGACCTTAAATTTGCACCATTTCGCATGCATAGCGCAACAACTCCGACATTCTATCACGGGCCAAACGCCAATAACGCTTAGGAGAGTAGCCATGCTCAATATTAGCCCTCTATTTTACACAACAGAAAATGCTTGCCCGTGCCTTCTTTGCGAAATAGACCTTACGCGCAAAGAAAAGGACTATATTAACGCTGCTAAAACTTCGATCAGAGCGTGCCTGAGATCTGGGATTCCGAAGCTGCTGAAAGACAATAACTTCGAAGGCGTTACCCCAATCCCCAAATTTTATACCCAAGGATCGTGGGCGTACAAAACAATCAACGCCCCTGCGCATATTCAAATCCAGCAAGCGGATATTGATGATGGCTGTTATTTGCCGATGAGTTTTGCGACATTAACCAAGCGACCAAGCCATGCATCAAAGCTTTTCTTTGTGGCAGCTGAAAACGCACTTGAGCCACTTTGCAAAGAGAACGGATGGGAATTGTGCAGAGATAAAGATACATGTATCCGAGTTTATATTTCTAACACAGCCCACATCGATATTCCACTATACGCCATTCCCGACGATGAATACCAAACCATGTCACAACACATCTTGGAAGCACATGGTTATGCGAGTTTTTCCGCAGCACTGGAAAAGCATTATAGCGACTCATGGACGGCTCTCCCAGCGGATCGTGTCATGCTTGCGCACAGGGTTGAAGACTGGATCCCCTCTGATCCCCGCCCTGTAAAGAAATGGTTCGAAGACGAGGTTGCTGCCAAAGGGGAGCAGCTAAGACGTGTTGTGCGCTACTTGAAGGCTTTTCGCGATTGGAAATGGCCAACAAAAGGGCCAAGCTCCATCCTTCTGATGGCTGCTGCAGCCCCAGTGTTTGAGGAGAGTCAGAAACGAGATGATCTCGCCCTGTTAACAGTGGTGTCCAGCCTTCCTGAGGCGCTGCGCCAAGGCGTATCAAATCCTACCGACCCGGATGAGTCCTTGACTGATAGGCTGGGTGAACCGGGCGTGAGCGACGCCATAAAAGTATTTATGGACTTCGCGGAAGTCCTGCGGGCCGCAATCGAAGCAGGGAACGCGGATCAAGTCTGCCACTGGATGCAGAAGGAGTTCGGCCCGAGATTTCCGCACGAACCCGCGCGGATTAAATCAGAGTCGATTCGTGAGAAAATCGTTGCCGCACCCGCCATGGCAGGCCCCAGCGTGCTGCCGGAACGAACCCACTCGGCATAATCTATGCTTCCTGGCTTGATTTGTGCGTTAAAACAACGCGGTTTCAATTACTTATACTGCCACGAATCCCAACACTACTTTGAAGGCGAGCTGGGAATTCAAGATGGATCTACCCATCAAATTCTCATGCGCATCCATCGGAGCTTTACTTCTCCTCCGGAGATATTGCTCAAGTCAGTCCCGCGTGGAGGTTCTTCGCCGCTTCCGCACATAACGCCAACGGGAGGATTCTGCTACATAGATGATGAATCCATTGTGTTTGATTGCTTTGACCCAATTGCATATACATATAATTGCCTTAATAAGGCAGCTGAAGTTTTATGGAGGATTATAAATGGAGAGTTGGATGACGATTTGAAGGAGGAATTTTATTCAGTTTGGCCAGGTTCCGCTGCGTTCGCTGACTTTGAAACACCGAATTTTGGCTGTTGTCATGCGATTTTCTTCCGCAAGGATGTCAAATGCCACGTACTCGCTATAACTGATGATACAGATCGGACACTTAAAAAACTAAAATCTTTCGGTATATTGCCTGATTATTTATTGATGCCGGGCTACAGAATACCAACATCTGCCTCTCCAAAGCCCGACCTTAGTGCGTGGCCCCCCAAAACGTTAGGCGAATTGTTGACGTGGCAACAGAAACTGGATCCGATCTGTCGTAAAAAAATTTTAGAACGTGTCTTACAGGGGGCGCTTGCAGGAAAACCTGCTTGTGCAATAGTCATTGAGTCACCGAGATATACCTACGGCTTTGCAGTATACTACCCAAAGACCACGTCTGGGGAATATGCCCCCAAGCGTTTAAAAAGAAAAATCGCGCCACAACTTGAAATCAAGCCACTCGTGCTGGACAGGCTCGACTATAACTACATTAGCGAGAGAAACATCCCCGGCCTGAAAACATTTGCCAACAAACGCATTGCGATTGTTGGATGCGGCACCATTGGCGGGTACCTCGCCGATGTCCTGATGAAATCAGGCGCCGGAACGAATAAGGGGAGCCTTACGCTCATAGACCATGGCTGGCTCGCCCCTGGGAACATTGGGCGGCATCGGCTGGGTTTCCCGGCGCTCTACTCAAACAAGGCCAAAGCACTGGTGGATGAATTACTGTCCCAGGCTCCCACGCTTCGAATAGTCGCTATCCCGACGTCGGCACTCGAAGCTAATATCTATTCCTATGACCTTGTTATTGACGCAACTGGAGATGAAGCACTTGGGCATTGGCTACGCCAACAGCTTCCACCTAACACCGCCTCCCTTTCCGTCTGGGTTGAGGGCGAAGGAGTTGCTGTTCGGGCATTACTTTGGAACTCACCAGGTGATGCCTGCGCTCGGTGTCTCTTTGAAGCCAACCGGCAAAATCGACTCCGGGCAGTAAACGAGCCCATACATCAAATCAGATCAGGCCACGGATGTGAGGGGCTTTATGTTGCCTACCCCGCAACCGTCTCTTTACATGCAGCGGTTCTGGCCGGGGAATTAGCGCTAGACTGGGTTAACAACAAACCGTCACCCAAGCTTAGAACACGAGTTCTAAACAGCAATTTTACCCTTGCTACGCCTGACTGCTCTCCACCTGCCGAACCTGGATGCCCTTCATGCAATTCATAAGTTCTTGGGCTACTGACGACTTCCGGATATTGCTTCACATTGAGAGCGAGGCGATGAGCACATTCGTCCAGAATATCCAGCATCGTCACCTTGATTGTGAATCTGGCGGGATTCTTTTGGGGACTGTGCACAATGACAATATGTTGATCACTGAGGTCACAACACCAACACATAAAGATATTCGGCGGAGGAATTATTTTGAGCGCCAGCCCTGGGGCCACGCCTGGATTGCGCACCAACGCTGGCTCGCAAGTCGAAAAAAAACTCGCTATCTAGGCGAATGGCATACGCATGCCGAGGACATCCCCTCGCCATCAGGCACAGACAGACAAGAATGGGTCCGATTGTCTCAAAAAAGAATCGATTATCGACCGCTTCTATCAATCATTGTCGGGCGGGTTCAACTCCATGTAGAGCTAACACCTCGTTCCGGGCAGGCCGTGCAATTCATGCCCGTGCAAGATTGACAGAAAATTTGAGGAACGCTATGGATCAATATCATGCTGATTTCATCAACTACTTCAAGGCACTTTTGGGAATACCAGTTTGTTTGTTTTGGCTGTATCTTATTAGGCCACTATACTTTATACTTTCGATTCATCGCATTTATCCGGAAAATAATTTTCATTTCCGTATCAGTACAGAATATGAATTCTCAAAAACAAATCTCCAGGCTTTCATTGCGACCATTCTTGACCCAAGAAATCAACTGAATAAGTTTACATACTACGGCGTAATACCTTCTGTAATCGGGCTTTTTACAGCACTCATTTGGTTGTTCGGAAAACTATTTTAAGACCAGAAGCCTGTGCGCCATAAACTTTGTTCAAGTTATATAGCGCTACAACAAGACGACCTTAGCCCCAAGGACAAGGTCGTCTTGTTCAATATTTGTCACTCCGTCTCAACAGGCTCGGCAGGACCGCTCTCAAGCAACGCCCGCAAATCCTCGCCGATGATCTTGGCTGGATCGAGCCGCTGCAAGACCACCTTGTCGCCGGCGCGGACGGCGAGGATCTTCTCGCCTTTCTGTGTTCCGAGGTTTTCGGTCATCCAGCTGGCGGTGAGGGTCAGGGCGCCGCTTTTGGGTGCTGGCTGAAGGATGTCGTAGTCGAGGTTCTTCATGTTGCCTCCGGGTGGGGTGTGCGGGGTGCGCCCAGGGCGCACGGCGTCCTGGATATGGTTGCGGGGCCGGTCGCCTGGTGGTGGGGGCATGGCCGTGGCCGCCCTCCTCTGCTTTGGACGTGGCCGGGCTAGTGGGTCGCAGCTGTGGCCTCGGCTTTGCGGGTATCGAGCCAGTTGCACAGGGCGTCTTCGAATTCCTCATCGGGGATGTGCTGGACGAGGAAGGAGAGGAAGGCGATGCATTCTTCGGCGTCGAGGTTGGCGCGTTCGAATATTTCCGTGGTATCGGCCATGTGATGTATCCTTTCGGGTAGCGCGGTTTGGATTTCCGGGCAAGTGGTCTGGGAATTTGGTATATGCGTACCCTGCCCTATTTTACCATGTGTGGAATCACTCGTGCTAGTGGTGATTCAGGTCATTGTGGGTATATTTGAAGTAGTCAACTTATCCATGTGCTAGTCAACTTAACACCGATTATGTTAGCTAACTCGAAAAATCAAAAAAAATGCCTGTACGGCTTGATTTCATCTTCACATACATAGTAGTATTCAGCTACATCACCAGAAATCCATAAACCCCCACAACCCAGGGGAAACCCCGTGAACTCCACAACCATACAACAACTCCCGCTGGCCAGAGCCTGCCTCATCTGCGGAAAGCATACCGTCCGACTCAAGCAGGACTCCCTCCCCGACGGCACACCCGGCGGCATCATCGCCTGCAACACCTGCGGACTCACCACCGGCTTCATCACCGGCACCCCCGAGAACGTCATCGCTCTCTGGGACGCCATCCCCCGCGAAGCCGATTTCATCGCCCTCCAACGCGAACTCGTCAGCCTGCGCGACAAGTCCCGCGCCCGGGAACTCCGGAGGGCAGGGTAGTGGCCCGCATCTGCCTCGTCGCCGCAACCGGCACCCAAGGCCGCACCACGACCGCGGCCAAGGACCTCTTCACCGCGCCCTGGTTTCGCCGCGCCCGACAACACGCCGAAACCCACGCCGACGCATGGTTCATCCTGACCACGCCCCTCGGCCTCGTCACCCCGGACCAGCCCATGCCCCCCTACACCGCGTCCGTCTACAACATGGACACGGCCGAACGGGCCGCATGGGCCGATCGCGTGGCCACCCAGCTGCGACCGCACCTCCACCCCGACGACGTGGTGGAAATCCTCGCCGGGCCCGCACACGCCCAACCACTGGCCCCGCTCCTCACCCCCCACTGCGCCGAGGTCCGCATCCTCGTCGCCGGCATGGAAATCGGCCAGCAGCTGCGCATCGAGCCCTACCACCCCGCACAGGCCGGGGCCGGAGCCGAACATGTACCCGGGAACTGACATCGACATCGGCCTCGCCACGCCCCCCGTGGCCACCGAATGGATCCCCCTCGACCGCAAGCGCATCCTGGAACACTTCCGGGCCTGCCACCAGCTCGAACGCATCGACCGCTACCTGCAAGCCACCCACGACCTTCTCCCCAACGAGAAGGTCATCCTGTTCTGGCTGGCCAAGGTCTTCGAAGACTCCCACGCCACTATCGATCTCTACGTCCGCTATTCCGTCCAGCTGCTCAACCACGCCCGCAAGGACTTCCACCACATCAACCACCAGGACGTGGAAGCCTTCCTGCAAGGCTTCCGGTACCGGCAGGACGAAAACGGCGGGCCCAAGCCCGCCGCGCCCAATACCATCAACACCGTCACCGCAGCCCTGAAAAGCTTCTTCCGCCACATGGTGGACGCCCGGTTCATGGCCCACAACCCCACGGCCTTCGTCAAGAAGCGCCGCGGCCAGGCCCGCAAGACCCTCCCCGGGCACCTCAGCCACAGCTTCAGCGAGGCCGAGGTGGAGCAGCTGCTCGCGTTCATGGCCACGCACGCGCCCGTCCGCGACTACGCCATGATCGCGGTGTTCTACATGACGGGGCTGCGCGCCGTGGAGCTGTGCGCCCTGGACTGGCACGACCTGGTGAACTGGCAGGGAGGCTGGTATTTCGACGTGCTGGGGAAGGGCTCAAAAGCCCGGCGGGTCTACGTGCCCGGCCCGGCCATGAGCGCGCTCATGACCTACCGCCAGGCGGAATTCGGGGTGGCGCCATACGCGCCGGCGCCCGGCCTCGATGTGCTCCCGGTCTTCCCCAACCAGAGGAAGATCCGCGCCCGCATCGGTCGCCACGGCGTGTACAAGCTGGTCAAGAAGTGGGTGAAGCTGGGCCTCGGCAAGGACGCCTCACCGCACTGGTTCAGGCACACCTGTTTCACCCAGCAGCGGCTGAAGGGCGCGACGTTGGAGGCCATTCAGGCCGGGGCAGGGCATTCAAGTCTGGAGACCACCATGCAATACAATGAGGCGGCAGCACTCATGGACCCGGCGGGGAAGGTTTTCGGCTAAAGGACAAAAATTAAGCGATAGACCACCAATATGTTGACCCGTAGATTTTCATATTGTTCATTTCCTTCCAGAGTTCTTCTGTCCACATGTTTTTGCCGTTGCTAAATGTCACGTCCTTATGCATGACGGTGTACACACTATCGGTTATCCAGGTTGAAGGGCCTGAACGTGACGTTAACTTTGCAGCATAATTGGGGGCTCTCCCGATCCAAACCAAATCGTTATCGCCATGTACACCAACACGAGCAGCACGAACCTCACTTGTATCAACGCCAACGATATGCTTTAAAACGTAATCCGTCTTATATTTCTTATTAATAGCTGGCTGCACAATATTCTTCATAGCCCAATTCATTTTGAGAGCACATCTCACCGCATTTGTATTCTTAGAATCACCCGTAAACACTGCCATGACTCGATCACCATCATACGCGGTAATGATTCCTCCTTCATTCCTTATAATCTGAGACGTACATCTGAGAAAAGCTTTATATACTCCAGCACTGAATTCCCACCGCTTTGAATCAACCATATTGGTTGACCCGTCCAAATCAGCGTATAGTACCGTTACAGCACCAAGCCGTTTGGCGTGGTTGGAGTTGAGGCGCAAATCTTTGGGCTCGGGGAACCGGGGAGGCATTCAGATTGGCACAACGGGGTGAAGCATGCTCGTGTGCCGTTGGCCCTTGCGCCGCAAGGCGTTTGAAGAAAATTTAGTGCCGAATCTGGCGCGCAGCGTTTTGGGCGCTTTTGGACGAAACGCGCAGAAGAGTGTGCGCCGATTGGCACGGTTCATCATAGGCATGGAAGCAAAACGGGCGGCCCCTTCGGACCGCCCGTTTGTGTTTTGCCTGTGTTCTGCTTTTGCCTTCTATACAAGGCAAAATGCGATGAAAAATCTTGTGCGATTCTGCCGCGCCTGCGCGGCATTCTGCGTCAATTCAGTTCGCGTCCAACCCAGACGGCGCGGCCTATGATGCGGATTCCGTTGGACAAGTCGCCACGCGCGTCCACTTCAATCGGCGGATAGTCGGGATTGTAGCTCGACAGGATGATCTTGCCCGGCACGGCATTCACGCGCTTGAGGTAGACGACATCCTCGACGCCCACGGCGTAGACCTTGCCCGCCCTTGGTTCCCGCTGGCTTTGGTCAATCAGAACCACGTCGCCGTTGAGCACATACGGGTCCATGCTGTCGCCGTCCACGCGCATCAGAACCATGCTGGAAGGTGCCCCCTTGCGCAGCAGGAAGTCGGTGCGGAATGCGTAACGGCGTTCGATGTCGCCGCCTGTCTCGAAGGAACCCGTGCCCGCGCTCAACCGAGCCTCGACCATGGGCACCATGACCAGTTCGCAGTCCGCACATTCAATCACATCGCCGGATTCAGACGGCCTTGCCACAACCCTGGCTATAGGCTCGCCTGCTCGCAGCGTCCCCGCGCGCGCGGGTTCGACGGTAACGCGGTCTGCGTCGTGCATCGCCCCTGACCCGAAGAACAGCCAGTTGGCGCTGATGCCGAATCGTTCTGAAATAGCCTCTATCCATCCTGTCGGTATTTTAGCTCTTTTCTTTGCCGTGCCGACTGAGGACGGATGAATTTCCAGTATTCGCGCCAGTTCGGATTCGGAGCGTGCCCCAACGGCCTGGAGGATTCGCTGGAAACGAGCTTCAAAGGATTTCGCAGTATCCACGGTGAACTCCGAAAGCCAAAGTCCGAATGCGTGTTTTGCAGTCCGCGTTTAAAGTCAAATTTATCCGGTCCTACGCGCTGGCCTCCAACGCCGCCTATGTGGAGGTCCACGGCATGCCCTTTCGCCTGGGCAAGTACCCGGCGGCCAGCACGGAAGAAGACAAGACGGCCCTGCTGCGGGCGTTGCAGGCCCTTGGCCGCGACGCGGCGGGCATCATCCCGCAGGGCATGGAGATCGTCTTTGAAACGCCGCCCAACTCCACCCACGACCACTTCGGCGTGCTGGTGGACCGTTGCGAACGCGGCATGTCCAAGGCCATCCTGGGCGGCACCCTGACCAGCCAGGCCGACGGCAAAAGCAGCACCAACGCGCTGGGCGCGGTACACAACGAGATTCGCCACGACCTGCTGACCTCGGACGCGCTGCAAATCGCGGGCACGCTGACCCGGCAGGTGCTGGCCCCGCTGGCCGTGCTGAACGCGGGCGTGGCCGACGCCCGGCTGCTGCCGTGGTTCCGGTTCGACACCCGGCAGGCGGCGGACATCGCCACCTACGCCGACGCGCTGCCCAAGCTGTCCGGGGTGATGCGCATTCCCGCCGCGTGGGCGCATGAAAAGCTGAAGATTCCCCTGCCGCAGGGCGACGAGGAAGTGCTGGGCACCCGCGCCCCCGGTGATGAAGGTGCGGGCGACGACGGAGCGGGCGATGGCGATGCGGAAGGCCGGGCCGCCGCCGTGGCGTTGGCCGCTGCCCAAGGGGACGCAGATGGTGACGGCGTCGCGCCGTACCCGGACCAGCAGGCGCTGGACGACGCCGAAATTCCCGACGGGGCCATGCTGGCCGCCATGGAGGAACTGCTGGAGCCGCTGATGCAGGAACTGCGCGACGGCGCGGAACCGGCGGACCTGCTGGCCCGCCTTGCGGAACTGTACCCCCGGATGGAGGGCCGCAAGCTGGAAGACCTGCTGGCGCGGGCGATCTTTGTCAGCGAAGTGTGGGGCCGCGTGTCAGTTGAATAGTTGCCGTATCGCTGGCTACGCTATGTGAAATCAAAAATAACGCTGTTTTTTCCCGCAAATGCAATTGCGTTTAAATGGTCAATGTGAATTTTATTTGCATTTTTGATGGTCAGGGTACCGCCTGTCGAGGCTGCTGTGCGTGCAAATGCATGCAAATCATCGGGCAAATAGCTTGTTGCGTTAATCGTTACTCCTGCTCCCTTTAAGAGGAGGTGGTGAATGTAGTCACGAATCATTGGGAAGCCTCCGAGGTGGTTGAGTAGGTTTGAGCAAATATAGCTCCGCGATATTCTATTGTAAACAACGGGTTGTGATTGTGCCTCAACTGCCTTCCCTCTCCTACGCCATGGGCCTGCCGCCCAAGGACGCCATCGCCTACTTCACGGCCAAGGGCTACGCCGTCACTTTCGACTGGAAGGAACTGTGGCAGCAGGCCCACGCGCAGGCGTTCACCGTGGCCGGGGTGGCCCGGCTGGACGTGTTGCAGGACATCCGCGACGGGCTGACCACCGCCCTGCGGGACGGCAAGACGGAACGCTGGTTCCGCGAAACGCTGGAGCCGGTGCTGCGCCGCAAGGGCTGGTGGGGCAAGCGCACGGATACGGCGGCGGACGGCACCACACGCACCGTGCGCATGGGCAGCCCGACCCGGCTGCGGCTGATCTACCGCCAGAACATGCAGTCCGCCTACATGGCCGGGCGCTACAAGCAGGCGCTGGAAAACGCCGATGCCCGGCCATACTGGCAGTATCTGGCCGTGGTGGATTTCCTCACGCGCCCCGCGCACAGGGTGCTGCATGGCCGGGTGTTCCGCAGCGACGACGCCTTCTGGACAACCCATTACCCGCCCAACGGGTGGGGTTGCCGGTGCCGGGTGCGCACCCTGTCGCAGCACCGGCTGAAGGCGGAAGGGCTGGCGGTGGAGCGGGGCGCGGGCCGCATGGTCACGCAGGAGCGCGAACTGGTGGACCGCCGCACCGGAGAGGTCACCCGGCGCACCGTGACCGGCTACAAGGTGCCGCAGGCCGATGAAATAGCCTGGACGGACCTTGGCTTTTCCTACAACCCCGGCGCTGCCGGGCTGGCCAACATGCTGGACGAGGCGGCGCGCAAGCTGCGCGCGGCGGATCCGGCGCTGGCCGCCGCCGCCGTGCGCCACCTGACAAAAGGCGAGGCGTTCGCCGCGTGGGCCGCCGCGCCGCAGGGGCACTTTCCCGTGGCCGTGCTGGCGGCGGACGACGCCGCACGCATTGGCGGCACCAGCGCCCTTGCCCGCCTGTCGCCGGAAACCTGGGCCAAGCAGCGGCGGCACCATCCGGAACTGACGTTGGCCGACTACGCCCGCGTGCAGGACGTGGTGGAACAGGGGGAAGTGGTGCAGGACGGCGCATTGCGGCTGGTCTACGTGCTGGACGAGCCGGGCGGCTACGTCAGCGTGGTCAAGGCCACCCGCAAGGGCGACGAACTGTATCTGGTCAGCTTCTGGCGCTTGAGCCGCGACGACGCCCAGCGGGCGCGCATCGTGGGCCAGTTGCGGAAGACGGAAAAGAAACAGCCCGGCGCGGACCACTAGCGGTCGCACCGGGCGGATACAAGGAGGCGGTGGGGCCTGCCACCCGCAAAAGCGGAAACCCCACAAGGCGCTCCGGGCCATGGCCCGTGCTACGGCAGGCAGAATATCACCGTGTCGCGCCCGTCTTGTACCAGGGAGACTAGCCATGATCGAAATAGAGGTCAACTTCGACGGCCTGGAGCACGGGCTTACCCGCCTTGCGGAACTGGGCCGGGACATGACGCCCGTCACCCGGCAACTGGCGGGCGTGCTGGCCGACGCGCCGGAGCGGGCCTTTGCCGGGCAGCGCGACCCGGTCACCGGCAATGCATGGCACCCGCTGTCGCCGGTCACCATTGGCCGACGCGCCAAGACCGGGCACGATGGCCCCATCCTTCAGGTGCGCGGCCAACTTGCGGCCAGCCTGCACGCGGACTACGGCCCGGACCATGCCACCGTGGGCACCAACGTGCCCTATGCCCCCACCCACCAGTTCGGCGCGAAGAAAGGCGCGTTCGGCACTACCAAGCGCGGCGGCCCCATCCCGTGGGGTGACATCCCGGCCCGCCCGTTTCTGGGTGTGGGACCGGAAGACGAGGAGGAAATACGGGGGATTTTGGGGGAAGCGGCGAGAAGGGCGTTAGAAAGAAATTAGGGGGACGTTCTGTTCTGCCCCTTCGGGTATTGCCTCATTAGTCGTTCTAACGCATAGCTAACGCAGTTAAACAGAGGGTAATTATTTGGTTATTCCCGTGCTGACTGGGCGGGGAAGTTGTATGCGATAGAATAGTGCGTGTCGTGTGATTAGAAATGAGGAGCGGAATATGTGCTTTGAATTATTTTCACAAAAAATCACCGAGTTACGAACAGCCCTGTGTGCACAGAATAAGTGGATGGTAATTTTTCTGTGTGCTGTTTTTGTTTTGCTTATGGTTGTTCTTTCGATTTTTTTTAAAGACAGTAATGGGTTTTGGTTTGCAGTAGGTGCGATGTCTAGTGGAATGTCGTCGTATTATATATCTCGCAATAGCTCTAAATCTTTGTATTTATCGGAAATGAGTTCTAGGTTTTTGTCTATCAAAATTGAAGCGTACACTGAATATATTGATGCCTTACATGATACTGGTCTTAAATGTTATAACAAGGAATCGTGCGATATTTACTATTTGAAGAAAGCAAAGATTGAACTGATTTCAAAAAAAGAGATTATAGATTTGTGCAGGGCTGCTACATCATGTGTTGGACAGCTTGCAATAATATCTAATCAAGTATCATCATATGAAGGTAATAAGATCGACATTGAGAGAGAAGTTGATGAAAAACGTGGTGTTGCAATAAGCAAGCTAAGAATGCTAGTCCCCCAAATATATGAAGCGATGCGAGTAGACGTGGATTCTTACAAAGATAACGGAACCGTTGAGGGGTAAGTGTGATTCACTGAACCCCTTCCCCCTGTCTTGCACTGCATGCCCCCGTATACCGGGGGCATGTTGCATTTAAAGCCCCCGCGTACAGCGAACCCCACCGCAGTCCTTACCGTGCCCCTTTCCGTGGGCGACGGTCCTTCCGACCTTCCCGACGGGCTGAACGTCCAGCTTCTGCCGGACGGCAGCTTTGCCGCGCGCGATGGTCGCCCCGCCTCCATGACCAAGGGCGCGCTGACGGCGTGGTGCCTTGATGCAGACATTGCCGCCCCCGTGGTGGCCGATGCGCAGGCCCGCGAAACCCCGCTGGTCATCGACTACGAACACCAGACCCTGAACGCCCGGCAGAACGGCAAACCCGCCCCGGCTGCCGGGTGGATTGATGCCGTCACCTACCTGCCGGGGCGTGGGCTGTTCGCCGCCGTTACCTGGACCGAGCGTGCCCGCGCCTACATCGAAGCGGGCGAGTACCGCTTCATCTCCCCCGTCTTTTCCTTCGACGCCGCAACCGGCGCGGTGCTGCGCCTCATCAGCGCCGCGCTTACCAACACCCCGGCCCTTGACGGCATGTGCGTCGTGGCAGCCGTGGAAGACCTCGCAACACAGGAGACCACAATGGAAGAACTTCTGGAGCGCCTGCGCTGGATGCTGAACCTGCCCGTCACGGCCACGGCGCAGGACATCATGGCGCAGTTGGACAAGCTGAAGGCCATGCTGGGCGGCGAAGGTGAAGCCGCTGCCACCGACGGGGCCGCCCCCGTGGACCTTCTGGCCCTGCTCACCGAACAGCGCGCGCAAATCGCCGCGCTGGCGTCGGCCACCCCGGACCCGGCCCGCTTCGTGCCCATGGAGGCGCTGACCGCCTTGCAGCAGTCCGCCGCCACCTTGCAGGCCCGCGTGGCCGAACTGGAAACCGGGCAGACCGTGGCCGCCATGTCGGTGGAAATCGACGCGGCGCTGGCCGATGGCCGCCTGAACAAGGCCGTGGAGCCGTGGGCGCGCGAACTGGCCAGAACCGACCCCGACGCCCTGCGCAACTACCTTTCCGTGGCCGTGCCGGTGGCCGCCCTGACCGCCATGCAGACCACCCGCATCCCCCAGATGATGGCCCAACCCGTGCCGGGCACGGCGGCCCTTACCGACGAAGACACCTACACCATGAACCAGCTGGGGCTGACTCCCGAAGAGTTCCGCGCCAGCAAGGAGGGCAAGTAATCCATGGCCGTCATCACCAGCGCGCTGCTGAACAGCCTGCGCACCGGCTTTTCCGCCGCCTTCCAGCGCGGCAAGACCAAGGCCGCGCCCATGTGGGACAAGGTGGCCACGCTCATTCCCAGCACCGCCGCGCAGAACACCTACGGCTGGCTGGGTCAGTTCCCCAAACTGCGCGAATGGGTGGGCGACCGCGTGTTCAAGGACATGAAGGAACACGGCTACGCCATCTCCAACAAGCTGTACGAAGGCACCGTGGGCGTTTCGCGCACGTCCGTGGAGGACGACGCCCTGGGCATCTACACGCCCCTGTTCGAGGAAATGGGCTACGGCGCGGCCACCCACCCCGACGAACTGGTCTGGCCCCTGCTGGCCAACGGGCACGCCCGCACCTGCTTCGACGGCCAGAACTTCTTCGACACCGACCACCCCGTCTACCCCAACGTGGACGGCACCGGCGAGGCCATGCTGGTCAGCAACAACCTCGTTCCCGGTGCCAACCCCGGCACGGCGTGGTTCCTGCTCGATGTCAGCCGCCCGCTGAAGCCGCTGATCTTTCAGGAGCGCACCAAGCCCGAACTGCAAATGATCTCCAACCCCGACAATGACCACGTGTTCATGAAGGACGAGATTCCCTACGGCGTGCGCTACCGCTGCAACGCGGGCTACGGCTTCTGGCAGATGGCCGTGCGCAGCCAGCATCCGCTGACCGCCGACAACTTCGAGGCGGCGCTGGTGGCCCTGCAAACCATGAAGGCCGACGGTGGCCGCCCGCTGGGCCTTGGCAGCGGCGGCAAGGCGTCCACCCTGCTGGTGGTGCCGCCCACCCTGAACGGCGCGGCCCGTGGCGTTGTGGGCGTGTCCGAACTGCCCGGCGGCGGCACCAACAAGTGGTTCGACGCGGCCACCGTGGTGCCCGTGGCGTGGCTGGGCTAGGGGGGCGCGCCATGCAGTACGCCGTGACGACCCGAAAGAACGTGGAATGCCGCTACCGGGCCGGGCTGCGCTTCAGCCCGGAGCGCACGGTGGTGAACGCCGACGAGTTGGGGTCTGCCCGCATGTCGGCCATCCTTGCCGACCCGGTGCTGCTGGCCGTGCCGCTGGGCACGCCGGTGGATGCCGGGGAAGCGGAAACCGGGGCGGTGGCCGATGCGGCCCCGTCTGGTCAGGACGAAGGCGGCACGGGCGATGCCCCCGCCGCGCAGCATACGGAAGACCCGCAGCCTGCGCCCGAAGCGGCCCCGGCTCCGGCTCCCGCTCCCGCTTCGGCGGAAGTCCCCGCCGAAGGCCCTGCCGAAGTCCCGGCCAAGCCCGACAGCAAGGCCAGCGACAAGCCCAACGCCAAGCCCAACGGCAAGGCGGGCAAGTAGATGACCTACGCCACCCCCGACGATCTGGTCGCGGCCTTCGGGCTGGACGAGGTGATAGCCGTCACCGACCGCGAGAACACCGGGCAGGTGGACGCCACCGTCGCGCTGGAGGCCCTGAACCGGGCCTCCAGCGAGGCGGACAGCTACCTTGCCGCGCGCTACCCGCTGCCCCTGGCAGATGTGCCCCCGGCACTGCTGGCCGCCGTGTGCGACATGGCCCGCTACCGGCTTACCGGGGGCATGGCCACGGAAACGGACACCATCGTCGAACGCTACCGGGCCGCCGTAGGCTGGCTGCGCGACGTGGCGGCGGGCCGGGCCGTGCTGCCCGGCGCGGCGGCCCCGGCCCCCGGCAGCGGGGTGGTTATCCATGCCGGGCGGCGCGTCTGGCTGCCCGCGCCCGAAGGGGACGATGCATGATCGCCGTCATAGAAGACGCCATCATCCGCCGCCTTGGCGAGGCCGGGCTGCCGTACCTGCGCACCGTGGCCACCTACGGCGGCGAACTGGACGGGGATACCCGGCAGGTTGTCCGGGCCTTTCCCGCCGTGTGGGTGGCCTTCAAGGGCGAGGGCGACCCCGCGCCCGTGGGCACCAGCCGCACCGTCTGGCATGTGCCCGCCACGTGGGTGGTGCTGGTGGCGGCCCGCAACCTGCGCAACGAGGCGGCCACCCGCAAGGGCGACGCCGTGCAGGTGGGCACCTACCAGATGCTGGAAGACGTGCGCGCCCTGCTGATGTGCCAGGATTTCGAGCCGCAGGGGCTGGAGATGGACCCGCGGCGGCCCGGTCGCACCCGCAGCCTGTACAACGGCAGGCTGCAAGACCAGGGCGTCAGCGTTTACGCGCAGGAATGGCACACCCGCTACCCCTTGCGCCTGCCCGCGCCGCCGCTGAACCCGGCCACGCCCCCCGGCACGCCCCTGCCGGAACTGGCAGCCGTGGGCCTGCGCTACCACCTGCAACCCGACGACGGCGAGGCCGACGCCGTGGACCTGCTGACCCTGCAACAGGGGAGGAACTGACATGCTCGTGAAAGCCGTCCCCGGCGTGAAGGTGCCCGTGGAAGGCATGCCCCGCCGGTACATCGAACAGACCCCGGTGGAAGTGCCGGATACCCCGTACTACCGCCGCCGCATCACCGATGGCGATTTGATGGTGGCCCCGGCCTCTCGCGCCGCCACCAAGGCCACCGCCGTCAAGAAGGAGGCC
>NZ_AGFG01000016.1 GCF_000226255.1 Desulfovibrio sp. A2
CTGGGCCTTGGCGCGCCGGGCCGCTGGCCCGCCTTTCGCCTGGGCTGGCTTACCGGCATCGCGGGCTCCTCGGCCTGCCTGTACTGGCTGGCCCTGCCCGTGCATGAATACGGCCAGTTGCCCTGGGCGCTGGCCGTGCCGTGCGCCGTGGCCATCGGCGCCTACGTGGGCCTGTACGCCGGGCTGTTCTGCCTTCTGGCGCACCTGACGCGCGACCGGCTCACCCCCTTCCGGCGCGGGCTGTTCCTTGGCTGCGCCTGGCTGCTGCTGGAAATGCTGCGCGGGGTGTTCCTTACCGGCTTTCCGTGGCTTGTCCTTTCCTCCGCCTTCGCCCCATGGCCCGTGGCCGTGCAGGGGGCATCGCTGGTGGGGGCCTATGGCCTGTCCGGCCTGCTGGTGGCCGTGGTGTGCTGGGCCATGGGGGCCATGGCCCCGGAATGCGGCCTGCACTGCCCCGGCGCGCGCCGTACCGTGACGCCCTCTTCGCTGGCCCAGACCCTGGCCTGCGCCCTGGGGGCCTCGCTGGTGGCGTTCGGGCTGGTGGGCTATGGCGCGTATACCCTGTCGCGCGGCCTGCCCAAGGATGGCGAGCCCTTCCGGGTGGCGCTGGTGCAGGGCAACATCGACCAGGACCAGAAGTGGGAGCCCGCCTTCCAGCGGGCCACGGTGGAGCGCTACCTTTCACTGAGCAAGGACGCCGTGTCCGCCGGGCACCCCGCCTTCATCGTGTGGCCGGAAACGGCCATGCCCTTCTACTTCCAGGAACACAAGGAATTCGGCCCGGCCATCCGCGCCTTTGCCGCCGCCAACCGCACGCCTGTGCTCATCGGCACGCCCGGCTACGTCAACGCCCCCGTGAAGCGCGGCTTTCTGCTGTACAACCGCGCCATGCTGGTGAACGAGGCGGGCGGCGACGCCGGGCACTACGACAAGGAGCACCTTGTCCCCTTCGGCGAATACGCTCCCCCCGGCCTGGACATGCCCTTCCTGGAAACCCTGATGCAGGGCGTGGGCGACTTCACCCCCGGCGCCGCCGTTGCCCCGCTGCGGCTCGGCAACCTTGCGCTGGGCATACTCATTTGCTATGAAACTATTTTTCCGGAACTGGCCCAGCAACGCGTTGCCGACGGGGCCAACGTTCTGGTGAACATCAGCAACGATGCGTGGTTCGGCACCACGGCGGCCCCGGAACAGCACCTGCAACTCTCGGTGCTTCGGGCCGTGGAACAGGGACGCTACGTGCTGCGCGGCACCAACACCGGCATCTCGGCCATCATCGACCCGCAGGGGCGCATCGCCGAGCGCGGCGGCCTGTTCCGGGCCGAGGTGATCGGCGGCATGGCCACGGCCCGCGCGGAAACCACCGTGTTCCACCGGGTGCACCACCTGGTGTGGCCCGTGGCCTTGGGCCTTGCGGCCGCCGCGCTGCTGCTGCCCACTCGCCGCCGCCGGGCCTGAACAGAGCGCCGGGCACAACCGCCCGCCCCGCAACGGCCCATCCCGTTCATCACGCACAACCCCGCAACAGACACACCACCCACATGCTTCAGCTTGCCGAATTGCGCGCGCGCAGCGCCGCCCTCATCGACCAGTACGCCACCCTCTGGGGGCGTCTTTGACCTTGCGGGCAACCGCAACCGCCTCGACGAGATCGAACGCCAGCTTTCCAGCCCCGACGCCTGGAACAACCCCGAAAAGCTCACCCCCGTCCTGCAGGAAAAAAGCCAGCTGGAAGGCGAGATAACGCGCCTGGAGCGCCTGGAAACCTGCCGCCGCGACGTCACCGAGTGGCTGACCCTGGCGGAGGAAGAGGACGCCGCTGGCGAACCCGGCCAGGAGGCCCTGGAATCGCTGGCCGAACAGGTTGCCGCGCTGGAAAGCCTGCTGCAGGAGACGGAGATGAACCTGCTCCTCTCCGGCAAGGAAGACCGCCTGCCCGCCATCGTGGAAATCCATCCCGGCGCGGGCGGCACCGAGGCCCAGGACTGGGCAGAGATGCTGGTGCGCATGTACCTGCGCTGGGCCGACACCCACGACATGAAGGCGGAATACCTCGACTATCTCGCGGGCGACGAGGCGGGCGTGAAGAGCGTCACCCTGCGCATGGCCGGGCCCAACGCCTACGGCCTGCTCAAGGGCGAAAAGGGCATCCACCGGCTCATCCGCATCTCGCCGTTCGATTCATCCGGCCGCCGCCACACCTCGTTCGCCTCGGTGGACGTGATTCCCGACGTGGGCCAGGAAATCACCGTGGACATCAAGGAAGCGGACCTGCGCATCGACATCTTCCGCTCCAGCGGCCCCGGCGGCCAGAGCGTGAACACCACCAGTTCGGCCGTACGCATCACCCACCTGCCCACGGGCATTTCGGCGCAGTGCCAGAATGAAAAGTCGCAGCACAGCAACCGCGACACGGCCATGCAGATATTGCGGGCGCGCCTGTACGAACTGGAGCTGCGCAGGCTGGAAGAAGAAAAGAAGGCCCAGTACGCGGGCAAGGACGCCATCGGCTTCGGCAGCCAGATCCGCACCTACACGCTGCAGCCGTACCGCCTCGTCAAGGACCACCGCACCAATACGGAAATAGGCGATGTCGAGGCCGTGCTGGACGGCCGCATTGATCAGCTCCTGCGGGACTACCTCTTGTACCTCCATGGCCAGAAGACCAACTGACGCCGCTCCCCCCGGAGATTCGGGCGATTCCGCGCAAGCCTCCCAGTCCTCTCGGCCTGGGCAGCTGCTGGGCGAACTGGACGCCCTGCGCCGCGCGCTGGCCGAAGAGGCCGCCCGCGTCGCCCGTGCGTCCGATGTCACCGATTCCGGACCGGAACCGCGGGAACTGCCCGACGACGGCCCACTGCTGGCCGTGGCCCGGCTGTTCCCCGGCATGACCCGCCATCGCTGGCTGGCCCTGGCCGAAGAACACGGCCTGCGCGAGTGGTTCGCCATCGACCTCGACAAGAGCTCCAACTTCAACCTGCGCGAACTGCAAAAGGCCGTGGAAGAACTGGCTCACCAGCGCGACCACGATCCACTCACCGGCCTGATGAACCGCCGGGCCTTCCTGCGCCAGGTGGAGCTGGAACTTCAGCGCGTGCACCGGGGCGGGGCGGAGATCAGCCTGGCCATGGTGGACCTGGACGACTTCAAGCGGGTCAACGACACCTGGGGCCACGCCTGCGGCGACCTCGTGCTGCGCCGCATGGCCGACGTGCTGCGCGACGCCACCCGCGCCTACGACGTGGCGGGCCGCATCGGCGGCGAGGAATTCGTGCTGCTGCTGCCGGGGGCTTCGCCCATGCGCGCCCAGGCCTTGCTGGAGCGCCTGCTGCAGCAACTGCGCGAGGAAACCTTCGAGTGCCGGGGCGAGACCTTCCGGATCAGCTTTTCCTCGGGCATCGCCGGGTGCAAGGGGGCCACGGTGTGCCGGGCGGAAGAGTTGCTGGACCGGGCGGACAAGGCCCTGTACGAGGCCAAGGGGTCGGGCAAGGCCCGCGTGCGGGTGTACCGCCTGCCCGGCGTGCCCGACTACGACCGCTCCACCATGGTGCAGTCGGACGAGAAGCAGTTTCTTTTTTCAGGCAACGACGACTAGCCGGGGCGAACGGCCCCGCGCCCGCGCCGTTTGCGGCGAAGGGCGCAAGGCCATGGCCCGCGAGCCCCACGGGGCCGCATCCACGGACGGAACATGACGCAGAACACCACACTCAGCGTTTCCATACTCAGCGGCAAGGGCGGCGTGGGCAAGACCAACATCGCCCTCAACCTCGGCTACTGCCTGTATCGCGGCGGGCACCCCCTGCTGCTCATGGACTGCGACCTCGGGCTGGCCAACCTGGACGTGCTGCTGGGCATCGCGCCCGACAGGAACATGCAGGACCTTCTGGACAGCGACGCGGCCCCGCGCGACATCGCCGTGCCCATCGAACAGGGTGGGTTCGATTTCCTGCCCGCCGCCTCGGGCGTGCCCGAACTGGTGGAGATGGACGGGGACATGCGCGCCCTGCTGGTGCGCAAGCTGGAACCGCTGTTCGCCGCCTACAACTTCCTGTTCCTGGACCTTGGCGCGGGCATCAACCCCACGGTGCTGGCCTTCGCGGCCATGACCCACCTGCGCATCGTCATCGTGACGCCGGAACCCACCTCGCTCACCGACAGCTACGCGCTGATGAAGGTGCTTTCCACCCAGCACGGGGTGCGCGACTTCTTCGTCATCGTGAACCAGGCGGAATCGCGCAAGGAAGAAACCCAGACCTTCGAGCGCCTGGCCGCCGCCTGCCGCAAGTTCCTGGACATAGAGCCGCAGTTCCTGGGCGGCGTGCGCCTGGACAAGGCCCTGCCCGATGCGGTGCGCAAGCAGAAGCCGCTGATGCGCGTTGCGCCGCAATCTCCTGCCGCACAAGACCTTTTTTCCATCGCGGTCAAGCTGCAACGCATGCGCGCCGCCCTGCTGCCGGAACTGGCGAACAAGCGCCCCTTGCGCGCCCTTGCGGAAGAGCCATATTAACCCCTTGAAACCTTGACCATCTTCGGCCATAGTGCGTTCATCGTCTTTGGAGTTGCCCCCCACCCTTCCCCTACCTTGCGGGCAGGAAATCCGGGCAAGGCGCACCGGTTCCATCCGGCGGCAAGTCCCGCGCGCCCCGCGCGACGATTCGACGTTTTCCGGCCGCCGTCTTCCCGCAGACGTTTTTCGGGGCGGAACGAACCGCACCGCCGCACCACGGAGGATTCCATGAACAAGAGCGAACTCATCAAGACGCTGTCCGAAGAGACGAACATCCCCATCGAGGAAGCCGCCATGGTCGTGAACACCTTCGTGGACAGCATGAAGGACGCGCTGACCGATGGCGACCGCGTGGAAATCCGCGGTTTCGGCAGCTTCAAGGTCAAGGACTACGGCGGCTACTCCGGCCGCAACCCCAAGACCGGCGACATGGTCGTGGTCGAGCCCAAACGCCTGCCTTTCTTCCGCGCCGGGAAGGAACTGAAAGAATTCCTCAACGACTAGGCGATGATCCTGCGACCATCGCCTGACGGCACGGCGGCACGGGCTCTCCGTGCCGCCGCCCCGGCGCTTCGCCCGTTTCCGTTCCCCCATTTCCAGCTTCGCCAGCCGCGCCCGCACGGGGTTGCGGCGTGGGTTGTCCGTTGCCTTGCGGCAACGGCGCTGTGCGTGCTGCTGGCCGCCTGTGCACGGCCTGATGGTGACGCCTCCGCAACGCGGGCGCACGTCGGCTCGCCCCCCGCGCCTTCCGGCCCGGCGGCTGGCACGGCCGCGCCCGCAACGGCAACGCCGCGCAGCCTGGCCGACTTCGCCCTGCTAGGGCAGGGCGCGCCCCTGCCCGCCGAGGACGCCGGCGTCCGGACCGACGCAGCGCAAGGCCCCGTGCTGCGCATCCTGTACAACGCCAGCACCAGGGGCACGTTGCATCCCTGCCCCTCCTGAGGGGGCGGCACCTCTGGTGGGCTTGCCCGGCGGGCGAGCATGTTCAGACAGTGGCGCGGACAGGATGGCATTCCCACCCTGGTGCTGGCCGGGCCCGATGAATTTCCGGCCGACGTGGGCGAGGACGCCGAGGGCCGCCTGGCCCCCATGGTGCGCAAGGCCTACGATCTGCTGCGCGTGGACGACGGCTACCTTTCCGGCGCTGCCGCCGCCTGGTTCCGCGACCACGCGGGCGGCGCGCCCGCAGGATTCCGCGAAGTGGGCGGCCAACCCGCAACGCGCGTCCACGCCGTGGCCGGGCGCAAGGTGGCCGTGGTCTTCCTGCCCGCGCTGCCGAAGCCGTGGGAAGACCCCACGCCCGCCCTGGCCGCGCAGGCCGTGCGGGCCGGGATTGCCGCGCAGGAGCGCGCGGACCTCGTCATCGGCGTGGCGGCATGGGGCGGACTTGGCGAACGGCGCTACCTGGCCGAACTGGGGCAGGCCTTCCACATCCTGCTCGGCGGGGGCATCGGCACCGGGTTCGACGGGGTCGTGGACGGCGCGGCACCTTCGCTGCTATGGTCCCGGCCAGACATGGAGGGCCGCAGCGTCAACGTGGTGGACGTGCTGGCCTGGCCCGAACGGGCGCAAGGACGCCCGCAGCCCCGGCACTGGATCGTGGGCATGGATATTTCCGTCCGGCAGGTTCCCCTGAAGGACGCCGTGGAGCCGGACCCTGTCGTCGAGGCGGTCGTCGGCACGGTTCCCGCCGCGAGGTAGACAGCGCAACGCGCGCCCGCCCGGCCCCGGCCAACACAAGGAGCACGCAGCATGAGCGGCAAGGCACGCACCGTACCCATACACAAGCTGCACGGGTGCGGGAACGACTTCGTATTCATTGACAACCGGGCGCTGCGCCTGCCCCTGGCGGCCATGCCCGACTGGGCCCGCGCGGTGTGCCGCCGCGCCTTCGGCGTGGGGGCCGACGGCCTCGTCTTTCTGGACGAGACGCCGAAGGACCGCGAAGGCGACTACATCTGGCACTTCTACAACGCGGACGGCTCGCGCGCCGAGATGTGCGGCAACGCATCCCGCTGCGCGGCGCTCTTGGCCGTTGAACTGGGCTTTGCCGGGCCGAAGCACGTCTTCGGCACCGACGCCGGGCTCATCCGCGCAGAGGCCGACGTGGCGGCGGGGATGGCCAAGGTGGAACTGACCCCGCCGCGCGACCTGGCCCTGGGCATCGAACTGGATCTCGGCCAGGGCCGCGAGATGGTGCACTTCGTGAACACCGGCGTGCCGCACGCCGTGGTGTTCCAGCGCGACGCCTCGGCCGTGGACGTGCGCACCCTTGGCGCGGCCCTGCGCCGCCACGCGCACTTCGCCCCGGCCGGGACCAACGCCAACTTCGCGCAGGTCATCGACCGCAGGAACATCCATCTGCGCACCTTCGAGCGCGGGGTGGAGGACGAAACCTACGCCTGCGGCACCGGCGCGGCGGCGGGCGCGTTCATCGCCCATGCGCTGGGGCTTACCGAATCCACGGTGAATGTCAGGAGTTCCGGCGGCGAAATCCTTGGCATATCCATCGAGGGCGGCTCGGTCTTCCTTTCCGGCAAGGCCGTGCGCGTCTTCTCGGGCGAAATGTTCCCGGAGGGGCTGGGGCTGGCCCTGGCGTAACGCACCCGGCCCGGCGGGCCCCCCTTGCCTTGCCGCGCGTTCAGGCCGCGCGGTCGGCAGGGAAGGCGGCCATCACGGGCGCGGCGTGCCGCAAGGCCGGGGCAGCAGGTACCCGGTCCAAAGGAGGCAACATGCAGTTTCAAGGCGCTTTCACCGCTCTCGTCACGCCGTTCCGCAACGGTGCCGTGGACGAGGAACGCTACCGCGCGTTCATCGAATGGCAGATCGAACAGGGCATCAACGGCCTTGTCCCCTGCGGCACCACGGGTGAATCGGCAACGCTCACCCATCAGGAGCACAAGGACGTCATCCGCATCTGCGTCGAGCAGGTGAAGGGCCGCGTGCCCGTGCTGGCCGGCGCCGGTTCCAACAACACCCGCGAGGCGGTGGAGCTTACCCGCTACGCCAAGCAGGCCGGGGCCGACGGCGCGCTGCTGATCACCCCGTACTACAACAAGCCCACGCAGGAAGGGTTGTACCAGCACTTCAAGGCCATCGCCGCCGAAGTGCCCATGCCCTTCATCGTGTACAACGTGCCAAGCCGCACGGGCACCAACCTGTGCCCGGAAACGCTGGCCCGCATGAAGCGCGACATTCCCGAGGTCATCGGCATCAAGGAAGCCACGGGCAACCTGATCCAGGTTTCGGAAATCATCGAGTACTGCGGCGCGGACTTCCAGGTGCTTTCGGGCGACGACTTCACCGTGCTGCCGCTGCTGGCGGTGGGCGGCTGCGGGGTCATTTCCGTGAGTTCCAACGTGGTGCCCGCCAAGATGGCCGAACTGTGCCGCGCCTTCTTCGAGGGCGACCTGGCCACCGCGCGCCGCGTGCACTACGAGATTGCGTCCATCAACCGCGCCATGTTCCTGGAAACCAACCCCATCCCGGTCAAGACGGCCCTGTCCATGATGGGCAAGATGGAACTGGAGCTGCGCCTGCCCATGGTGCCGCTGCAACCGGCCAACCAGTCGCGCCTGCGCGACATCCTTTCGGCGGCGGGCATCGTCTAGCCGCCGGGTCCGGCCTCGCGCCGGGCCTTGCCTGTCCGCGCAACATCACGGGGGACGCCGCACGGCGTCCCCCGTTCGTCTTTCCGCAACGCGCATTCCGCAAGGCCCACGCCGAACGGCAATTTCGCCCGGCGACGCCGCATGCCCCAAGCAGCGCACTGCAACATGCCGCCTCCTTACGCCAAAGCGCCCTGCCAGCCGCCGCTGCGTCCCTGCGTCATGCCCCCGTGCGCCCCGCGCGCAACGCGAACCCCGCGCAAAACAACTTGGCAGCAGGCGCGCTTCCAGCTAGCCTGTTACATGAGCCCGCATGATGATTCGCTACCGCCGCGCCGCAGCGCCCTTACGCGCAGCATTCCCGCCCCGGTGCATGAAGCCGGGGCGCGGGTGGACCGCGCCGACGTTGCGCGAACGTCACGCCGACATCACGCGGGCCGATGGCCCCGGCGCCCCCGGCCTGCCTAAACAATGGCCGGAACGTGCCGATAAGCCTCGCACAAGACGCACCGTTTCCGGGAGTACCGCATGCGCTTCAAGAGCATCTCCACGCAGATCACCGTCCTTACCGGCGGACTGGTCATCTTCTTCATGTGCGCGTTCGTGTTCATCGCGTCCAAGACCGCCTACGACGGCATGCTGCGCACCGAGACGGCCAACATGGCCCAGGTGGGGCAGCAGATAGAGAAGGTGGCGGAAGACTTCGTGACCGGCAACCTCACCGCCGTGCGCGGGCTTGCGCAGCAGAAGGCGCTGGCCAGCGGCGTGCTGTACGGCAGCGCCAGCCTGGTCATGAAGGACCAGTTGCAGCAGACCCTGAAGGGCAACCCCCACTACGCCGCCATCTACGCCTACGATGCCACGGGCAAGGTGCTTGCGGGCTACACGGCGGACGGCCAGGAGATATCCGGCAAGCCGCTGGAAATGCCCGAGGCGCTTGCCGCCACGGGCGCGGGCAAGGAATTCGTCGGCGCCACGCCCTTCAAGGGCCCCAAGGGCGACGTGCTGTTCGCCATCGCGGCACCGGTGCTCAACGTCATGGGGCAGTCGGGCGGCGGCATCGCCATCACCCTCAACTGGACGAGCTTCAGCGCCCGCTTCGTGGAAAGCGTGAAGTTCGGCCAGCAGGGCTACCCCTTCGTGCTCGACGCCAAGGGCAGGTTCATCTCGCACCCCAACAGGGATCTGCTGTTCTCCGACGCGACGAAGTACGATTTCGTCCGCAACATCATGGCCCAGCAGACGACCCAGATCGAATACCCCTGGGACGGCAAGTCCAAGATCCTCGTCAGCCGCACCATGCCGCTCACGGGGTGGAAGATCTGCTCCTCCGCCTACGAGGACGACCTGGCCGGGGTGGCGCGCCAGCAGCGCATGCTGCTGGCGGTGGTGGGGCTTGTGGCCATCATCGCCCTTACCGGCTCCATCGTGCTGCTGACCCGACGCGTCATCCTTGGCCCCATGAACCGCATCCGCGACTTCTCGGGGCGCGTGGCCGGGGGCGACCTGCGCGCCGTCATGGAAGGCGCATACCGCTACGAACTGGACGACCTGGCCCGCTCCATCCAGTCCATGGTGGCGGACCTGAAGGAAAAGCTGGGCTTCTCGCAGAGCGTGCTGGAGGCCATGGTGGTGCCCGTGCTGATCGTGGACCGCGAGGAACGCACGGTGTTCACCAACAAGGCCTGCATGGACATGCTGGAAATCGACACCGATCCCAAGGCGCAGTACGGCCGCACCCTGGCCGAGGTGTTCTACAACGAGCCCGGCCGCAAGACCGCCGTGGGCCGGGCCATGAACGAGAAGACCAGCATCACCAACCTCGAGGTGATCATCACCGGCCACAAGGGCGGCAAGGTGGACGTGCTGGCCAACGTCACCTATCTGCAGGACCTGGACGGCAAGGTCATCGGCGGGTTCTGCCTGTACATCGACACCACCGAGATGAAGCGCCAGGCCGCCATCATCGCCCAGCAGAACGAACGCATCGCGCGGGCCTCGGCAGAGGCCGACGACGTGGCCTCGCAACTGGCCGCCGCCTCGGAAGAGCTTTCGGCGCAGATAGAGCAGTCCGCGCGCGGGTCGGACATCCAGCGCGAGCGCACGGCCGAGGCGGCCACCGCCATGGAGCAGATGAACGCCTCCGTGCTCGAGGTGGCCCGCAACGCCGGGGGCGCCGCCGAGATGGCCGAAAAGGCCAAGACCCGCGCCCAGGAAGGGGCCGGGGTGGTGGACGGCTCGGTGCGCACCATCCAGCATGCCCATGAGCTTGCCTCGCACCTCAAGGCAGACATGGCCGAGTTGGGCACCCAGGCCCAGGGCATCGGCCAGATCATGAACGTCATCGCCGACATCGCCGACCAGACCAACCTGCTGGCGCTCAACGCCGCCATCGAGGCGGCGCGGGCCGGGGACGCGGGGCGCGGCTTCGCCGTGGTGGCCGACGAGGTGCGCAAGCTGGCCGAAAAGACCATGACCGCCACCAACGAGGTGGGCAGCGCCATCCGGGGCATTCAGGAAAGCGCGCGCAAGAACATCGACAACACCGAAAAGGCCACCGCCGCCATCGAGGAAGGCACGGGCATGGCCCGCCGCTCGGGCGACGTGCTGCGCGAGATCGTGGGCCTTGTGGAAAGCACCGCCGACCAGGTGCGCTCCATCGCCACCGCCTCGGAACAGCAGTCTGCGGCCAGCGAGGAAATCAACCGCTCCACCGACGAGATCACCCGCATCGCCGCCGAAACGGCCGAGGCCATGCGCCACTCGTCGCAGGCGGTGGAGGACGTTTCGCGGCTGGCCTCGGATCTGAAGCGGATCATTGGTGATATGCGCAGCTAACGCTGCGTGGGGCGACATGCGCAGCTGACGCCGCGTGTCGTACCGCAACGACTTCGAGGGGGAGGAACCATGAAGTTCCTCCCCCTTCGTCATTTTGTAGTCAAAAGGCGGAGCCCGACCGGGTCACGGCACGAACGCCGTGACGGCCACCGGCGCGCCCGTGCCGCCGCACAGCGGCAGCGGGGCCAGCAAGACGTGCGCCCCGGTGGCGGGCAGGCCATCCAGCGCGGCCAGGCATTCCACCACCACCGCCCCGGCGGCCAGGGCCATGCGATTGCACAAAAATTCTCCGTCGTCGGGGGCATCCACGCCGTGGGTGTCGATGCCGATGCCCCGCGCCCCGCGCGCGTGCACCAGCAGGTGCACCGCATCCGGCGTGAACGAGGGAAACCGCATGGGCGGCGCGGCTCCGGGCCCGGCGCGCAGCGCCCCCCACTGGATTCCCATGAACCGTTCCGGCTCGTTCCACAGCCGGTGCCAGCCAGTGTTGCACACGAACAGGCAGCCGCGCGGAACCCGGCCGTTGGCCTCCTCCCACGCCAGCACGTCGTCCGGCGTGCAGCGCGCGCCGGGGTCCGCCGCCGCCCGCGCACGCAGGTCCAGCACGGCCAGCGGCAGCAGCAGCGGCCACGGGGCCGCCGCGCGCACGTCCGCCCCGCCCGGCAGGAACGAGCCGGGCGCGTTGACGTGGGTGCCGCCGTGCTCCCCCATGGCGAAGGCGCGCAGATCGTAGCCGTCTTCTTCACGGCAGGCCATTTCCAGAAAGGTCACCGGCGGGTCGCCCGGCCAGCGCGGCATGCCCGCGCCTATGGGGTGACTCAGGTCCGCCAGGCGGGTGAAGGTCAGGCCGTGGGGCATGCGTCCCCCCCGCCCTGTTCGTTCGTGCCGTGCCGGTGGCCGCGCACGTCGCGCGGACCCAGCATCTTGGCCGGGTCCATCAGGTCGTCGTATTCCTCCGGCCACATCAGGCCGCGCTCCACAAGCAGGTCGCGCGGCGTGCGCCCGGTGGCGCGGGCATCCTTGACCACGGCGGCCGCCGCCTCGTAGCCGATGACCGGGGCCAGCGCCGTGACCATGCCCAGCGAGCCGTGCAGCAATTCCAGGCAGCGTTCGCGGTTGGCGGTAATGCCCTCCACGCAGCGCATCCGCAAGATGCGCGCAGCGCGCGTCAGGATTTCCAGCGACTGGAACAGGTTGCAGGCCATGATGGGGCCGAACACGTTCAGTTCCAACTGCCCCGCCTCCGCCGCGAGGGTCACCGTAAGATCGTTGCCGATGACCTGCTGGCAGACCTGGTTGACCAGTTCCGGAATCACCGGGTTGACCTTGCCGGGCATGATGCTGGAGCCCGGCTGCACGGCGGGCAGGGATATCTCGCCAAGGCCGGTGAACGGCCCGGACGACAGCAGCCGCAGGTCGTTGCATATCTTGGAAAGCTTCACGGCCACGCGCTTGAGCAGGCCGGACAGGGTGACGTAGGCCCCCGCGTCGCTGGTGGCCTCCACCAGGTTGGGCGAAAGGGACAGCGGCAGCCCGGTGATGTCCGCCAGCCGGTCGCAGACCAGCGGCGCGTAGCCGGGCACGGTGTTGATGCCGGTGCCCACGGCCGTGGCCCCTATGTTCACCTCGCACAGCAGGCGGGTCACCTCGGTCAGGCGCTCGGTGTCCTCGCCCACGGTCACCCCGTAGGCCGCGAATTCCGCGCCCAGGGTGATGGGCACGGCGTCCTGCAACTGGGTGCGGGCCATCTTGATGACGTCGGCGAAAGCCTCGCCTTTGGCATGGAAGGCGTCGCGCAGTTCGCGCAGCGCGCCGCCAAGGTCGCGCGCGTACCACACCAGCGCAATGCGCAACGCCGTGGGGTACACGTCGTTGGTGGACTGCGAGAGGTTGACGTGGTTCAGCGGGCTGACCACGCCGTACTCGCCGCGCGCATGGCCCAGGAGCTCCAGCGCGCGGTTGGCGATGACCTCGTTGGCGTTCATGTTCACCGAGGTGCCCGCCCCGCCCTGGATCACGTCCACCACGAACTGGTCGTCGAAGCGACCCGCGCGCACCTCGCGGCAGGCCTGCACGATGGCCTGCCCCACGCCGCCGTCCAGCAGGCCCAGTTCCATGTTGGCCAGTGCGGCGGCCTTCTTCACGGCGGCCAGCGCCTGCACGAAGCGAGGATGGCGGCCGATGGTCTGGCCGGTGACGTCGAAGTTCTCCAGCGCCCGCAGGGTCTGCACGCCGTAGTAGACGTGCGCGGGCACCTTGCGTTCGCCAAGGCTGTCGCGCTCGATGCGGTATTCCATGGATGTGGCGTCCTTGGGCAAGGGGTTCCGGGTGAACGTGATGCGCCGCGCAATGGATGCCCAGCGGCGAACCGTGCCGTCCTGAGCGGCGCGCATGGCGGACCATACCACCCTTGCCGCCGCCCGCCTATGGTCCGCCGGGATGGTCCATTGCGGACCAGTGCGGCCCGCCGCGCGCCGTCGCGGAGCGGACACGCCGTGGGTTCGCCCCGGCTCGCCGGGACCATACGCGGTGCGCAACGCAAAACGAAAGCGCCCCGTCACCCTTGCCGGGCGCGGGGCGCTGCCGATGCGCTCTTGTCTGTCGTACCGCGAACTACTTCGCCGCCGGGGACAGCACGGTGGCCTTCTTGATGACCACGGCCGTGGTGGGCACGTTCTCGAACGAACCCACGGTGGCGGTGCGCACCGCCTTGATCTTGTCCACCACGTCGGTGCCTTCGGTCACCTTGCCGAACACGGCATAGCCCCAGCCCTGCATGGTGGGGGCGCGGTGGTCGAGGAAGGCGTTGTCCTTCACGTTGATGAAGAACTGGGCGGTGGCGGAATGCGGGGCCATGGTGCGGGCCATGGCCACGGTGTACTTCTCGTTGCGCAGACCGTTGTTGGCCTCGTTCTCGATGGGTTCGCGGGTGGGCTTTTCACGCATCTTCTCGTCGTAGCCGCCGCCCTGGATCATGAACCCGTCGATGACGCGGTGGAAAATGGTGCCGTCGTAGTGACCGGCCGCAACGTATTCGCGAAAGTTGGCGGCGGACTTGGGGGCCTTTTCGTCATCCACTTCGATGACGATGTCGCCCATGCTCGTTTCCAGCTTGATCACCGTGTGTCCCCTCTGTGCCGAAGCCGCCATGGCGGTTCCGTGACCTGCGAACGCGAAAAGGGCCGTAAGCGCGGCCAGCAGCAACCAACGCATGCTTTGCTCCGGGAGTGTGATAGTTGGATGGGCGAACCGCCCGTGCCGGTGCCATTACCAGAAGCGCCACCGCAGGGCAATCGGCATGGCGTACCAATGGGCGGCGGGTGTGCAGGCTGTGCACCGCAGGCAATGTACCCCCTGCGCACCTGCAACCCTGTGCGACAGAAGGGATCGTCAATGCGGGCGGCAAGTACCTATAGGTCTCGCCGCCCGCCATGCCGATCGGTTCAGGCTCAAGAATTGTCAATCAAAGGTCAGCTTGTCCAGCCGCACGCCGATGACCACGTGCTGCCCGTCCTTGAGGTCGCCCGAGATCAGGCGGCGGGCCAGCGGGGTTTCCACGTTGGTTTGCAGGTAGCGCCGCAGGGGCCGCGCGCCGTACACCGGGTCGTAGGCCGATTCGGCGATGAAGTCGCGCGCCGCATCGGAAAGGTCCACGGTGATCTTGCGGTCGGCCAGGCGCGCCCGCAACTTGCCCAGCAACAGTTCCACGATGCGCGCGATCTGCTCGGGCAGCAGCGGGCGGAACATGACGATCTCGTCCACCCGGTTCAGGAACTCCGGCCGGAAGTGGCGGCGCATCTCGTCCATCACCCTGTCGCGCACGCCGGGGCGGAATTCGCCGCCCTCGGTGATGCCCTCCAGCAGGTGCGCCGAGCCGATGTTGGAGGTCATGATGATGATGGTGTTCTTGAAGTCCACGGTGCGGCCATGGCTGTCGGTGAGCCGCCCGTCGTCCAGGATTTGCAGCAGCACGTTGAACACGTCGGCGTGGGCCTTTTCTATCTCGTCGAACAGCACCACGCTGTACGGCTTGCGGCGCACGGCCTCGGTCAGCTGGCCGCCCTCGTCGTAGCCCACGTAGCCGGGGGGCGCACCGATGAGCCGGGCCACCGCGTGCTTCTCCATGTATTCGCTCATGTCGATGCGCACGATGTTGTCCTCGCTGTCGAACAGCGATTCCGCCAGCGTCTTGCACAGCTCGGTCTTGCCGACGCCCGTGGGGCCAAGGAAGATGAACGACCCGATGGGCCGCCCGGGGTCGGAAAGCCCGGCCCGGGCGCGCAGCACCGCTTCGGCCACGGCCTGCACGGCCTCGTCCTGGCCGATCACCCGCTCGTGCAGCACATCGCCCAGGCGCAGCAGCTTCTCGCGTTCCGATTCCAGCAGCCGGGTGACGGGGATGCCGGTCCAACGGGCCACGATTTCGGCCACGTCGTCGGGGCGCACCTCTTCCTTCAGCAGGCGGTTCTCGTCGTCGCCGCGTTCGGCGTCGGCCAGCTTGCGCTCCAGTTCCAGCAGCTTCGAGTACTTAAGTTCCGCCGCGCGGTTGAGGTCGTAGTTGCGTTCCGCCTCGTCGATGGCGAGGCGGGTGCGCTCGATCTCTTCCTTCACGTGGCGCACCGCGTCGATGGAGCCCTTTTCGCGCTCCCACTGGGCCAGCAGGGTGGCCTGGCTGGCCCGCAGGTCGGCCAGTTCGTTCTCCAGCCGTTCCAGCCGCTCGCGCGAGGCGGCGTCCGTCTCGCGGCGCAGGGCCTCGCGCTCGATTTCGAGCTGCATGACCTTGCGGTTCACCTCGTCCAGTTCGGCGGGCAGCGAGTCGATTTCGGTGCGGATCAGCGCCGCCGCCTCGTCGATGAGGTCGATGGCTTTGTCCGGCAGCTGGCGGTCGGTGATGTAGCGGTGCGACAGGGTCACCGCCTCGACGATGGCCGAATCGCTGATGCGCACGCCGTGGTGCACCTCGAACCGCTCGCGCAGGCCGCGCAGGATGGAGATGGTGTCCTCCACCGTGGGCTCGTCCACCACCACCGGCTGGAAACGGCGTTCCAGGGCCGGGTCCTTCTCGATGTACTTGCGGTATTCGTCCAGGGTGGTCGCGCCGATGCAGTGCAGTTCGCCGCGCGCCAGCATGGGTTTGAGCAGGTTGCCGGCGTCCATGGCCCCGTCGCTCTTGCCCGCGCCCACGATGGTGTGCAGTTCGTCGATGAACATGACGATGCGGCCTTCGGCCTTTTCCACTTCCTTCAGCACGGCCTTCAGCCGTTCCTCGAACTCGCCGCGGTACTTGGCCCCGGCGATGAGCGCGCCCATGTCCAGCGCGAACAGGCTGCGATTCTTCAGCCCTTCCGGCACGTCGCCCTTCAGGATGCGGTGGGCGAGCCCCTCGACGATGGCCGTCTTGCCAACGCCCGCCTCGCCGATGAGCACGGGGTTGTTCTTGGTGCGCCGCGACAGGATGCGCACCACCCGGCGGATTTCCGCGTCGCGCCCGATGACCGGGTCCAGCTTGCCCTTGCGGGCTTCTTCCACCAGGTCGCGCCCGTACTTCTGGAGCGCCTCGTAGGTGTCCTCCGGATTCTGCGAGGTGACGCGCTGCGCACCGCGCACGTCTTCAAGCACGGCCAGCAGCTTGTCCTGGGTCAGGCCGAACTCGCGGGCCACCTTGCCCATGTCGGTTGCGGGCGGCTCTTCCAGAAAGGCGCAGATGAGGTGCTCCACGCTGACGTATTCGTCCTTGAGCCGCCTGGCGAAATCCTGCGCGCGCACCAGGGCCTGGTTCAGCCGCTGGGTGACGTAGATCTGCCCCTGGGCCGCGCCGGGGCCGCTGACGGCCGGGCGCTTCTGCAACGTGGCCTCCAGGGCGGCGGCGAAGGCGTCGGGCTTGTAGCCCGCCCGTTCCAGCAGGCGCGGCACCAGCCCCTGTTCCTGGCGGACAAGGGCCAGCGCGGCGTGCTCCACGTCCACCTGCTGGTGCCCGAAGCGCACGGCCGTGGACTGGGCCTCGGCAATGGCCTGCTGCGACTTTTCGGTGAACTTGTTGATGTCCATATCTCTCATTCCCCCTTGCCCGGCGGGGCCGGGCCAAGAATGCGGTGTGCCCTGGGGCGGCGGCCTGCCCCTTCGGTCAAAGCCGGGGGCGGCGCGCCCGAAGGCGGAAATTCCGTGATGGAGCGGCCAACCCGGCGCGGGGCGGCTCGCTACCGTTGCGCTTCCAGTTCCCGCACCCTGCGTTCCAGACGGTCGATGCGGTCCAGCAAATCCACCACGATGGTGCCGCCAAGGCTGGACAGCTCGAAGTCGGCGCAGATGCGTTCCAGTTTGCGGGTTCGGTACACGTCCAACCGGCGGAACAGATACCCTTCGCCCGCCGTACGGCGCGGTTCCAGCCAGCCCAGTTCGATCAGCTCACCCAGGCGGCTGGGGTGCACGCCGGATATCTGAAGGAATTCCGCCCAGGCGATGAATTCTGAACGGATGGGCAGTTCACCGCCCTGCGCAAGGTCGTGTCCGTGGTCGTGTCGTTCGTTGGGGCACATCAGGCGTCACCTCCGGATGAAAATCGGGCCGTGTTGTTCCCGTGCCTGCCCTGTTCCGCGCCAGTCCTGTCGCACTGGCCCTGGCGCGCTACTCCCGCGCCCGGAACGCGGAGGTCCGGGCCAGTTCCTGCCACAGTTCCCGTTCGCGCTCCGTGGGTTCGCCCGGCGTGCGGATGCCGATGCGCACGTACTGGTCGCCGCGCGCCGCGCCGCTGCCCAGCCCCTTGCCGCGCAGCCGCAGCTTGCGCCCGCTGCACGCGCCGGGGGCAATGGTCATGTCCACCTCGCCGTCCAGCGTGGGCACGCGCACCGTCGTCCCAAGCGCCGCCTCCCATGGGGCCAGTTGCAGGTCGTAGATCACGTTGTCGCCATCCAGGGTGAACTGCGGATGCGGGGCCATGCGCACCTTCAGGTACAGGTCGCCCGCCGGGCCGCCGCCCATGCCGGGGTCGCCCTGCCCGGCCAGCCGGATGCGGGCCCCCTCGCGCACGCCGGCGGGTATGTTCACCTCCAGCGTCTTGGTGCCCCCGTTGGCCTCGCGCAGGGACACGGCCTTGCGGCCGCCCCGGAAGGCTTCTTCCAGCGTCAGCGAAAACTCCGCCTCCACGTCGCGCCCGCGCCGCTGCCGGGCGGAAAAATTGCCGAACGGATCCGGCCCGAAGCCGCCCTGACCTCCCGGCCCGCGCGCCCGCGCGCCGCCCCCGAACAGCGTCTCGAAGAAGTCGCTGAACCCGCCGCCTTCAAACCCGCGCCCGCCGAAGTCGAAGCGCACGTTCTCGAAGCCGGGCGCGCCCTGAAACTGCTGCCCGTGCTGCCAGTTGGGCCCGAGCTGATCGTAGAGACGACGCTTTTCGTCGTCCTTGAGCACCTCGTAGGCTTCGTTGATTTCCTTGAAGCGATCTTCCGCGTTCTTGTCGCCGGGATTGAGGTCCGGGTGATACTTGCGGGCAAGCTTCTTGTACGCCTTCGAGATGTCGTCGCGCGGGGCGGAACGCTCCACGCCCAGCAATTTGTAGTAGTCCTTGTATTCGACTGCCATCTCGCCTAGCTCTCCTTTATCGACGATACGTGCCGCAAACCTGCTGCCATTGTAGGATAATCCGGTGCGCCGTGGTGTCAAGCGGCGCAATGTCAAAAGACCGACGCGCCGGGCGGCGCACCGGCCCGCAGCGCTTGGCCGGAGCAGGAAATCAGGTGGCGCCCCGCTGCCGCCGAGGGCACCGCGAACCCGCGCGGATCCGGCCAGCCGACTTCCTGCCCTTCACGCAACTACTCATACCACTCGCCCACTCGCCCCACTCGACGGACGCCGCCCGCTGCGCTACACACGCCGGACAAGCCGTGCGACGGGCCACCCGGCAATGGCGCGCCCGGCATCCGTCATCCTCAACCGGCCAAGCCACCGTCACCGCATGTCCGCACCCCGCCCCGTCACGTTCTCCGGCCTTAAAAGCCTTCCCGTGCTGATGTACCACTACGTCAGCCGCAAGAAAAATCCCATCGCCGTCCACCCAGACACCTTCGAGGGCCACTGCCGCGCCATGCGTCGCGCCGGGTGGACCGGCATCGGGCTTGCCGAGGCCGAGGCGTATCTTCTGGGCCAGGCCCCGCTGCCGCCGCGCAGCGCGCTGATCACCTTCGACGACGGGTTTCTGGACAACTACGTGTACGCCTGGCCCATCCTGAAGCAGTACGGGCACAAGGGCGTCATCTTCGCCGTGACGGGCAGGCTGGAGCAGGGCACGCCGCGCCCCACCCTGGACGACGTGCGCGCGGGCCGCGTCCGCGAGGACGGGCTGCCCCGCGTGGACCAGCCCTACGTGCGCCACGTACTGGGCTTTGACGAGCGCAAAGACCTGTTCTGCAACTGGGACGAGGCGCGACTGATGGAAGCCGACGGCACCATGGCCATCGCCGCCCATTCCCACTGGCACCACGCCGTGTTCGCCAAGCCGGAATACAAGGGATTTCACGCCCCCGGCCACCGCACGCGCACCTTCGACCGGGTGGACTTTCCCGTGCCGTGGGGGCTGCCGGCCTTTCCGCAGCGGCCCGCCCTGCTGCGCCGCGCCTTCGTGCCCGACCCGCAACTGGTGGACGCCATCCGCGGCCTTGTCCCGCAGGACAAGGCCGGGGCTTATGCATTTCTCAAGAATGCCACCCGGGTGCAGGAACTTGAAGCGCTGGTTGAAGGGTTCGCGGCCACCTCATCCGGCCTCGGCAACCACGAATCCGACGCCGACCGTACCGCCCGCATGACCTGCGAGCTGTCCGACTGTGCCGTCACCCTGGCCCGCGAACTGAGACACCCCGTGCGCTCGCTGTGCTGGCCGTGGGGCGCTTACTGCGAAGAGGCCCGCGACATCGCGCGGGCCTTGGGATTTTCCGTGTTCTTCGCCACCACCATGGGTGAAAACCTGCCCGGCAGCGCCGCCCACGTCCACCGCTTCAAGGCCAAGGACAAGCCCGGCTCGTGGCTGCTGCTGCGCCTGTTCCTGTACTCCCGCCCCTGGTTGGCCCGGCTGTACGCGAAGATGCGGTTGTAAAAGAGAAAAGAAGAACGGGAACAAAAGAACGCGGGGGAAGGGAACTTTTGAAAAAGTTCCCTTCCCCCGCACCCCCAACCCTCAAAACTTTTCAACGGGGTTACGTAGAGCCGTTCACATCACTGAACTTGCATATCCTACGCGCCTCCCCTTTTACAAAATGGGGGTGCAGGGGACGGCAGCCGTTATGCGAGTCTTCGAGCATTGCCCTAGCCGTTAGGTGAGTGAAACGAACCTTACGGATAGGGGCCGCAAAGCGCGGCTGCCGATCGCAACGCGCCTAGCCCCCTGCCCGCCGGAGGCATAAAGAAAATCTTCCCCCCCTACCCCAGTGCCTTCACGGCGTCGGTGAAGGCCCGCACGTCTTCCTCGGTGGTGTCGAAGCTGGTCATCCAGCGCACCTCGTGCAGCACCGGATCCCATTCGTAAAAGTAGAAATCCTGCTGCAACCGGGCGATGTGCTCGGGCGAGAGGCGCGCGAACACCGCGTTGGCCTCCACCGGCCGGGTGATGGTGACATGGGGCAGGCCGCGCAGGTTGTCGGCCATCAGCCGGGCCATCTGGTTGGCGTTGCGGGCATTTTCCAGCCACAGGCCGTCGTGCAGCATTTCGATGAACTGCGCGGCGATGAAGCGCATCTTCGAGATGAGCTGCATGCCCTGTTTGCGGATGAAGTTGAATTCGCGCGACAGTTCGGGGTTGAAGAAGATCACCGCCTCTCCGAACATCATGCCGTTCTTGGTGCCGCCAAAGGACAGCACGTCCACGCCCGCGTCGCGGGTAAGTTCCGCAAGGCTCACGTCCAGCGCCGCCGCCGCGTTGGCCAGCCGCGCGCCGTCCATGTGCAGCAGCATGCCGTTGGCGTGGGCGAAATCGGCCAGGGCGCGCACCTGCGCCGGGGAATACACGGTGCCAAGCTCGGTGGACTGGGTGATGGAAATGACCCGGGGCTGGCTGTGGTGGAAGTTGCCGATCATGTGCAGCAGCGGCACCACGTCCATGACCCGGATGCGCCCGTCGTGCGAGGGGATGACCTGGAGCTTGGACCCGGTGACCGATTCCGGCGCGCCGCATTCGTCCACGTTGATGTGCGCCACGTCCGCGCAGACCACCGAATGCCACGGCCGGGTCACGGCGCGCAGCCCCAGCACGTTGGCAGCCGTGCCCAGAAACACGAAGTACATGTCGATGTCCGGCCCGAAGTGCTGGGCGAACACCTCTTTCGCCTGCTCGGTGTACGGGTCCTGCCCGTAGGGGCGGGCCTGCCCGGCGTTGGCGCGCTCCATGGCGGCGAGAATGCGCGGGTGCACGCCCGAGGTGTTGTCGCTGGCGAAACTCTTGAGGCTCACTGGTGTGTCTCCTGCTCTAGCTCTTGCGTGGCGGAGCGGCGTGGGCGGCCCCGCCCGTGGTGCATGGTGTGGCGGCGCGGACGCGCCGTCGGGATGGGGAAATATGTGGCGGGCTGGTCAGGCCCCGCGCGTGCGGTCAAGGGTGTCCGGGCCATCTGGACCATCTGGACCATCTGGGGTGTCTGGGGTGTCTGGGGTGTCCGGGCCATTCAGGCGGCAGGCGCCTTGCCACACGCCGCGGCACACGTCCCGGTAGACGGCAAGGGTGCGATTCAGAAAGTCCGCCCGGTGCAGGCTGGCGATGCGCAGACCGCAGGCGTCGCGCAATATTTCCAGCCACGGCGGGCTGTCCATGGCGTGGGCGATGGCACCGGCCATGGCGGGCACGTCGCCGGGCTCCACCAGCGCGCCCTGGGGCAGAAGGTCGGGCATGACCCCCACGGTGGTGGACACCAGCGGCCTGTCGCAGGCCATGATCTCCAGCGCGGCGCGGGCAATGGTTTCCGACCACAGCGAGGCCACCACCCCAAGGTCCATGGCCGAGATGCACGCCGCCACGTCCGGCCGCTTGCCGGTGATCACCGAACTGTCCTCGATGCCCGCCTCGCGCAGCCAGCCGCGCACCGTGGCCTCGGGCGTGGCGGAATCGAACCCGGCCAGCATAAGCCGCAGGTTCGGACGGGGCGTGCCGTCCCAGCGGCCCGCGCGCAGCCCCGCCACCGTCTCGATAAGTTCGCGCTGGCCCTTCACCGCGTCGAACCGGCCCAGCAGCCCCACCACGAAATCGTCGTCCGCCCAGCCGTATTCGGCGCGCACTCGGGCGCGGCCCGCCGCGTCGAACCGGAACACGCCCTCGTCCACCCCGCCGAGGATGGTGTGCACCCGGTCTGCGGGCACGCCCATTTCATGGATGAAGTGCCCGGCCATCACCGAGTTGGTGGCAATGACCGCATCGGCCACGCGGGTATGCAGGAACAGATTGGGCCGGTTGCCTTTCGGCAGGCGCTGGTCGCCGCGCGTGCGCACCAGCCCGAAGCGGTGCGGCCCGCGCGCGTGCAGCGCCTTCAACAGGCCCCACAGCACGAAGGCTTCCCCCCGGTGGCAGTTGACCACGTGGGGGCGAAAATCGCGCACGATGCGGTGCAGCGAGCCGTACAGCCCGGCAAGGGTGACGGGATTGGCGGCATTCAGCGGCAGGGGGATGGGGTCCAGCCCCCAGGCGCGGGCGCGCTCGAAGGATTCGGTGCCCGCAAGGCCCAGCACCAGGGTTTCGTGCCCGGCCTCGCGCAACAGGCGGGCCAGCATCATGCCGTACCACGCCGTGGCGTTGAACCAGCGCACGTTGACCACCTGGATGGTGCGCAACGGCGTGTCGCCCCCCACGGGGGACGGCGCTGCGGCGGGTACGGCCGCATGGGTGGCGGGGGCTGGTGCGTTCACGGGCACGTCATGCCGCAATCGCCCGGCAATGACAACCCCCGGCAGTTCCGCGCCACCCGGCTGGCAGAAGAAGCCGTGTGCCGGGAAAGCCGCGCGGAATGTCCGGGGGCATGAAATGCATGCAAGGGCATGGGGCCGCCCCGGGCGCGCCGCCTGCGCGCCGGGCTACACCCGCGCGCTCAAACCGGCAAGAAACGTGGCCTGCCCACCGGTGAAGTCCATTATCTGCGAGGACGCGCCGTCCTCGCTCCACCACGCGCTCATGGCTTCCATCTGCAGGCGGGTCTTCACGTCCTGGGCGGAATATCCTTCCGCCTTGCGGGCCTTCTCGAGGTTGGACAACGTCTGGATCTTCTGAAACTTTTTGACCATGTCCGGGTTGTCCTTGAAATACTTCTCGATCTTGGCCTTGTCCTCGCTATCGGTGATCACCGAGACGCCACCGGTCTTCTCGTTGGTGACCACCCGGAATTCCACGTCCTTGTCCACGCCGAGTTTGGTCAGGTCTTCGCGCACCTTGGCGGAAAACTCCTCCTCCAGGTCCTTGCGGTAGTCCTCCACCATGCTGAAGGTCAGCTTGCCGCTGGCGTTGGGAGAAATTTCCTTCAGCACGGCGGAAAGCTGGCTCAGGTAGTCGAGCGAAAGCCCGGTCACCGTGTTGGACGAAGAGGACGAGGTGGATGAAGAAGAGGCGGACAAGGAGGACGAGCCGCTCTCCGCCTGTTCCTGTGCCTTCTTCATCGAAAGGTCGATGCCGTAGGTGCCGTAACTGCTGTAGATGGACGAGATGGACATGCTGCCTCCGGGGCGGACGATTTTTCCGGGTTCCGCCTTTACGTTTCTTAATGCATCGGCCATGCCAGCGCGGACTCACGGCAGTTGCCGTGCCGACATCCATCCCCGCGCTTTCCGGGCGCGCGCGGCCATCCCCGCGCACGCGCATCCGCCAGCGCATACCGCCGCGCCATAGGCGGTGAAACCATTGGACGCCAC